>CAWHPH010000062.1:0-182006 GCA_963831135.1 uncultured Alphaproteobacteria bacterium
ATAGCTGCCCTGCGCCAGCATGGCGTCGAGCTCGGCGCAAAGCTGCTCCGGCGTTTTCATCCGCGGCTGGCGGCCATACAGCGCCGGGATGTCGCAGAATTCGCAGCGATAGGGACAACCGCTGGAGAATTGCAGCGAGCCGAGCAGGTAGCGATCGAGCCTGATCAGGTGGTAGGCAGGCACGGGAAAATCGCACAGCGGCAACCGCTCGGCGGTCTCGAATCGCGTCTGCGCCGGCGGCGGTGTGCAATCCTCGTCCAGCCGCGCGATCAGCCTGTCGGTGCTGTCGCCGATCTCGCCGATGTGGATATAGTCGAACTCCGGATACATTTCCGGCGCGCCCGAGACGGATGGGCCGCCGAGTGCGGTGACCTTGCCGGCCGCTTTGGCGCGGCGGGCGATGTCGTGGATCTGCGGCGCCTGAATGTGCATGCCGCTGACAAACACGGCATCGGCCCACGCGAAATCCGCGGCGCTCGCCGGCGCGATATTCTCATCGATGAAACGAACCGGCCATTGTTCGGGCATATAGGCCGCGATCAGCAAAAGACCCTGCGGCGGCATGAAGGCGCGCACCCGCCCGAACAGATGATAAGCATGCGAAAACGTGCCGAAGGAGGGCGTATAGGCCGGAAATACGCAGAGGATGCGGCGCGTATTGCGGGTGGTCAGCGGATAACGCAACGGGACCCCTCCCTTAGTTGCCGGCCGCGATTTTGCCCAGGGAACTCAGTAACGGCGCTCATTAAGATTAATTGTAGCACAGCTCCCGCATTGCGAAGTGCCCGCGACTGACTATATTCCGCCGGCACGCGGGCCCCTTGGGGGGCCCGCAACGGTTTTAACACTGCCCACAATTTAACACCGCCCCGATGAAGCTTCGCAACATCGCCATTATCGCGCATGTCGACCACGGCAAGACCACCCTGGTTGACCGCCTGCTGCAGCAATCCGGCGCATTCCGCGAGAATCAGCGGGTCGCCGAGCGTGCGCTCGATTCCAACGATCTGGAACGCGAGCGGGGCATCACCATCCTGGCGAAAGCGACGTCAATTTTGTGGCACGACGTGCGCATCAACATCGTCGATACCCCCGGTCACGCCGATTTCGGCGGCGAGGTCGAGCGCATTCTCAACATGGTGGACGGCGCGCTGGTGCTGGTGGATGCGGCCGAGGGCCCCTTGCCGCAAACCAAGTTCGTCGTCACCAAGGCGCTCAAAGTCGGCCTCAAGCCGATTGTGGTCATCAACAAGGTCGATCGGCCGGACGCCCGCCCGAACGAGGTGGCCAACGAAGTCTTCGACCTGTTCGCCGCGCTTGATGCCAGCGAAGAACAGCTCGATTTCCCGATCCTCTATGGTTCGGCAAAGCAGGGCTGGATGGCCTCCAATCCGGCCGGTCCGGCCGACAAGGGCATGGTGCCGTTGTTCGATCTCATTGTCCGGCACGTCGGATCGCCGGTGGTCGAGGACGGCGCATTCCGCATGCTCGGCACGATCCTGGAGTCGAACCCTTATCTCGGCCGCATCGTCACTGGCCGCATCACGTCAGGCTCGATAAAGCCGAACCAGCAGATCAAGGTGCTCGATCGTAACGGCGAGCTCATCGAAGAAGGGCGCGTGACCAAGGTTCTGGCCTTCCGCGGTTTGGAGAGGACGCCCATCGACGAAGGTTTTGCCGGCGACATCGTCTCGCTCGCGGGCCTGCCGGAGGCCACCGTGTCGCATACGCTGTGCGCGCCCGAAGTGACGGAGCCGCTGCCGGCGCAGCCGATCGATCCGCCGACGCTCGCCATGACGTTCCGCATCAACGATTCGCCGCTTGCCGGCACCGAGGGCGACAAGGTGCAAAGCCGGGTCATCCGCGAACGCTTGCTGCGCGAAGCGGAAGGCAATGTGGCGCTGCGAATTTCAGAATCGTCGGAGAAAGACTCGATGGAGGTCGCCGGCCGCGGCGAATTGCAGCTCGGCATTCTCATCGAGACCATGCGCCGCGAAGGCTTCGAGCTTTCCGTATCGCGCCCGAAGGTTTTGTTTCAGCACGGGCCGTCGGGCGAATTGCTGGAGCCCATCGAGGAAGTCGTCATCGACGTCGACGAGCAGCATGCCGGCATCGTCGTGCAGAAACTCGCCGAACGCAAAGGCGAGATGATCGAGATGCGGCCGTCGGGCGGCGGACGCGTGCGGCTGATCTTCTACGCGCCGACGCGCGGGCTCATTGGTTATCACGGCGAGCTGCTGACCGACACGCGCGGGACCGCGGTGATGAACCGCGTGTTTCATGCTTACGGCCCGCACCGCGGCGAGATTACCGGGCGGCGCAACGGCGTGCTGATCTCGACCGATCAAGGCGAGTCGGTTGCCTACGCCATGTGGAACCTGGAAGACCGCGGACCGATGATGATCGAGCCGGGCTGGAAGGTGTATCGCGGCATGATCGTCGGCGAGCACACCCGCGACAACGACCTTGAAGTGAATGTGCTCAAGGGCAAGAAGCTCACCAACATCCGCACCCATTCCAAGGACGAAGCCATTCGGCTGACGCCGCCGATCCGCATGACGTTGGAGAAGGCGCTCGCCTATATTCAGGACGATGAGTTCGTCGAGGTGACGCCGAAATCGATTCGTCTGCGCAAAAAGCTGCTCGACCCCAACGAGCGCAAGAGGGACGAGCGGCGCAAAGAAGCCGAGCGCGTGTGACAGAGCTCCGCCAGCCGGACGTTGATGGCTCAGACATCACCGCTGGGCGGATCGCCGACCCTGACGACTTTCGATAACCGGCGAAATCGCTAGTACTATCGCGCAACCGTGTCGCTCGTGCAACAGCCCGACAGATTGTGCACGGAGACGCATTTTTTTTCCCGCAATTGTGGTGCGGACCGCGCCGTTTCGGTAAATAATTCCCATCGTTAACCCAGCGTGAATCGTGGGACTTGAAGGTCGGACAATCGCTTGCTTTGATGATGCCATGAGCACTGTCCTCATCGAGATTCGCCGCGCTAAACCGTACGACGCCGGGGCCGTCGCGGATGCGCACGATGAGGCATGGCGGACGGCTTATCAGGGAATCATTCCCGGCGCTGAGCTGGAGCGGCTGATCAATCGTCGCGGCGCTGCCTGGTGGGACAGCGCGATTCGCAAAGGCAGCCGCATCGCGCTTCTGCAGTTCGGCGACAAGGTCGCGGGCTACGCCAATTACGGACGTAATCGCGCGCGCAGCCTGCATTACGACGGCGAGATCTACGAGCTTTATCTGCGGCCGGAATTTCAGGGCCTCGGCTTCGGCCGCCGGCTGTTCACGGCGGCGCGCCGCGACCTGCTGCAGAGCGGCCTCAAATCTTTGATCGTGTGGGCGCTCTCCGAGAACGACACGGCGGTTGAATTTTACCGCGCGCTCGGCGGCAAGACCGTGGCCCGCTCGTCGGAAAAATTCGGCGCGCGCGTGCTCGACAAGATCGCCTTCGGCTGGAACAGCTGACATCGTCGAACGGACGTTGACGGAGGCGGCACGGCGCGGGCCTGCATGCTAGTCAATGCTGCTTTGTCGCCAATCGTCGCAAGGTTGCGATCATGGCCGCCGCCCGCCCCTTGATCAGCACGCGCTTGATGCGCGATGCCGCCCCGGCTGCGATGGTCACGTCGCGCGGCGCCACATCGAGCGCGGCGGCGACAAGCCGGCAGAGCGCAGCGTTCGCTTCGCCGTCCGATGGTGCGGCGCGCACTCTCGCCTTCAGGACGGCGCGCCCGTCGGCCCGCTGCTCAATCCCCTCGATCGCATCGCGGCCGCCGCGCGGCGTCAGCCGCACCTCGACAAGCAGGCCGTCAGCCGTCGCCGTCCACGGCTCCGGCGCCACGGCCGGTCAGTAGACGTTCGGCAGGACGTAGAGCGCGATGACGTAGCGAATGAAGATGATGATCAGAAACAAGACCACCGGGGAGATGTCGATACCGCCGAGATTCGGAAGAAAGTTCCGGATCGGCCGCAGCACCGGCTCGGTGATGCGGTAGAGAAATTCGCCGATCATGGCGATCGCCTGATTGCGCGTATTCACCACATGGAAGGCGACCAGCCAGGAGAAGATCGCGGCCGCGATCACGATCCAGATGTAAAGCTCGAGGGCAAGATCGATAACCAGAAACAATGCGCGCATGGATGCCATTCGCCGGTGAGACGGAGGGAACCTACCGATTTGACGTGCGCCGAACAAGCGAAAGCGCTCCGGCAAAGGCGGGTTAGCCGCGCGCATTGGAAGCTTTCTTAATGAGCCTGATTCGCCCTGTGCCGGCCATTGACACGCTAGGCCCTCCGCCCTAAATGGCCCGAACTCGCCAAAAGCCGGCACTCTATCGGCCCGTTCGTGCCGGCGGCGGGGGCCGTAGCTCAGTTGGGAGAGCGCCGCAATCGCACTGCGGAGGTCAGGGGTTCGAATCCCCTCGGCTCCACCAAAACTGCAAGAAATCAAGCGGCCGAGCGCGGCCGGCGCCCAGAGCGCAATCGCTTCAGATTGAATCGATTGGCGCTCTAACATTTTGCTGGAGCAGGATCTTTTCGGAACACCGGATTCCACTTTTCCGGATCATGCTCTAACGCGGCAGGCCGCGAAAAAATGCGCGGATATCGCTCGCCAGCGCATCCGGATACTCGAGCGCCGGAAAGTGGCCGCCGGCCGGCATACGCGTCCAGCGCCGAATATTGCCGTAGAAGGGCTCCGCCAGTGATCGCGGCGGCGTGAGAATCTCTCTGGGATGCTCGGCGTAAGCCGTCGGCACCATGACCAACTCGCCATCCGGCACGATCCACGGTTCGTGCAGGCGCGCGTAGTAGGGCCAGAACGTCGAGCCAATGGCGCCGGTCAGCCAGTACATCATGATGTTGGTCAGCAGCACGTCGCGACCAAAGTGGCGATCGAGGTCGCCGCCACAATCGCTCCAGCGGTGAAACTTCTCGACGATCCACGCCGCGAGCCCGACAGGCGAGTCGCTCAGCGCATAGGCGAGCGTCTGCGGCTTAGTGCCCATGATCTGCGAGTAGCCGGTCTCCTCGCGCAGCCAATGATCGAGCTGCCGTTGAAACCGTTCCTCGTCCGGCGTGCGCGGCGGTGTCGTTGCCGGCCGGCGCGGCATGGCCAGCAACGTGATGTGGATGCCGGAAACGTGCGCGGCATGCGCGTAGCCCAGGCGTGTCGCAATGAAGGCGCCCCAGTCATGACCATGAGCCGCGAAGGGCCGGTGCCCGAGGACCTCGACCATCAGCGTCTTCAAGCTGTCGGCGATCTCGTTCAATCCGAAGCGCGCTTGGTTTTCCCTAAATGAGAAGCCGTGGCCCGGCATCGACGGCACGACGATTGTGAAGGCGTCGTCTGCAGATCCGCCATACCGTGACGGGTGCGTCAGGCGGGGAATGAGCTTGTGATACTCATAGAACGAGCCCGGCCAACCGTGGGTCAAGAGCAATGGGCGCGGGCTGGCGCCTTCGCCCTGCTCGCAAATGTAATGAAGGTCGCACCCGCCGATCGATACCTTGAACTGCTTGAACAGGTTGATTTGGGCTTCCTGCGCGCGCCAGTCGTATTGGTCCTTCCAGTAGGCGCAGAGCGATTTGAGGTAGGCCAAGTCCGTTCCGAACTGCCACGGTTCGCCTGAAATCTCGTCCGGCCAGCGCGCGCGCGCAAGACGGGCCTTTAGATCATCCAGGCGGCTCTCGGGCACGTCGATCTTGAACGGGCGCGGAGCTACGCGGTCCCAGCTGGTGTCGGTTGGGCGTGGGCGCGGCACGGATATCTCCCTGAGCGTCGAGGCAGTTGCCGTTGCCATAGCGGTCGGCTACTCATCGGAGAAACAAATTATCAATATGGCCATCATCACAAATCGTCATGAGTAGTCCGGCGCTGGATCCTGAGCTTCTGAAAGCGTTCCTTGCCGTCGCAGATCAACTGTCGTTCACACGCGCCGCGAGCTCGCTCAATCGCACGCAGTCGGCGGTCAGTTCGCAAATCAAGCGGCTGGAGACGCAGCTTGGAACGGAATTGTTCAAGCGCTCAACGACCAATGTGGCGTTGAGCGCCGCCGGCGAAGGATTGGTGGGATACGCACGCCGCATCCTCATGCTTGGCGACGAGGCGGTGCAGCGGCTCAAGCAGCATCGTATTGAAGGCCGCGTTCGCCTTGGCGTGATGGACGACTACGGCGCGCTCATCCTGCCGCCTATCCTCAAGAGCTTCTCGAACATGTATCCCGGCATCGAGCTGCAGATGGAGACGGGACTCACATCGGGCATGGTCGGGCGGCTCGGCCGCACCTACGACATCGTCATTGCCATGCACGAAGCTGGCGAGCGAACGGGGGAGTTGCTGCGGCGCGAGCAGGCTGTCTGGGCCGGCCCGGCCTCGATCAACCCAAAGGATCTCGATCCGCTTCCGGTCGCGCTCTATCCGCCGGGATGTCTGTTCCGGAAGTGGGCCTTGGATGCCCTCGATCGTGCAGGGCGCCAGTGGCGGCTTGCTTTCGTCAGTCACAGCCTCGCCGCGGTGGAGGCAATCGCCAATCAAGGCTTGGCCATCACGGTCGTGAAATCGGGGACGCTCCCTCGATCGCTCGTGCCGTTCGGGCGTGAGCATGGCCTTCCGCCGCTGCCACGCGCCGACATCCGGCTGCACTGTGCGCCTTCCCTGTCGGCCGCGAGCGGGCTCCTCGCCCGTCACATTCGCGAGAACCTGGGACAACCGAGGCAGCGGCGCCAATGACAACTCGGCCGTGCGAGCCCGGGCATGCTACTTGGCCGCGTCCGGTCCACCGCCAAGGGCGGATTTAACGCGGGATCCCACCAAACAATCCGTCCAGACCCGCCCGCGTTGGTCAGGGTGCTATCCTCGGTTTGGACATTCTGACGAAAACAGACATGATTTCAGTAGGATGGTTCTGGGTTTGCAGGAACCCTCAGCTCCGCCGGTCCTTCGCTCGCCGCGCGGGCTTCGGGCCGGGCAACTGGGCTCGACGCGTCAGCGCAGCTCGCGAAGGCTGGCATGTTCCATCTGCCTGCCGCATCATAGTGGCGACCCAATCCGATGCATTCTCATGACAAGTAGCAAGGGGATCAGAATCTCATGCGACCGATGACCGCTCGACTGGCCGTTTTGATGCTTTGGCTGGGAAGCACGACCCTACCGGCGGCCGCCGCACCCTGCGGCGGCGAGTTCGGCGAGTGGCTTGAAGGCGTCAAGCAAGAAGCGGCCGCGCAAGGCATATCGCAGCGGACGATTCAATCGGCGCTTTCCGGCCTCACTTATGATCCCAATATTATCGCGCGCGACCATGCGCAGGGCGTTTTCCGCCAGAGCTTCGAGCAATTTTCCGGCCGCATGGTGCCGCCGCGGCTTTCGAAGGGCGCGAAGCTCCTCAAGCAATATGCGCCGATCTTCGCCCGGATCGAGCAGCAATTCGGCGTCCCCGGACCTGTCATTGTCGCCATTTGGGGCCTGGAGACCGATTTCGGGGCCAATTCCGGAAAGTTTCCGACCATCCGCTCGCTGGCGACGCTGGCCTATGACTGTCGCCGGCCGGACAAGTTTCGCCCTGAAGTGATCGCGGCTTTGCAGATCGTCGATCGCGGCGACATGAATCCGGCGGACATGCGCGGCGCCTGGGCGGGCGAGATCGGCCAGACGCAGTTTTTGCCGTCGTCCTATCTGAAATACGCTGTCGATTATGACGGCAGCGGCCACCGCGATCTGATCCGCAGCGTGCCGGACGTGCTCGCCTCTACCGCCAACTATCTCAGAGGCTATGGTTGGCAGCGCGGCCAGCCTTGGGACGAAGGCACGGCAAACTTCCAGGTGCTGCTGCTGTGGAACGCGTCCAAGGTCTATACCAAGACGGTCGCCTATTTCGCCGACCAGCTCGCCCGCACGGAATAGGACGGCTTTGAACGACAACAAGACGTCTTTGAACAACAACCAAACAGCCATGAACTCGATACCGATCGCAGCCGTGCTGGCCTTCTGCGCCGTATCCGCCGCCGCGGCACAGGAATCCAAATCCGCAACCGAAGCCGATCTGCCGGCGGGTGCCGCCAAGCAGATCGTCGCAACGACCTGCACCGGCTGTCATGACCTTTCGCGCATCGTCAGCGCCAATCATTTTGCCGCCGAATGGCGCGATATTAGAGCGCAATCGCTTCAGATTGAACCGATTGGCGCTCTAACATTTTGGTGGAGCATGATCTTTTCGGAAAACCGGATTCCACTTTTGCGGATCATGCTTTAGCTATCAGCCGCCAATCCAGTGTTCGAGAAAGACGCTGAGCCAGGCGCGGGCGCTGTAGTCGTAGACCTCCCGGTCGGCAAAATGCTGGGCGCGCGGCTTTGCCCCCGGCATCTCCAGCCGCACGTGCCCGCGCGTGGTCCAGCGGTGCATCATGGCGTGCGTCACATCGGGATGAAATTGCAGGGCGAAGCTTCGGCCGTAGCGGAATGCCTGCACCTCGAACATGTCGCCTTCGGCCAAAAGCTCGGCGCTGTACGGCAGATCGAAGCCCTCGCGATGCCACTGATAGACCTGTTCCGGCCAGTCGCTGACCACCGCGCGCCCCGCCGGCGTAGGTCTGATGGGGTAATAGCCGATCTCGGCCTGACCCTCCGGGTGGGGAAAGACCCGGGCGCCGAGCGCGCGCGCACACATCTGCGCGCCGAGACAGATGCCGAGGAAGGGCTTGTCTTCCTTCAGCGGCACTGTGATCCAATCGATCTCCCGCCGGATGAACTCGTCTTGGTCATTGGCGCTCATCGGCCCGCCGAAAACGATAGCCGCGGCGTGGCCGCGCAGCGTCTCCGGTAGCGGGTCGCCAAAACGCGGGCGGCGCACATCCAGCGGGTAACCGAGGCGCTTGAGCGAATAGCCGACCCGTCCGGGGGTCGAGTGTTCCTGGTGCAGGATGATCAGGATCGGCTCTGGCTCTGGCATGATTTGGAAAGAATCGAAACGCCCGCAGAAAATTTTTATCGTTTTCAGCGGCAAAAGCAAAGGTTTGCTCTGCGAGGCAGCCATGCCCGGGGGACCGGGCGGTGCGGCGGCTCTTACGCGTCGCCGGGCTCGCCGGCCTCTTTGGCGATGCGTTGCCGCAGCTCGATTCTTTCCCGCGCCGAAACGCCGAGAAGGTCGGCGGCCCGCCATAACAGGTTGTCTTCCAGTTCGTCGCGGGCGCCGTCGGCGTAGACGATCTCCCACATCATCTCGACGATTTTGGCGCGACCTTCCTCGTCGAGCACGCGGTTGAGCAGCTTGGTGAAATGATAAAGATCGACGGCCTCATGCTCGGCCGCCGTCGCCTTGTCGATCAATTCATCTGCCCGCGCCTCGTCGAGGTCAAAGCGCCGCTTCACGATGGCATAAAGCGTGTCGCGCTCGCTCTGCGACATGTCGCCGTCGATGCCGGCGGCATGCACGAGCAAAGCCACGGCCGCGAGGCGGTAATCGTTTTCGGCAAATTCGCTCGGATGCTTTCCGCCTTCGACAAATTCGCCGACGAAATTTCGAAACGATTCAAACATGGTTTGCTGCACTCTTGGGTTTTCCCGGAGATGATCGCAACATTCATATTGCGATCTCAAGGAGATGGTTCAAGGCTGCAAGCGGCCTTCCGGTTTATGTGGCTGCCGACAGATGTGGTCATTCCGCCGCGGTGGCTTTGGCTGCGATCTGCTCGTTGACCAATTTCTGGATGGTCTGCAGATCCGGCTTGCCGGAGCCAAGCAGCGGCAGCTTGTCGACGATGACGATTTCCGAGGGCATCATCAGCTCGGCGGCATGTTTGCTGCGCGCATAAGCCTGAAAATCGGCGCGCGTGGCGCTGTGCTTGTCGGTGATCAGAATGAGCCGCTCGCCCTTGCGGACATCGGGCACCGCCACCACTGCGGAGTTATAGTTTGGCCACAGCTCGGCGGCGAGCATCTCTACCGCGGCGAGCGAGATCATCTCGCCGCCGACCTTGGCGAAACGCTTGGCGCGGCCTTTGATGGCAATGTAGCCCTGCTCGTCGATGGAAACGATGTCGCCGGTATCGTACCAGCCGTCATGCGGCGGCTCGAGCACGCCGGGTTTGTCGGCGCGCAGATAACCGAGCATCACGTTCGGGCCTTTGACGAACAGCCGCCCGGCGCCCTCGTCGACGCCCTCGACTTTGTCCAGCCGCGCCTGCATGCCCGGCAGCAACCGGCCGACGGTGCCGAACTTGTTGAACATCGGCGTGTTGAGCGCGAGCACCGGCGAGGTCTCGGTCACGCCATAGCCTTCGAGGATGCGCATGCCGAACTTTTCCAGATAGGTCTGGCGGGTAGTTTCCTTGATCGGCTCGGCGCCGGCGATGATGTAGCGCAGCGAGCGGAAGTCGTAGGGATTCGCCATGCGCGCATATCCGGTGAGGAATGTGTCGGTACCGAACATGTAGGTCGCGCAGATGCCGTAAACCAATTCCGGCACCGTGCGGTAATGCAGCGGCGACGGATAAAAGAAAGTCGGCACGCCGGAGATGAGCGGCAGCACGATGCCGCCCATGAAGCCGAATGAATGAAAAGCCGGCAGCGCCATGAACAGCCGGTCATCGCGCCCGAAATCGATCCGCGCCTCCGCCTGCGCGACATTCGAGAGCACGTTGCGATGCGAAAGAACGACGCCTTTCGGCACGCCTTCCGTCCCGGACGTGAACAACACGACCGCCCAGTCGTCCGGCTTGCGCGCGACGAGCGGCCTTTTCGCCCGCAACGCCCCGAAGAGCTTGTCGGAGAAGGTCACGGTCTTGCGGATGTCTTCTAGATAGACCAAGCGAACATGACCTTCGATCCCGGTGATGAGCTTCTCGAGCCGGCCTTTCTCCACGAAAGCATGCGCGGTGACGATGGTGTCGATCTGCGCCGCCCGGCAGGCGCCCAGCACGTTGGCGGCGCCGGCGCTGAAATTGATCATCGCCGGCACGCGGCCGCCTGACATCAGCGCCAGCACGGTCACGGCGGCGCCGTTCGACGTCGGCAGCATGACGCCGATCGCGCGCCCCTCGGGGGCGAGCGGCATCAGCTTCGCGCCCAGGATGCGCGTCGCCTGCAGCAGCCGCTTATAGGTCAGGCGGCCGCTGGTCGGATCCTCGATCGCCTGCCAGCTCCCGCCGTGGGTTTTTGCCGCCTCGATCACCGCTTCGATCACGGTGCGGTTGGTGCGCGCGGTGCGGAACATCAGGTTCGACATGATGTCGTACATCGCGGCGCCGGCGGCCTGGCGCCGCTTGCGGCCCTTGAGCGCCGGATCGACATTCATCTTCACCGGCTCGAGGATCGTCACCTTGATCTTCGGGAAGATCCGGCGGCGCACCTGCGCGCTCGTCAACCGGCTGAAGATCGTCTGCTCCGGTCCCTCGATTCGCACCGGCACCACCATCGCATCCGACTTGTCGGCGATCATGGCCGCGCCGTCATAGATTTTCATCAAGCTGCCGGTGATGGTGATGCGGCCCTCCGGAAAGATCACCAGCATGTTGCCGTCGCGCACCGCATTGATGATCGTGCGCAGCGCCATCGGCTTGAGCGGGTCGAGCGCCATGGTGCGCACGAAGGGCAGGAACGGCTGGATCCACCAGCGCTGCGCGATCCCGGTGTCGACGGCGAAGACCGGGCGCTTGGGCAGGATCGCCATCGCGACAGGCGCGTCGAGGAAGCTCACGTGGTTCATCGCGATGATGGCGTTGTCGCCGGCCTTGGCGACGTTTTCCAGCCCCTCGACTTCGAGCCGGAAGAAGGCGCGGAAGACAATGGACAGAAGATCGTTGAGCCAGCTCGTCGGCATGGTGCGGGCGATGATGACGGCGACAACGAGGTTGGCGACGCCGATGATCGCGAACAGCAGAGGGATGCCGAAGCCGAGCTTCTGCAAAAGGCCGAACAACAAGGCGCCCACCACCATGAAGGCGGCATTGAGCACGTTGACGGCGGCAACGACCCGGGCGCGATGATCGGGCCCGGCCCAGGCCTGCACGGCGGCGAAAGTCGGCACGATGAACAAGCCGCCGGCGATCGCCAGTCCGGCAAGATCGATGGCGATGTGGATCGAGTGCGGCGACGAGAAATAATGCCTGATGTCGACCGCATTTGCCGGATGCACGATCGCCGACGCGGTCCAGCCGAGATCGAGGGCGAAGAGGCCGATAAACACGCCGCCGATCAGCGTCGGCAATAACACGATGCGTCCATGCGCGAGCCAGGCGGCAAGGCCGGATCCAACCGCGACCGCGACGGAGAAGATGGTGAGAAAGAGAGTGACGACGCCGGCGGTGCCGCCGATCTGATGTTCCGCCAAGGTCGGCAGCATGGAGAGGACAACGGCCCCGACCAGCCAGAACCAGCTCGCCACCATGGCGCCCCACCACAGCCGCGGCTCGGCGTAAATGTACTTGATGAGGCCGATGGTCGAGGCAGCGATATTCGGATTGATCTTCAGATTGGGCGCGCCTTCGCCGGTGCGCGGAATGAACAGGCTCGCAATCCAGCAGGCGGCCGCCGACACCAGCATGAGCCAAGCGAAATGCAGCGGGTCGCCGCCGCCGCCCGCGGCGAGCCCCGCGACAATCGTGCCGATCAGGATGGCGAGAAACGTTCCACCTTCGACCAGCGCATTACCCTTGGTCAGCTCTTCACGAGCCAAATGATCGGGCAGGATGCCGTATTTGATCGGACCGAACAGCGCAGCGATGACACCGTAGAGAAACACCGCGAGGAAGAGCACGAGGATCGAAGCAGAGCCGAAGCCGCGCGAGTGCAGCGAGAAGCCGAATACCGCCAGTACCGCGACGCCGATTTCGAACAGCTTCAATCGGCGCGCCACAACCGCTTTGTCGTAGCGGTCGGCGAGTTCGCCTCCGATTCCCGATAGGAAGAAGAACGGGAAAGTGAGGGCTGCGGCGGCGAGCTGAATCAGCGCTCCGGATTCGGCCTCGCCGAGCTGGAATAGAAGGACAAACACCAGCGCCTGTTTGAGAAAGTTGTCGCCGAAGGCGGAGAACGCCTGGCACCAAAACAAAGGCGCAAAACGTCGCGTCGTCATCAGGGACGTAGACATGGCTCTCCCGCCGTTCGATTCCCGGTTTTGCGGCGCGGATTTTAGACGGCCGGGCGACGATTGGCGATGCGTTTTCGGGCGCGAAAAGGCGACCGATCGGAAATAGATAGACCGCGATTCCGGACAGCGAATCAGTGGCCTAGAGAGGCGTCGCGTCGCCCTTTGGCGAGCTTCCGCCTTATTCGGCTCGTCCGTTTTCCCCCCTGGGCGGCCGTGCCGCCAGCAGCCGGCGAATGCGGTCGTGCACCGATTGCGGCTCGTAAGGCTTCGGCACCGTGCCGTCTTCGCACGACCCGAAGCCGTTGCAGCGCGCCGGGTTCCACCGCCGCCGTTGAAGCCAAGAACGAAAGCGGCCGGTTTGCTTAATGGCCGGCGCGGCCGAAACGGCGCGGACCGGTATCGGTAACGCCGAGATGCGTTTCGAGCGCCGCGCGGTCGTTCAGCAGGCTTGCGCTGTCAGCGGCGTGAACGACGGTGCCGCGCTCGATAATGACGGCATGGTCGGTGACGCCGAGGATCTTCTTGGCATTCTGCTCGACCAAAATGGCCGACATGCCCTCGTCGCGGATGATGCGCCGCAACGCCTTCAGCAATTCCTCGACAATAATCGGCGCCAGGCCCTCGAGCGGCTCATCGAGCAGCAGCACCCGCGGATTGAGCACCAGCGCGCGGCCGACCGCGAGCATCTGCTGTTCGCCACCCGATAATTGATTGCCGAGATTTTGCCGGCGCTCGTTGAGCCGCGGAAACATGGCGTACACCTTATCGGTGGTCCAGCGGCCCGGGCGAGCGACGGCGGTCAGGTTCTCATGCACGGTGAGCGATTTGAAGATGTTGCGCTCCTGCGGCACCCAGCCGACGCCGGCATGCGCGCGCTGATCCGGACGCAGCTTGGTAATGTCGCGCCCGTCGATCGCGATCGTGCCGGAGAAATAGCGGGTGACGCCGACGATGGTGTTGATCAGCGTGGTCTTGCCCATGCCGTTGCGGCCGAGCAGCGCCAGCGCCTGGCCTTCGGCGAGCGATAGCGAGATGCTCGAGAGCACCACCGCGTCGCCATATCCGGCGGACAGATGCTCGATCTCGAGGAGATCAGCCATCGAGATCCTCGCCCAGATAGACCGCCTTTACCCGCGGATCGCGCGCCACGTCCTCGGGCGCGCCGTCGAGCAGAAGACCGCCATTGACCAGAACCGAAATGCGATCGGCGAAGGAAAATACCAAATCCATGTCGTGCTCGATCAGGAGCACGGTGACGTCCGCCGGCAATTCGCCGATCGTGGCCAGCAACTCCTGCCGTTCGGCATCCGGCACGCCTGCGGCCGGCTCATCGAGCAGCAGCACCTGCGGCCGGCAGGCAAATGCGAGCGCGATCTCAAGGAGGCGTTGCTTGCCGTAAGGCAGGATTGCCGTGCGCTCATGCATGATGTCGGTGAGGCGAAAGCGCTCGACGATCTCGACGATCTCGTCCGTGACCACCGATTTGCTGCCGACCAGCCGCCACCAGTCGCTGCCGAGCCCGAGCCGTTCGGAGACCGCAAGCCCGATCGTTTCAAGCGGCGTCAGATCCAGGAACAGCTGATTGATCTGGAACGTGCGCGCCATGCCGAGCCGCACGCGCTGATGCGGACGCAGCGCCGTAATGTCGTTGCCGCCAAGGATGATCCTGCCGGCGGTCGGCCGCAGCACGCCGGTGAGCAGATTGATCACCGTGGTCTTGCCGGCGCCGTTCGGCCCGATCAAAGCGTGCCGCGCGCCTTTCTCGATCGACAGCGAAACGTCATGCGCGGCGACAATGCCGCCGAAGCGCTTTTCCAGGCCGATCGTTTCGAGGATCGGCATGGATCAACCTCCCTTCCGCGCGGCGCCGCCGGCGGCCGCCGGCCGCGTCACCAGCTGCTTGCCGAGCCGATAGATCGAGGCGCGCAACGCCGCAGTCCAGCTCTCCGCGCGCTCGCGGCCGATCAGCACGATGACCACCAGCACGAAGCCGATCCAGAATTGCCAATATTGCGGCGTCAGGCTCGCGATCCAGTCCTGCAGGAATTTGTAGATCACCGCTCCGATCAAGCCGCCATAGAGATAGCCGGTGCCGCCGATGATCAGCACCAGGAGCAGGTCGGCTGAGCGCTCGAGCGAAAGCACGTCGAGCGAGCAGAAGGCCGTGGTCTGTGTGAGCAGGCCGCCGGCGATTCCGGCGAAACCGGCCGAGGCCGTGTAGATCGCGATCAGCCGGCGGTTGACCGGGATGCCGATCGCCGCGGCCCGCAGCGGATTACCTTTCAGCGAGCGCAACGACAGGCCGAACGGCGAATAGACGATGCGCCGCGCAATCAGAAAACAGATGAACAGCACCACGAGGCAATAGATGTAACCGGTATGGCCGAACATATCGAAGCGGAACCGGCCGAATATCGGCGCAATGCTGACGCCCTGCAGGCCGTCGGCGCCGCCGGTGACGTTGGAAAAGCGGTTGGCAAGCTCGCCCAGCATCAGCGCCACGCCGAGTGTCACCATCAGCCGGGTCAGATCGGAGCCGCGCAGCACCAGAAAGCTCGTGACGAAGCCGAGCGCCGCCGCCGCCAAGCCCGACACGATCAACGCCACGACCGGCTCGTTGATGATCCCGTATTTGGCGAGCAGGCCGGCGCAATAGCCGGCCAGACCGAAAAACGCCGCCTGGCCGAGCGAGATGATCCCGGCATAGCCGAGGATCAGATCGAGCGAGAGCGCAAACAGCGCGAGAATGGCCGTCTCGGTCAGAATGAGGTGCTTGCCGGGGAACAGCCAGATGGTCGCGAAAGCGAACACCCAGAATGCGATCTCGAGCGGCGACCAGCGCGCGCGGCGCGCCAAATAGGATGAAACCTCGTTGCCGGCTTCGGCCATCGCGTCACCGGGCGGCGCTGCGGGCGAACAAGCCCTGCGGCCGCCAGATCAAGACCACGATCATGATCGTATAGATCACGAACGCGCCGAGCTTCGGCACATAATATTTGCCGGCGACGTCGGCGATGCCGAGCAGGATCGAGGCGAGGAACGGTCCGGTAATGCTCGTCGTGCCGCCGACCGTGACCACGATCAAAAAGTAGATCAGGTATTTGAGCGGGAAGGTCGGATCGAGGCCGAGAATTTCCGCGCCGAGCGCCCCGCCCAGTCCGGCCAGTCCCGACCCGAAGGCGAAGGTCACGGCAAAGACGACGCCCACATTGATTCCGAGACCGCGCGCCACGCGCCGGTCGTCGACCGCGGCGCGCAACCGGCTGCCGAAACGCGTCTTGGTGATCGCCAACTGCAATCCGATCGTCAGCAGCCCGCAAATCAGGATGATCAGCAGCCGGTATTTGCTCATGCCGACGCCGAAGACGTTGAACTGGCCTTGCAGCGCCTGCGGAATGACCACGAATTGCTGCGAGGAGCCCATCACATAATCGACGGCCGCCACCGACATGAAGACGAGCCCGATCGTGAACAACACCTGATCCAGGTGGCTGCGGGCATAGAGATGCACGTAGAGCGTGCGTTCCAACACCGCGCCGATCGCTGCTGTGACCACGAAGGCAATTGGCAGGCCGAGCGCAAAGGGCACGCCCAACCGGTTGACCAGGATCACCGTGCAATAACCGCCGGCCATGGCGAAGGCGCCATGGGCGAGATTGATGAAATTCATTAGGCCGAGCGTGACGGAGAGGCCGCAAGCCAGCACGAACAACAGCATGCCGTAGGCTATTCCGTCGAACAGGATCGTCAGCATGATCGATCTAATACACTCTTCTCCCTCTCCCCGCACGCGGGGAGAGGGTTGGGGTGAGGGACCAAGCAAATTGGCGCAGACTTGCGGAAATGCTCCTCACCCGACTTTCTCGCTTCGCTTGAAAGTCGACCTCTCCCCGCGCGGCGGGGGAGAAGTGATTTACTTCTGCTCGGCCGCCTTCACCGGGTCCTTGACCGCGGGGAAGGTGGATAATTCGACGTTGTAGAGCTCGCCGTTCTTCTTCTCGACCTTGCGGATGTAGATGTTCTGAACGATGTCGCGGGTCTGCGGATCGATCGAGATCGGTCCGCGCGGCGATTCCCAGGCCATGCCTTTGATGGCGGCGATGAGCGAATCGCCGTCGGTCTTGCCGCCGGTCTTTTTCAGCGCCTCGTAGATCAGATGCATGCCGTCATAGGCGCTGACCGCCATGAAGTTCGGCCGCATGCCGTCATTGGCCTTCTTGAAGGCGGCGACGAACTCCTTGTTGAGCGCCGAGTCATGATCGGCCGAGTATAGATGCGCGGTGACCGTGCCGATCACGGCATCGCCCATGGCGGGAAGAAGATCGTCATCCATCACGTCGCCGGGGCCGATGATTTTGATGCCCGCCTTGTCCAGGCCACGCTCGACGAACTGCTTGACGAAGGTGCCGCCCTGTCCCGACGGAACGAACACGAAGATCGCGTCCGGCTTCTGGTCGGCGGCGCGCTGCAGGAAGGGCGCGAAATCGGGATTAGCCAGCGGGAAGCGAATCGATTCCAGAACCTCTCCGCCCTTTTTCTTGAATTCGGCAACGAACGACTTTTCCGCGTCCACCCCCGGCGCGTAGTCGGAGATCATGGTCACGACCTTCTTGATGCCGTTGGCGGCCGCCCAGTCGGCCATCGGCACGGTCGATTGAGCCAGCGTAAAGCTGGTGCGGGCGATATACGGAGATTTCTCGGTGATGATCGAGGTGCCGGCCGCGGTGACGATTTCCGGCGTCTTCGATTCGGCCGAAAGCGGTGCGACCGAGAGCGCGGCGGGCGTGACGCCGAAGCCGGCCACGAACGCCACCTTTTCGTTGACGATGAGCTCCTGAGCGATCCGCTTGGTATTGTCGGGAACCGCCCCGTCATCCTTGATGATGAGCTCGATCTTCTTGCCAGCGACAGTGTCGCCATGCTGCGCCATGTAGAGCCTGATCCCGGCAGCCTCTTGCTTGCCGGTGGACTGCTGCTGGCCGGTCATGGGCAGGATGAAGCCGATTTTGACCGTCTCTTCCGCGAATGCGGCGTCCGCCCCGGCGAGGCCGAGCACGACGGCGGCTGCAAGAATAAAAGAGCTACGCACCATTGGTTTTCCTCCCGAAACGGGGCGATCTGAGCGCCACAAAGGGCTTTGCTTGTCAGTTTGGCATTGCCATTCCGGGAGGTACTTGTCCAGATCGCAGGTTGTCCCAGCCACGGAACACCGTTCTTTTTTTGACCTGCTGAGGCGGAGCACCGGGCGAATAGCCGGATCGCCGCGCCGCCCGGTGCGCGCCTTAATAAGGCGCCCACTAACAAAGAGGCTGTCGTGGCTGGCGCCAAGGTCTCTTTGAAGTCCTCTTGTGAAAGCCGGAATCCAGCCTAATCCTGCGCGTTCCCGACCAGCATGATTTTATCGGGAAGGCGGCCTCCGCCCCGGATCAATTCCGGGGCGGCACCTTGCGGCTACAGCTAGCTACTGCACGACCTCCCCATGCAGAGCCAGATCGAGGCCCTCGCGCTCGACTTCTTCGCTGACGCGCAGCCCGATAACCATGTCGACGATCTTCAGAATGATCAGGGTAACGATCACGTCGTAGACGAACACGACCGCCACGCCGATGATCTGGTTGACCACCTGCCCGGCATTGCCCTCGATCAATCCCGCGGTGCCGCCATAGGCCGCAACCGCGAACACGCCGGTGAGGATGGCGCCCGTCGCCCCGCCGACGGCGTGGACCCCGAATGCGTCGAGCGCATCGTCATAGCCGAAGAAGTGCTTGAGCCCGGTGACGCCCCAATAGCAGACGATGCCGGCGGCGATACCGATCGCGAACGCTCCCATTGGGCCCACGAAGCCGGAAGCCGGGGTAATGGCAACCAAGCCGGCCACGGCGCCCGAGCAGATGCCGATGACGGTCGGTTTGCCGCGCATGATCCACTCGACGATCATCCAGGTGAACCCGGCTGTCGCCGTCGCAAGATGGGTGACCATCATGGCCATGCCCGACTGCATCCCGGCGGAGACGGCGGAGCCGGCATTAAATCCGAACCAGCCGACCCACAGCAGCGAGGCGCCGATCAGGGTGTAGACCATGTTGTGCGGGGGCGCCGTGTCCTTGCGCTTGCCGAGCATGAGCGCCGCCATCAGGCCGGCGGTGCCCGAATTCACGTGCACCACCGTGCCGCCGGCGAAATCGAGCACTTTCACCCAGGCCGCATCGTTGGAGGCGTTGAGAATGCCATCCGGTCCCCATACCCAGTGCGCGATCGGCGAATAGACAAAGATCGCCCACAACCCGATGAACCAGAGCATGGCGGAGAATTTCATCCGCTCCGCGAACGAACCGGCGATGAGCGCCGCGGTGATGATCGCGAAGGTCAGCTGGAACATCGAATAGACGGTCTCGGGGATGGTCGGCGCCAGCGGGTTGGGATTACCGATGCCCTTGGCGATGTCGCTGACGATGCCTTGCATGAAGGCGCGGTCGAGCCCGCCGATGAAGGGGGTCCCGGCGCGGAAGGCAATGCTGTAGGTGAAGAATAACCAGAGGATGCTGACGAGGCAGGTAATGGCAAAGCTCGTCATCACCGTGTCGCCGACATTCTTCTTGCGCACCATGCCGCCGTAGAACAACGCCAGGCCCGGGATGGTCATCATCAGCACAATCGCCATTGACGTCATCATCCAGGCGGTGTCGCCGGAATTGGGCGAACAGTTCGTCAGGGTCTTGGCGTCGCAGGCCGGCGGCGCCGCAGCCGCGGCTGCCGGCGCTTCCGTGGTGGTGGTCTGTGCAAGAGACGCATGGAAGGTCGGCAGGGTCAGCAAGATCGCCAGCACGAGCGCCCCCGCGAGAGCAACGAGCCCCGCACGCGAAAAACGTTTGAAAGTCATGGTTCCACTCCTGTCCGCCTGAATCGAGGTGCGAGGTTACTAGAGGGCCGCGGCGTCGGTTTCGCCGGTCCGGATGCGAACCGCATGGTCGATACCGAACACAAAAATCTTGCCGTCGCCAATCTGTCCGGTTTTCGCCGCGGTAGAAATCGTTTCGACGACCTTGTCCACCTGATTAGCGCCACAAGCGATTTCGAGCTTGATCTTCGGCAGGAAGCTCACCGCGTATTCCGCCCCGCGATAGATTTCGGTGTGACCCTTCTGACGGCCATAGCCTTTGACCTCGGTGACGGTCAGCCCCTGCACCCCGATCTTGGTAAGCGCGTCGCGGACCTCGTCGAGCTTGAACGGCTTGATGATGGCCATGACAATTTTCATTGCTTCAATCTCCCCATCCCCCTTTCGCGCACGTATCGACCGGGCGGACTAAGCTTGCGATGGCCGCAGTCGAATCTTGCCCCGAGTGCGGCTTGGCAGTGCCGATGGTGAATCAAGGGCCGTGCCAGTTCGCGGGAACCGCTGCAAATACGTGGCAATACATGCCCCGTGAGCTGGCGCGTCCGCCTTTTGGCCGCCGGCGACGCGCTGGCGCCAACAGTCCCGCCCAAACATCAGACAGGCTGCATAATAACTAGGCTTTTGGCTATTATTTCGGATCGCCAGGCCTTCTCGACATGGCTAATCGTCAGGCGCTGGGAAGTCTGGCTCGGTTTCGAAACCGACCTAGAGGGCGTCGGCGTCCGTTTCGCCGGTGCGGATGCGAAAGGCCTGCTCGATCGGAGCAACAAAGATTTTGCCGTCGCCGATCTGCCCCGTCTTGGCGGCAGCGCCGATAGCTTCGACCGCCTTCTGAGCCAGATCGGAAGGGACGGCGACCTCAAGCCGGACTTTCGGCAGAAAGTTCACGGCATATTCAGCGCCGCGATAGATCTCCATGTGACCTTTTTGGCGGCCATAGCCTTTGACCTCGGTCACCGTCATGCCGTGAACGCCAATCGCGGTCAGCGCGTCGCGCACCTCTTCGAGCTTGAAAGGCTTGATGATGGCGATGACGAGCTTCATGGGTTGATCCTGAATCGGTTGGTCCGCCACCTATCACGAATTTCGGCAGCGGGGCACGCGCAGCGCGGACGATATCGGCATCCGCTGGAATTGTCCTGCACAACCTTGCTTTTCTTGCAGCTTCTCAGCGGCTCACTCCGGCCGGCGTCTGGCTTCGAGCCGCTCTGCTCAATCGGGTTTGGGCCGGCGCTGCCGCAGCAAGCCTTCTTGCGCTACCGACGCCACGAGGGTGCCGTCGCTGGTGAAGACCGAGCCGCGCGAGAACCCGCGTGCGCTGCTCATGTTTGGGCTGTCCTGCACGTAGAGCAACCATTCGTCGGCGCGAAAGGGCCGGTGAAACCATAAGGAATGATCCAAGCTTGCAGCCATGATGTCGTCGTGAAACACGGTCTTGCCGTGCGGGATCAGCGCCGCATCGAGCAAAGCCATGTCCGACGCATAGGCCAGCACGCATTGATGGATCGCCGGCTCGTCGGGAAGGGGGCCATTTGCGCGTATCCAAAGGTGAAAGCGGCCGCCCTCGAGCTTCTCGCCGAGATAACGGCCATACTCGACAGGACGAAGCTCGATCGGCCGTTCGCGCTCGTAATAACGGCGAACCGGATCGGGCATGCGCGGCAGCAATCGATCCCTGATCTCGGCCTCGCTCGGCAGGGCGTCGGGCTTGGGCACGTCGGGCATTGGCAGCTGGTGGGTCAATCCTTCCTCGTGCAGATGAAAGGAGACCGACATCGAGTAGATCGCATGCCCGTGCTGGATGGCGACCACCCGCCGGGTAGTGAAGCTGCGCCCGTCGCGGATGCGATCGACCTCATAGATGATCGGCACCTTGGGATCGCCGCCGAGCAGAAAATAAGCGTGCAGTGAATGGGGCGGCCGGACCGCCACGTCTTCGACCGTGCGGCAAGCGGCAACCAGCGCCTGACCGATCACCTGTCCGCCGAAGACGCGCTGCCAGCGCGATTGCGGCGAGCGGCCGCGGAAAAGGTTCACCTCGAGCGTCTCGAGGTCGAGAATGGCCAAAACGTCCTGAAGAGCGGAGGACATGCGTCAATTCCGATCATTGTGCGGTAAACATAACCGCCTTTTCCGGCGGTTATATTGAAGGCGTAGAATGCATGCTTAGCCAAGTGGCCGGATGGTATGCTGCCGTACCGTCCAGGAACAGCGTTTTGGAGCGGTGGTAGCCGCATGACCCGGGAAAACGAGAGAAGCGACATAGTCATCGCAGGCGGCGGCTTTGCTGGGCTGTCGCTGGCAATCGCGCTGCGGCAAGGCTTGGGCTCCGCGACCGCGATCACGGTGGCTGACCCGACGCTGGGCAAAAGCCACGCCGGCGACGAACGCGCCTCCGCCATTGTGGCCGCGGCGCGCCGGCTCTTTGAGACGCTCGGCGTTTGGGAGAGCGTCGCCGACGAGGCACAGCCAATCCTCGACATGGTCGTGACTGATAGCCGCGTCGATGACGCCGTGCGTCCGGTTTTCCTCACCTTCGCGGGCGACGTCGAGCCGGGCGAGCCGTTCGCCCATATGATCGAGAACCGCTTTCTGCTCGATGCCCTGGAAAAGAAGGCGCGCGAGGTCGGCATCGCATTGCGCGGCACCGCCGTGACCCATTTCATTCCTCCGCCGAAAAGGGGCGGGTCGGACGCGGAGCGTTCGGGTGGGGATCGCGCTTCCAAGAATGGCGCCTTCCCGGACCGCTTTCGGCAGTCCGACCCTCCCCTGTCAGGTGAGGGAAGCAATATCGCCGTGGAACTTGCGGACGGCACGCGGACATCGACGCCCCTTCTCGTCGCCGCCGACGGCGCGCGCTCCTCGATCCGCGACCAAGCCGGCATTGCCGTTCACGGCTGGGAGTACGGGCAGTCGGCCATCGTCACCACCGTCAGCCATGAACGCGACCATGAAGGGCGCGCCGTGGAGCATTTTCTGCCCGCCGGCCCCTTCGCGATTCTGCCGCTCAAGGGGCGCCGCTCGTCGATCGTGTGGACGGAAACGACGCGCGAGGCGGAACGTATCATCGCCCTGCCGGATGACGACTTTCACGCCGAGCTGGAGCAGCGGTTCAAACTGCATCTCGGCGAGATCACCGCGGTCGGCGCGCGGCGCGCTCATCCGCTCGGGTTTTTCGTGGCGCGCTCGTTCATCGCCGAACGGATCGCGCTTATTGGCGACGCGGCGCACCTCATTCACCCGATTGCCGGACAAGGGCTGAATATGGGGCTGCGGGATATCGCGGCGTTGGCCGAAGTGATCGTCGATGCCGCGCGGCTGGGCCTCGACATTGGCGGCGCGGATGTACTGGAGCGCTATCAGCGCTGGCGGCGGTTTGACACGATGACCATGGGCTTGATGACCGATGGCCTCAATCGCCTGTTTTCCAATCGGTCCGCAGTATTGCGGCTCATGCGCGACGTTGGCCTCGGCTTGGTCGATCGTGTACCTAACCTCAAGCAGCTCTTCATACGCGAAGCCGCCGGATTGGTCGGCGACGTACCCAAATTGCTGCGCGGTAAGTCATTGTGACATAAATGATTTTGACCGATCAGCAAATAAAACTCTTTTCCGCGCATAGCAAAATGCTGCGCGGTAAGTTACTGGATTGATTTGATTTTTCACATGACGCATGCGCTCCAGCAGAGCGGAAATGTGCAGCAATGACCCTTGATCGTATCGCCGTCATCGGGGGCGGTGCCTGGGGGACCGCATTGGCGCTCACCTGCACCCGGGCCGGCCGATCCGTATCGCTCTGGGAATCCGATGCGGCTCATGCGGCGTATCTGGCCGAGCGCCGGGAAAGCAGATTTCTGCCGGGCGTGCCGCTTGACGGCCGCATCTCGGTCGTTGCGGATCTCGCCGAAGCCGCGAGCGCTCCGGCGGTTCTTCTGGTCGTGCCGGCGCAGGCGGTACGGTCGGTGACCAAAGCGCTGTCGCCGTTGCTGGCGCCCGGCACCCCCGTGATCGTTTGCGCCAAAGGCATCGAGCGCGGCACGCAAAAATTCATGACGGAAGTCGTCGCGGAATGCGCGCCCAACGCCACGCCCGCGATCCTGTCCGGACCGAGCTTCGCCGCCGATGTCGCGCGCGGCCTGCCGACGGCGGTCACGCTGGCCGCAGCGGACGAGACGCTCGCCGCCGCGCTTGCCAAGGCGATCGGGTCGGCGGGCTTTCGGCCCTACCATTCCACCGATGTGCGCGGCGTCGAACTGGGCGGCGCCGCCAAGAATGTGCTGGCCATCGCCGCCGGAATTGTGATCGGACGCGAGCTCGGAGCCAGCGCGCAGGCGGCGCTGACCACCCGCGGCTTTGCCGAGCTTATGCGCTTCGGCAGAGCTTATGGGGCCAAACCGGAGACGATGATGGGCCTCTCCGGCCTCGGCGATTTGCTCTTGACCTGCTCGAGCCCGCAATCGCGCAATTTCAGCTTCGGCGTTCAGCTTGGCCGCGGCCAGAAGCCGGAGCAGATCCATGGCGGTCTCGCCGAAGGCGTATTTACTGCGCCGGTGCTTCTCGACATGGCGCACGAGCGTACGGTCGACATGCCGATTGCAGCGGCGGTCGCTGCTTTGCTCGATGGGACGATGACCGTGGACCAGGCGATCGATTCGCTGTTGACGCGACCGCTGAAGGCGGAGGGATGAATTCGCTAATCGGCATGGCTGGGCTTGTCCCGGCCATCCAGGTCGTTAGGCTCGCACACCACGAGGACGCGGATGCCCGGCACATGGTCGAGCGAAATGACGCCGTTCTTCGTACGCCTGTGGCAAGCATGACGGATCAAACCGCAATGAAGGGGAGGCGCAGGTGGCCTACTGGCTTTTAAAGACCGAGCCGGAGGAGTTTTCCTGGGACGATCAGGTGAAACGCGGTGCCAAGGGCGAGGCGTGGAGCGGCGTGCGCAATTTCACCGCGCGGCGCCATCTCCAGGAGATGAAGAAGGGCGACAAGTTTTTCTTCTATCACACCGGCGACGAGAAGCAGGTCGTCGGCATTGGCGAAGTGCTGCGCGAGCACTTTCCTGATCCGACCGCGGCGAAGGGCGAGCCTTGGGTGGCGGTGACCACCAGCGCGGTCGAGCCGCTGCCGAAGCCGGTCACGCTTGCCGCCATCAAGGCGGAGCCTAAGCTCAAGGAAATGGCGCTGGTGAAATATGCGCGGCTTTCAGTACAGCCGGTGACTGCGGAGGAATGGAAACTCGTCTGCAAGATGGCCGGGATATCGACAAAGTGACCGTCATCGGCGAGGAGCGACGTGACGATGCGCAATGACGCGTTACGCCGCGACATCGGCGGCGCTCTGCGTTGGTTCGGTGTGGTGCAATAGCCCCGGAACTGCACTAGGATTTTTGGCCCGCTTGTCGGTTGCGGGAGAGCGACCGATAATGGCCCTCGAGTGAGCGACTGCGCGCGATGGCGCGCCCGGGTGGAGGAGGAAATGGCGGACAAGGTGTACGAGGTCTCCGCGGACTGGGCCAAACGCGCTTTCATCGACCGCGCGAAATACCGCGCGATGTACGACCGTTCGCTCGCCGATCCGGACGGCTTCTGGGCCGAGCAGGCCAAGCGCATCCATTGGTTCAGGCATTTCACCAAGGTCAAGAACACCTCGTTCGACCCGCATCACGTATCGATCAAGTGGTTCGAGAACGGCACCACCAACGCCGCCTATAACTGCATCGATCGCCATCTGGCCGAGCGCGGCGATCAGGTCGCCATCATCTGGGAGGGCGACGACCCCAAAGAGTCAAAGAAGATCACCTATCGCGAGTTGCACGATCAGGTCTGCCGCCTCGCCAACGTGCTGCGCAACCGCAACGTCGAGAAGGGCGACCGCGTCACCATTTACCTGCCGATGATTCCCGAGGCAGCGTACGCCGTCCTCGCTTGCGCGCGCATCGGCGCGATCCATTCGGTGGTATTCGGCGGTTTTTCGCCGGATTCGCTCGCCGGCCGCATCGAGGACTGTCAGTCGAAGGTCGTCATCACCGCCGACGAAGGTTTGCGCGGCGGCCGCAAGGTGCCGCTGAAGGCCAATACCGACGCCGCGATCGCCAAGATCGGGGGCGGCGTCGATCATGTCATCGTCGTAAAGCGCACCGGTGCGCCGGTCGACATGCTGCCGGGCCGCGACGTCTGGTATCACGACGCCGCCGACATGGTGACCTCGGAATGTCCCTGCGCCGAGATGAACGCCGAAGATCCGCTGTTCATCCTCTACACCTCGGGCTCGACCGGCCGGCCGAAAGGCGTGCTGCACACCACCGGCGGCTATCTCGTCTACACCTCGATGACCCACCAATACGTCTTCGACTATCACGATGGCGACATCTATTGGTGCACGGCCGATGTGGGCTGGGTCACCGGCCACAGCTATATCGTCTATGGACCGCTCGCCAACGGCGCCACCACGCTGATGTTCGAAGGAGTCCCGAACTACCCGACCATGTCGCGGTTCTGGGACGTGATCGACAAGCACAAAGTCAGCATCTTCTACACCGCCCCCACCGCGATCCGCGCCCTCATGCAAGCCGGCGACGAGCCGGTGAAAAAAACCTCGCGCGCGTCCTTGCGGCTTCTTGGTTCGGTCGGCGAACCGATCAATCCGGAAGCCTGGGAGTGGTATTACCGCGTGGTCGGCGACAGCCGCTGCCCGATCGTCGACACATGGTGGCAGACGGAGACCGGCGGCATTCTCATCACGCCGCTGCCCGGAGCTATCCCCCTCAAGCCCGGCTCGGCGACGCTGCCCTTTTTCGGCGTCATCCCGCAGATCGTCGACGCCGAAGGCAAGGTGCTCGAAGGCGCCGTCACCGGCAATCTCTGCATCGCCAATTCCTGGCCGGGCCAGATGCGCACGGTCTATGGCGACCATCAGCGCTTCGTCGACACTTACTTCACCGCCTATCCGGGCAAATACTTTACCGGCGACGGCTGCCGCCGCGACGAGGACGGATATTACTGGATCACCGGCCGCGTCGACGACGTGATCAACGTCGCCGGCCATCGCATGGGCACCGCGGAAGTCGAATCGGCCTTGGTCGCGCATCCGAAAGTGTCGGAGGCCGCGGTGGTCGGCTACCCGCACGACATCAAGGGCCAGGGCATCTATGCCTATGTCACGCTGATGGCCGGCGAGCAGCCGACCGAGGCCTTGCGTAAAGAACTGGTGCAATGGGTGCGCACCGAAATCGGGCCGATCGCCTCGCCCGATCTCATCCAGTTCGCGCCCAACCTGCCAAAGACGCGATCGGGCAAGATCATGCGCCGGATTCTCCGCAAAATTGCCGAGGACGAATTCAGCAATCTCGGCGACACGTCGACGCTCGCCGATCCTGCCGTGGTCGACGACCTCGTCACGCATCGGCAGAACAAGAAGAGCGCGTAAGGGAATTATTCCTGCGTTATTGCCGGGCTTGACCCGGCAATCCATTCCCCAGCCAAAGCGCGTTCAAGCTGTCCGTGAGACTTCTGATGCGATGAAGCTGCTGGACCGCCGGGTCAAGCCCGGCGGTGACGGCGCCCTGGTGCACGCAAGTCACACCCGCCAAAAAACTGCCGAAAGCTTCGCTCGGTTACGCACGCGGTACTGAGCAGAGGCGGTCATTCCGCTAAGATGCCAGGCGATGGCGGCCGAGAATAACGGCGGCCGGACGCTCTTATCTGGCAAGGATTGCAGGCGATGCGAGGGAAGATTCTGATTACTGCCATGCTGGCGGCGATCGTTTGTTCGTTCGCGCTGGCGCCGCGCTTGGCGCAGGCGCGCGGCGAAACTGTCACGGTGAAAGACAGCTACATGCCGGGCACGATCGTCGTGCGCACCAACGAGCGGCACTTGTATTATTTCACCGGCTACGGCCAGGCCATTCGTTATCCCGTCGGCGTCGGCCGCGCCGGCAAGCAATGGTCGGGCACCTCGTATATCAACGGCAAATACGTCCATCCCGATTGGTCGCCTCCCGCAGCGGTGCGGCGCGACCATCCCGGCCTGCCGAACGTGATCAAAGGCGGTTCGCCGGGAAATCCGATGGGCGCGGCCGCCATGTCTCTTGCCGGCGGCCAATATGCGATTCATGGTACGAATCAGCCGGGCTCGATCGGGCACTTCGTGTCGTACGGCTGCATCCGCATGTACAATGAGGACGTCAGCGATCTGTACAACCGCGTCAGTGTCGGGACGCGGGTTGTCGTTCAATGATCGGGGGTCAGGCACGGGACGAAAACCGCCCGGCCTGACTTTGGGGATCAGGATCGGGCATCAGGCCGCTTGAGAAGAGCCTGATGCCCGATTCCTGATAGTCACTTCAGCGAAACAATTGCTTCGCCGGTCAGACGCTTTCGCCTCTTAGAGCGCAATCGCTTCAGATTGAATCGATCGGCGCTCTAACATTTTCGGTGGCGCATGATCTTTTCGGAAAACCGGTTTTCACCCCGGATCAAGTCCGGGGCAGGCTTTTTCCGGATCATGCTCTAGCACCACGGTTCGCGCCGGCCGCCATTGTAGCTGCGCGCGAAGCCGCCATTGAGAAGCGCGGCGGAGACGTCGGGCGTGTCGCGCGTCGCCACCGCAGCATCGACACGGCCGCGATATTTGTCGGGCCCGACCTGCGAGACCGTGACGCCACCCGCGGACAGGATGCGCTGCAGAGCGGCCCGCGCGGCTTCGGCTTTGACGTATTCCGCGGCGCACCGGGCATGCAGCTCGGGCGCATCGATCGCGCGCAAGCGCACCCTGGTGTCAACCTCGAACCCGCGCCAGACCCGCACGCGCGCCTCAAACGTGTCGCCGTCGATCACGCGCAGCACCTCCGCGGGATAGGTGACTTGCGGATTGAAGTCGGCGTAACGCTGCCTGGACCAAGTCATCGCGCCGCGATTATGCAGACCTATTTGCGGGTTGGTCGGCGTCAGCGGCGGCCGGAAGATCGCTCCCGCCGCTAGCCCCAATCCAAAGATCACGCCGATGATAGGCAGCAGACCGCCGAGCGGCCGGCCGGACCGCCGGTGCGTCAGAGCCGCGGAGGATAAGGAATGCCTCACGCCTCACCGCTCATGCTGATTGGGCGATCCGATCTTGTAGGATTTAATTCACAAGGTCAAGGCATCCTTCCGATAGCGCACCCAACAAAAATGTCTCGGATTCGCGAGGCCGCCCGGCGCATGTCTCTCCCTATCGCCGCGAGCGGGGCGGATTGGAAGGGGGGAGCGGAGCGACCGCCGGTTGGGCGCATCGCTGCTCGGCGAGCGAAGCGAGATATTGCTGGCGCGCTTTGAGCGCGTCCATTTCCGTTCCGGCGGCGCCCTTCGCATCCATGGCAAACCAGACTGGCCAGATCACGACACCGACCACCCCGGCGGCGACGTTCTGAGCAATCTTGGCGTGGTTCTCGTCAGCGAGTTTTTCCGCTTGGGTGTTATTGGCCTCGATCTCGGCCCGGATCATCGCGCAATCGCTTTGCGCATCCTGCGGTTGAACCACAGCGACCGGATGGGGGTCACGTCCAGCGCAGCCGGGCAGCAGCACAAACGCCACAGATATCGCCGCAAGCGCCCCGGCACGCATGACAAAAGCCCCCAAGTCCGGCCCCAAGTCCGGCCCCAAGTCCGGCCCCAAGTCCGGCCCCAAGTCCGGCCCCAAGTCCAAATTCATCCCCGCGCAAATCACGCCACGAAAATGTTCATGAAATGTTCTATATCACGACTTTGTCGAGTGGAACAATAGAAATATTGCTTTGGGTTGCAGACGCCTGCCGGCAGGCTTGACGGGCTTTGGTGCAGGCTACCGGACTGAGCCGCTTAGAAATCGGACGTCAGCCCGTTGATCTCCCAATCGCCATAGCGCGTCGGCTCAGGACCCTCACGCCCGGCGATCTCTTTGGGCGGGTCGATCGGATGCCGGTCCCGTTCGGCGCGGCGTACGGCCGCCTCAGCCAAGGCACGCTCCGCCGCCGGAGGGAGCGGACGTTTCGCCGACGCGCGGTTCTCGGCGTGCGCAGCCGCGGCAGGCTTGGATGGCTTTTCGGCGATGGACATGGCTTTCAATTGGCGTAGTCGCCGCCCGACCGCAAGCCAGCCCGACCAAATGGGATATACAAGCGCTCCACAATGGAACGCCAGCCAATGTCTCGTCCAGCTGCGACCCCTGCCGACGTGCCCGGCCTCGCTGTCCGGCGCATCGCCGCCGACATCGTCGACGGCGTGCTGCGGCGCCGCCGATCGCTGGATGAGCAGCTTGACGGCGCCCACGCGCATCCCGGCCTTGCCGCGCTATCTGATCGCGACCGCGGCTTGACCCGGGCGCTAGTCGCCGTCGTCTTGCGGCGCCTCGGCACCTTGCGCCATCTCCTCGGCCTCTTGCTCGAACGCGGTCCGCCGAAGGAGGTGCCGCGCGTGGAGACGGCGCTGTTGATCGGCGCCGCACAAATCCTGTTCCTCGACGTGCCCGATCATGCGGCAGTCGATCTTGCCGTCCGCCTGGTGCAGGCGGACCGCCACGCCGCGCGATATGCGGGCCTGGTCAATGCCGTGCTGCGCCGGCTCGCGCGCGAAGGCGCCGCACGGCTGGCGGAACTCGATACGGCCAATCTCGACACGCCGGAATGGCTGATGGCGCGCTGGATTGCAGCTTATGGCGAGACCGCCGCCCACGCCATCGCCGCCGCGAATGCCAGCGAGCCGGCGCTCGATCTCACGGTGAAAAGCGATGCGGCGCTGTGGGCCGAACGCCTTGGCGGACGGGTTTTGCCGACGGGCTCGGTACGCGTGATCGCACACGGCATGGTGACGGCGCTGCCGGGTTTTGCCGAGGGTGCCTGGTGGGTTCAGGATGCCGCGGCAGCGCTACCGGTCCGGTTGCTCGGCAATATCGCAGGTCTGCGCGTCGCCGATCTGTGCGCGGCGCCGGGCGGCAAGGCGGCGCAGCTTGCCGCCGCAGGCGCCCGCGTCACCGCGGTCGATCGCTCGCCGGCGCGGCTCGCGAGATTGGAGGAGAATCTGAAACGGCTGTCGCTCACTGCCGAGCTCGTTTGCGCCGATGTCACCGAATGGACCGCCGAGCCGTTCGATGCGGTGCTGCTCGACGCACCCTGCTCCTCGACCGGCACGATCCGCCGCCATCCCGACGTGCCCTGGCTGAAGGAGCCCGCTGATATCGACAAGCTCGCCGCCCTGCAGCACCGCTTGATCGAGCGCGCCGCGGCGCTGACCAAGCCGGGCGGCACGCTCCTCTATTGCACCTGTTCGCTTGAGCAGGAGGAGGGCGAGGCGATCGTTGACAGCCTGCTCGCGCGGGAACCGAGTGTTGAGCGCCGACCGGTTAACGCCGACGAGGTTTGCGGTCATGGCGAATTCGTGACCAAAGACGGCGACCTGCGAACCCTGCCGTGCCACCTCCCCGATCCCGATCGCAGGCTTTCCGGACTCGACGGCTTTTATGCCGCCCGGCTCCTGAAAAACTAGTGCCGCCGATTTGAGGTTCCCACGCCCTCACCGCACGCGCGGAAACGGGCGCCGGCGTTTACCGTGAAAAAGCCGCGCGTTGGCCGTGACCATACCCTTCCGTTATGGTGAGAACCGGTGGCGAGGTTTGAGCGCACTCGCCGGTGGAGGGCGGCCGCGGCGATGGCGCACGTTTCAATCGCGAACCGTGCAAAGCTGTCTGCAAAGCTTTCCTGGCTTCTGTTGCGCGCCGGGCTGCGGCACGTCGGCGGACGGATCAACGGATTTCGCCCGCTAGCTTGGCCGGCCCTCCCCCACAAAAACGACCGGCTGGTGATCGCACCCCAGGATCTGCGCACGGCCGACGCGACCCGCGCAAGCGAAATCTATTCAGGACGCTTCACCTTCGCCGGCAAAGTCGTGATTTGCGATGGCCGGTCGATTTTCGAGATGACACCGCCATCCGACGAATGGGCGACCGAGCTGCTGGGCTTCGGCTGGCTGCGGCATCTGCGCGCCGCCGAATCCGGGATTGCCCGCGCCAATGCCCGCGCGCTCGTCGACGAATGGATCACCTTGCAGGGCGCGTGGCATTCGATCGGCTGGCGTGCCGACGTGCTGTCGCGGCGGATCATTTCCTGGCTCAGCCAAGCGCCGCTGGTCTTGCAGGACGCCGACGCGCGTTTTTATCGCCGCTTCTTGCGCAGCCTGCTGCGGCAGGTCCGGCACCTGCGCCTCACGGCGGCCGACGCTCATCGCGGCGCGACGCGCCTGCAGGCCGCCATCGCGCTCTGCTATGCCGCCTTATGCATCGCCAGTCAGGGCCGCCACATCAAATCGGCCACGGCATGGCTGACCGGCGAGATCGAATGGCAGATCCTGCCGGACGGCGGCCATATCAGCCGCGATCCGGGCGTCATCATCGAAGTGTTGATCGAGCTGTTGCCGCTGCGGCAAGCCTACGCGTCGCGCAACATCGCGCCGCCGCCGGCGCTGCTCAACGCCATCGACCGCATGATGCCGATGCTGCGCTTCTTCCGCCATTCCGAAGGGACGTTTGCGCATTTCAACGGCATGGGCACGACGCCCATCGAGCTTTTGCTCACGCTGCTCGCCTATGACGACAGCCGCGGCGCGCCTTTGTCGAACGCGCCCTATTCAGCCTATCAGCGCCTCGAGGCCGGCGGCGGGGTGCTGATCATGGATACCGGGCGGGCGCCGCCGGTCGAAACGAGCCTTGATGCCCATGCCGGCTGCCTCTCGTTCGAGTTTTCTTCCCCGAAGCAAAGCCTCATCGTCGTCAATTGCGGCATGCCGGCAACCACGCGCGAGGAATGGCGGTCGCTGGCGCGCGCGACGGCGGCTCATTCGACCGCCACGCTCAACGACAAGTCGTCGGCCTATTTCGCCAAGGCGAAAGCGTTCAAGCGCCTGCTTGGGGGATTGCCGATGGTCGGCGGCCCCACTCATGTTTCCGTGTCGCGCGAGGAGCAATTCGATTCGATCACATTGCGCGCAGGGCATGACGGCTACGCCGACCGCTATGGCGTGCTGCATGAGCGCACCGTTACGCTTGCGGCCGACGGCACGCGCTTCGAAGGCGAGGATCTGTTTCTCGCCGCCGACGGCGGCGCGCAAATTCGCAACGCGCAAGACCGCTATGCCGTGCGCTTCCACCTGCATCCTTCGATCAAGGCCTCGCGGCTCACCGACGGGCAGGGCGTGCTGCTGATGATGCCGAACAAGGAGGTGTGGACCTTCAGCGCCGGCGATCATCGCGTACAGCTGGTGGACAGCGTCTATCTCGCCGGCAGTGAGGGTCCGCGCCGGACGGCGCAGATCGTGATCCAGGGCCAGGCGGGTTCGGCCCCGCGTGTCACCTGGAAGTTTCAACAGTCCAATCCCGGCATGGCAGCCGCCTCGGGCACAAGCCGCCGCGTACGCGAGAAGGTGCCCAAACTGCCGCTGTGACGTAACATCTTCTCCCCGCTTCGCTTGCGCCCCGCGGGAGAGGATGAAACAAGAGCGCCATGACCGAGCACTTACGGCGTTCCACCCGCGCCCTTATTTCCGTTTCCGACAAAACCGGCCTGATCGAGTTTGCGCGCGCGCTGGCCGACTACGGCATCGAGCTCATTTCGACCGGCGGCACACGAATGGCGCTGACCGCTGCCGGCCTCGCCGTCACCGAAGTATCCGACGTCACCGGCTTTCCGGAAATGATGGACGGCCGGGTCAAGACGCTGCATCCGGCCGTGCATGGCGGCTTGCTCGCCATCCGCGGCAACCCGGCGCATGTCGAGGCAATGCGGGCGCATCGCATCCAGCCGATCGATCTCGTGGTGGTCAATCTCTATCCGTTTGAGAAAACGGCGGCGGGCGGCGCCGGCTTCGACGATTGCATCGAGAATATCGATGTCGGGGGGCCGGCGATGATCCGCGCCGCCGCCAAGAACCACGGCGACGTCGCGGTCGTCGTCGAGCCGAGCGATTACGATCTGGTGCTCGACGAATTCGCCAGGCACGGCGGCATGACGACGCTGGCGCTGCGCCGGCAGTTGTCTGCCAAGGCCTTCGCGCGCACCGCCGCCTATGATGCGGCGATCGCCAATTGGTTCGCCGCCGAGCTCGGCAATACGGCGCCCGATTTCCGTTCCGTCGGCGGCCGGTTGATCGAAGAATTGCGCTACGGCGAGAACCCGCATCAGTCGGCGGCTTTCTATCGTACCCCCGAGGCGCGTTTCGGCGTCTCGACCGCGCGCCAGGCGCAGGGCAAACAGCTTTCCTACAACAACATCAACGACACCGACGCGGCCTTTGAATGCGTCGCCGAGTTCGATCCGCTGCGCACGGCGGCGTGCGCGATCATCAAGCACGCCAATCCGTGCGGCGTGGCCGAAGGTGAGAGCCTGTTGGACGCCTATCGCAAGGCGCTGGCCTGCGATCCGGTGTCGGCCTTCGGCGGCATTGTCGCGCTCAACCGCCCGCTCGATGCGGAGGCCGCGCGCGCGATCACCGAGATTTTCACCGAAGTCATCATCGCGCCGGCGGCGACGGAGGAGGCGATCGGCATTGTCGGAGCGAAAAAGAATTTGCGGCTTCTGATCGCCGGCGGCTTGCCCGATCCGCGCGCCAAGGGGCTGACGGCAAAGACCGTCGCCGGCGGATTACTGGTGCAATCGCGCGACAATGCGGTGGTCGACGACATGGAGCTGAAACCGGTGACCAGGCGCGCCCCGAGCAACGCCGAATTGCGCGACCTGCGTTTTGCGTTCCGCGTCGCCAAGCATGTGAAATCGAACACCATCGTTTACGCCAAGGATTCGGCGACCGTCGGAATCGGTGCCGGGCAGATGAGCCGCGTCGATTCCGCGCGCATCGCCGCGCGCAAGGCGCAAGACGCGGCGAAAGCCGCGGGCCTCAACGAGCCGGCGACCAGAGGATCGGTGGTCGCGTCGGACGCGTTCTTTCCGTTCGCCGACGGTCTGCTGGTGGCGATCGAGGCCGGCGCCACGGCCGTGATTCAGCCGGGCGGTTCAGTGCGCGACGATGAAGTGATCAAGGCCGCCGACGAGCATGGCATCGCCATGGTCTTTACCGGCACGCGGCATTTCCGGCATTAGCTTGCAATGGCGTCATTCCGGAGCGCCGTGAAACGGCGAACCCGGAATCCATAACCACAGGCTGCGCAGAGACTGCAGCGGAGACGGGTTTGCGCCCAGGTCACGTTGCGAGGGCCGACACGCGTCACCGATCTAGTTTTTGATGTCACGAAATATTGACAAATGTCTCTATTTATGGGACATGGACGTCATGAATCATTTCTGGCGGCTCAGCGAAGCTGGGCCCAACAATCTTGGGCTTGCCTGCACCGACGACGGTTTGCTGCTCGGGCAGACGTCGCTGATTGAGCGACGGGGCGATCGTTTTGTCGTGCGCGATCGGGGCGAGATCGAGCGCTTGTTGAAGCGCGCCCATCACCGCGAGCCGCCGGTGGACCGGCTCATGGGCGGCTTGGCGACGGTCGCCTCCGCGTTGAATGCCAATGATCAATGTCTGGCGCGGATCGCAGCCGTTCATTTGAAAATTCCCGATCTGCCGAGCGCCGCTGCGCGTGACGCGATGGCGGCGGAAGATTTGCTGATTAAATATGCTCGCAACGAAGGCACTGGCGCCGCGAATTGGAATCCGGCGCTGCATCCACGCACCGGCGCGCCGCCCAATCCCGGCTGGTTCGCGCCGACCGATGGCAGCCATGATTCCCCAGGCGCGCGATTTGCGGAAAATCGGGTTGATTCGCATCGCATCGACGATGTGCCGATCAGCGACGATAAACAAGTAAAGCCGCCGCCGGACTACCATATCGGCAAACCGGCGAGCTTCGTCGATCCGTACGGCTCGAAAGATCAGCCGGGCGGCGGCGACTTTTGGTCCAACGTTCGGTCCGCCATCAGCAATTGGCTGCAGGAGCTGGTGCCTCAATATGACCTCGAAAGCGGCCGGGTGGTGGGCGAACGGCCGCGGTGGCGAGCCATTGCGCCTTATGTCGGCATTCCTGTTGCGACCGCGGCGATCTTCGGCGGCGAGGCTGCGGGTTTGCCAGCGGTTCTGTCAGCGCTTGGTTTCGGCGGCGGTGCGGTTGAAACCGCCGCGGGGACGACAGGAGCAGCAAGTGAGGCAAGCGCAATCATTTCCGCTATCGCCCAAGAGCGAGCCAATCTCGGCGTCAGCGGACTGAGTCTATCCATGTCGGCTAAGCAGTTGGCAGCGTATTTGGCAAATCCCGTAGCAGGAAGCCGTTTTTTGGGAACGGCCGTCCACAAAGCGACCGCCCGCGCGCTGGAAATACGGTACCCTGATCGTTTTATATACAATATCGTTGGCCCTGATTTTCTCGATACGACGACCGGAAAATTCATCGAATTGACGACGCCGAGACAAGCGGGTGCGCACTTAGCAAGACCGGGATATGGTGGAGTGATAATTTCTACGTACACGCTGCCGTAAGTATAAGACTGGAAACAACAATGCGCATAGAAGCAAGATCGAAAGGCCACATTACAATACCTGATGATCAGCGCGTCGTGCTGGATCATGCAAGGTTGCACGGCGAGGACTATTCGGGCCGAACATTATGGCAATTCGCCTCGATTGGTTCTCATTTGCATGCCTGCAAATTCGATCAAACCAAAATTCGGTCGGCGGCATTCGGCAGCGGTCGGGAGACATCCGAATTCGTCGAGTGCACCTTCGACGGGGCACGAATGAATATGGGACCGGGAGGTTTTTCTCGTTTCGTCCGCTGTTCGTTTCATAACGTCACCATACGAAACTGGATTTGTTTCGCAGTGGAAATGACCGATTGCAAGTTTAGCGGGCGGCTGGAAACCGCCATATTCAATGGCACTGTGCCCGAAGACGAACGAGCAATGATCGGCCGCGCCCGCAACGAGTTTCACGGCAATGATTTTTCCGCCATGGATTTCCGCGATGTCACCTTTCGAACCGGTATCGATCTCACGAAGCAAATTTTGCCCTCGGGAAAGGACTATCTCTTCCTGCCATATGCGGCCGCCACAGTGAGTCGAGCCAAGTCGCATGTCATTGGCTGGAACGACAAGGAAATGCGTCGAGCCGCGATGGCGATCATTCAAGGACTTGAGTACGAGTTGTTGGGCGGACAGCAACAACTCTTGTTGAGGCCATCCGACCGCGACGGGATATCAGGCATTCCGCGAAAAGCTGTCGACAGCCTTTTCGCCCTGCTTAGAGCATACAGCGCCGCTTGATTGTCTAAGTACGGAAATGAGTAATGCTGGAGCTTCGGTCAAGGTCGCTTGTTCATTCGCCGGCGTCCGTCAACTTGCCCCTGTGCCGGGCCATCCACGTCTTAATCTCGCAGACCAAAGACACGAATGGCCAGCTTCAACCCAGCACTGACGAAGGGCCGCCGTCCCGACCAGTGCGCGAATCACACCGCAGCGGTGATCCACTGTTCGAGCTTCTGCTTCGGCGCCGCGCCGACTTGGCGTGAAGCAAGCTGTCCGTCCTTGAACAGCATCAGCGTCGGGATCGACATGATGCCGAACTTGGCGGCGGTGCCGGGATTCTCGTCGACATTGAGCTTGACGATCTTGACCTTGCCGTTGAGCGACTTGGAAATCTCTTCCAGCGCCGGCGCGATCATGCGGCAGGGGCCGCACCACTCAGCCCAGAAATCGACCACCACCGGCCCGTGGGCCTTCAGCACGTCCTGATCGAACGTGGCGTCGGTTGTTTTGTCGACCATGAAAGACCTCGCTGTTCCGGTGGAATATGGCAGGGCATCAAACGTATGAATGGACTCCCCGAGCGTCAAGGGAGCTTCTTCAGCGTCAAGGGAGCCTCACTGGCGCGTGACTTTACCCGCAATATCACCCAGCGAAGCCTCCATCGCCGCGCTCGGGACTTCGATCACGTTCGGCCCCTCGGTGAAGATAAGTGCGGCGCGAATCGTTTTTCCCGGGTAAACGCGCCCCAAAACGGCGCGGTAAAGCGCGAGCTGGCCGATATAATTCTTCGGCACGTCGGCTAGGCGGGTCGGGACCGCCCGATCCGTCTTGTAATCGGCGATCAGAACCGAATCGCGCGTCACCGCGAGCCGATCCACCTGCCCCGCCACGGCGATCGCAGGCGCGCCGGCCCAAGCAACCCGGCCGACAATCGGCACCTCGGCGCGGCTTCCCGGCGCAAACAAGTCGGCGAAGATCAGATCATTGAGAATGGTGAGGACACGCTGCGCCATCTCCGCCTGTTCGGCGGGCGCAAAATCCGCGGCGGTGTTCTTCAGATAACGATCGATGGCAGCTTTCCGGCTCGCCGGCGGAATATCGGGCAGCGACTGCATCAGGCGATGCACGATTCGCCCGCGGGCGAGCGCCTTGCGCCGCTCGGCGGGAGATGCCTGGCTGTATGCAATTGCGCCGCCGATATCCTCCTCGAACGCCGCCGACGGAGAGACGAGCACCGAGCGCGGCGGCTCGGGAGCAGGCGGCGCGCGCAGCCATGATGGCAGCTCGGATGATTGAGCCGCCGCCACATTTGCCGTCGCGGGGGCAGTCGTGTCCGCAACGCTCGGCGGCTCTTTGCGGTAGCGCCATACTTTGTCGCCGTTGTCTGTTTCCTCGACCAGAAATGGCTGCAGCGGCTCGAGCACGAGGTCGTACCAACAGCCTTTCGGCCTCGCCCTTTCGCCGTCGGCGCCGCAGACGATCAGGCGATCGGCGGCGCGCGTCATCGCGACATAAAGCAGTCGGCGATATTCGTCCTCCGCTTCCGAAAGCGCCGCCTGGCGCGCGGCGGCGACCGGCGGCACGTCGTCGTCCTTGCGGCCGGCCCAGATCACGGCGCCGTCGGGAAGCTCAAGCAGCCGCGGCGGCCGCGGCCCCGACGGCTGCGTCATCGTATCGGCGAGAACGACGATCGGCGCCTCCAGACCCTTGGCGCCATGCACGGTCATCACGCGCACTTCGTCGCGGGCGATTTCCATGTCGCGTTTCACTTCGGCCCGCGCTGCGCGCAGCCAGGCGACAAAGCCCTGCAGCGAAGGTATTTCGCGCCGCTCGTAATCGAGCGCGAGGTTGAGAAATTCGTCGAGCGCATCGTTGGCTTCGGCACCGAGCCGCCCATGGAAACGACTGCCGGCCGCCGCCGGCGCCAAGCACGGACGCATAGAAGGCAAAGGGCGACTGCCGCTGCGCCGCCTCCTGCAATGCATCGAGCCGCGCGGCGGCTGCTGCAAAAATTTCCCGCTCGGACGATTTTCGCCGCAGCGCCGAATGCAGCGAGGTCCGGCCGCGATCCCAGGCGATCGCGAACAAATCATCGTCGGAAAAGCCGAAGAGCGGACTGCGCAGCACAGTCGCGAGCGCCAGATCGTCGGCCGGCAACAACAGCGCGTCGGCAAGCGCGATCAGATCCATGACCGCGATATGCTCGGTGAGCACCAGACGGTCGGCGCCGGCCACTTCGACATTTTCGTTCTTGAGCGCGCGGATAATCGCCTCGAACAGCGGCCCGCGCTGGCGCACGAGAATGAGGACATCGCCGTAACGCGCGGCGTGGCGGTCGATGCCGACCGGCGTCGCGCCATCGACAAGCCTCCGCACGCGGCGCGCGATTCTTTGCGCAAGCTTCACCCGCGGACTGGTCTCGTTCACGGTATCGAAAGGCGCGTCCCAGCCTTCGATCTCCTTGCGCTCGTCGGGCTTTTCCGGCTCCCAGATTTCGACCACGCCCGGCGGCGCATCCGGTAGCGCGATATGCGGCGGAAAGCCGTCGGTATCGGCGGTGACGCTCGCCGCCATGCCCTGCGCCTTGAACACCTCATCGACCGCCGCAAGCACGCTCGCGCCCGAGCGGAACGAGTGCTTGAACTCGCGAAACACGAATTCAAGACCGGCGTCGTCGTGCGCTTTCTTAAAATGCCGGTGCATCGCGGCGAACTGCTTGGGCGCCGCGTCCTGGAAGGAAAAGATCGACTGCTTCTCGTCGCCGACAGCGAAAATCGTGCGCTTGAGATCGCGCGCGCCTTTGCCGGCGGTGAATTCGGCCACCAGCCGGCGCACGATGTCCCATTGCTTGTCGCTGGTATCTTGCGCCTCATCGATGAGCACATGATCGATGCCGAGGTCGAGCTTGTAATGCACCCAGGCGGCGTCGACGTTGCTTAACAGGGCGACTGCCTTGTCGATCAGATCGTCGTAGTCGAGAAGGCCGCGGCGTTCCTTCTCGTGCGCGTAGCGGGTCAGAACGGCGTCCGCCACAATCAGCAGAGCGGCACTGCGGTCGCGGCTCATCACGGCGTTGCGGCGATCGAGAATGGCGCAGACGCGGCTCTGCTCCGCGCTCAAGAGCTCGACCAGGCGCGCGTCCTTGATCGCCTTGGTGACGATGGATTTGCGCGGATTGCCTTCGTCCGTGCAGAAGATTTCCAGATAAAGCTCGATGCGATTGGCGCCGGTCAATCCGGTGAGCGCGGTGAAGCGCTGCGCCTGCTCGCCATCGGTCTTGTTGCCGCGCGCCAGGGCGGCGGCAATCGCGGGCCATTCCGATTCCGCAATCAGCGACTCGGTGAAGAACTCAGCTTCGACGCTCTCCAGCGTATCGTCCGGGGCGATCCCGAGCGCGTGCGCAAGTCCGGCAATTGCCGCTTCGACACTGCCCGCCCGGATGCGCCAATTGATGAACGCGTCGCGCCGGTTGATCGCCTCGCGCACCACATCGCGAAAGGTCTGGTCGGCACCCGCGGCCATGGCGGTGCCGAGTGCGCGGCCGAGCGCACTCTCCGGAGCGGCGGCGCCCTCGAGCAAAGCCGCAAGCGTCAGATCCTCAAGGAGCTGCATCTGGGCAGTCTCGTCGAGCACGGTGAAGCGGGCGGCGACATTGGCTTCGAACGGAAACTGATGCAGAAGCTGGGTGCAGAAGGCGTGGATGGTCTGCACCTTCAAGCCCCCCGGCGTTTCCAGGGCGCGGGCGAACAGCCGGCGCGCCAGCGCCCGCCGCGCACTCGGCATCCGCCCCGGCTGCCTGCCGATGGCGGCATCGAGCGCGTCATCGTCGAGCGTCGTCCAGCGCCCAAGCGTATCGAACACGCGCTTGGCCATATTGGCGGCAGCCGCCTTGGTAAAGGTGAGGCAGAGGATCTTTTCGGGCGCCACGCCGGCGAGCAGAAGATTGATCACGCGCTGCGCCAGCACGTGCGTCTTGCCGGAGCCGGCATTGGCGGCGACCCAGGCCGAAATGCCGGGATCGGAGACCTCGCCCTGCAGGCGCAGCACGTCGGCGGGAATGATGCTCGGCGATCTCATAGGCGCGCTTTCATTCCGATACTCATGGCGCGCCCGGGATATCGTCTTCAGGTCCGCCGGTGCTCGACCATTCCTTGACGCGCGCAAGATGGTCGTAGTCGCCGTAGCGTGCCCTCCACATCGGGTGGACCAGCGACCGGTAAGGCTCGTTCTCGTCCTCGAAGCGCCGCACCAGCGCCGCGAGCTTGGCGAGCGCGCGATCGGCCTGAGCGTCGGGGGTGCCGTCCTTGAAGTCGATCGGCATGAATTCGCCGGCGCGTGCGCCGCCTTTGAGCGCGACATAAGCGAGTGATACGACCGAGCCGCCGCCCGGTATCGGGCTTACGCCCGCACTGAAGCCGCCCTGACGCAGCATCGCCGCTTCGAGCGTGAGCTGCGGCGCAAGCCCGGTGCGCACCTGCTTTTCGGTTCGCACCGAGCCGGTCTTGTAGTCGAGGATCACATAGCCGCCGGCGGCATCGCGCTCGATACGGTCGGCAATGCCGGTGAGCTTGAACGCGCCATCGGAAAGCGGAATCTCGATTGCGCCTTTTATCTCCGCAGCCACCAGCTCGTAACTGGCGCGGCGGCCGGCCTCCCAACCGCCGAGCCACTGCGCGATGCGCACAAAGCGCGGCCACCAGAACGCGCGGGCTTCGGGAAACTCCTCGAGCGCGGCGAAATGTTTGCGGCCCATCTCGATCAGCGCGCCGGCCGGATCGGAGGGAAGATCTTTCGCAAACCGCTCGCTGAATTCGCGCAGCACATTGTGGATCACCGTGCCGCGCTCCGCCGCGCCGGGCGCGGCATCGACTTCGTCGAGCGGGGCGAGACGCAGCACATGCTTGGCGTAGATCGTGTAGGGATCGCGCAGCCAATGCTCGATCTCCGTAACCGAGAGGCGCCTGGGCCGGGCCGCGGACGGCGGCTTGGGCGCGGGCCGCGGCGCGGGCTTCACGCTCTCGGGCCGATCGAGGCTGCGCGCCCAGGCGAGATAGACATTGCCGCGATCAAGCGCGGCTTGCCACTGTGTCTCGCCAGCAATCGCGGCGAAGCGCTGGACGAAACGCGAGGCTTGCGTCGGCGCGCCGCCGATCTTGGCGGCACGGGTCAGGACCACTTCGGGCGCACCCAGCATTTGCGCGAAATCGTGCGCCGAAAGTCCGATCCGGCGCTCGGGCAGATCGAGGCCAAGCTCAAGTCGCATCGGACGGCTCAGCCAGGCATCGGTCCGGCTTTCCGGCGGCCACGCTCCCTCCACCAGACCACCGAGCACCACGCGATCGTTCGCGGTCAACCGCGCTTCCAGAAGACCGAGAATGCGCACGCGCGCGGCGGCGAGCGGCGGCGGGCGCACCACCCGGCCCGCAAGCAGCGCGGAAAGAAGCTCGACATAGTCCGATGGTGCGATCGTGAGGCCCACGGCCGCTTCGCCGACCGCCAGTTCGTCGAGCGCATCGGCAAGCTTCATCCCGTCCGGACCGGCGAAGGCGTGCTCGCGCTCGCCGTCGCGCGACAACGCCGCCAATACATCGCGGTGGCGCGCGGCCAGATCGCTGAGCGGCAGTTCGTTCTTGCCGATGCTCTCCAGCGGCGCGAGCGCGTCTGCGAGCCTCCGCGCAAGCTCGGCGGCGGCCGCGAGGTCCGCATCGGACAGGCTCGTGCGCGGGTCCGATCTGTGCAGATCGGACTCTTCCTTGTTGCGCAATTTTTGCAATTGCACGCCCAGCGCTTCCAGCGCCCGCGACAGCCCCGCGCTTCCCGCGCGCGGCCGCGGTCCGCGCAAGATCGCGCGCTCCAGGGCGGCGACGGCGCGGGCGTTGTCGCGCATGCCGAGTTTCAGCAGCGGATGTTTGAGCAAGCCGAGCAACGTCACCGGGGCAAGTTCGCCGAGCGCCGTTTCGGCCGCGAGCCGAGCGAAGATACCGGCCGGCATATCGGAGAGCGCTTCGCCGCCGGTATCCTCGGCCGCGATTTGCCAGCGCTCGAGCGCGGCTTTGACGCGGGCGCCGAGCGCGCGGTCGGGGGTCACCAGCGCGGCGCTCTTTCCCTGCTCCACCGCTTCGCGCAGCACCACGGCAATGGCGAGCGCTTCATCTTCGGCATTGGCGGCTTCGATCATGGCGACGGAGGCAAGCGCCGCTTCGGCATGCGCCTTGAAACTTTGCTCGGCGGCGCGCTGACGCCACAGGTCGGTCGCCGCCGCCGGCCGCAACACTTCCGAAACAAGCCGTTCGCGGCCGGACGCTTCGGCCAGGCTATCCACGGCGTCGCGGGCGATGCCGATACGGACGAGCAACGCCTGCAGGGCGAATTGCGGATGCCCGGGAGCGGGCAAAATGTCGGCACGCTCATTGCCGCCGATCAGACGCCAGGATTCCTCGTCGAGATCGGTGTCGAGGCCCGGCAGCACGACCGCGCCATGCGGCAGCCGCGCGATGGTGGCGATCAATTCCGCGGTGGCCGGGATCGAGCCGGTCGATCCCGCCGCGATCACCGGCGCATCGGTCTTGCGCGCAAGCCGCGCGGCTTCCGCCTTGATCAACGCATCGCGGCGGGCAGCCGGTTCGATAAAGCCGCGCTCGCTCAAGATTTGCGGCCAGCTCTGCCGCGCGAGCTGCAGGAATTTCAGGGTCAACTGCCAATAAGGATCGAGCGCTTCGGGTACGAGACCATCCAGCCTGTCCCAGGACACGCCGCGCATGGTCATGTCGTCGATCAGCCGGGCGAGATCGTCGGCGAGCGCGCAAGCCGCCGCCGGCGTCTGCGCCACGAGCGGCATGCCTTGCGCGCCGCGCACTTCGGGCGCCAGCGCCCAGGTGCGGACGAGCTGCGCCAGCAGCAGGCGGCGTTCTTGCCCGCCGAGAGCCGGCGGCAACGCCAGCGCATCGGCGGCGATAGCGCCCGCTGCCATGTCGGCAAAGACGAGTTCGTCCTCATCGATGTCGCCGATGGCGACAATGCGCGGCAGGATCGCCGCGTCGACATTCAACGCATCGAGAAAGGCGTCGCGCGCCAACCGGCAGGCGCGCCGCGTCGGCAGATAGAGCGTCACCGCGGCAAGCGCCAGCGGATCGTCGGCCAGCCGAAAGCCGAGCTTGCCTGCCATCATGGCCTTGATCAGCGTCGGCAGAAACGGCGCCGACGGCGGAATGGTGAAGACGCGAGGTCGCATGGTTGCTTATTAAATCCCGTCACCCTGAGGAGCGACCCCCGACTTGATCGGGGGGAGCCTCGAAGGGCGACGGCATCTAAGTCGGTTGTCTCCGGCTTAGACACAAAAATATTCCGAAATCGGACAAACCGATTTCGGTTGGCGGCTCGGCCGTTTATCCTTCGAGGCCCGCGCTGAATGCGCGGGGCGCCTTAGGATGACGGTCGGGAGCTATCAGATTCTCTTACGGCGCGGCCAGCGCGGCTTCGGCGGCGGCGACCGCTTCCGGCGTGCCCACATGCATCCACACGCCTTCGAGACGCAAGCCGAACAGACGGCTCTTCTCGCCCGCGCGATCGAACAGGACGGTGAGCGGAAAGGCGCCTGTGGGCGCATCGGCGAACAAGGCGGGCGAGAGGATCGCCGCGCCGGCATAGACAAAGGGCACCACCTCGTTCTCGCGACGGCGCCGCAGGCGGCCGTCCGGCAGCATGGCGAAGTCGCCGCGGCCGGCATAGCCGATCGAGTTGGTCGTCGGCGCCAGCAGCAGCAGCGCGTCCATGATTTGCGGATCGAAGGCTTCGGCCATGCGTGTGAAATTCGGCTTCACGCCATCCAGCCAAACCGTGTCGGAATTGACCAAAAAGAACGGCGCGTCGCCGAGCTGCGGCAGCGCCTTGGCGATGCCGCCGCCGGTGCCGAGCAATTCGCCGCGCTCATCGGAGATGACGATCTGCGGCCGCCGACGCGGCGCGAGGTGGCGTTCCAGAATATCGGCGAGATGATGCACGTTGACCACGGCGCATTCCACGCCCGCATCGGCCAAGCGGTCGAGCGAATGATCGATCAAGGATTTGCCGCCGATCTCCACCAGTGGCTTCGGGATATGGCCGTTATACGGCCGCATGCGCGTACCCAAACCGGCCGCCAGGACGATCGCGCGGTTCGGCATCATGGTGTCCCCCAGACAAGCCTCACGCTCCGCCGACTTATTCCATTATACCCCGAGTTTTCAGAGGTCTCTTGGCGGCAGAATGGCGGCATACCAGGCCTTGAGGGGCGCGAGGTCGGGATGCGCCAGCGAGCGGTTCAAATAGCGCAATAAGCGGGGGATATGACGCAGATATTGCGGCTTGCCGTCGCGCCGCTCGAGGCGGGCGAATATGCCCAAAATTTTTGTCGCCCGCTGTGCCGCCAGCGTTGCGTAAATCCGCGCGAAGCCCGGGGCGTCGAAGCGCTGATCATAAAGCCGGCCGCGCACATAACGGCTGAGCAGCGTCACCTCGAGCGTCTCCGGCACGTCGACGCGGGCGTCCTGCAACAGCGACGCCAGGTCGTAGGCTGCCGGCCCCATCATCGCGTCCTGGAAATCGAGAAGGCCGATGCGCGCGACGCTCTCGCGCTCGGGCAGCCACAGCAGATTGGGCGAATGATAGTCGCGCAAGACCCAGGTCGGCGGCGCCTCGATCGCCGGCGCCAGCGCTTGACGCCATAAGGCGGTGAACTCTTCGCGCAGGCTGTCGGTGACCCTCACCCCGGCGGCGGTCAGATACCAATCGAGCAGCAGTTCCGCCTCGATCAGGAACGCGTCGATATCGTAGGTCGGGATGAAATATTCCCTGCGCGGCGCCACCGGCAGCCGCTCGGGCAACTTCCGCCGGTGCAGCGACAACAGCAAATCGACCGCGACTTCGTAGCGCTCCGCGATCGGCGCCGGCGGATCGCCGGCGACGATCCGCTCGTTGCCCAGATCCTCCATGATGAGGAAGCCGCGATCGAGATCGGCCTGCAAGATCGTCGGCGCCGACAGGTTGCGATCGCGCAGACCCAACGCAATGGCGACATAAGGGACAATGTCTTCGGCAAGATGGGCGATGGCGCTGTAGGGTTTGCCGTTGCGCACTGGCGGGCCATCCGGCCGGCGCGGCGCATTCATCAGCACCTCGGTATGATCGGCGAAAACCAGGCGCTCGAAAACGCGGGTCGAGGCATCGCCATCCATACGGTGGCGCGGCACGTCGCCGTAGCCGGTTTGATCGAGGAAGTCGCGCAGCAGCGGGATGCGCTCGACACGCGAACCAAATGCCCCATAGCCGATCACCCGCGCGTTGCGGACTTCGGGACCAAGCTGCAGCGCCAGCGTGAAGGTGATGTCGATACGATTGGGCGGAAGAAAGCCGGCGGCGCGATCGGGCCATTCCAGCAGCACCACCGTGCCGACCGGCAGGTCCTCGAAGCCGAGTTCGGCGAGTTCGGCCGCGCCGGACAGCCGGTAGAAATCGGCATGAACGAGCGGGAAACGCGGCAGCTCGTAGCTTTGCAGCAGCGTGAAAGTCGGGCTCGGCACCTCGATCGCATCGTCGCCGGCGAGATAGCGGATAAGCGCGCGCGCGAATGTCGTCTTGCCGGCGCCGAGATCGCCCGAAAGCGTCACGAGATCGCCCGGCTCGAGTGCGGCCGCGACGTCCATGGCGAACCGCACCGTCGCCTGCTCGTTCGGCAATGTGACGGCGAAGCTCGTCCCGCCCGCTGCGGTCGGAAACATGGCGCGGCTCGCTAACGATTACGCGATGCGCTCGACGCAGCGCGCGTCAGAGAAGCTTGCATCAATTTCCGCTCAGCCATGCATCGCGACGACAATGCAGCAAATCCCCCAGAACAGGCAGTATTCGAAACCGCCGATTTGCCACAGCCATTTGCCTTTGCTGTGGCGCCACACCGCCCAGGCGGCGACGAACAGAAACACCGCCTCCAGCGAGGCGACATAGCGCGTATAGATCGCAAACACCATGCCGATGGCGCAAACGATCTCGATCGCCATGCAGGAAAACACCCAGGCTTTTACCGGATGGAGCCTGAAATCGTCATAGATCTTATAGGTGAGTTCGAGATTGCTCGCCTTGGCGTAGAAATGCGGCAGGAGGAACAAGCCGCAAATAAGGCGAAGGATGTTGAACTCGTTGGTCAGATCGAAATTCTGATAGAGAGACATGCCCCGGACCCCCGAGAATCCTGCTTTGCGCCTGTCACCTTGCTTCCCAGGCACGCATAAGAGCATGCCTCAAGAGGCTTGCGAACGGGGGGCCTAGGCCGCCGTCATCCTGGCGGCCTCGCCGAGCGGGAAGGTGCACGTCACGGTAGTCCCCCGCCCCACGACCGAGGCGATTTCGACTGTTCCGCCGTGCAGCTCGACAAAGGAACGCACGAGCGACAGCCCGATCCCGGTACCGCGGTGATGCGAACCGAGCGAGTGGGTTTCGAACCAGTCGAAGACTTTCTCCAGCATGTCGGACGGGATACCCGGGCCGTGATCGGTCACCGAAAAGACGAGCGCATCGGAGCGCCGTTCGGCGCGCAACGTCACGGTGCCGCCCGGCGGCGAGAAGCTCACGGCATTGGCAAGTAGATTGAAAAGGATCTGCCGCAACCGCCGCTCGTCGGCGATGAAGCTGCCGATGTTTTGCGGGGCGATGATGGCGAGCACCATACCGGCGCTCACCAAACGGTCCTGCACGCCTTCGGCGGCGGCCGCCATGGTCTGGCGAATATCGACCGGCCCGAGATTGAGTTGCATGCGGCCGGCGTCGATGGTGGCGAGGTCGAGGATGTTGTTGATCAGCGCGAGCAGCGTATTGGTCGATACCGTGATGTAGTCGAGATACTCGCGCTGCTTCGGCGCCAGCGGGCCAGTTGCCGGATCGGCGAGCAGGTGGACAAAGCCGATGATGTTGGTGAGCGGCGAGCGCAGTTCGTAAGATACGTGATGGACGAAATCGATCTTGATCTTGTCGGCATCTTCGAGCGCTTCGTTGCGCTCGCGCAGCGCCCGCTCGACGTTTACGGAGTTGGTCACATCGTGGAAGGTCACCAATGTGGCGGCGTCCGGCAGCGGCACGGTGGTGCAGTCGACCACCGTGCCGTCGCGCCGCTCGAGCCGTCCTGATATCGCCTCGCGACTGTCGATCGCGGTCACCACTTGGCGCAGCGCCCGCCAAATCGCATCGTCGCCGTGCAGCGGCTGGCACAAGGCGGAAACGGTTTCGATATGCGGCCGTTCGCCGAGCGTCTGCGGCGACAGGCTCCACATGCGGGCGAAGGCGGAATTCGCCAGCCGCAGCCGGCCGTCGCTGCCGAACACGGCGACGCCTTCGGCGAGGTTGTCGAGAGTTTCGCCCTGGACCCGGATCAGCTCCTGAAAACGCCGCTCGAGATCGAGCCGTTCGGTCACATCGTCGAACAGATAGGTCACGCCGCCGTCCGGGTTGGGCGTGGTAACGACGCGCAACGTTCGCCCGTCGGGCAGGTGCCAGGTGTGGTCGTTCGCTTCCAGCGCCCGGTAGGCGGCGTGAAGCTGCGCCTTCCATTGGCGGTAGTCCTGCTCCTCGGGCAGCTTGCGCGCGGTGCGCAGCATATCCAACACCGCCGAATCCGTCGGCTGCTGATCGAGGTAGGCGGCATCCAGATTCCACAGCGCGACATAAGCCGCATTGTAGAAGGTCAGCCGCTGGGTGGCGTCGAACATGGCGACACCGGTCGAGAGCTGATCGAGCATGCGGCGATGCGCATCGACCAGCCGGGCGAGCACGCTGCGCATGGTTTCGGCTTCGGTCGCGTCCACGCCCAAACCGGCGCTGCCGGTCTCCGTGCGGAAATCCAGCACGTCGAAACTGCGCCGGGCGCCAGCGACGATGGCGGGGAGACGGCCGGAAAATCCTCCGGCCTGGGTGCGCGCGCGCGCGATGGCCTCGCGCGCGGCGCTGTCAAGAAGCTCCAGGTTCCGTTCGACCGCGTCGGCGGCATCCTGCGCTTCGACCGCCCGTGCGTAGGCGGCGTTGACGGAGGCCAGTCGCCCAGCGGCGTCGCGGGTCCATACCGGCGACGGCAGCTTTTCAACCAAGGCCCGCAGCGAAGCGGCCTCGCTCAGCAGCTTTTCGTGCCGGCCGGCGAGATTGAGAAGCTCACGCTTGACGCCGCTTGCGTCCTTGAGCCGGAGCACGGCACGTCCGGCAATGGCGCGGCCTTGCGCTTCGATCGGACGGCCGCCGAGCGTGGTGAATGCCATCGAGAAAGCTTCGCCGCGGGTGCGCAACGCCTCGACCGCTCGCTCCATTGCCGCAGCCCTGGGCGCATCGAGCCAGCTGCCGAAGGCAAGGACGCGATGCGCCGCGGAAGCGCCCACTAGCGCCGGATCGCCTTCAATGGTCGGCTCATCGGATGCGGCCTGCCAGTCCACCATCACCTGCGGTTCCGACAACAGCAGCGCGTTGGCGCGGTCAAGATCGGTGCGCAGCGCGGCAATCTCGTCGTGCGAGGAAGCTTCCAGTCGCATCAGCCGGGTGCGGGTGCGCAGCAGCAGGATGGCGGTGACCACGGCAAACAACAGAAGTCCGACAAGCAGCACGAGGGCCGCGACCTCATGCCGATCGATGCTGCGGGTGGCGCCCTGGACGAGTTCGTGCAGCACAAGCTTGGGCGGATCGGCGGCCCGGGCCGGCACCGCCGCAAAAATGAGTCCAATGGCTAACGGGAATCCGCCCAACCACGGACGAGCGTAGCGCCCGCTGCTCCGGATCGTGTCCGGCATGCCCCTTTGCCTCTGCTGGCTGTCACCGCCATCGCCAGCGGGTCCATCGCGTGCAAATCCGCGAATTGCTCGACTTTACTCTCAAGCGGAATCGCACCGAAAGAGTCCAGATCGTGAACGACCCGCGACCAAGCGCTACTTCGCGCTCTCGGATCCGCCGCCGCCGTTCAGGCGTTCGGCATGGCGCGCCATGTCGTCCAGATTGATGCGGCTGAGCGCCTGTCCGAATTCCTGCTCGGCGGCGGACAGAACCGGAAGCACGACTTTGACGACCAACTCCGAGTTCGGCTCCTCTTCGGCTGCGTCGACCGTTCCGGCGGCGCGAAGAATGTCGTTTGCCGTTACGCCGCGGCGCTCGCGCGCAAGCTCATAACCGCCGTGCGGACCGCGGATGCCTTTGAGGATACCGTCGCGCACGAGCGACTGCAGCACCGATTCCAGATGCCGCGGCGGCAAGCCATGGCGCGTTGCGAGAGTCTTGGCGGAAATCGGCCGCCCGTCCTTTTGCAACGCCACATCGACGACCGCGGCGATGGCAAGGAGTCCTTTGGGAGTAAAGACATACGCAAACAGAAAACGTCGAGATCAGCGAATGGTTCGCGGCATAACTGCGCATCATCGCGAACACGCCCGACGTTCAGTTTGTTCCGGTGGAGCCAAATCCCCCGTGCGCGCGGCCGGTTGAATTGAGCGCGCTGGTTTCGACCAGCGTAACGTGTTGCACCGCGGCGACGACGATTTGCGCAATCCGCATGCCGCGCTGAATGATGAACGGCTCGGTTCCCAAATTCACAAGAATGACCTGGAGTTCCCCGCGGTAATCGGCATCGACCGTGCCGGGCGTATTGAGCACGGTAACGCCATGACGCGCCGCGAGGCCCGAGCGGGGTCGGACCTGACCTTCGTAGCCAGGGGGCAGCGCCATGGCGACACCGGTGGGAACGAGCGCGCGCGCGCCGGGCGCAAGCGCGATCGGCGCGTCGGCCGGCACCGCGGCGAGCAGATCGAGGCCGGCGGCGAGCGAACTCTGGTATTGCGGCAAGGGCAAATCGGCGCCGTGCGGCAGCCGCATGATGCGAACCTCGACGCGTTCGCCGCCGGTCACCGCTCCGGACCTTTCAACGCTTCGGCAATGCGCGCGATGAGCGCCCGCGCGACGTCGTCCTTCGATTGCGGCGGCCAGGCCTCGACGCCGTCGGCGGTGACGAGGTGAACCGTGTTGCTGTCACCGCCCATGATCCCGGTTGCCGGCGACACGTCGTTGGCGACGATCCAATCGCAGCCCTTCTTCGCGAGTTTCGCCTTGGCATTGGCAATGACATTGTCGGTCTCGGCGGCGAAGCCAATGACCAGCGGCGGACGGCCGGATTTGCGATGCGCAATGATGGAGAGGATATCGGGATTCTCCACCAGTTCGATGGTCGGCGGACGGCCATGCTTTTTGATCTTGCTCTGGCTCGCCTGTTGCGGACGCCAATCGGCGACGGCGGCGGCAAAGACCGCGATATCCACCGGCAGCGCCCTCTCGACCGCGGCCAGCATCTCCCGCGCGGTCTCGACATGGACCACCGGCACGCCGGGCGGATCGGGCAGGTTCACGGGGCCGCTGATCAGCGCCACGTCGGCACCGGCGGCTGCCGCAGCGGCGGCAATCGCGTGGCCTTGCTTGCCTGACGAGCGGTTGGCGAGCACGCGCACCGGATCGAGCGGCTCGCTGGTCGGCCCCGACGTGATCAGCACGCGCTTGCCGGCGAGCGCGCTGGTGCCGCGCAGCATGGCCGCCGCAGCCGTGGCAACTTCAAGCGGCTCAGCCATGCGGCCGACGCCTGCCTCACCGCGCTCGGCCATCTCGCCGGCATTCGGCCCGACGAAATGGACGCCGTCCGCACGAAGCCGCGCCAGATTGCGCTGCGTCGCCTTCGCCATCCACATATGCGGATTCATCGCCGGCGCGAGCAGGACTGGCTTGTCGGTTGCGAGCAAAACCGCGGTCGCCAGATCGTCGGCATGGCCGGAGGCCATCTTTGCGATCAGGTCCGCGGTGGCCGGCGCGACCACGATGAGATCGGCCTCGCGCGCCATGCGGATATGACCCACATCGAATTCGCTTTCCGGATCAAACAAATCGGTATAGGCGCGCTCGCCGGCGAGCGCGCCGGCCGCAAGCGGCGTGACGAAATGCGCCGCGGCCCGTGTGAGGATGCAGCGAACGCGCGCGCCACGATCCTGCAAGCGCCGGATCAGGTCGAGCGATTTGTAGGCGGCGATGCCGCCGCCGATGATGAGCAGGATGCGTTTGGTCGCGGCGTCGCTCGCGGCCGCGTGCGCCGCGCGCGGCGACGGTCCGGTCGGTGGATTGATCAGGTCGAGCGCTTCGCGCCCGGTTTCCTCGGCGGCCTGCCGCAGGATGACGCGGACCTCGTCCTCCATGGAGCGACCGTGACGGGCGGCGCGCAGCCGCAGCAGCCGCTTGTACCTCTCTTCGAGCTGTCGGACGGTCAAGCTGGCCATCGGCTTCCGCTTCCTTCCAGACCATCCTAGCAGCCCATTGATTGCATCGCAATCAATGCAATCATCGGCTCAGGAGAATGACGATCCAGAGCAGCAGCACCACGATGGCCCATTGCGCCAGCGTGGCCCAACGGGCGCCTCGCGCCGCAGTCTTGGCGAGCGCGCTGAGCGTTTGCGGCGCCAGCACATGGCCGCCGCGGGTAGCGTCCTCGAGCTGATCGAGGATGCGCGCGCCGCGCGTCAAAAGGCCGGGCAGGCTGCCGACGAAACGGCCGACTTCGCCGGCGCTCTGCATCGCCCCTTCCAGCTTGCCGGCCGGACCGAGATGCCGCGTCATCCACTCGCGCACGACCGGCTCGGCGGTCGACCACATGTCGAGCTTGGGATCGAGCGAACGCGCCACACCCTCGACCACCACCATGGTCTTTTGCAGCAGCAACAATTCCGGGCGCGTGCGCATGTCGAACAGGCCGGTCACCTCGAACAGCAGTGTGAGCAACTTTGCCATCGAAATGTCTTCGGCCGTGCGATTGTGAATCGGCTCGCCGATAGCGCGGATCGCCTGCGCGAAGCTTTCCACCGAATGGGTTGGCGGCACGTAGCCGGCCTCGAAATGCACTTCGGCGGTGCGCCGGTAGTCGCGCGTGATGAAGCCGTGCAGAATTTCCGCCAGGAACAATCGTTCCTTGGCGCCGAGCCGGCCCATGATGCCGAAGTCGACGGCGATGAGCCGCGCTTCATCGTCGACAAACAGATTGCCCGGATGCATGTCGGCGTGAAAGAAGCCGTCGCGCAGCGCGTGGCGGAGAAATGTCTGGATCAGCGCGCGCGCAAGCTGCGGCAGATCAAAGCCCTTGGCGATGAGACGTGCGCGGTCCGACAGCGGCGTCGCATCGATCCATTCCAGCGTCAGGATTTCCTTGGCAGTGAGATCCCAATACACCGCCGGCACCCGGAAGTCCGGATCGTCCTTGGTGTTCTCGGCCATTTCCGAGAGCGCCGCCGCCTCGAGGCGGAAATCCATTTCGACCGTGACCGAGCGGCGCAACGTGTCGACGACTTCCACGAGCCGCAGCCGCCGCGCCTCGGCGGAAAGCTCTTCGGCGCGGCGCGCCACATACGTGAACGCGCGCAGATCGCCGTGGAAACGAGACTCTACGCCGGGACGCAGTACCTTGACGGCAACGGCCCTTGGACCGTCCGCAGTCGCGACTTCGGCGCGATGGACCTGCGCGATCGAGGCGGCCGCCACCGCCGGACCGAATGCGGAGAAAACCGCATTCAGCGGCTTGCCTAACGATGCGACCACCGCGGCCTCGGCCTGCGCTTGCGGAAACGGCGGCATCTGGTCTTGCAGCCGCTCCAGGTCCTTGGCGAGCGTAGCGCCGACCACGTCGGGCCGGGTGGCGAGGAACTGGCCGAGCTTGACATAGCTTGGACCGAGCCGCGACAGCGCGGTGGAGAGCCGCATCTCGGCGGCGCCGCTCGACGGCCGCTCGATGAGGCGCAGCATGCGGATCAGCGGCCGTGCCGACGGCGGAATCGCCGCCGGATCGATCACGCCAAACACGCCCTCGCGGGCAAAAATAAAGCCGGCATGGCCGAGGCGGGCGAGACTCGTCAGCGCGGAAATCACAAACGCCAGCCGGAATGCAAAGCCACGATGCCGCCGCTCATCGGCCGATGCGAGACCCGCGCAAATCCGGCCGTGCGCATCATGCCGGCGAAAGCTTGCGGGTTCGGAAAGCGGCGGATCGACTCCACGAGATAGCGATAGGATTCCGCATCGCCGACCACCGCGCGCCCGAGCGCCGGAATGACGTTGAAGGAATAAAGGTCATAAAGCGTGTCGAGGCCGGGCATGGTCACGGTGGAGAATTCGAGGCAGAGAAAGCGTCCGCCGATCTTGAGCACGCGATAGGCCTCGGCCAGCGCCACCTCGATGCGCGGCACATTGCGGATGCCGAAGGCAATGGTCGCCGCGTCAAAGCTTCGATCGGCAAAGGGCAGCGCCTCGGCATTGGCTTCGGCAAAGGTGAGCGCGTCGCCAAGCCCGCGCGCCTCGGCGCGCTCGCGCCCAACCGCAAGCATGTCCGGATTAATGTCGCAGACCGTCGCGCGTGTTTCCCCGCCGCCGGCCGCGACGACGCGCATCGCCACGTCGCCGGTGCCGCCGGCGATGTCGAGCAGCGCAAACGGCCGGCCCTTTGGCGGGTTGACCGCGGTCACCAGCGCGTCTTTCCAGGCGCGATGCAGCCCGAAGGACATTAAATCGTTCATCAGATCGTAGCGGCGCGCGACGCTGCGAAAAACGTCGTCCACCAGCGCCTGCTTGTCATCAAGCGGCACTTCGCGCGAGCCGAACGGGGCGGTTTCAGTCATTGCTTTTTCCCGGGTCAGCAAGACCATAGCGCGGCGGCGCCAGCGAGGCTATGTCTGACAGGTTAACTTTCCCGACCAACGGCCGTTGCAACAATGCCCGAGCTTCCGGAAGTCGAAACCGTGCGCCGCGGCCTCGAGCCGGTGATGGACGGTGCGCGCTTTGCCAAGATCGACGTGCATCGCGGCGATTTGCGCTGGCCGCTGCCGAAGGATTTCAAGGAGCGCCTGCAGGGCAAGACCGTGACCGGGCTCGGCCGGCGGGCGAAATATCTGCTCGCCGATCTTTCGTCCGGCGATGTGCTGCTCATGCATCTCGGCATGTCCGGCTCGTTTCATGTCTTTCGTGAAGCCGGCGGCAAGAAGCTTGCCCGCTACTATCACGAGCGCGAGAAACATGCCGCGCACGACCATGTCGTGTTCCACATGTCCTCCGGCGCGATCGTCACCTTCAACGATCCGCGCCGCTTCGGCTCGATGAAAATCGTGGCGCGCGACAAGCTCGATGCCGAGCCGCTGCTCAACCGGCTCGGGCCCGAGCCGCTCGGCAATGCCTTCGATGCCGCCATGCTGGCCGCGGCGTGCATGGGCAAGAAGACGAGCCTCAAGGCGGCTTTGTCGGATCAGCGGGTCGTCGCCGGGCTCGGCAACATTTATGTCTGCGAGGCGCTGCATCGCGCGCGGCTGTCGCCGAAGCGCATCGCATCCACGATCGCGAGCAAAACCGGCGCGCCCAACGAACGCGCCGAACGGCTGGTCGAAGGCATCAAGGCCGTGCTCAACGACGCCATCAAGGCCGGCGGCTCATCGCTGCGCGATCACAAAAGGCCGGACGGCGATCTGGGCGCCTTCCAGCACCATTTCCGCGTCTACGACCGCGAGGGGCAGCGCTGCGTCACCCCGCATTGTCCGGGAACGGTCAAGCGCATCGTGCAGAATGGACGCTCGACCTTCTATTGCCCGATATGCCAGAAGTGAGTCCTCACCTCTCCCCGTGCACGGGGAGAGGTCGGATTGCGAAGCAATCCGGGTGAGGGGGCGCTACCGCGATTCTGAGCACCACGGCTACGCCCCCTCACCCCGACCCTCTCCCCGCACGCGGGGAGAGGGAGCAAAAGCGCCGAGCTGACCCGGTCGGGAGAACAACTTTATGGCTTACGAGAACATCATCGTCGAGACACGCGGCAAGGTCGGCTTGATCCGACTCAACCGCCCGCAAGCGCTCAACGCGCTCAACCGGGCGCTGGTGGCCGAGCTGACGCAAGCGCTCGACGCCTTCGAGGCCGACGCCAATATCGGCTGTATCGTAATTACCGGCTCGGACAAGGCCTTCGCCGCCGGCGCCGACATCAAGGAAATGGCGGAAAAGACTTTCGCCGAGGCCTATCTCGGCGATTTCGCCGCGAACTGGGATCGCGCCTCTACCGTACGTAAGCCGGTGATCGCCGCAGTCGCGGGCTTCGCGCTCGGCGGCGGCTGCGAGCTTGCGATGCAATGCGACATCATCATCGCCGCCGACAATGCCAAATTCGGCCAGCCGGAAATCAGGCTTGGCGTCATTCCGGGCATCGGCGGCACGCAGCGTTTCACCCGCGCCGTCGGCAAGGCCAAGGCGATGGAGATCATGCTCACCGGCCGCATGATGGACGTGCAGGAGGCCGAGCGCGCGGGCCTGGTCGCGCGCATCGTCCCCCTGGCGAGCCTCGTCGACGAGGCGCTCAAAACCGCCGAAACCATCGCTTCGATGTCATTGCCGTCGGTGCTGGCGGCGAAAGAAGCGGTCAATGTCGCTTTCGAGACCTCGCTCGCCGAGGGCGTGCGCTTCGAGCGGCGGGTGTTTCATTCGCTGTTTGCGACCGCCGACCAGAAGGAAGGCATGGCCGCCTTTATCGCCAAGCGGCCCGCCAAGTTCGAGAACAGATAACGCGCCGATATTCGTCAGGCCCGGCCATAACCGTTCGAAGAACGCCGTCGCTTCGCTCGCCCTTTAGCCGTTTAAAGAACGGCGTCGCTTCGCTCGCCTACCGAGCCGAGCGCCCGCGTTTATTGCGGAATATCCGGCAAAAAGCGTGCATGGCCGGGTCAAGGCCGACCCTGACTGCAGGCAATTTTCCTAAAATTTTCGGTCGTTTTGCTTCGCGCGCGTGGCGCTAATCTTTGCATTTTTGCCTGAAACTCCCTTCGTTGTAGTCCCGCTGGTAGTGCCCCATGTCCAACGCCGCCCCCGCCCTTGCCAATCGCAAACGCGATGAAAACCAATCACTGATCGACGAGCTGAATGAAGCGGTCGCAACCGGCGGCGACAGCGAGCGCAAGCGAATTCTGGAGCGTCTCGCTGATCTGTTCGCCGCCGGCTCGCGCGGCTATTCCAGCGAGCAGATTGCCCTGTTCGACGAGGTGCTGCAGAAGCTCTGCGCCGACATCGAGGTAAAGGCCCGGGCGAGATTGGCCCGCCGCCTGGCCCAAATCGACAACGCGCCGACGAAGCTGATCCGCTCGCTCGCCTTTGACGACGCGATCGCGGTCGCCGAACCGGTGCTGATCCATTCACGACAGCTGAGCGATGCCGACCTGGTCGAGAACGCGACCACCAAGGGCCAGGATCATCTGTTCGCCATTGCCCAACGCCTCAAGCTCAGTGGAAAGGTCACCGACGTTCTGGTCGAGCGCGGCGATCGCCGCGTGATCCACAAGGTGGCCGCCAACAGGGGCGCGCAGTTCTCGCTCGCCGGCTACGGCAAGCTGACCCACCGTGCCCAGCGCGACCGCAAGCTGACGCTTGCGCTGGCCCGCCGCCACGATCTGCCCCGCCAGTATTTTCTGAAGCTCCTTGAAACCGCGTCCGCGTCGGTGCGCGCCAAGCTCGCGGAGGCCAGCCCGCACGCAGTCGCGGCCATCCGCGATACCGTCGACGACCTGGCGACCGGTTTGCAGCAAGAGGTGCGCGGCGTGTCGCGGCGCCACGCCGCCGCCTTGCGGGACGCCAATCGCTGCTTCAACGCGAGCCCATTCACCGAGGCCAACGTGCATGCGCCCGCGCATGCGCAGGAATTCGCGCGCACCGTGATTGCGCTGGCCAAGCTCGGGCGTTTGCCCGTCGATCTGGTGGAACGCGCCGTGATCGACAAAGGCGAGGACATGATCCTTGTCCTCGCCAAGGCGGCCGGCTGCTCCTGGACCACCGTCAAGGAATTGCTGCTGATGTACGTCGCCGAGCGCAACCTGCAAGCGGACGATCTGGCGCGGACGTTCGAGCGCTATTCCAAGCTGACGCAAGAGACGGCGCGTCAGATCATCGATTATTATAGCCAGCGCGCGAAAGTCGGGACGCAGAAAGTGCGCGGCTCCGCAATGGCCACCAACCCGTAGCTTTCAGGTGGTGCCGCGCAGCACGCTGGAACTATAGACGATTGCCGGTGCGCCTTTGATTCCGAAGTTCGCATGAGGATATGCCGTAAGCTCTTGCCAACTTCGCAAGCGGCGAACTAGTTCGCGTCCTGCGCCGCGCGATCCGCATCGGACAGCTTCTTCACGTCTTCCGGCGTCAGCTTCGGCGGATCGAGTGCGATGGTCAGCTTGTTGATCTTTCCGGTGAACGTGAACGGCACCTGATAATCCTGGTCATCGACCGGCGTGCCGGTATCCGACCCGATATCGAACGTCTCATCCCACGGCAGGGTGAGCGGTATGGTGCGCTCAAGCGTCTGCGTGGCGATCACCTTCCCATCCACCATCAGCGTTCCGGTGCCAGGACGGCCAAGACCGGTCATATTGTTGAAGGCCAGGGTGGCGAAGCCGAGGCCGTCATATTTGAAATCGAAGACGATCGTGTGCCGGCCTGCGGTGAGCGCGTCCGGCGCCACCCACTTCACCCGCTTGAGGTCGAGCAGGTTCCAGGTGAACACCGGCTTGCCCTTCAAGAGATACATTCCGTATCCGCCGAACCGCCCGCCGTCGGTCACGATCATGCCGTCCGCGCCGCCTTGCGGCACCTCGATATCGGCGGTGATGGTGTAGGACGTGTTGAGCGGGCTCGGCGCCGCCGAATAGGGAATGCCGGTGACCGGATTGCCCGAATAGGTAAACACCTTCCGGCCCGCGGTCAGATTCGGACGCGGCGCCGCAAGGCGGCTCGCGACCGAGGCATCGAGCGGCAGTACCTGATGCTTGGCGAATTCGCCGAACATCAGATCCGTCATTTCCTTGACTTTGGCCGGGTTGGCCGCCGCGACGTCGGCGTACTGCGTCCAGTCATGCCGCACGTCGTACAGCTCAAACTTGTAGGCGCTGGCGGGATCGAGGATCGCCTTTCCCAAAAGATCCCACGGCGGACGAACCGGGACGCCGCTGAGCATCCAGCCGTCATTATAGAGGCCCTGTACACCCATCATTTCGAAATACTGGATCTTATGCGTCGAAGGCGCGGCGGCGTTGGCCTTGTCGAACGTGTAGGCCATGCTCACTCCTTCGATCGGCTTCTGCGCGATGCCGTCGACCATGACCGGAGCGGGGATGCCGGTCACCTCAAGAATTGTCGGCACGATATCGATGACGTGGTGAAACTGGCCGCGGATGCCGCCTTTGTCGGTGATATGTCCCGGCCAGGAGATCGCCATGCCCTGGCGCGTGCCGCCGAAGAAGGACGGGATTTGCTTGGTCCATTTGTAAGGGGTGTCGAATGCCCAGGCCCACGGCACCGCCATGTGATTGTAAGTGTATTGCGAGCCCCAGGCGTCGTAGAATTTCATCTGCGCAGCGACGGGAAGTTCGACGCCGTTGAACTGCAACACCTCGCTCGGGGTGCCGTTCGGCGAGCCTTCCGCCGAGGCGCCATTATCACCGCTGATGTAAATGATCAGGGTGTTGTCGAGCTTGCCCATATCCTCGACCGCCTGGATCACGCGCCCTATTTCGTGATCGGTGTAGGCGAGATAGGCGGCATAGACATCCACCTGTCGAATGTAGAGCTTCTTCTCTTCGTCGGTTGCCTGATCCCATTGCTTGAGAAGCTTGTCCGGCCAAGGCGTGAGTTGGGCGTCCTGCGGGATCACGCCGAGCTTTTTCTGATTGGCGAAGATCTGGTCGCGCAGCGCATTCCATCCCTTGTCGAACAGATGCATGTCGCTGATCTTTTTGATCCATTCCGGCGTGGCGTGGTGCGGCGCGTGCGTGCCGCCCGGCACGTAGTACACAAAGAAAGGCATTGACGGATCGATGTCGTTCAGCTGGTTCATCCAATGGATGGCGTCATCCGCCATGGCCGTTGTCAGATTCCAGGCGGGACGGCCGACATAGGGATAGATCGCGGTCGTGTTGCGAAACAGATTGGGTTCCCATTGGCTCGTATCGCCGCCAACAAAACCATAGAAGTACTCAAAACCCATCCCGGTCGGCCATTGGCCGAACGGGCCGGCCTGACTCGCCTGATAGGTCGGCGTGTTGTGGTCCTTGCCGTACCACGATGTGCGGTAGCCGTTCTCCAGCAGAATACGGCCGATCGTGGCGTTATCTTTGCCAATGATGCTGTTGTAGCCCGGGAAGCCGGTTGACTGCTCTGAGACCACGCCAAAGCCGGCCGAGTGATGGTTACGCCCGGTAATCAGAGCGGCGCGGGTCGGGGAGCACAGCGCGGTCGAATGGAAGTTGGTGAAGCGCAGCCCATCCGCGGCGATGCGGTCCAGCGTGGGTGTCGGGATGACGCCGCCGAAGGTCGACGGCGCCGCGAAACCGACGTCATCGGTCATAATCAGGAGAATATTCGGCGCGCCCTTCGGCGGCACCACCCGCGCCGGCCACGCTGGCCTCGATTGCGCGGCATTGAGTTCGATGTCGCCTTGGAACGGTTGCGGCGGCGGCGGGAGATAGCGGCCGTCGATCGTCGTCGTCGCGTCGGGTGAGCCGGGCGTGCCGCTCGTCTGCTGAGCGTCGGCGGCTACGCCGCTGAGCGCTGCGAGCGCGCAGCCGGCTAACAACGCGCGAAGCCGAACCGGTGTTGAGGATTTCGTCATCGCGTCCTCCACTCAATGGGTGACCTTAGAAGCCGCAGACGGCGCGTTGGGCGGCGCGCCAGCAAGCCGAAGCCATCGCTCGCAGTTCGAGAACAAGCGAGCATGACTGCCCGGCGCGGCGCCGTCGCCGCCGCCTAATTTAGCTTGGCAGTCCCGCCTTCAATAGTCCCTCGCGCACGTGTTCGGCATCGGAAGGCTGCTGATAATGCAGCGTTTGCAGGAATGCGCCGACGGTAAAATTCTGCTGCCGCGCGAGCACTTCGTGCGCGTGAGCGGCGGCTGCCACGCGATTTCCCAATTGCGCCGACGAAGCGGCCAGGAACGCGTGGTGTGTCTGATCGGGCGCGGTCAGCTTACTGAAGGATTCGATCGCATCGGCATAGTCGCGTCCGGTATATTGGGCGCGGCCGAGATGACTCCAGAAACGCTCGGGATGGTACGGATTGAGCCGCATGGCGCGTCGAATCCATTCGATGCCTTCGGCCGGCCGCCCGAGCCACGTCAACAACTCGCCCTGCTGGACGACGATCAGATCGCTGTTCGGGTTTAAGCCCAGCGCGCGATCCTGGTGATACGCCGCCTTGTCGTGTTCGTTGAAGTTCAATTTCACGGCAGCGAGGATCCGGTGCACGTCGGCGTCGTTGTCGTCCAGCGACAAGGCCGTTTGCAGCTCCTCCAAAATCAGCCGCTCGCTGGCGGCGCGATCTTCGCACCAGCCGTTGAGCCACGCCTGACCGGTGACACAAGCCTTCCAGGCATGGGCGTGAGCGTAGTTCGGATCAAGCGCGATCGCCTTGTTGAGCATGCCAATGGCTTGGGCGTTGGATTCGCGATTCGACCAGTGGTGCAGGACTTTGCCGGTCAGCACATACTCGTACGCCGCCATGCTGTCCGTGGGCTTGCGGTGTACGCGGTCGTGCCGGGCAGCTTCGACCCGGCCGAAGAGCGTCGCGGCGATGGACGAGGTCACTTCGTCCTGGATGGCAAAAATATCCTCGAGCTTGCGGTCGTAGCGTTCGGCCCAAAGATGCGTCTCGGTTTCGCCGTCGATGAGCTGGACGGTGACTCTGACCCGATCCGCGGCTTTGCGCACGCTACCTTCGACGACATAGTCCACGCCGAATTCGCGGGCGATTTGCTGCGCTTTGATCGGCTTGCCCTTATGGACAAAGACGGCGTTGCGCGAGATCACAAGCAACTGACGGAAGCGCGACAGTTCAGTGATGATGTCCTCAGTCAGGCCATCGGCGAAAAACTCCTGCTCCGGATCGCCGCTCATATTCGCAAACGGCAGCACGGCAATCGAAGGCTTGCGAACGCTCATCTGCGGCGGCGCCTGGCCGCCGGCGACGTCGGCCGGCTCCGGGGCTTTGCGGTTCAGCAACACCTTGAAGACGCGGATCGCACGGCTGATGTTCTTGACGTGCTGCTCGCCCAGATCCTGAAATCCAACCGAGAGGCGGTCCGCCACCTGGTCGCGCACGGCGCCGGATATGCAGATGCCGCCGGGTTCCGCCAGGGTTTCAAGCCGCGCGGCGACATTGACGCCATCGCCGAATATGTCGCCGTCCTCGACGATGACATCGCCGAGATTGATGCCGATGCGGTAAAGCAACGCGCGCGACGCGGCCATGTCCCGGTTGCGCCGGGCCATCCGCTCCTGGAAATCCACCGCGCAGCGCAGCGCCTCGGTGACGCTTTGAAATTCCACCAGGAGCCCGTCGCCGGTGGTCTTGATGATGCGGCCTTTGCAGTTGGCGATCGCCGGATCGATGAGCTCAAGCCGTACCGTTTTCAGCCGCGCCAGCGTCCCGGCCTCGTCGACCTCCATCAGCCGGCTGTAGCCGACCACGTCCGCGGCCACAATCGCGGCGAGCCGGCGCTGTACATTCGGGCCTTCCATGCTCATGTGGCCCTCATCGTAGTCGCGCGATTGAAACTGATAGCCTATTTTTGCGCGACCACCTACGGCTTTGGTTTACAGCTTACTTACCGCGGCTTTGTTGTCGGAGCTTGGAGAGCTGCAGCAGCGCTGCGGTCGCCAATCCAGGTTTCCGCGAGCTTTTCGTCAGCCTGTTTGGCAGCGTCCGCACGGCTCTGCACCATGAGGAAAGCCTAGCGGCCTTCCCCCAGCGCGGCAACGCGAGACGGTATCAAAAGAACGTCAGCGCCGATTTGATTTCATTTCGGCGATAAAGCCGCAGAATAGCGCGCATAAAGCGAGTCGACCCGCTCTCGCCACATCTGCACAAAGGCGGCTGAAGTCATTTTATCGACCGATTTCCAGATGCGCTTGATCGTGGGAAGCGTATTTCCCCAAATGGCGCGCTTGCACCAGTGCTCGCCTTTTTCTTTCCCTTCGTCGGTGGCGCACATCGATTGCCACGCTATCCGCTCCGGATGGCTCACATGCTCCGAAGCGCCCTGCCAGCCTTGCTGGTGGATCAAATAAAGATCGCTGGGGCTCGGATTCATATGCGTGTCCAATTCGAACAGCGTCGCCTCGTTGACGAACTTGTAGGCCGCGGCAATCGCGTTGTCGCGCGGATTGGTGATTTCGCCCGAGCCGTATTTCGCGAACTCGTGTTTGCTGAGCTGGAAGAGACCGATATACGAGCCGGTGCGCTGCTTGGGATCGAAATCGGACTCGATTTTGGCCACCGTCTTCATGAAGGTACAGTCGAGGCCGAACGCATCGGCGGCGCGCTTGATCTCCTCGACCGGCGTGCCGACCGGGACGTCCTTGAGCGCATCTAAAACCATGTCGGCCGGCTTTTTCTCGGGCGGCAGTTCGGAATAGGCGTAATAGGCGAGATACGTGAGATTCTGCTTCGGCACAGCGTCGACGGCATAGTCCCGCGCCGAGAACGAAGGATCATCGAGCGTAGCCACCTTTATTTCCGGAGCATCGGCGGCGGCCCTTTCGTCGTCGGCGTAAGCGAGATCGCGCGGAGAAAAAACGACGGAAGGTATCACGACGGGCACCGGGCTCACGCGCGGCGCCGCTATCACTACCGACGTCGCCGCCACTGCGGACGTGGCCGTCTCTGCCGGCGGCGCTGCTACTGCCGGCGTCGCGGTCGCCTCCGGTTGCGAAGGATCCGGTAGCGCGCCCGTGACGTCCTTGTCCGCTGAAGCTTTCGGTTGCGCAGAGATCAGCCGCTTTGCGACGAGGGGCTGACAAACGGCAATCACGGTAATTGCACCGAGAATGCAAGTTACCTGCAAGATTTTCATTCTGTCCCCGATCGACAATTAGGTCCCCGACACAATACTAATTGTGAACTATAATTACGTCGAATATGGGCAAAATAGTTAATACTCGGCCCGACTTGGGGAGCATCGGGGAAATGCACGATTCCGAACACATTTCGGCACGAAAAAGGCCACTAGACTGTCGCAAAGCGTAGGAAATTACCCCCGCAGGGACTATTCATTAAGGAACGCCCCCTTCGCGGAGAACTTTCCCATAGGTCGGTCTGAAGCCTGTGCGCTCCGCCCTTTTGATTCGCGGGCAGTCATTTGAAATCCGCCAATACGGCCGACGAGGGTGGCGTTACTTTCGGACACAAATCACGCGCAGGACCGATTGATTGATCGGAGCGCTTGCCGCGACAGCCGGCGCGACGTGCTGGGCCTGCAACTGGGCCTGCAAGAAGGCGCGGATGGTCTCGACCGGCACCATGGTGCCCGCCTGGCTGACGCCGGCGCCGCTTCCCGCCATGACGGCCGGCCGCAGATCGACCATACCTACTAGCCGGCCACGCGCATCGGCGGCCGCCGCCCCGGAGAAGCCGAGCTTCGGGGCCGGCTCAACGCCTTGCGCGGAGAGGTGCGCCGCCACGGCGGTCGCGGCGTCGCCGCCCTGCGCCAGCGGATCGGGGACGCCGACCAGCATCAGTTCGCCCGCGTCCATATTGGTCTCGGCGAAAGGCGCGGGAACAAGGTTGCGCGCGCCGTAGAGGCGAATGAGCGCCAGGCCGTTCGTCTTGTCTTCGCCGACGCGGTCGGCATGACCGTAGGGCGGCACGGTGATGGCCTCGCATTGGTCGACGATCCGCGCCGGCGCGACCAGATTGCCGTCGCCGGAGACAACGATCGCCGAGCCGTATTCGACCCGCCTGCGCAAACCGGCAGGTGGAACGGCGTTCGGATCGGGAAAGCCGACGAAGGCATTCGCCACCGCAAGCGCCACGCGGCTCATCGTGCCTTCGGTCGCCTGATCGTAGAGCACGGTAACGCCGCGCACCTCGCCGCCACGCGCTTCGGCGCGCACCAGAAAATATTTCAGCCCCTGAACGCCGAGGATGACAAAGCTGTCCGGCTTGAGATTGCTCGAGCTGATCTGCCGGTGCGCCGTCTTCTTCTCCTCATCGAACAGCGCCGGCAAGGCCGCCTCGGCGAGGCGAAATGTTTCGATCTGAATTTGCCCTTGCGTCGAGGCCCAGCGGGTGCCGCTGCGCGCAGCGCCGACGTGAGGCGTAAGCTTTTCCGGCACGCCAAGCCGCGCACCGGTTTTTGCGTCCTCGATCAACTGCCAGCCGACGGCCTCCGCTGAAAAGCTCGGTGCCTCGGCCAGCGGATCGGCGTCTTCTTTGTTGCGACGGACCGCGGCGGGCGCCGGTTTGGCCGCCGGTTTTTTCGTCGCGGCTTTTTGCGGCGCAGCTGACGGTGTCACCGCTGACGTTGCCGCCGGAGCCCGCGCATGAACGAGCGGCGCAGTCGCGGGCGCGCCCGCAACGCTCAGGCCGAGAAGGAGGGCGGCGAGTCTGGGATGGGTCAGCATAGGATGGCCAAGCGTAACCGAAGGGGCGCACGAACGCCAACGACGCGGGTAGTTCTACCCGCTGTTCACGCTTATGTTGATGTCATGCTCAGCGATGCCGAACTTGAACGTTATGCGCGCCACATCGTGCTGCGGGAGGTAGGCGGGCCCGGACAGGCCGTGCTGCGCCGCGCGCGGGTGCTTGTGGTCGGCGCCGGCGGTCTCGGCGCGCCGGTCCTGCTTTACCTGGCCGCCGCCGGCATCGGCACGCTGGGCGTGATCGACGACGACGCGGTGTCGCTCTCCAACCTGCAGCGGCAAGTGATCCACGCCACCCCCGACATCGGCGTGGCGAAAGTCGACAGCGCCGCGGCCGTCATCCACAGGCTCAATCCGCATGTGGCGGTGGAGCAGCACCCCGTTCGCCTGACCGCGCGGAACGCCCTTGATCTCATCGGCCGCTACGATCTCATTGCCGACGGCTCCGACAATTTCGCGACCCGCTATCTCGTCTCCGATGCCTGCTATTTCGCGAAGAAGCCGCTGATCACCGCCGCGCTCGGTCCCTTCGACGGCACGCTCACCACCATTCGCGCGCACGAGAAGGACGCCGACGGCAATCCCAATCCAACCTATCGCTGTCTATTTCCCGAGCCGCCGCCGCCCGGTACCGTGCCGGCTTGCGCCGAAGCCGGCGTCCTCGGCGCGCTCGCCGGCGTCATCGGCTCGATGGCGGCGCTCGAAGCGATCCGCGAAATCGTCGACTTCGGCGAGGGCTTGGTCGGGCGCCTGATCATGCTCGACGCGCGCGCCATGCGCTTCGAAACCTTGCGCTATGCCTGGGATCCAGCCAATCCACTCACCGGCGAAAAGCCGACGATCAGGGATTTGTCGATACACGCCTGACGGCGTCATCGCGAGCGCCAGCGGGCTATTTGCTCCAGGTCGCCAAGATGGTGGAGCCCTGCAGCACCGACCATTTCTTGTCGCCCGCGCTGACCACCGTAAAGCACCTGTCCTTGGAGCCCTTCCACATCGTACAGAAGCCGTCTTTCGACAGCCGCCAGGTGCCCTCGCCTCTGCTGCCGGTGCCGATCGGCTGACGCTTCATTTTACCGTCGGCCGTGAACGTCATCTTGAATTTGAGATTCGACGGCGTCGTGGCGGTGAAAGGCTGCCCGTTGAAGAAGGTGTTTTGGATATCCGTCGGCGAAAGTTTTGCCGCCGGCGCGGCAAAAGCCGGTGGCGCAAGCACCGCGCCGAACGCCGCGCCTGCCAAGATCGCGCTTGCCAAGATCGCGCCTTTCAAGATCATGCCTGCCAAGCCGCGCGCAACGACCGCACGCATGGTGAGCCTCCCAAGCTCATGATTCGAAAACGTATGATAAGCAACTAACTTGACTTCGTCATGCGCCGAACGCGTTCGGGCCATCGGTGTCCGCAGACTTATTTGCGCGTTTGCAAGACGACGATGTCCATGCGCATTCGCTCACGATGCGCCCGGCGCACATTCACCTCGCCTGCCCATGATAGACGCTATTCGGCCGCATGTCGGTAGCCGACGCGATCCGGTTGGACATGTTGAAGAAGCCGGCGACCGCGGCGATGTCCCAGATATCGCGATCGCTGAAGCCCACCCGCCGCAACGCCGCGCGATCCTCTTCCTCCACGCGCCAAGGCTCGGCCGAAAGCTTCACGGCAAAATCCAGCATCGCTCGCTCGCGCGGCGACAGCCGCGCGGCGCGATAATTCATCGCCATCAACTCGCCGAGCGCGGGATCTCCGGACAGCGCCCGCACCGCGGCGCCATGGGCCACGAGACAGTAATAGCAGCGGTTATGCGACGAGACGGCGACGGCGATCATCTCGCGCTCGAGCTTGCTCAAGCCCGAGGGCGCCAGCATCAGATCGTTGTACATGGCGGCGAAAGCCGAGAGCTTCGCGCTGTCGAAGGCATAAGCCTGGAGCACATTGGGCACGAAGCCGAGCTTTTCTTCGCATTTTTTGAAATAGGCCGCCATTTCGGGGGAAAGCGGCTCGGGCGGCAGTGTCAGCGCCGTGATCGCCGTGTCATCGCCTTCGGTCGCGGGGATGCGCGGTTTCGGCGCACGGCTCTTTGTGACGGTTTTATTGCTGCTTTTGGCCATTTTCTCCTCTCGGGCGATCGGTCTGCTCTGCCATCGGTCTGTCCTGCCACGGTCGAGACAGTGGACATTGACGGTGGACATTATAGACCGGCGCGGTAGCGGACAGCCTGCCCGCGCGGCTATGATTGGCGGATTTCGAAAATTCGGATACGCGCTCCGAGGGGGTGAAACATGGCCGTCATGAGCATACCCCGTGCCGATGAGGATGAACCCGGCCAGACGCTTGTGGAGGCGGCTGCCGCCATATTGACCGCCCGCCGCGGGGACATTCCGCGCGATTTTTTGGTCGAGCTTTTCGAGCGCGCGGCAGCTGACGAGCTGACCCGTTACAGCGCGGAGGAGCTTGCCGGCATTGGCGAGCAATCCTGGTCGTTTGTCCTGCAGCGGGAACCCGGCGCACCGAAAGTCGCTTTTGCACCCTCCTATGCCGGGCGCAGCACCGCCGTCCTGGAGATTCTCAACGACGATATGCCCTTTCTGGTCGATTCGGTGCTGGGCGAACTCAGCGAGCGAGCGGTGGATATCCGGCTGCTCGTGCATCCAGTCTTCACCGTCGAGCGCGACCGGGCGGGCCGGCTCACCGCCTTCAAAGGCACGCGCAAGGGCGAGGGCCGCCGCGAGAGCTTCATCCACATCCAGATTGCGGACTCCGGCGATGCGGCGGAGCGCGCCGAGATCGTGCGCGCCCTCGAAAGCGTGCTCGGCGACGTGCGCGTCGCCGTGCAGGATTGGCGGCCGATGCTGGCGCGCGCCAGCGAAGTCGCCGCGGAACTCAAAGCCAATCCGCCGCCGCTTCCCGCCGACGAGATCGCCGAGGCGATTCAGTTTCTGCAGTGGATCGCGGCCGACAATTTCACCCTGCTCGGCGCGCGCGACTACGCCTACACCGACAGCGAGCACGCGCTCGAACCGAAATTCGAGACCGGGCTCGGGCTCCTTCGCTCGCCGGACATGCGGCTTCTTCGGCGCGGCGATCAGCTCGTAACCATCACGCCGGAAATCCGCGAGTTCCTCAAAGAGCCGAAGCTGTTGATCATGACCAAGGCCGCGGTGCGCTCGCGGGTGCACCGGCGCGTGCATTTGGATTATATCGGCGTGAAGCGCTTCGACCCCGACGGCAATCTGGTCAGCGAATGCGTGTTCTGCGGGCTGCTGACCTCGACCGCCTATACCCGCTCGGTCCGCGCCATTCCCTATCTGCGGCGCAAGGTCGATCGCGTCATCAACCGCGCCGGATTCGACCCCGCAAGCCATTCCGGCAAGGCGCTGGTCAACGTGCTGGAACATTATCCGCGCGACGACCTGTTCCAGATCGATGACGACACGCTTTATCAGTTCGCAATGGCGATCCTGCAGCTCGACGAGCGCCCGCGCGTGCGGGTACTGCCGCGCCGCGACCGCTTCGACCGCTTCGTCTCCGTCTTGGTCTACATCCCGCGCGATCGCTACGATTCAAGGATCAGGGCCAAGATCGGCGACTATCTCGCCGCCACCTTCCAGGGGCGCGTGCGCGCTTTTCATCCCTTCTTTCCCGAAGGCCCGATGGTGCGCGTGCACTTCATTATCGGCCGCTATGAGGGAGAAACGCCGCATGTCGACCGCGACACGCTCGATCGCGCGGTCGAAGCGATCGTGCGCAGCTGGACCGACGGGCTTGCGGATGCGCTCGCCGCCGTGCACCCGCAACAAGAGGCGCGCGTGCTGTTGACACGTTATCGCGAGGCCTTCCCGGTCGACTATCGCGAGGTCTATCCGGCGGCGCTGGCGCTGTCCGATATCGCGATCATCGAGACACTGAACGCCCAGCACCCGCTCGGCGTCGAGCTTTATCGCGATATCGGCGCCGACGCTGCCGGCGCGGGACTGAAAGTCCTCAGCAGCGGCCGTCCGATTCCGCTCTCCGAGCGCGTGCCGGTGCTGGAGAATATGGGTTTCCGCGTGGTCGACGAGCGCACCTATCACATCCAGCCGCACGCGGCCGACGACGTGTGGTTTCACGACATGACGCTCGAAAGCGCGCTGGGTCAGCCGGTCGATTTGGCCGTGTTCAAAGGGCGTCTGCAGGATTGTTTTCTGGCGATCATGGGCGGACAAGCCGAGAACGACGGCTATAACGCGCTAGTGCTCGCCGCGGGCCTGGTCTGGCGGGATGTCGCGCTGGTGCGAACGCTGTCGCGTTTTCTGCGCCAGGTACGCGTGCCCTACTCGCAGGATTACATGTGGGCGACGCTACGCAGGCATTCCGCTATCGCGGCGCAGATTGTGAGCTTGTTCCACGCGCGCTTCGATCCGCAGCTCGGTAGCGCGCCGGAGCAACATGCGGCGCAGGAGGCCGAGATCGCTTCGGCGATCGAAACCGCGCTTGCGTCCGTCGACAGCCTCGACGAGGACCGCATCCTCCGCCGCTTCGTCAACGCGGTAGCGGGCGCGATCCGCACGAATTTCTATCAGCGCACGAATGAGGGACGACCGAACGACCTGATTGCGGTGAAGTTTTCGAGCCGCAAGCTCGACGGCTTGCCGCTGCCGCGGCCGCTCTACGAGATCTTTGTTTATTCGCCGCGGGTCGAGGCCGTGCATCTGCGCTTCGGTAAGGTGGCGCGCGGCGGTATCCGCTGGTCCGACCGGCCGCAGGATTTCCGCACCGAAATCCTCGGCCTGGTCAAAGCGCAGAACGTGAAGAACGCGGTCATCGTGCCGGTCGGCGCCAAGGGCGGCTTTGTGCCCAAATGGCTGCCGGCGGGCGGCCCGCGCGAGGCGATCCAGGCCGAAGGCACCGCGGCCTATAAGCTCTTCATCTCGACGCTGCTCGACATGACCGACAATATCGGCACCGGCACCATTGGCGTGGTGCCGCCGGCCGATGTCGTACGCCACGAAGGCGACGATCCGTACCTGGTCGTCGCCGCCGACAAGGGCACCGCGACCTTCTCCGACATCGCCAACGGGCTTGCCATCGCGCACGACTTCTGGCTCGGCGACGCCTTCGCCTCCGGCGGCTCGGCGGGCTACGACCACAAGAAGATGGGCATTACCGCCCGCGGCGCCTGGGAGTCGGTCAAGCGCCACTTCCGCGAAATGGATATCGATATCGGCAAGACGCCGTTTACAACGGTCGGCGTCGGCGACATGTCTGGCGACGTGTTCGGCAACGGCCTCCTGCGCGAGAAAACCACCAAGCTGGTCGCTGCCTTCGATCACCGCGACATTTTCATCGATCCCGACCCCGATCCGGAACGGACTTTCGCCGAGCGCAAGCGTTTGTTCGATCTGCCGCGCTCGAGCTGGCAGGATTTCGACAAAACGCTTCTCTCCAAAGGCGGCGGCGTGTTTTCGCGCTCGGCCAAGGAGATCAGGCTATCGCCGGAGGCCCAGAAGCTGGTCGGGGTCGGCGAAAAACTCACACCGGCCGAGCTCATTCGCGCGCTTCTCAAGGCGCCGGTCGATCTGTTGTTCTTCGGCGGCATCGGCACCTATGTGCGCGCCGCGGACGAAAGCGACGAAGCGGCCGGCGACCGCGCCAATGACGCCATCCGCATCGCCGGGAAAGATTTGCGCTGCAAGGTGATCGGCGAGGGCGCCAATCTCGGCATGACGCAGCCTGGCCGCATCGAGGCGGCGCTTGCCGGCGTGCGGCTCAACACCGACGCCATCGACAATTCGGCCGGCGTCAATACCTCCGATATGGAGGTCAATATCAAGATCGCGCTCAGCATCCCGGTGCGCGACGGCCGCCTCGCCATGGAAGCGCGCAACAAACTTCTGGTCGAAATGACCGACGAGGTCGCCACGCTCGTCTTGCGTAACAATTATTTGCAGACGCTCGCGCTTTCGCTGTCCCAGCGGCGCGGCTTGGAGGATTTCGGCTTTTTGCAGCGGCTTATCCAGACGCTGGAAGGACGCGGACTGCTTGATCGCGCGGTCGAATATCTCGCCGACGACATGGCGCTCGCCGACCGCCGCCGCCGCTCGCAAGCGTTTACGCGGCCCGAACTGTCGGTCCTGCTCGCCTATGCCAAGCTGTCGCTCTATGACGACCTGCTCGAGTCGCCGGTGCCGGACGATCCCTATCTCGGCCGCGAGATCGGCCGCTATTTCCCGAAGGAGATCGCCGCGCAATTTCCGGACGCGCTGACGCGTCACCGTCTGCGCCGGGAAATCATCGCCACCCAGCTCGGCAACTCGATGATCAACCGCGGCGGCCCCTCGCTGATCGTGCGCATTGCCGATCAGACCGGCGCCGCGCCGGCCGCCATCGCCGCCGCGTTCGCCGCCGTGCGCGACAGCTACGGCATGACCGCACTCAACGGCGCGATCGACGAGCTCGACAATCGCGTTTCCGGCAAGCTGCAGCTCGACCTATACGCGGCGGTGCAGGATCTGCTGCTCGACCGCATCATTTGGTTTCTGCGCAATGTCGATCTGGCGCAAGGCCTCGCCGGCGTCATCGCGCATTACCGCGACGGCATCGCGGAAGTCGAAACCGCGCTCGACGGCGCGTTACCGGAAGACGCTTTGCGCGACCGTGCCGCGCGCCAGCAGGAGCTTGTGCAAGCGGGCGTTCCCGACGAACTGGCGGGCCGCATGGCCAACCTCGGGCCGCTCACCGCCGCGCCCGACATCGTTCTGGTCGCCGACCGGACCGGCAAGCCCGTCGGCGAGGTGGCAGCCACTTATTTCGCGACCGGCGCCTTCTTCAAGCTCGACCGTATCGCCAGCGCCGCCGGAAAGATTCCGATCGCCGATTATTTCGACCGGCTGGCGCTCGACCGGGCGCGCGACTCCATCGGCGACGCCGAACGCCGCTTGACCGCGGCCATGGTCGGCAACGGCGCGACCGGCGCGCGCGCGGTCGAGGCGTGGGTGATGCCGCGCAAGGGCGAAGTCGAGCGTATCCGCGGCGCGATCCACGAAATCGCCAATTCCGGCCTGACCTTATCGAAACTCACCGTCGCAGCGAGTCTCTTGGGCGATCTGGTGAAAGACTAAAGTCCAGCATCGCCTGCGCGCGAATATGCGTCCTAACAAGGGCGTTGCTCTGCGCGCCGTGCGCGGCATCAGCGTCTTAGAATTCTAAACAGTTCAAGGATGCGGATGGCGGGGAGGAACTTGCCGGGAACCGGCTATGGCGGAGGCTTTGCCAAAAAAGAACCCCAAGCAGATTACGCGCTTGGGGTTCTTAAGTTGTTGCCTCAACTCAGGCTTATATGGCCGGACGGCGGGGTGTCGGGGGATGGGGGAGCCGCCCGGTCTGGCCTAGTGTTGTCGACATATTGTGCACCCTCTTCAGATGCAACGCGGATCACGCGTTAGTGTTATTTGCTGCGGCAAAACGCCCGCGGTTGACACGGTCGAATCCACTGGCGACGCCTCTTGCGGACAAAGGTTACGCCGCACTGCGGCAAGCCGTGTGTTGTTTATTAAATCCGCTCCGCCTGACAAGCCGGCAGCCGTTCCTGACTGCAAAAGCGCCCGGCGGCTCACTGTGTCCGTAGGCAAAAGCCTTCCTGCATGAACGGCATGCGCAAAAGCTTTTGACGCCTGGCGGGCCAGGCCGTGCGCGGGCGGCAAAAATCGCCTAAACTCATGTGCGGATGATTGCGCGAAAACTGGCCATCACCGCCGGGGAGGATGGCGCCGGGACCACAGCATGAGCGCGATTCAGTCTATTCCGTACCTCTATACGATATCCGGCTTCGCCGTCGGATTGCTGGTCGGCATGACTGGCGTCGGCGGCGGCGCGCTGATGACCCCTATCCTGATCCTTTTGTTCGGCATTCATCCGGCTGCCGCGGTCGGCACCGATCTGCTGCATGCCGCCGCCACCAAGACGGCCGGCAGCGTGGTTCATGGCTTCAAGGGATCGATCGACTGGCGCGTGGTGCGCCGGCTGGCAACCGGCAGTGTCCCGATGACGGTCGTCACCGTCGCGGCGATGAGCGCGCTCGACATCAACGGCGCCGCCGGGCGCAATCTGGTCAACGCCGTCCTGACATTGGCTTTGGTCGCTACGGCGGTGGTCCTGGTCTTCCGCGGCCGGATCGTCACCCGTTATGCGGACAGGCTCGGTCGCTTGGCGCCCAACAAGGTTGCGGCGCTGACGGTCGCCGTCGGCGCCGTGCTGGGGACGATCGTCTCCTTGTCGTCGGTGGGTACGGGCGCGATCGGCGTGACGTGCCTGCTGCTGCTTTACCCCAAGCTTCCCGCCGTCAAGATCGTCGGATCCGACATCGCGCATGCCGTACCGCTCACGCTGGTCGCCGGCATCGGGCATTGGCTGCTCGGCTCGGTCGACTTTCAGGTTTTCGGTCTGCTGATTTTGGGCTCGGTGCCGGGCATCTTGATCGGCAGCTATGCCGCCGTGCGCTTGCCCGAGCCGGCGCTGCGCTTGGTGCTGGCGGCAACGCTGCTCGTCGTGGCCGCAAAGCTGTCGCTCGGCCTCCTCGGGTCGCCTGCCAATGTCGTGGCGGTGGAAAGCCCGGGGCAGCACTGAGACGGCTCAGCGCGTCACCCGATCTAGCCGGCTATGCCACGTCGCCGTTCTGCGGCAGCCCGTAGCGATGCAGATCGCTGCCATGCACGTCGAGCCACACTTTGGCCCGTTCGTGATCGGGGCAGAGGCGCTGAACCAGTCGCCAAAATCGGACGGAATGGTTCATCTCGACCAGGTGCGCCACTTCGTGCGCGGCGAGATAGTTCAGGACAAAGCCCGGGGCAAGAATGAGCCGCCAGGAATAGGACAACACGCCCGCGGTCGAGCAGGAGCCCCAGCGGCTGGCCTGATCGCGCACCGAAATCCGCCTGACAACGACCCCAAGTTGGGCGGCGTGGCGCTGGCTCGCAGCTTCGAGCTCGTGCCTGGCCTCGCGCCGCAGAAAATCCCCGACGCGCCGATCGATATGCGGAGCGTCGCCGGCCACGCATAATAGTCGCTCGCCGCCGTCGTCGGTCTCGATCCAGACCGTGCCGCGCACACTGCGGCGATGCGCGATCCGGTGCGGCTCGCCGCGCAGTGGAATGACGATGCCGTGCGCGAACCGCACGGCTTCCGGAAGACGGCCGAGACGCGCGGCGATCCAGCCGCCATGCTTCTGCGCGAACTCGCGCGCCTCTTTCAAGGTGCCGCGCGGCGGGATCGTGAGCATCACTTCGCGGGTCGCGGCGGCGATGCGCAACGTGTAACGGCGCGCCTGCCGATGCCGGCGCACACGCACGAGGTAAATCGAGCGCTCGAAGATGACTTCGATAGCCTGCGGCTCACTCGGCCGACGATAAAGCAGTGCACGCGATGACATGGCCGGTGACCCCAGACCCCACCCCGGGCCGATAGTGCCACATCCGAAGAAGACTGAAGTGCCTTTGATAAAGGCGGCGGTCATATACCAGCTTTAGCGGTCGAACGAAGCGTAACACCCAATATAACGCGTTTTATGAAATGAATATGGCTTCATATTTTCGGTTGTCACAAGTAAGAAAATCTGACGTCGGTGATTCCAAAATAATGCCGATTTCTCAAACGCTTGCCGCACGCACGCCTGTCCGGGCGGTGGCGCGACCGGCAATCACCAGGTTTTGGCCGATAAATCGGGCCTTGCTGCCAAGGCAGGCGGCGCGAAGCTTCGTTCTGGTTGTATTCTGCCTAGGTCTTAACCTGCGCGCGCACAGCCCCGTTGCCGCGCGGGACCGCAGCGGCCGCGATTTGTCGGCCGCGTGCCCCTTGGCTCATCGACAGGATGAAGTCGGCGATGCGGGGGGCGATCTCTGACCGGAAACGCGAGCCGTTGAACACACCATAATGGCCGACGCCGGGCTGCAACCAATGCGCCTGCCGCTCGGGCGGCAGGTTGACGCATAGCCGGTGCGCCGCTTCGGTCTGACCAACGCCGGAAATATCGTCGTGCTCACCTTCGACGGTCAGCAGGGCCACGCGCCGGATCTGCCCCGGATCGACCGGCCGGTCGCGATGCATCATTTCACCCTTCGGCAGCGCGTGACGCACGAACACGGTGTCGACCGTTTGCAGATAGAACTCGGCGGACAGATCCATGACCGCGAGATATTCGTCGTAGAACTCTTTGTGCTTCTGCGCCGAGTTGCCGTCGCCTTTGACCAGATTGAGGAACAGCTGGCGATGCGCCTCGATATGGCGATCGAGATTCATGCTGATGAAGCCGTTGAGCTGCAAAAAGCCCGGATAGACGTCGCGCATGAATCCGGGATTGGGAAACGGCACCTTGGTGATGACGTTGTGGCGGAACCAGTTGATGCCGCGCTTTTGCGCCAGCATGTTGACGGCGGTCGGATTGACCCGCGTGTCGATCGGCCCGCCCATCAGCGTCATCGTCACTGGTAGATGCGGATCGTCATCAGCCTCCATCACCGCGGCGGCAGCGAGCACGGGCACGGCCGGCTGGCACACCGCCACGACATGCGTTTCGCCGCCCAGCGCATGCAGGATGGAGATCACGTAATCGATGTAATCGTCGAGATCGAACATGCCCTCCGCCAGCGGCACAGTCCGCGCATCGCGCCACTCGGTGATGTAGACATCGTGATTGGGCAGGAACGCCTCGACCGTGCCGCGCAGCAAGGTCGCATAATGGCCCGAGAGCGGCGCGACCAGCAGAAGCCGCGGCTGCGGCCGGCGCGGCGGCCGTTCGAACACCCGCTCGAAATGAAGGACCCGGCAGAACGGCCGCTCCCACACGCTGGTGATGTGCACCGGCACGCGTTCGCCGCCGACCAGCGTCGAGGAAATCCGCCAATCGGGCTGGCCGTAACGGCGGGTCGAGCGCTCGAACATTTCGGCGGCGGCGACGACCGATTTTCCGAAACTCGTGGAGTAGAGGGGATTGAGCGGATTTCGAAACAGCAGCCGCGTAGCGTCGGCGGCCGCACGCGCAGGATTCAAGGCGGCATGGGTCAGTTCGTAGAGCCAGTAGAGTGGCGTGGACGCCAGCACGCCGCCCGGCACGGCAGGCGCGCCGCCGAACTCCCCGATGGCCATAGACGATCCTTGCCCGGCTTGCTGCGTTGCAGCAATATGGGAATGATTTGTCATATCGTGATCATAAACGCAAATTTTTCCCGGTTTCTTACGTAAGGCCAGTTCCACCCCGTGAGAAAGAAGACGCGGCCGCGCCGCATTCGAGCATGATCCGGAAAAGTGGAATCCGGATTTCCGAAAAGATCATGCTCCACCAAAATGTTAGAGCGCCAATCGATTCAATCCGGAGCGATTGCGCTCCAGGCGCTCGCTTGCGACTATTCGCCGGTCTGCATTAATGAACCGTGGCGGCGGGCGGCTTGCAGGAACTTGAGGAAGCCGAATATCCCGACGGCCAGGAACACCGCATTGAGCGCCAGCGCCTCGACCATGAGATCGGCGCGGAAGGTGTGCTCGATCAATAGCGCACGCATGCCCTCGAAGACGTAAGTCGGCGGCAGCGCCCAGGCGGCCGGCTGCAACCAGACCGGCAGCGTCGTGACCGGGTAATAGACGCAGGCCAGCGGCATGAACAAAAACATGATCGACCAGGCGAGGTTTTCTGCGCCCAGTCCGTTCCGCAGCACCAGCCCCGATACGAAAATCCCGACCGCCCAGCTGGTCAGCATCAGATTGATGAAGAAGGCCACCAGCGCAAAGCCGAGCCCGTAAAGATTGAAGCCGAAGAAAATCAGCGCCAGCAGCGTCACCGGCACCACCCCGATCGCCAAGCGCACGATGCTCATCACCATCAGCGCGGTGATGAATTCGACCGGCCGCAACGGCGACATCATCAGGTTGCCAATGTTGCGCGCCCACATCTCCTCGAGAAATGAGATGGAAAAGCCGAGCTGCCCGCGGAACAGAATGTCCCACAACAGGACCGCGCCGATCAGCGTGCCGCCGGCGCGGGCAAAGAAGCCGGCATTCTGCATCACGTAATATTGGATGAAGCCCCAGGTGATCATCTGCACCGCGGGCCAGTAGATCAGCTCGATCAGCCGCGGCCAGGACGAGCGCAAGAGATACCAATAGCGCAGCATCATCGCCGCCACCCGCCGCGGCGAAAAAGCGAACGCGCTTTCGGTCGCCGTGATCATTGCGCGGCCTCGCGCGCGTCGTCGCGCCCGCGCGCGACATCGAGGAAGACTTCCTCCAATGTGCGGCGGCCGTAACGGGCCAAGAGCCGCGCCGGCGTGTCGTCGTCCTCGACGCGTCCCTGCTTCATGATGATGACGCGCTCGCACAGGCGCTCGACCTCATGCATGTTGTGCGAGGCGAGCAGCATCGTGGCGTGCCGGTCCCGGCAGTAGCGTTCGAGCCGCGCCCGCACCCAATCGGCGGTGTCCGGATCGAGCGAGGCGGTCGGCTCATCGAGCAACAACAGCTCGGGCGAATTGATCAGCGCCTTGGCGAGCGAAACGCGCGTCTTCTGCCCGGCCGAAAGCTTGCCGGTCGGCCGATCGAGCAGACGGGTCAGGTCAAGCGCTTCGCCCAGTTCCTCGATCCGCTCGGCGACGTTTCGCACGCCGTAGAGCATGCCGAAGATGGTGAGATTCTGCCGGATGGTGAGCCGCATCGGCATTTCGACATAGGGGCTTTCGAAATTCATCCGCTGCAGCACCCGATAGCGCTGCTGCGGCATTTGCGCGCCGAGCACCTTCACGCTGCCCGAGGTCGGCGTGAGCAGACCCATGATCATGGCGATGGTCGTGGTCTTGCCGGCGCCGTTGCCGCCCAACAGCCCCGTGATCGAGCCGCGCGCGATCGAAAACGAGATGCCGTCGACAGCCGGCGCATGCTTATAGATCTTGACCAGCCGCTCGACTTCTATGGCGGGTGAGGTGGACATGACCCGCAGATGTGGCGTGTGCGCGCGGGCGAAGCAAGAGGATGGCGCATGGCTATCCGGCGCCCATGGAGGATGGATGACCGCCGCAGAAGATGGCAGAAGGCAGAAAGGGAGGCACGTCCGCTCGTCCCCGCCAAAGCTGGGACCCAGACGAGCGGCCAGGGGCAGAGAGGCATCATGAAAATTGGACTTTTCGACCACATCGAAGACGGCCAACGGCCGCTCACCCAGCTTTTCGACGAACGCATCGAATTCGCCGCGGCGGCCGACAAGGCCGGCATCTATTGCATGCATGTCGCCGAGCACCACGCGACTCCGCTCAACATGGTGCCGGTTCCCGGCGTCTTTCTGGGCGCGCTCGCCCGCGAGACCAAGCGCCTGCGGTTCGGGCCGCTGGTCTATCTGCTGACGCTCTATTCGCCGCTGCGGCTGATCGAGGAGATCTGCATGCTCGACCACTTGAGCCACGGCCGGCTCGATGTCGGCGTCGGCCGCGGCGTGTCGCCTTTCGAGCTGAAATTCCACAAGGTCGAGCACGATGAGTTGCGCGACATTTTCGTCGACGCCTATCGATGCATCAGCGCCGGGCTAAAGACCGACACGCTCACCTACGAAGGCAAGTATTTCAGCTACGAGAATGTGCCGATCGCGCTGCGCCCGCTGCAGCAGCCGCACCCGCCCTTCTGGTACGCCTCATCGAGCGCGGTCGGAGCGACCTGGGCCGGCGAGCAGGGACTGCATTTCGTGACGCTCGGGGCGACGGCGGCAGCCAAGGTCTGCATCGACGCCTATCGTGCAGCGCTCGGCAAACGCGGAGCGCCGGCGCAGCCGAATCCGGAATTCTCCGGCGGCGCCGTGATCGGCATCCAGCGGCATATTTTCGTCGCCGACACCGACGCCGAAGCGCATGGCTTCGCCAAGCCCGCGATGGAAGCGCACCTCGCCAATCTCAATTGGCTCAAGGTCAGGCTCGGCGACGTGGGCCCGCAGGCGCGGCTGGTCATTCCGCACGGGGGAAGCTACGAGGAGATGGTCGCGCATGGCGGCGTGATCGCCGGCTCGCCGCAGACCGTGCGCGCCGGGATCGAAAAGCTCGTCGCCGAGCTCGGCATCAACTATCTGCTCACCTATCTGTTCCTTGGCACGATGTCGCTGAAAGACGCGCTGCGCTCACTCGATTTGTTTCGAACCGAGATCATGCCGCACGTGGAGAAGCTTTAAGACGTCATACCCGGCCATAGCCGTTCGAAGAACGGCGTCGCTGAGCCTGTCACCGGGCCGGCGCGCTCAGCCCAGCGATGACAAAATCGATCATCTGATCGAGCGTCGCGGTGGGCTTGTCGGCAAATTCAGCGATGAGTTGCGGATGAATAAAGCGCACCGTCGCGGTCAGCGTGCATAGCGCGGCAACCCGGATATCGGACGCGTGAAATTCGCCGGACGCGACGCCGTCTGCGATGACCGCGCCGGTGACGCCGATGATGGACTCTATGTGCGCCAGACAAACGTCCCAATTCTCTTCCATGGCGACCGCGACCATCTCGTGCATTTTCGAATCGCCGGCATAGCGGTCCGAGTTCATGCGATGCACGGTTCGCAGCAGTTCGCGCAGGCGCTCTTCCGCCGTGCCTGGCCGCTCGGCGATGAGCTGGAGCGCCCGTTCAACCTCTCCCATGAGCCGGCGCGCAACGCCGGCCGTGATCGACTTTTTGGAGTTGAAGAAGCGGTACACATTCGCCGGGCTCATGCGCAGCGCTTTGGCGATGTCGGCCACCGTGGTTTTCTGATAGCCGATTTCGCGAAACAGACGCTCGGCGGTGACGAGAATCCGCTCTCGTACATCCGTTTCGGTGTGCTCCATCACGTCAGTCATGGCAGCCCTTCGTTCTTATCTTTGTTGGTTCGGCTTCACTCGGCCGCGATGGCGACCGGCACGACTTGTTCCCTCCCCTCGGCTGCGGACGAGACGTTGCTCGCGTCGCCGCCGCGCTCGTCGAGGCGCTTACGATACCACATTGCGTAAAGGCTGGGCAGGAACAGCAGGGTTAAGAAAGTCGCCACAAACAGGCCGCCCATGATGGTGATCGCCATCGGCCCCCAGAAAGCTGAGCGCGACAGGGGGATCATGGCGAGGATCGCCGCCAGCGCGGTCAGGACGACGGGCCGGGCGCGGCGGACGGTCGCCTCCACGATCGCATCGCGGCGGGTCGACCCGTGGTTCACGTCAGATTCGATCTGATCGACCAAAATGACGGCGTTCCGCATGGTCATTCCGGCGAGCGCAATGAGCCCGAGCAGCGCGACAAAGCCGAACGGCTTGTCGGCGAGGTTGAGACCCAAGGAGGCGCCAATGATGCCGAGCGGCGCCGTCAGGAAGACCAGGATCAGCCGGGAGATGCTCTGAAGCTGAATCATCAACAGCGTCAGCATCACAAACATCATGACCGGGAACAGGACGAAGATCGAGGCATTGCCCTTCTGCGATTCCTCGATGGCGCCGCCGATTTCGATCCGGTAGGCCGGCTCGAGGCTGTCGCGGATCGACTGAAGCTTGGGCCAGACCGCATTGGTGACGTCGGGCGGCTGCGCGCCATCGACGACATCGCCGCGCACCGTGATCGCCATGTCGCGATTGATGCGCCACAGGATCGGCTCCTCGTGGCTGTATTCGACATGAGCGATCTGCGACAGCGGAACGGCCACGCCGTTGCGCGAATAGAGCGACAGATCGTCAATATGCGCCAGGTCGAGCCGCTCCCCCGGCACGGCGCGCGCCACAACGGCCACCTTCTCGATACCGTCGCGCACCGTCGTGATCGGCAGGCCGGAAATCAGCATGCTCAGCGACTGCGCGATATCCTGCGGCGTCAATCCCATCGCCCGCACGCGATCCTGATCGACGACGAGCTTCAGATACGGCGCTTGTTCGTTCCAATCGAGATGCGGATCGATCACCTTGTCGTCGGCGCGCATCACCTCGCGCACCTGATAGGCGATCTCCCTGACCTTTTTCGCATCGGGACCGATGACGCGGAACTGCACCGGGAAGCCGACCGGCGGTCCGAAATTGAAACGGTCGACGCGCACCCGCGCTTCCGAGAGCGCGCCCTCCGCCACCGCTTTTTCGACCCGCTCCTTGATGCGCTCGCGCGCCTCAACGCCCTTCGAGACGATCACGATCTCGGCGAAGGATTCGTCGGGCAGTTGCGGATTGAGGCCGAGCCAGAACCGCGGCGAGCCGCGGCCGACATAGGCGGTGTAGGTGGCGATGTCCGTATCGTCCTTGAGCAGCGCCTCCGCGCGCTTGACCGATTCCAGCGTCGTACCGAACGCCGTGCCCGCCGGCAGGCGCAGCTGGAAGAACAGCTCGGGCCGTTCCGACAATGGAAAGAATTGCTGCTGGACATAACCGAAGGCCGCGATCGACAGCGCAAAAATACCGATGGTCGCGAGCACGACCAGGCCGCGCCGCCTCACGCACCATTCGATGGCGCGGCGGAGCCCGCGATAAAGCCGGGTTTCATAGATCGCGTGCGGATCTTCCCCGGGCTTGAGCCGCTTGAAGTTGGGCAGGAGCTTCACGCCGATATACGGAGTGAAGACGACGGCCACGACCCACGATGCCAAAAGCGCGATGGCGACGACCCAGAAGATGCCGCCGGCATATTCACCCACCGAGGAGTTGGCGAAGCCGATGGGAAGAAAGCCGGCGGCTGTAACGAGAGTGCCCGTCAACATCGGGAATGCCGTGGATTCCCACGCGAACGACGCCGCGCGGATGCGGTCCCAGCCCTGCTCCATCTTCACCACCATCATCTCGACCGCGATGATGGCGTCATCGACCAGAAGTCCGAGCGCGATAATCAATGCGCCGAGCGTGATCCGGTGCAGATCAAGACCGATGGCATTCATCACGACGAAAACGATGGCAAGCACGAGCGGCACGGACAGTGCGACCACAATGCCGGTGCGCCAGCCGAGCGCGAGAAAGCTGACAAACAAGACGATCGCCAGCGCCTCAATAAACGAACGGACAAACTCTCCCACGGCGTGATCGACGACGACCGGCTGATCGGCGATCTGTTCGAGATCGAACCCCTGTGGAACCGCCGCCATGAAGTCGGCGGTCGCGTTCCCGACCGCCGGGCCGAGTTCCAGGATATTGGCGCCCTTCGCCATGACGATGCCGACGCCGATCGCGGGTTTGCCTTTTTGGCGCACCAAAAAGTCCGGCGGGTCGGCAAAACCATGCGTTACCGTGGCAATGTCGCCGACGCGGAACACCCGGCCGTTGGCCTCGACCGGGGTCTCGGCGACGGCCTTCGCGCCGTCGAGCGCGCCGGTCACGCGCAACGGCACGCGCTGCGCCGTGGTCTCCAAAACTCCGGCCGGCACGACCGCGTTCTGCCGGGCCAGCGACTGAAACAACTGATCGGACGTGATGCCGAGCGTCGCCAGCTTGGCATTCGAAAATTCGACGTAGATTTTCTCGTCCTGCGTGCCGTAGAGGTTTACTTTGGTTACATTCTTGACCTTGAGGAGGCGCTGGCGGAAAGCCTCAGCGACCTTTTTCATCTGCGCATAGTCGGCGCCGTCGGCTGTGAGCATGTACAAGATCGAATTGACGTCGCCCCATTCATCATTGACCGAAGGCCCGATCAGTCCGGCCGGAAGGTCGTCTTTGATGTCGCTAAGCTTCTTGCGCAGCTGATAGAAGAGCTGCTGCACGTCGCGGGCCGGCGTGTTGTCCTTGAAAGCGACCTGCATCGCCGTGAATGACGGCTTGCTGTAGGTTGTCACCTTGTCGAAGTAAGGAAGCTCCTGCAGCTTCTTTTCAATCGGATCGGCGACCTGCGTCTGCATCTCGGCGGCGGTCGCGCCCGGCCACATGGCGGTGACGACCACGAGCTTGATGGTGAATGAAGGATCTTCGTCGCGTCCCAGATTTCGATAGGAAAACAGGCCCGCCGCGCCGAGCATCACGATCAAAAAGAGGATCAGAGCCGGATGCGCGACGGCCCATGCCGAGACATTGAAACGGCTCATCGTGCTCTCCGCAGCAATCCGGAAACCTTCAATTGTCTTCGCTCAGAACGACAGCGACGACACGATTTTGACCTTCTCGGCGGGATTGAGCTTCTGAACGCCGAGCGCCACGACCTTCGCGCCTTCCTCGACGCCGCCGCTGATCAGGACGTCGTTGCTCTCATAGGCCTTCACGGTCACCGGCTTGAGCGTGACCGCACCGGTGGTCGCATCCGCCACATACATGGCCGGCCCGGCACCTTGGTCGAACAGCGCCGACAGCGGCAGACGCGCCACGCGTTCGCTTGCCGGTTCGGACAGGATCAGCGTCGCCGTCATGCCGAGTTGCACCTCGTCGCCAACGCCGGGCATGGAAAACTTCGCGAGATAGGTCCGCGTCGCAGGATCGGCCGATGGCGCAAGCTCGCGCAGCTTCGCGACATAGAGTTTGTCCGGCACGGACCAGATGGAGACCCGTGCCTCACCTGACTTGGCGCGCGCCAGAAGCGTTTCGGGGACCGCGACCACGACCTCCTTTTCGGCAAGTTGCGCGACGCGGAAGGCGGTCTGGCCGGCTGCGACCACCTGGCCGGGCTCGACCAGCGTTGACGTGACGACGCCCGGAGCGTCCGCGACAAGCGTCGCATAGGACAGACTGTTTTTCGTCAGTTCCACCGAACGCTCGGCGCGATTGAGTTGCGCGCGCGCCTCATCGGCTGCGGCTTTGGCCTGGTCGAGCTGCGCGTCGGTCGACCAACCTTTCTGCCGGAGTTCCTTGGTGCGCGCTTCAGCGGCGCTCGCCTGCCCGAGCACGCCGGTCGCGGCGCGCAATTCCGCCTCCGCCTGCTCGGCCTGCAATTTGAGGTCGACCTCGTCGAGGGTCGCGAGCGGCTGGCCGGCAACCACGAGGGCGCCGACCTCAACGAGGCGCTTCGACACCTTTCCGCCGACACGGAAACCCAGATCGCTTTCGATGCGCGGGCGAATGGTGCCGACAAAAGTGCGATCGCGAGCCGCTGCGACGTAGTGGACGCCGGCGACCAACACCGGCCTGATGGGGGCGGCATGTTGCGCCGCAATCTCGTTACAGCCCGCGAGCGCCAGCGCCAGCGCCCCAGCCGCCGTAAACCGAGCTAACGCACTGGGATGGCTAACGAGATCAATATGCTTCCACATCTGGATACCTCGCATTAACGCGAAATCCGTATACCTCGCATTAACGCAAAAGATGTCCTGATGAATGACGAATGTCAATATTCATCACATGTCACAATTTAGCCGTCAGCCGCCCTTTCGCACCCTGGCCACGCAAGAGCGCGGTCGCAAATCCATCAGTGGGTACCGCAATTTAGCGAAGAGAAGACCCGCACCCCCGCGCCGCCGCAGAAAGCTTCGATGCGGCTCTGGGTCGCACGTTTTTGATCGCCACTGATCGGCAGGGCACCGGAAGCGGACTGCATGCCCCTGCGCGGCTGCGGACAGCGGCGCCTACTCCACCCGCCCTTGATCGGCGCGCAGCGCGTCCGGGTGCGGCATGGCGATGATGTTGTAGCCGGAATCGACGAAATGAATTTCGCCGGTGACGCCGGTCGAGAGATCGGAGAGCAGATAAAGCCCGGCGCCGCCGAGATCGTCGAGCGTTACGCCGCGATGCAGCGGCGAGTGGCGCTGCTGAAACGCAAACATCATGCGCGCATCGCCGATCCCGGCGCCGGCGAGCGTGCGGATCGGCCCGGCCGAGATGGCGTTCACCCGGATCGCCTGCGCGCCGAAGTCGACCGCGAGATAGCGCACTGACGATTCAAGCGCGGCCTTGGCGGGGCCCATGACGTTGTAGTTGGGCATGGCGCGATCGCCGCCGTTATAGGTCAGCGTCACCATCGCCCCGCCATTCGGCATCAGCGCCGCGGCGCGATTGGCCGCCTCGGTGAAGGCGAAGCACGAGATCAGCATGGTGCGCAGGAAATTTTCGCGCGTGGTGTCGGCATAACGCCCGGCAAGCTGATTCTTGTCGGAGAAGGCAATGGCATGGACGAGAAAGTCCATCGTCCCCCAGCTCCGCCCGATCTCGGCGAACACCGCATCGACCGAAGCGATGTCCTCGACATCGCACGGCATCACCAGATCGGCATTCACCGATGCGGCGAGCGGCTTGACGCGCTTGCCGAGCGAGTCGCCTTGATAGGTGAAGGCGAGCGCCGCGCCATGCGCGGCCAGCGTCCGCGCGATGCCCCAGGCGATCGAGTGGTCATTAGCGACCCCCATGATCAGGCCGCGCTTGCCGTGCATCAAACCTTCCATGCGCTTTTACTCTCCCCGTCATGCCCGGCCATAGCCGTTCGAAGAACGGCGTCGCTTCGCTCGACTATGTGCCGGGCATCCACGTCTTTGATCTCCATAAGTCTTTTGATCTCCATAAGATTTTCGATATCCATAAGACGTGGATGGCCGGGACAAAGCCCGGCCATGACGTCGAATGGTGCGTTCACAACGCTACGCATCCAACCGCTTGAACACGAGGGACGCGTTGGTGCCGCCGAACCCGAACGAATTCGACAGCACGCAGCCGAGCGTCACGTTATCGCGACGCTCGCGCAGAATTGGCATGTCGGCGAAAGCCGGATCGAGATTTTCGATATTGGCGCTTTCGCAGATGAAGCCGCTATTCATCATCAACAGCGAATAGATCGCTTCATGCACGCCGGTCGCGCCCTGCGAATGGCCGGTGAGCGACTTGGTGGCCGAAATCGGCGGACATTTTTCACCGGAGCCGAACACCTCGCGGATCGCCTCGATCTCCTTGAGATCGCCGATCGGCGTCGAAGTGGCGTGCGGATTGATGTAATCGACCGGCGGCTTCACGTCTTTGAGCGCGATGCGCATGCAGCGCGCCGCGCCCTCGCCCGACGGCGCCACCATGTCGGCGCCGTCCGAGGTCGCGCCGTAACCGGCGAGCTCGGCATAGATGCGTGCGCCGCGCGCTTTGGCGTGCTCGAGCTCCTCGAGCACCAGCACGCCGGCGCCGGCGCTGATGACAAAGCCGTCGCGATCAACGTCGTAGGCGCGCGACGCCTTCGCGGGCGTATCGTTATATTTCGACGACAGCGCCCCCATGGCGTCGAACAAGACCGTCAGCGTCCAATCGAGTTCCTCGCAGCCGCCGGCGAACATCATGTCCTGCTTGCCGTATTGGATCAGCTCGTAGGCGTTGCCGATGCAATGGTTCGAGGTCGCGCAAGCCGACGAGATCGAATAGCTCAGCCCCTTGATCTTGAACCAGGTGCCGAGCGTGGCCGATGCCGTCGACGACATCGCCTTCGGCACGGCGAACGGCCCGACGCGTTTCGGCCCTTTGCTGCGCGCGATGTCGGCCGCCTCGACGATCGCCCGGGTCGAAGGCCCGCCCGAGCCCATGACGATGCCGGTGCGCTCGTTCGAGATTTCGGATTCTTCCAGGCCGGCATCGCGGATCGCCTGTTCCATGGCGACATGGTTCCAGGCGGCGCCGCCGCCGAGAAAACGCATGGCGCGGCGGTCGACCGCCTCGCTGGCGTCGAGCGTCGGCGCCCCATGCACGTGGCAACGGAAACCAAGCTCGGCATATTTGTCGGCGCGCACCACGCCGGATTTGGCTTCGCGCAGCGACGCCAGCACTTCCTGCGTGTTGTTGCCAATGGACGAGACGATGCCCATCCCGGTGACGACCACCCGCCTCATCTTTCGCCTCGTCGCTGTCGTGTCGCCTGCAATCGAGCCGCCGGGCGCGGCTTTTCGTTCAGGCTTCGCTGGCCTGCGGCGCCGGATCGAGAAACAACCCGACCTTCAGGTCAAGCGCCTTATAAATCACGGAACCGTCGGCGGACAGCCAGCCGTCGGCCACGCCGAGCACAAGTCTGGACCGCATCACCCGCTTGATGTCGATGCCGTACACGACCTTTTTCATGGTCGGCAGCACCGTGCCGGAGAACTTGATCTCGCCCACGCCGAGCGCGCGGCCTTTTCCCGGAGCGCCGAGCCAACCGAGGAAGAAACCGAGCATCTGCCACAGCGCGTCGAGCCCAAGGCATCCCGGCATCACCGGATCGCCCTTGAAGTGGCACGGGAAGAACCAGAGATCGGGTTTGAGATCGAGGACAGCGCGAACGAGCCCCTTGCCGTATTCACCGCCGACTTCGGCTATCTCGGAAATACGGTCGAACATCAGCATCGGCGGCAGAGGCAGCTGCGGACCTTTGGCAAAAAGCTCGCCCCGCCCGCAGGCGAGCAGGTCCTCATAGTCGAAGTGTGAACGCCGTTCTTGCATCCTCCGTCTCTCCGCCCCCACCGCGTGCCCGGCCTCCGAAGTTCGTGATACGTAGCGGCATGCTCGGATTCGAACGTCGGACGCAAAGTGGCACTACCAAGTACAAGATTCTCGCGCTGTTCCCTAACACATGGGAATATGGCGGCAAAGCCGCACCCCCTCGGAAACCACAATTGCGGTGCCGCCAAAACGGCCGCTACCCCTCACAGCCTTGGGAGTTGCAGCCGACACGCCGAACAGCGTATAATAATTTCAGTTGTAACAATCTCCGCGCGGCTCGCAAGCAAGGCCGTCAGGTGCAGCAATGAACCCGTCGCGACCACCCCTGCGTCCCCTCGTTCCCGCTGCCGGCATGCCGGCAACGGCGCCCGTGGTACAGCCGCGCCCGCCGGCCGGCACCGACGATCTCACCGGCTGCCCCTGGCACGATGTGAAGGCAAAGCTGCGCGAAGTCGGCTTGCGCCCCACCCGGCAGCGCATGGCGCTCGGCTGGATCCTGTTCGCCAAGGGCGACCGCCACGTCACCGCGGAAATGCTGTACGAGGAAGCGAACCGCGCCAAGGTGCCGGTGTCGCTCGCCACCGTTTACAACACGCTGCACCAATTCACCGAGGTCGGCTTGCTGCGCCAAGTCCCCGTCGACGGCTCGAAGGCCTATTTCGACACCAACAATACCGAGCACCATCACTTCTTTATCGAGGACAAGAACGATCTGCTCGACATTCCTTCGACCGACGTTGTCGTCGGCAAGGCGCCGGTGCCGCCTGAAGGTTACGAAATTGCCCGCATCGACGTGGTGGTAAGGCTGCGCAAGAAGCGCTGACCGCTCTCGTTCCGGCCGCACGCTGCTTGCGACAGCGCCGGACAATCTCATCGCTCGTAAAATTGTAAAATCGCTGAGCGGCCTCCGGGCCGCCGTTCGGAAGCCGCGACCTCGGGGGCGTCGGCGCGGCGCCAGCCGTGAGCATGCGGATGCGGCGGCGACATCGCGATCACAGTCATCCCAAAAACACGTATTGTATGTCGATATAGGATTGCCAATCGTAATTATAGATGTTTTAAATATCAATACTAAGGTCTTCAATCATGATTACTGCCGGCCAAATCCGAGCCTCGCGCGCGCTTCTTGGCATCGACCAGCGCACACTCGCTGAAGCCGCCAGCCTGTCGCTGCCGACCATCCAACGCATGGAAGCGAGCGATGGAGTCGTCCGCGGCAACGTCGATTCGCTGATGAAACTGATCGCCGCCCTCGACTCGCTCGGGATCGAGCTGATGACCGACAATACGGTGAGTTCCGGCGGCGGCCGGGGCGTGCGGCTGAAGAGGCCGGCGTCGTGACACTAACGCTTGCGCTCGCCGGTGCCGCCTTTCAGCTCGCACTCGGAGTGTGCGCGGTGATCATCGGGCGGGCCGCGGCGGCAAGCCGTCTGATCTACGGCGCGAGCATGGTGGTATCCGCCATTTCGCTGGTCGCCGCCGTGACGCATCTTCTCGGCGCAGCCGCCTCCGAAAGCCTGACGCTGCCGGTCGGCCTGCCATGGCTCGGCGCGCATTTCCGCCTCGACGCGCTGTCGGCCTTCTTCCTCGCCGTGGTCGATCTCGGCGCCGCGAGCGCGAGCCTGTTCGCGTTGGGTTACGGCGAGCACGAAAAGACACCGGAGCGGGTGCTGCCGTTCTATCCCGCCTTTGTCGCCGGCATGACGCTGGTCGTGCTGGCCGACGATGCTTTCACCTTCCTTGTCTCCTGGGAGTTCATGTCGCTCACGTCGTGGGCTCTGGTGATGGCGCACCACCGCGTTCCCGACAATGTCCGCGCCGGTTACGTCTATCTGGTCATGGCGAGCTTCGGCACGCTCGCTCTGCTGCTCGCCTTCGGCCTGCTTGCCGGACCCGACGGGTTCTATGCATTCGGGCAGATGCGCGCGGCCCATCCCGCCAGCATGATCGGCGCGCTTGCCATGATCCTGGCGCTGATCGGCGCGGGCTCCAAGGCCGGCATCGTGCCATTGCATGCATGGCTTCCGCTCGCGCACCCGGCGGCGCCGAGCCATGTGTCGGCGCTGATGAGCGGGGTGATGACCAAAGTCGCCGTCTACGGCTTTGTACGCATCGTATTCGATCTCACCGGCGGCCCGGCCTGGTGGTGGAGCATCGTGGTGCTCGCGCTCGGCGGCATCACCGCGGTGATGGGCGTGCTCTACGCGCTCATGCAGCACGATCTCAAACGGCTCCTTGCCTATCACACGGTGGAGAATATCGGCATCATCTTCATCGGGCTGGGGCTGGCGCTGGCGTTCAAATCCTACGGCATGCTGTTTGCCGCAGCGCTTGCGCTCACGGCGGCTCTGCTGCACGTCTTCAATCATTCGCTGTTTAAGAGCCTGTTGTTCTTCGGCGCCGGCGCCGTGCTCACCTCGACCGGCGAACGCGACATGGAGCATCTCGGCGGGCTCATTCACCGCATGCCGCAGACCGCGTTCGTCTTCCTGGTCGGCTGTGCGGCGATTTCCGCGCTGCCGCCGCTCAACGGCTTTGTTTCCGAATGGCTGACATTCCAGGCAATTCTGCTGAGCCCGCAACTGCCGTCATGGGGACTCAAGCTCCTGGTGCCGGCGGTGGGCGCGCTGTTGGCGCTCTCGGCGGCGCTCGCCGCCGCCTGCTTTGTGAAAGCCTATGGGGTGACCTTTCTCGGCCGGCCACGGACCCGCACCGCCGAGACGGCGGCCGAAACCGACGGCTTTTCGCTTGCCGCGATGTTCATTCTCGCCGCGCTTTGTCTCGTGGCCGGAATCCTGCCCGGCATATTCATCGACGCGCTCGCGCCGATCTCGACGGCGCTGCTTGGGGAACGCATGCCGGTCCAGATCGGCTCGCAATGGCTTTCCATCGTACCGATCGCCGCCAGCCGCAGTTCCTATGACGGCCTGCTGGTCTTTGCGTTCATTGCCATGTCAGGCATGTTCGCGGCCTTCGCCGTTCATCGTCTGGCGTCAGACAAACTACGGCGCGCGCCGGCTTGGGATTGCGGCTATCCCGATGCGAGCCCGGCGACGCAATACACCGCGACGAGTTTCGCTCAGCCGATCCGCCGCGTCTTCGGCACCGTGCTGTTCCATGCGCGTGAACAGGTCGAGATGCCGCCGCCCGGCGACGGGCGGCCGGCGCGGCTGACGGTGGAGATGTCCGATCCGATCTGGGATTGGCTCTACGCGCCGATTGCGGCCGCGATCGGCATCGCCGCGGATCGGCTCAACCGCCTTCAGTTTCTCACCATCCGTCAATTTTTGACGCTGGTTTTCTGCGCCCTCGTCATTCTGCTGCTGGTGCTTGCCGTATGGTCCTGATCCGCGATCTCGCCATTCAGGGCGCGCAAATGCTGCTGGTGCTGGCGCTGGCGCCGCTGTTCACCGGCTTCGTGCGCAAGGTCAAAGCGCGCTTGCTGCGGCGGCAAGGTCCGCCGCTCATCCAGCCCTACCTCGATCTCGTGCGGCTTGCGCGCAAGGAGGTGGTATTGGCGGAGAGCGCGTCGTGGCTGTTCCGCGTCATTCCCTATCTGGTGTTTGCAGCCACCTGGGTCGCCGCCTCCTTGATCCCGACCTTCCGCACCGGGCTCCTGTTCTCATGGTCGGCCGACCTCATCGCCATCATCGCGCTGCTGGGCAGCGGGCGGTTTTTTCTCGCTCTCGCCGGGCTCGATGTCGGCACGAGCTTCGGCGGCATCGGCTCGAGCCGCGAAGTGATGATCGCCTCGCTGGCCGAGCCGGCCATGCTGATGGTCGTGTTCACGCTGGCGCTGATCGCCGGTTCGACCCAGCTTTCGACCGTCGCCGAATTCATGGCGTCGCCGCAGGTAGGCCTGCGAGTCTCGCTTGGCCTCGGCCTGCTCGGCCTGATCATGGTGGCGATCGCCGAGAACGGCCGCATTCCCATCGACAATCCGGCGACGCATCTCGAGCTCACCATGGTGCATGAAGCCATGGTGCTGGAATATTCCGGCCGCCATCTGGCGCTGATCGAGCTTTCATCCTCGCTCAAGCTCCTGCTCTACGTATCGCTGCTCGCCTGCCTGTTCATGCCTTGGGGCATCGAAACCGCGAACGCCGCGGTGCCGGCGCTCGCGATCGGCATCGGCGCTTATGTCGCAAAGCTTGCGGTCGGCGGGTTTCTCCTCGCCCTGTTCGAAACCTCGATCGCGAAAATGCGCGTGTTCCGCGTGCCGGAATTTCTCGGGGCCGCCCTGATGCTTGGTTTGCTCGCAACCCTTCTGCGCTTCGTGTCCGGGAGCTTCTGATGAGCCGGATCGATTTCGACATCGCCCATCTGCTTGCCGGCACTCTCGTGCTGATCAGCTTCCTCGAGCTCTATCAGGACCGGCTCTACGCGCTGCTCAACGTTTACGCGGCGCACGCTTTTGTGCTGGCGGCCTCCGTCGCCTGGCAGGCTTTCATCCAGGATGCGCCGCATCTCTATGTCACCGCCGTCATCGCGCTCTTGTTCAAGGCCATCGCCATTCCGGTGACATTGCATCGGATCATCGCCAAGCTCGGCATTCACCGCGAAATCGAAAAGGTGGTCGGGGTCGGCTCCACCATGCTTGCCGGCATTGGCCTCGTCGCGCTGTCGATGGTGGTGATGCTGCGCGTTACGCATGGCGCCGATCCGCTCGCCCGCGAAGATCTCGCCTTCGCGCTGTCGGTGGTGCTGCTCGGCCTGTTGATGATGGTGACGCGCCGGAACGCGGTCAGCCAGGTGGTCGGCTTCATGTCGCTGGAGAACGGCCTCGTCCTGGCCGCGACCGGCGCCAAGGGCATGCCGCTCGTCGTCGAGATCAGCGTCGCGTTTTCGATCCTCATCGCCTTCATCGTGATCGGAATTTTCCTGTTCCGTATCCGCGAGCGGTTCGACACGGTCGACGTGCAGGCGCTCGACCGCTACCGCGGAGAGCGCCGATGACCGTCGACGCGTTCACCGGGGTGCTGGCGATCCCGGCCATTGCCGCCGCGCTGTTGGCCGTATTGCCGGGCTATCGGCTCACGGCACGGATCAATGTCGCGGCAAGCGGGCTGACGCTCATTTGCGCGCTGTCGCTGTTCTTCCACCGGCCGGCGACCGGCGCCTATCTCCTGGTCGACGATCTCAACGCGACGTTCATCGTGCTGACCACATTCGTCGGCTTCACCACCAGCATTTTCAGCGCCAGCTATATCGGGCACGAGCTCGAGATCGGGCGTCTGACGCCGCCCTTCGTGCGCTTCTATCACGCCATGTATCAGGTGCTGATGTTCGGAATGAATCTGGCGCTTGTCGCCAACAATATCGGCCTGATGTGGGTGGCGATCGAAATGGCGACGCTGACCACCGTGCTCATGGTCGGCATCTATCGTACCCACGAGGCGCTCGAAGCGGCGTGGAAATATTTCATCCTCGGCAGCGTCGGCATCGCGCTCGCGCTGTTCGGCACCATTCTGGTCTACATGGCCGCGCGGCCGGTCGTGGGTGAAGGTCTCGACGCCATGGTGTGGACCGTACTGGTCCAGCGCGCCGGCGCGTTCGATCCGGCTCTGCTCGACGTGGCATTCGTGTTTTTGCTGCTCGGTTACGGCACCAAGGTCGGATTGGCTCCGCTGCACGCCTGGCTGCCGGACGCGCATGCTGAAGGCCCGACGCCGATCTCCGCGGTGCTTTCCGGGCTGCTGCTCAATGTCGCGCTCTACGCGCTGCTGCGTTTCAAGATGCTGCTCGCAGTGAATACGGGCGCGCTCGCGCCCGGCCCCTTGATGGTAACGCTCGGATTGATCTCGCTCGTGTTCGCGGCGTTCATGTTGTACCGCCGCCGCGACATCAAGCGCATGTTCGCGTATTCGTCGATCGAGCATATGGGCATCATCACCTTTGCCTTCGGCATGGGCGGACCGCTCGCCAATTTCGCCGGCCTCCTGCATATGACCATGCATTCGCTCACCAAGTCGGCGATCTTCTTCGCCGTCGGCCACGTTGCTCAAGCCAAGGGCACGCAGCGGATCGCCGATATGGGCGGGCTTACCGAGACTCATCCCATGCTCGGCTGGAGTCTGGTCCTCGGCGTCGTGGCCATCGCCGGACTTCCGCCGCTCGGTATTTTCATGAGCGAATTTCTGGTCGTGAGCTCGACCTTTGCGCGCGCGCCGTTGCTGGCGCTGGTGCTGGTATTCGGCATTCTGGTCGGGGTCGCCGCGCTGTTCCTGCGGCTCAACAGCATCGCCTTTGGTCAGCCGCGCGGTCCGGTCGGCAAGACGGAGGCCTCCTACGCGCCGATGTTCGCCCATCTCGCGCTTGTGCTCGGCGCGGGGATTTACCTGCCGCCGGCGCTGGTTGCCTGGTTCCAGAACGTGGCTGGACTGCTGGGATAGCGCGATGCCGTCATTCGCCGACATCATCGAGGGCAGGCGCGTCGTAAGTCATCGTCCGTGGCCGCGGATCGCTGTGACGGCAGGCGCTTGGAGCCGTGCGGTCGCCGAAATCGCGGCTGGCCGCGCGACGCTCCTTGGCCTGTGGGGCGATGCCGATCCCGCGCCGCTGGTGCACATGGCGATGAGTGATGCCGCCGCCGTTGAAATCGTGGTGCTCAGTCTCGGCTGTCCGGACGGAAAATTTCCGTCGGCCGGCGCCATGCACCCGCCGGCGATACGGCTGGAGCGCGCCATCCATAGTCTCTACGGCTACGAGCCCCTCGGCGCGCCGGATACGCGGCCCTGGCTCGATCTCGGCTTTTGGGATGTGCAACATCCGCTCGGCACGCGCACGACGGCGCCGCCGACGCGGCCCGCCTACGACTTCCTGCCCGTTGAGGGCGAAGGCTTGCATCAAATACCGGTCGGCCCGGTGCATGCGGGCATCATCGAGCCGGGACACTTCCGCTTTACCGCCGGCGGCGAGACCGTGGTGCGGCTCGAACAGCGCTTGGGCTACGTGCACAAGGGCATCGAGTCGCTGATGACGGGCGCGACCGTCGAGCGGGCGGCACGGCTTGCCGCGCGCACATCCGGCGACAGCACGGTCGCCTACGGCATCGCTTTCGCTCACGCCGTCGAGGCCGCGCTCCGTATCGAAGTGCCGCCGCGCGCGCGCCATCTGCGCGCGCTGATGGCGGAGCTCGAGCGGCTGGCCAATCATTTGGGTGACATCGGCGCCATCTGCAACGACGCGTCCTTTTCCATCATGCATGCGCATTGTGGGATTTTGCGCGAGCACGTCCTGCGCGCAGCAGCGGAAAGCTTCGGCCATCGGCTGATGATGGATCGCGTCGTGCCCGGCGGTGTCGCCGCCGATCTCAAGCCCGACGGCTCGACGTCCATCCGCAACGCCTTGCAGCACATCGGGCACCGGCTTCCGCAGCTGATCGAGCTCTACGACAACACCGCCTCGCTGCAGGACCGCACCGTCGGCACCGGTATTGTTCGCGCCGAATGGGTGCGGCAATTCGGAACGGGCGGCTTTGTCGGCCGCGCCAGCGGCCGCGCCTTCGACGCCCGCAAGACCCCGGGTTACGCACCCTACGACACGCTGGACTTTACCGTTCCCGTTCTGACCGAAGGCGACGTCAACGCCCGCGTCTGGGTGCGCATCCGCGAGGTCGAGCAAAGTCTGTCACTCGTCGAGCAAATCCTCGGACGCTTGCCGGACGGAGCCATCGCCGTCCCGGTCGAGGGCGGCGCCGGCGAAGGATTAGGTTTCGCCGAAGGTTTTCGCGGCGACGTCATGGCGGCGGTGCGCATCGAAGGCGCCAACATCGCACGCTGCCATCTGCGCGATCCGTCGTGGTTTCAATGGCCGCTGCTTGAAGCCGCGATCGAAGGCAACATCGTCGCCGACTTCCCGCTCTGCAACAAGTCGTTCAACTGCTCGTATTCGGGGCACGATATCTAGCGCATTTGCGGAAAAGTGGACGCCGGCTTTCTGTAAAGAACAAGCGCAACTAAAAAGGCAATCTCATGCGCAGGATGCTGCTCGAAGGCCTCACGCACCGGCCGCTCACCGAAAAGCCGCCGGCCGCCGACGACGCGGCGCTCGCCGAACTGGCGGCAAGCGTCGATCGCGCCGCGCGCCGCCGGCTCGGCCGCAGCCTCGCCATCCGCGAGGTCGATGCCGGCTCCTGCAACGGCTGCGAGCTCGAAATTCACGCGCTCAACAATGCCTTTTACGATCTCGAGCGCTTCGGTCTGCGTTTCGTCGCGTCGCCCCGTCACGCCGACGTGCTGCTGGTGACGGGGCCGGTGACCAAGAACATGCGCGAGGCGCTGGAAAGGACCCATCGCGCGACGCCCGATCCCAAATGGGTGGTCGCGCTCGGCGACTGTGCCGTCGATGGCGGCATCTTTTCGGGCAGCTATGCGGTGGCCGGCGGGGTTGCGAATGTGGTGCCGGTGGATTTGCACATTCGCGGCTGTCCGCCTTCGCCCGAGACAATTCTCAAAGGGCTGATCTCGCTCTTAGAGCCTGTGAAGGAAGAAGCCGCTCCCGCCGCCGTCCGCTGATCCCATTTGATCGCGGCCCGCCTGTTCGCTGCAGGCGGGGCTCACTCGATCTTCTCGTCCGGGTAAACGCCCCACAGCCGGTTCTGCTCGATCCAGCCGTCGAAGCCTTCGCCGGCGAGACGGCACCAGGTTCCGTTGCAGCTTTTGACCGACCCGAGCACGCCCGACTGCAATTGCGCCGTCACCGGCGACTGCGCATCCGGTTTGGCATGCAGCGGCGCGAGATCGGTCTTCGATTTGAGCTGCACTGCCGCCGTGCGTTTGCCCGACAGCAGCGAGTGATAGACCCAGCCCTCGGTGCCGTCGGAATCGCGGATGCGCCGCCAATTCTCGAATTCGGCGGTGATCTCGACCGGCCAGCCGACGCGGGTATAGATCCAGGCCACGTCGTGGTCCTTGTCCGGGCCGCCGCGCACATTCACCCGGTCGGTCTTGATGCTGACGAAGCGCGGGACGGGCAGGCCACTGGTGACGTCGCCGCCGGCACGCGCCGCCGGCGCGCCGAGCGCGAGCAGGCCGAACGAGAGCATGAGAACGGCCGCCAAAAGGCCCGCCGCCGCCCGCGCCCCCACATTCAAGAAGCTGCCACGCCGAAACGCTGCCACGCCCTACCGCCCGGATTCTTCAAGCAAAACCGCACGCGACCCGGGAAACCCGGCGCGCTTTGTGGGAACGGAAACCATCTGCTAGAGAGAATTGATGAACCGCCACCCGGTCTTACTGTCGACCAGGGCGGTTAACGAGACCTGAACGGGCGGAAGCGTAAGGCCGGGCTGGTTTGGCCGGCTTGAGCATGATTCGGAAAAGCCTGTCCCGCACGCGATCCGGGGCCAAACGGGTTTTCCGAAAGGTCATGCTCCGCTAAGTGGGGCAGCGAATGGCATCAGGCAAAAAGCCGCTGGTTGTGGTCACCCGCAAGCTGCCGGACAGCGTCGAAACCCGCATGTGCGAATTGTTCGACACGCGGCTCAATCTCGACGACAAGCCGATGAGCCAGGCGGACCTCATCGAAGCGGTCAAGGTCGCCGACGTGATCGTGCCGACGGTGACCGATCACATCGACCGTTCGGTGCTCAGCCATTCCGGCGAGCAGCTCAAGCTGATCGCCAATTTCGGCAACGGCGTCGACCATATCGATGTGGCAACCGCGTTGCAGCGCGGCATTACGGTCACCAACACGCCCGGCGTGCTGACCGAAGACACCGCCGACATGACCATGGCGCTCATCCTCGCGGTGCCGCGGCGGCTGGCCGAAGGCGCCCAGGTGCTGATCGGCGACCGCGAATGGACCGGCTGGAGCCCGACCTGGATGCTCGGCCATCGCATCTGGGGCAAACGGCTCGGCATTGTCGGCATGGGCCGCATCGGCCAGGCGGTCGCCCGCCGCGCCAAAGCCTTCGGCTTGCAAATCCACTACCACAACCGCCGCCGCGTCGCGCCGCGCATCGAGGAAGAGCTCAACGCCACCTACTGGGAGAGCCTCGACCAGATGCTGGTGCGCATGGACATCATCTCGATCAATTGTCCGCACACGCCCGCGACCTATCATCTGCTCTCGGCGCGCCGCCTCAAGCTCATCCGGCCCGAGGCCTACATCGTCAACACCGCGCGCGGCGAGGTGATCGACGAGAACGCGCTGGCGCGGCTGATCGAGACCGACGAGATCGCCGGCGCCGGCCTCGACGTGTTCGAGCACGAGCCCGCGGTCTCGCCGAAGCTCGTCAAGCTGGCCAAGGCCGGCAAGGTGGTGCTGCTGCCGCATCTGGGCTCGGCCACGATCGAAGGCCGCGTCGACATGGGCGAGAAGGTCATCATCAACATCAAGACCTTCATGGACGGCCACCGTCCGCCCGACCGCGTGCTGCCGTCGATGTTGTAGTGCGGCGGCTGCCACTCAAAAACGTAGGGTGGGCAAAGTCGCGAAGCGACGTGCCCACGTTCGAGTCAGGGAAATAGTCCGCGTGGGCTTCGCTTCGCTCAGCCCACCCTACCGCGGTGAGATCAAGCATGGCCGCAACTGCCCCCGAAGCCGCTGCAAGCGCACAACAACAGCTAACAACCGAAGACTTCATGGTGCCGGCGCACGATCCGGGCATCGAGATTTTCGTGCGCAACAAACGGCCGGCGGAGATGCGCGAATTCCAACCGGCGCGCACGGTCTTGTTCGTGCACGGCGCCACCTATCCCGCGCACACCACCTTCGATCTTCCGATCGAAGGCCGATCGTGGATGGATCACATCGCCGCCCGCGGCTACGACGTTTATCTGCTCGACCTGCGCGGCTACGGCAAATCCACGCGCCCGCCGGAAATGGCGCAAAGCCCCGACGCCAATCCGCCGATCGTGCGCACCGAAACCGCGGTCAAAGACATCGCCGCCGTGGTCGATGTCATTCTCGCCCGGCGCAACATTCCGCGGCTCGTTTTGCTCGGCTGGTCATGGGGCACATTCTCGACGCCAAGTTATGCGATCGCGCATCCGGGCAAGGTCGAGCGGCTCGTGCTCTATGCGCCGATCTGGATCGGCCAGACCGGCCGGCTCGCGCATGCCGATTCCGGCCGCATGCCGGCTTACCGCACGGTGACGCGCGAGCAAGCGACCGTGCGCTGGCTTGCCGGAGTGCCCGAGCATGAGAAAGCGGCACTCGTTCCTCCCGGTGTGTTCGACGCCTGGGTGAAGGCCACCTGGGCAACCGACCCGGAAGGCGACAAGCAAAGTCCGCCCGTCATTCGCGCCCCCAATGGCGTGATGGCCGACGTCGCCGCCACCTGGTGGATCGGCAAGCCCTATTACGATCCGGCGAAGATCACAGTGCCGGTATTGCTGGTAACTGCGGGGTGGGATTCCGACGTGCCGCCGTCGATGGCGCGCGCGCTGTTGCCGCTCTTGGTCAATTCTCCCAACAAGCGCCTGATCGAGCTTCCACGAGGCACCCATAGCGTCATGATGGAAACGCACCGCTTCGCGCTGTTCGACGCCGTGCAAGAATTCCTGGACGAAGGCGGGGAGTAACGCGGCCTGACCACAAAAACGTATCGATTGTTCGGCGCGGATGGCCGTACGTATGAAAGCCCGACGAAGGGTCTGTTCGGTGGCCATGCACGGACGAAAATCTACGGCCGGCTTGATTGCCCATCCGCTTTGCGCGCCATAAGGCGCGCGCAGACCTATCAGCGTTATCGCGTGTTCTTTGCGGACGAGGAAAACGCAATAGCGGCCGGCTTTCGCCCCTACGGCGTCTGCATGCGCGACGCCTACCAAAAATGGCGAAGGGCTGTGCAGAAAAACAATCTGCGCGCAGCGACCAAACACAAAGTAATCCGCCTACGCAGCGAACAAAAAAAGCTAAAGAGATTTCCGTTCAAATAACTTAGCCTGGAGTGCAAACAAATCCAGCGCGACCAACTGCAGGAGAGTGCAATGGGGCTCAAGGACATCATCGTGGCGACGCAGGCCGATCTGCGCGCCAACGCCGATCACGCCATCGCGACCTTCGCGGCCAACTCCCGGCAAGTCGAAGGGCTGCGCAGCGAAACCAAGATTCGGCAGTTCTCCGTCACGGTCGACGAGCCGCCGAGCCTCGGCGGCACCGACACGGGCCCGAATCCGGTCGAGCTGGTGCTGGCGGCGCTCGCCACCTGCCAGGAGATCACCTATCGCGCCTACGCCACCGCGCTCGGCATTCCGCTCGAAAGCGTTTCGGTGAAGCTCGAAGGCGCGCTCGATCTGCGCGGCTTCTTCGCGGTGAAGGAGGGCGTCCGCGCCGGCTTCAGCGATGTTCGCGGCACGGTCAACCTGAAAAGCAGCGCGTCCGCGGCCGAGCTCGCCAAATTGAAGGAGGCGGTCGACGCGCATTGTCCGGTGCTCGACATTTTGCGCGCGCCGGTGCCGGTGGATCTCAAGCTGCAAACCGAGCGCGCGGTCCACGCGGCGTAGAGTTCCGCCGTGTTCCAGCCATCCGACGTCTGGAGGCGGGGCATGCCAAGAAGATGTCGTGCCCGGACCGAAGGCCGGGCATGGCGCAATGCGCTCCCGTGCAGGCCTAAAGCATGATCCGGAAAAAGCCTGCCCTCGGACTTGATCCGAGGGTGGAAACCGGTTTTCAGAGCGCAATCAATTCAATCTGAAGCGATTGCGCTTTAGCCGAAACGGCCGGTGATGAACCGCTGCGTGCGCGGATCCGACGGCGCGCCAAACACCTGATCGGCGGCGCCGAATTCGACCAGTTCGCCCAGCAGCATGAAGCCGACAAAATCGGAGATGCGGGCCGCCTGCTGCAGATTGTGCGTCACGATGACGATCGTATGATCGCATTTGAGCTCAGCGATCGTCTCTTCGATCTTGGCCGACGAAATCGGATCGATCGCGGAGCACGGCTCGTCCAGGAGGATGATTTCGCTCTGCATCGCGATGGTGCGCGCGATGCACAGCCGCTGCTGTTGCCCGCCGGAGAGGGAGAGACCGTCGGCCGAGAGATCATCCTTGACCTCGTTCCATAACGCCGCCCGCCGGAGCGCCGCCTCGACCTCCGCATCGAGATCGGCCTGGTAATGCTTTTTCTGCAACCGGATCCCGAAGGCGACATTCTCATAGATCGACATGGGAAACGGCGTCGGCTTCTGAAAGACCATGCCGATCCGCGCCCGCAGCAAGGCAAGATCGCGGTGAATAGCCAAAATATTTTGGCCTTCCAGCATCACCTCTCCTTCCGCGCGCTGGCCCGGGTAAAGGTCGTGCATGTGATTGAACACGCGCAGCAGCGTCGATTTTCCACATCCAGACGGCCCGATAAACGCGGTGACCCGGTCGGCGAAGATCGGCACCGATATGTTCTTGAGCGCCGGGTTCCCATCCTCGTAATAAAAATTCAGGTTTCGGACGCTGAGCTTTTCGTGCGTCGCCGCGCTCTGTTCTCGCTGCGCGACCAAATCACCGGCCATGCGGAGCATGGCGTTAGGTTTTTCGGATGAAGCGGCGGCTGCGATATTCATGGCGTTGGCTCTGGGCTGAGACTTGGAGCAGCGACTTGAAGCAAGGACTTGGAGCAAGGACTTGGAGCAAGGCGGTTGTGGAGCAACGAACTCGCGGAACGCGTGCGACGTGCGAGATGGCGTCAAAGCAACAATCATAAAATCAGAGCGGCGTCGTTCCGCTCTTTGATCACGATCAATGAACGCAAGATTCTGCTGTGTCATTCATTTGTTATTTAGGCGTCACACGATCGTCACCGGCGACCCGCCGCCTCGGCAAAACATCCTGCGCCTCGGCAAAACATCCTGCCGAACAAAGTACGAGCTAAAACAACTCCTGCACAGCGCGATAGGCCTGATCGATCGCCGAGTCCGTGTAAGCGGCAGCGCCGGCGTCGGAATTGGCGATCGCAATGCGGCCGAAACGAGCCCGGCCGAGCACATGCGGCTCATGGCCCGGCGGCCATTCGGGATCGAACAACGGATTGTATTCATAGGCGTAGCCGTGCGGCCAGCGATTGACCGTGATGGCGGTGATGGCGCGCGCTGCGTCGAAGCCGCCGGGGCCAAGGATGCGATCAAGCTGGCCGCGAATGTTGCGCTCGAAGGTCTCGAAACTCGTGCCGAGAATATCGAGCCGCCCGGCGCGATGCTGCTCACGCTCCGGCAAACCGGGCGCCACCGGTACGCGCATCATATGAACGAGCACCGGCTGGTCGGGCGAGCGGGCGCTCGCATAGCCGCCGATATCAACCACCTGGTTCAGTGAAAGCGCCGAGAAATACGAGCCCGGCGCATAGACCTGCGCGACGCCCAAAGCCTTGAAGGCCTGCCAGTTCCGCAACGCAACGCTGACATAGATCAGCGGAATCTTGGACGCATAGCGCAGCGCCGCTTTTTGTTGTTCCGGCAATTCCGGGCAGAGATAAGGAATTATCATGTTGTAGCAGGCGAGCACGCAAGCTCGCGCGCGCACCGATGAAAGCGCGCCGCCCCGCGCATAGGCGATCTCCACCTCGGTCGCGGAAGCCGGATCGCCGATATGGCGAACGCGCACGGCCGTCGCGTTCAGCCGGATGCGGACCGGCGCCTGCGGCCGATCGAGCCGCGCATAGTCGAGCCGCGCGGTTACGATGTCTTCCGCACTCGCGCCCGGCACACTTCCCGGAATGAGATCGCGCACCAACAGCCGCGCGACCGAGGCATTGCCGTCGGGAAAATGAAACGTATAGGAACCGCCGTCGGCATAACCCGCAGCGGTATAGCCCATATGCGGCGCCGAACCGCCTTCCAGCCCCAACCCCTGAAAGCCGGGAAAGTCGAAAGCCCAAACATCGAGCGCGGAAACGGCATCGATGCCGACGCCCCATTCGCCATGCGTGCGCGCCTGATAGAACGCAATCACCGCCGGCTCCGCTTTGACCACATCGAGCAAGAAGTCGCGATAGCTCATGCGCGACAGGCGCGCTTTCTTTTCGGCCGATGATAACCCGGGGAAATAGTCGGTTCTCGCTTCCTCGATCTGCGCGATGTCGCGCCGCGCTTTTCCCGACAAAGGCGCCGCCGCGAGGGTATCGCTCCAGGCAGCGCCCTTGCGCACCGTCACGAGCTTGTCGGCGCCGAACGTTTCGCGGTCGAGGAAGATGCCGCTCGCCAGACCGAGCGAAGCATAGAAATCGCCGGCGGTGCATTTTTTGGTCAGAGCAACCGGGTCGACGCCGAGCTCTTTCAGAAGACCGTCCGCGACCGCGCTATACGGCCGCGGGCTGTCGATCGAATAGGTGCCGCCATTCATCAAGGCAACGCGGCCGGCGAGCGCGAATTCGTTGCGCTTGGCGTGGCCGCCGACATCGTCGTGGTTGTCGAGAATGAGGATGCGCGCATGCGGACGCACGGCGCGGTAAAAATGCGCCGCCGCAAGCCCGCTGATGCCGCCGCCCACGACCACCAGGTCATAGTCTTCGCCGGTCGGGGTGACGGCGCCGGCGCGCGACCAGAAATCGGCATCGCGCAGGGCATGCGCAGTCTCGAAACTTCCCGGATGATTGCCGCGCAGTCCGGTCAGCGTCGGCGGATAATATCCGCGCGCATCCTGCGCCGCGCCAGCCTCGGCGGCGGCGGCAGCGAGCAGAGCGGGCGGAAGTTCGCCGGCGGCCGCGCCGCCCGCGGCAATGGCGACACCGTTGAGAAAATCCCGCCGGGTGATGGACGTTTCCATGCCCGAGACTTGGTTGGCCAGATCGGCTTTGGCAACCGTCGCGATTCACATCCGGCCGGCGAAGCAAGACATAGCCGCCGGATCAGTATGGATCGCTTGCCTCCAGAATCTCCTGGCCCATCAGCAGGCACGAGCCTTTGATCTGCGCATAGATGAGCCGCATCCGGTAGTCGGCCTTGTAGATATGGCCCCAGACTTCGAGCACATCGAACCGGCCGTTGCCTTTCAGCGCTTTGATCGGCGGCAATACTTTGACCTGCTTCCCGACGTCGACCGGCTCGGTCGTTTCGACATTGCCATGAAAGCGAAGGAGTTGCGTCGCTTTGGCAACCGCATCGGCCGAACACGCATGAGTCTGCGCCCGCACAGCCGCAGGGGCGACAATCAGTAAAAGCGCTGCCATCGCGAGCCGCATGGCTGCGCGGGGACGGCATAACAGGTCCGCGAGAAACCGCGGCGATGCGTGATGCATGTCTCGATACCGGGGAGGAGCGACGTATCCAAGCCGCAACGTTACAAGTAAAATGGCTTGAGGGGAACGTCCATGCGTCAACCATTGGCCGCTCTGATGCTTTGCGCTTCGTTGGAAGTGGCGCACGCACAGGGCGTACAAAGCATCGAGATCACGGAATATGGCATCTACACGACGGAAGCCGCGACCAGCACCGCGGCACCGGGCACCGCCTCCGGCAAGATCGATCAAGTAGCAAATATCAAGCTTGTGCTATCGACCACGACGGTTCCTGCGCGTGTGGGTGTCGAATTCGGATTTCGCTACAAAATCATCGGGCAACCCGCGGCGGCGCCGCCCCAGCAAGCGGGCGCGACAATTCTTGGCATGCAATTTGGAACGCAACCTGCGTCGCAACCCAGCGCGGCAGTAAATCTGAAATATGTCACCCACATTCCCAAGCCGGGGATGCGCAATCCCGAGACCGGCAACGTGACGCTGACCAACGTTTTTTATCAGGAACACAAAATCGGCGAAGAGCTATACAGATTATATCGTCTGACCGAGCGCTGGGAGATCGTGCCGGGTGTCTGGACGTTGGAGATTTGGGACGGCGAGCGAAAACTGTTGAGCCAGGACTTCCTGGTCAAGAAATAGAGTGCAGCCGCGACGGCGATCCTGGCGTTTGGTGCGCTAAATTTCTTAGAGTGGAGCATGATCCCCCGGGACAAGCCCGAGGGCATGCTTTTCAGAAAACCGGCCTCCACCCTCGGATCAAGTCCGAGGGCAGGCTTTTTCTACATCATGCTCTAAACCATCGGCGACAGCGGCTCGAAATTGCCGACCAGCGCGCGCCCGTAGATTTCCTGCGGGATTTCGCCGGCCAACAGGCCGTGCCGGCTCGCCATTTCCAGATCGCGCCAAACTCGCTGCAGCGGATTCGTTTCGGCGAAAGCGGAAGCGCCCTGCACATTGAGCAAAAGGCCGACCGCTTCGCGGCAGCGGCGCATGGCATAGCCGAGATCCATGCGCATCTGCGCGCGCCTGGTGAACGGCAATTCTTCGCCCGCCCGCGCCGCTTCCGCGATGTCATCGCACCAGCGCCGCACATGCAGGAGCGCGGTCTCGATCAAGGTCGCCGCCTCGGCGAGTTCGATCTGCATGCTCGGCGCCTTGCGCAGGTCGTCATAAAAACTGTAGGCGATCGGTTTGCTGCTCTTGTTGATCCGATCGAGCGTCAAATCGAGCGCGGCCTGCGCCATACCGAGCACCGGCGCGGCCACCGCGATGATCGCAGTCGGTGCAAACAACTCGCGATAGACGAATTCGTCGCGGCTCGTTCGCGGCGACCGGCCCTTCGCCAAGGTTTCGGTCGGCACGGCGCGATGCGCCGGCACGAAGATTTCCTTTGCGATCACGGTATGGCTCCCGGTGCCGCGCATGCCGACCACGTGCCAGGAATCCTCGATCGTGAGGTCGCGCATCGGCACCAGCATGATGCTCGGGATCGCCGCGCTTGCGTTCGGCAGCGGCGCTGAAAGAACGGCCCAATGCGCATGCAAGCAATTCGACGCATAGGCCCACTTGCCATCGACGATATAGCCGCCATCGGCAGCGCGAGCGCGGGCCGTCATGCCAAGCGCGCCCATGAAGCGCACATCCGGATTGCCCTCGAACACTTCGCGCTGCGCTTCGTCGGGAAACAATGCGGCGATCCAGACCGTCGCGATCGAGATAAACGCCACCCAGGAGGTCGAGCCGCAACCGCGCCCGAGTTCGGTCACCACGTCCATATAGGCGCGGAGGTCGGCCTCCAGGCCGCCGAAGCGTTTGGGCGTGCGCAACCGGAACAGTTGCGCCGCGTCGATAGCGGCGAGCACCTCGTCGGGAATGCGGCCTTCACGCTCGACCTCGGCGGCTTTGGCACGCAGAAGCGGCACCAGGGCGGCCGCCTTTGCGGTCTGTTGCTCGCGCAACGCCTTCTGTCCGGCGGCCGTATTCTCGGCCCGCGCCGTCGTCATGCCTGCGAGCTCGCCCGCATCCGATCCGCACCGATCGGGCTCCATATATTCCCCCCTCGTTATATTTCACCCTCGTTGACCGGCCTGTCGGCCCGGTCTCGCCGCTCACCAATGTCGCACGGCAACGTTGTGGGCAACAACGGACATTTGCTAACAGGCTGCGCCGGCGCCATTTGGGGGAAGGGTGCAGCGTTCGCTGCCCCCGAAAGGGACGGCACTGACCTTTGCTTCGACTGCTTCGACCCTTAAGCGGTTGCATGCCTGGCTGACCAAATCGGCCGGCACCGTCGCTTTCGGCTTGCAGGACGGAACGATCTCCATCTTCGGGTTGATCTTCGGCGTTGCCGCGGCGCTTGCCGGCGTTACCATCAGCATTGTGGTCGACCGCGGCTGCGGCGGCTAAAACGTCCGCACGAACCGCGAAGGAAGCCCCATGGATCACCTCAAACGCGTCGCCGACGAATTCGCGCGGCAGGCACAAAACTTCGACAGTTGGGCGATGAAGGCCGACAATCAGGCCGCCGACCGCTTTCGCGCCGCGCTCGGCGAAGCGGGCCGCGGCAAGCTGCTTGACGTTGCCTGCGGGCCAGGCGTGGTCACGGCTGCGCTTGCGCCACATGCAATGTCCGTGGTCGCTTTCGACGCGACCGAGCAGATGCTGGAAAAAGCCAAGGCGCGTTGCGCAAAAGCGGGTTTAAGCAACGTCGATTTCAGATCAGGCGACGCGGAAAACTTGCCGTTCGCGGACGCGCAGTTCGACGGCGTGGTGACGCGGTTGGCGATCCATCATTTTGCCGAACCGCAAAGGGCGCTCGATGAAATGTTCCGGGTGCTGCGTCCCGGCGGCGCGGCGGTGATCGTCGATGCGGTATCGTCGGAGGATGCGGACGAATCGAGGCTGCACAATGCCATCGAGCGGCTGCGCGATCCCTCGCATGTCCGCATGTTGCCGGCTTCAGAGCTCGACGCAAACGTAACCCGGGCCGGTTTTCGCAACATCGAACACACCACATGGGATATGGACCGCGAGCTTGAGGAATGGCTCGCCATCGTCAACGATCCCGCGCGCGTCGAACCGATCCGCACGGTCGTCCGCGCGCTTGCGGAAGCAGGCCGTAGTGCGGGAATTGGCCTGTCGATCAAAGATGGCCGCGTCGTCTTCTTTCACCGCTGGCGTTTGCTCAAAGCGACCAAGCCGCGCGACCTGCACTAGGCCTGATCGTTTTTGCGGATCATGCTCTTCTAGCGACGCATGGTCTTTTCGGAAAACCGGCTTCCACTTTTCCGGACCATGCTCTTCTAGCGACGCATGGTCTTTTCGGAAAACCGGCTTCCACTTTTCCGGACCATGCTCTAACGCGCGATGTCGTAACCGACCGTGATGCGCACCTGCAGCGTGTCTTCGCCGGCCGCGATCGGCACCGGCGCCGCCGCAGCCGCACGCAATGCGACCTTCGGCGCGAAGAGCGCGGGGAAGAATCTTCGGTGATCCAGGCAACGCCGCCAAGCGTCAGGCCCGCGGCGTGGGCATAAAGCTCGGCTTTGCGCCGCGCATCGGCCATCGCCGCCTCGCGCGCCCGATCGAGCGTCTTTGACGGATCTGAGTGCAGGAATTCCACGTGGCCGGCATCGGTTGCGCCGGCGGTCACCAGCCGGTCGAGAATCTCGCCGACCTTGTCGATCTGGCGGATCGTGATGGCGACCTGATTGGACACGCTGAAGCCGGTAAGCCTCTGTTCGATATTGGGTCCGGGCGCGGTGTAAACCGGCTGAACGGAAAATCGCGAGGTCTGGATATCCTTTTGCTCGACGCCGGAATTTTGCAGCGCCGCGAGAATGCCGGCCATCACCTTCGCATCGGCGTCGCCGGCCTCTTTGGCGGTCTTCGCGCGCGTCGTCACGCCGCTGGTGATCCGCGCATAATCCGGCGGCGCGCTGACGCTGCCTTCGCCGATGACGATGATGCGCGCTTCCGGCGCGGGCTTCGCATCGTCCGCGAGCGCGGCGGACGGAGCGCCGGCGATGGCGGCGATAACGGCGGCTGCGCATAACAGCGAGCACCGCCCGGCTCGAGGAAAAGCTGCGTCAGTGCGGCGCGAAGTGATCATGAGACATCTCCGTTTATCTCGGCGCATGCGAGGAAGAATTACACGCTCATTGCAAAACGGCGTCAAAACTATGGTGGTCTCGCGACACGCGTTCTTGCGAGAAACGCCGGCATCTTTTGAGCGATGGAACTTCGCGCCAAGAAAAAAAGTTCGCGGTTCGCAACAGCTGTGTGGCAGGCCAATGCCGCACATGCTACGGTTGCACCATCCGAAGGACGCACTGACGCTTCTCATTTGAACGGCGTATCTGCGCCTGATGCGTAATCCGTGCGTCAACGGATTGTGCGAGAGGTCAATATGACCGTTGTGCGTCGCTTCGGGCTTATAAAACCGGGAGGAAGCGATGCATAGACGTGCGTTCATCACTGCAACTGCGGCTGCTGCGACAATCGCCACTTTGAAAAGTGCGACCGCAGCGACCGTATCGCCGCTCGGCGAGACGGGCGTGCCCGTCAAACCAAGCGAGCCATTGCCGTTAGGGCCGCTGCCGGGCGGGCGCTATCCGGATACGCATGTGGAGTCATTGGTCAAGCCGAAAGGTGCCTTTGGCGCCAGCGGCTTCCCGGCTTTCGCCGGCACCATGGCGGTGGAGCGTGTCGCCACCGGATTTCGCTGGGCGGAAGGTCCGGTTTATTTCCCGGCTGGCCGCTATGTGCTGTTCAGCGACATTCCCAACAACCGTATCATGCGTTTCTGCGAGGACGACGGCCGCGTGAGCGTGTTTCGCCAGCCGTCGATGAATTCCAACGGCAATACGATCGACCGCCAGGGACGGCTGATCACCTGCGAGCATAGCGGCCGACGGGTCACGCGGACCGAGCTTGACGGCTCGATCACGATCATCGCCGACAAATACAACGGCAAGAGGCTGAACTCGCCGAACGACGCAGCCGTCGCCGCCGACGGCTCGATCTGGTTCACTGATCCGGTCTACGGCATCGGCGGCAATTATGAAGGCGTCAAAGCCGAGCCGGAGCAGGAAAAACACAATGTCTACCGGGTGGATCCGAAATCCGGTGACGTTAAAGTCGTGGTCGACGACTTCGTGGAGCCGAACGGCATCGCCTTCTCGCCGGACGAGAAAAAGCTTTATGTCATCGATACCGGCTTCACGGACGGCCCTAACAACCCGTCGCACATCCGCGTGTTCGACGTGGATGTCGAATCCGGCAAAGTGTCGAACGGCAAGGTTTTTGCCGAAATGCCCAAGCCCAGCATCACCGACGGACTGCGCGCCGACACAGCCGGCAATATCTGGTGCTCCCTCGGCTGGGGCGATCCGGGCGAGGATGGCGTGCGCTGCTACAATCCGGCCGGCGACCTGCTCGGCAAGATCCACATCCCGGAAACGGTCGCCAATTTGTGCTTCGGCGGCACTTTCAGAAATCGGCTATATATCTGCGGCTCGAGCTCACTCTACGCGGTCTACACGAGCGCGACCGGCGCCTTGAAGCCGTGACGTAAACGAAGCGCCGCCATCGCCTCAGATGGCGGCGCGCTTCGACCCTGCTGGCGGACGGCATCTCGTCGGGGCGCGCGTTCGCGCGCTCCGACTGCGGCATTGCGCCTGCAGAACCGTCAGGTCGCGGGGGATGGGTTTGCAGGGGGCGTTCGCGGGCTTGACCGGCCATTCCCTCCTCCGGCAAAGATGCCGGCCGGACAGGGCGCTGCCCGTCCGCAATATAAGCAAAAGTCAACGCCGCGAGGGAGATCGCCAATGCCCGATGCCGTGATCGTGTCCACCGCCCGCACGCCGATCGGCAAAGCTTATCGCGGCGCGTTCAATATGACGCATGGCGCCGATCTCGGCGGTCATGTGGTCAAACATGCGGTCGAGCGCGCCGGCGTCGATCCGGCGGAGGTCGAGGATGTCATTCTCGGCTGCGCGCTGCCGGAACGCGCGACTGGTCAGAATATCGCGCGGCAAGCGGCGATCCGCGCCGGCCTCCCGGTGAGCGTGCCGGGCATGACGGTGAACCGCTTCTGCAGCTCGGGACTGCAGGCGATCGCGCTCGCGGCACAGCGGATCATCGCCGGCGAAGCCTCGGTGATCGCCGCCGGCGGCCTCGAAAACATCAGCCTGGTGCAGGACGGCAAGAGCATGCCGGTCAACGACGACTGGATCGTGGAGCACAAGCCCGCGCTCTATATGCCGATGATCGACACGGCCGACATCGTGGCCGAGCGCTACAAAGTCAGCCGCGAGGCGCAGGATGCCTACGCGCTGGAAAGCCAGCGCCGCACCGCGACCGCGCAACAGGCCAAGCGCTTCGATGACGAGATCGTGCCGCTGCCGACCGTCAAAAAAGTCGTCGACAGAAACACCAAGGCGGAAAGCTTCGAGCCGGTAACGCTCACAAGCGACGAAGGCAATCGCCCGGACACCACGCTGGAAGGGCTTGCGACGCTCAAGCCGGTGCGCGAGGGCAAATGGATCACCGCCGGCAATGCCAGCCAATTGTCCGACGGCGCTTCGGCCTGCGTGGTGATGGAGGCCAAACTTGCGGAGCGGCGGGGATTGAAAGTGCTCGGCACGTTTCGCGGCTTCGCCGTCGCCGGCTGCGAACCGGACGAGATGGGCATCGGGCCAGTCTTCGCGGTGCCGAAATTGCTCGCGCGCCAAGGACTGAGAATCGACAACATCGATCTGTGGGAATTGAACGAGGCCTTCGCCAGCCAGGTGCTCTACTGTCGCGACCGGCTCGGCATTCCGCAGGAGCGGCTCAATGTCGACGGCGGCGCGATCGCGATCGGCCATCCCTACGGCATGAGCGGCGCGCGCATGACCGGGCACGCGCTGATCGAAGGCCGCCGGCGCGGCGCCAAGCTCGCGGTCGTCACCATGTGCATCGGCGGCGGCATGGGCGCCGCCGGTCTGTTCGAGATCAATTAGTTATAATGTCACGAACGGAGCCGCACCTTCCGCAGTTTCCGTCACCCTGAGGTGGCTGCGAAGCAGCCCTCGAAGGGCGACGGCATCCTTCGAGGCTCGCTACGCTCGCGCCTCAGGATGACGGAATGGACATTTGCAAGGAGGACGTGATGGACCTTCGCTTCACGCCGGAAGAGAACGCATTCCGGGCCGACATACGCGCCTTTATGAAAGACAATCTGCCGGCCGCGATCCGCAACAAGACGATCGAGGGCCGCCGCCTCGGCAAAGAGGATCTGGTGACTTGGCAGCGTATCCTCAACGCCAAGGGCTGGGCGGTGCCGCACTGGCCGAAGGAATGGGGCGGTACCGGCTGGAGCCCGGTGCAGATTTATCTGTTCCGCGACGAGATGCAGCAGGCCTCGGCGCCCGAGCCGCTGCCGTTCGGCGTCAACATGCTCGGGCCGGTGCTGATCGCCTTCGGCAACGAGGCGCAGAAGCAGCGCTTTCTGCCGCGCATCGCCAATCTGGACGATTGGTGGTGCCAAGGCTTCTCCGAGCCGGGCGCCGGCTCCGATCTTGCCGGACTGAAAACGCAAGCCAAGCGCGACGGCGATCACTACGTGGTCAACGGGCAGAAGACCTGGACGACGCTGGCGCAATTCGCCGACTGGATATTCTGTCTGGTGCGCACCGACCCGGCGGCCAAGAAGCAGGAGGGCATCTCTTTCCTGCTGATCGACATGCGCTCGCCCGGCATCACCGTTCGGCCGATCCAGACCATCGACGGCGGCCACGAAGTCAACGAGGTTTTCTTCGACGATGTGAAAGTGCCGATGGAGAATCTGGTGGGCGCGGAGAACAAAGGCTGGAACTATGCCAAATTTCTGCTCGGCAATGAGCGCACCGGCATCGCCCGTATCGGCATTTCCAAGGCGCGCATCCGCCGCCTCAGGCAGCTTGCCGCGCTCGAACAGGCCGGCGGCAAGCCGCTCATCGCCGATGAGCGCTTCCGCGCCAAGATCGCCGCGGTCGAGATCGAATTGAAAGCGCTGGAGATGACGCAGCTGCGCGTGGTCGCCGCCGAACGCACGCGCGGCGCAAGCGACAAGCCCGACCCGGCCTCATCCATTCTCAAGATCAAGGGCTCCGAGATTCAGCAGTCCATCACCGAACTTCTGCTCGAGGTCGTCGGGCCTTATGCGCTGCCCGATCAGATTCCGCACGACGAGAGCGAGCGCTGGAACGAGCCGCCGATCGGTCCCGACTGGGCCGGCACGCTCGCGCCGCAATATTTCAACTACCGCAAGGTTTCGATCTATGGCGGCTCGAACGAGATTCAGAAGCAGATCATCGCCAAGGCGATCCTGGGGTTGTGATATCGCATCATTCCGGGGCGCGCCGGCAGGCGCGAGTCCGGAATCCATATTCACCCTCGGTGAGGATTCTGCTCCGATGGTGGTCATGGATTCCGGACAGCCGCTAGCGCGGCTTCCGGAATGACGGCGGTAATGTTGTTAGGGCCTAGACAATGGATTTTGAGTTCTCCGAAGAGCAGCAGCTCCTGAAACAAAGCTGCGAACGCTACTTCGCCGATCATTACGGTTTCGAATCGCGCAAGCGCTACGCGCACGAGCCGCGCGGCTGGAGCCTCATCGCCTGGAAGCAATATGCCGATCTCGGCCTCTTGGGCTTGCCGTTTGCCGAAGAGCATGGCGGCTCGGGCGGCGGGCCGGTCGAGACCATGATCGTGATGGAGCAGATCGGGCGCGTGCTGTTGCTGGAGCCTTATCTCGCAACGGTCGTGCTCGGCGGCGGCTTTATCCGGCTTGGCGGCGCAGACGCGCTGCGCGCCGCGCTGCTGCCGAAGATCGCGGCCGGCGAGCTCAGCCTTTCCTTCGCCCATTCCGAAAGGCAGGCCCGTTATGATCTCGCGGATGTCGCCACCACCGCCCGCCGCGACGGCGCCGGCTTTGTGCTCGACGGCGCCAAGACGCTGGTGCTGCACGGCGACACCGCGGAGAATTTCATCGTGTCGGCGAGGCTTTCCGGTGCGCAGACCGATCGCAACGGCTTGGCGTTGTTCTTGATCGAGGCGACCGCGCCCGGCGTCACGGTGCGCGGCTATCCCACGGTCGACGGCTTGCGCGCCGCCGAGGTAACGCTGAGCAATGTGCGCGCCGAGACCGCCGCAGTGCTTGGCGAGCCGGGCTCCGCCTATCCGCTGATTGAACGGGTCGCCGATGCGGCCATTGCCGCGCTCTGCGCCGAGGCGGTCGGCGCCATGGCGGCCATGCACGAGACCACCGTCGATTACATGAAAACGCGCAAGCAGTTCGGCGTCACCATCGGCAGCTTCCAGGCGTTGCAGCACCGCGCCGCCGAAATGCTGATCGCGGTCGAACAGGCGCGCAGCATGGCAATGCTCGCCACCATGATGGCGGCCGAAGACGATGCGCGGGAGCGCCGTCAGGCGCTGTCGGCGGCGAAAGTGCAGATCGGCCGCTCGGGCCGTTTTGTGGGCCAGCAGGCGATCCAGATCCATGGCGGCATCGGCATGACCATGGAGACCAAAGTCGGCCATTACTTCAAGCGCCTGACGGCGATCGATACGCAATTCGGCGATGCCGATTATCATCTCGGCCTCGTCGCCGCCGGCGGCGGGCTTATCTGACGTCGATCATGCCCGGCTTTTACGCCGGGCATGATCGAAGTCATTTGCTGGCTGTCGCTTTACCCGATCACGCCGGCTGAGGCGCCTTCGCCAATTCCGGATAGTCGGTATAGCCTTTCGCGCCCGGCGTGTAGAACGTGTCCATATCCGGCGGGTTGAGCGGCGCGCCGGTCTTCCAGCGCTCGACCAGATCCGGATTGGCGAGAAGCGGCCGCCCGACCGCAATCAAGTCGGCCTTGCCGGCCTCGAGATCGCTTTCGGCACGCGCGGCGTCGTAGCCGCCGGACAAAATGAGCACGCCTTTGAATTCCTTGCGGAATGTATCCTTGATCGATTGCGGCACCGCCGGCGCACCCATCGGTGAATGATCGACCAAGTGGACGTAGAATAGGCCCGTGGCATTCAGTGCGCGCGCAAGGTAGGCGTAGTCCGCTTCCATTTCCGGATAGAACGGCATGTCATTGAACACGCCGAACGGCGAGAGACGGATGCCCACTTTATCCTTGCCGATCGCCGCGGTCGTCGCCTTGACCACATCGAGCACAAAGCGGGCGCGGTTCTCGATCGAGCCGCCGTAAGCGTCGGTGCGTGTGTTCGCGGTCGGGCGGATGAATTGCTCGAGCAAATAACCGTTGGCTCCGTGCAGCTCGATGCCGTCGAAGCCGGCGGCGATGGCATTCTTGGCGGCGTGCTCGAATTCGCCGATCGCGGTCTTGATATCGGCCTCGGTCATCGCTTTCGGGACCGGCTGCGTCTTCATGCCCTCGGCATCGGTATACATCTCGCCGGCGGCTGCTATGGCCGAGGGTCCGATGACGCTGGCGCCTTGCGGCAGATTGTTGGGATGCCCGACGCGCCCGGTATGCATCAGCTGCACGAAGATCTTTGTGCCCTTGCCGTGCACCGCCGCCGTGATCGGCTTCCAGCCAGCAACCTGCGCGGCCGAAAAAATGCCGGGGATGCGAGGATAGCCGAGCCCATTCGGCGACGGCGAGGTTCCTTCGGTGATGATCAGCCCGGCGGACGAGGCGCGCTGTTTGTAATACTCCACCATCAACTCGTCAGGGACGTTGCCCAGCGCCCGGCTGCGGGTCATCGGCGACATCACCAGACGATTCTTGAACGTGAACGGACCGAGCGTGACCGGCGAATACAACAGCGACATGAATTGTCCTCCAGCTTGTGGAACCCGGCGTGAGAAGCATCGGACATGGGAGGACGCTTGTGCGCCCGCAAGCGCGGCAACTGACGCGCGCGCAGCACGTAGTTCCCTCACCGGTCACGCAACGCCGCGGCATGGAAGATTCTTTGCGACAAATGCAGAGATACGAGAACGATCTTCCAATTTGTGAGCTGGGCGGAGGAGTGGGGCCGCCGATCTGCATAGCAGAAATCTTCTTTTGTAAGTACCCTCGATTTTTGTAAGTACCTTTGGTGTAACTGCGCCTTGCAACTCGCGCGTGACTTGGTGACTGAGCAATGCGCGCGATCGGAAAGTGTAACGCGCTTTCCTCGGTATTCCCCGTGTCACTACATAGTTGGTATTCGTTGTGTCACAATGGACGATGTCGTTCGATACCTATGCCGTCGTTCGGCACACATGATGTCGTTTTACACGTGCTGTCGTTTGAGCTGCCGTCGTTTGATGTCGTACGACGCGCGGCATGCCGTTTGGATACGTGGCGGCAGCGCGCGCGCCTATTGTCTCACGCCGGCTATCGGCCGCTGATTTCCCTTCGCTACGAAGCCCAGCTGCCGCCGATCTGCAAAAAGCGCCTGCATCTCTGCTGGCTTTCTTATCCGTACCGACCTCGATCTGCCCGCCGCTCTTGCTGCGCGCCGGAAGCGCTTCGCCGCATGGCGCCGTAAACGCTTGGTTAAGGATAACAAATCATTTCCAAAATGGGCCCGACTGATGCCTATTTGCAACACGCACGGTGGAAATTTCGCACCGCACTTCTTCGCCGGCGTTCGTAGAAACTTCTTTAGGCGCCCCCCTTTTAGATCGCGCCATCGCAAACAGGGGGACAAACCATGCGTACGCGTTTTCTTATTCTTCTTGCCGCCGCGGGCCTGGGGGTCGCGATGGCACGGCCTGCTTCGGCTGCCGATCTTTCGCTGCCGCCGATCTACAAGGCGCCACCGCCAATGTATTTCACCTGGACCGGCTGGTATGTCGGTCTCAACGGCGGCGGCGGCTGGGGTCAAACCAATCACACCGCCACCTTCGGCGTCACCGGCATCCCGGCGGTAACGACCGGCAACTTCAATACTAACGGATGGCTCGGGGGCGGCACCGTCGGTTATAATTACCAAATGGGCCAGTGGCTCGTTGGTGCGGAAGCCGATCTGGACTGGTCCAACATCCGCGGCACCTTCAACGGCAGCGTTGCCATCCCAGGCGGGACGGCGCCCTTCTCGATGAGCTCCCAGCTCAACTGGCTCGACACGACGCGCGTCCGGGTCGGCTGGGTGTGGGACCATGCGTTGTTCTACGGCACCGCCGGCGCGGCGATGGGCGGAGTGACCGCCACCGCGAACGCCTCCGCGGCGGCAAGCGGCGTTGGCGCGGCCGTCACCGCCGCCGACACGCAGACCCGCTTCGGCTGGACCGCCGGCGCCGGCGTCGAATACGCCTTCACCAACAACATCAGCGCCAAGCTCGAATATCTCTATGTCGGCCTGGGTTCGCAAAACCAGATCGTGTTCGACAACGTGAAGTTCTCGACCAATATCGTGCGCGGCGGCATCAACCTGCACTTCTGACATTCGCGCCGAATAGACCGCACGAAAGTGCAAGCCCGCCGGCAGCCCTGCCGGCGGGTTTTTTTGCAGGATTTTATTTGCAAGAGATTTTTGCAAGAAATTTGCGCTCGGCGCGGCGCCGCGTATTGACGAGGCGATTTGTGAGCTTTTTTGTTGCGGCGCCGGAAAAACGCTAACCCTGTCGCGCCTTGGCGCGTCCGTCTTCGCCGCCGGTCACTTCCACGATGAGATGGTCGCGGTGCTCGCGGCCATATTCGTCGATCGCCCGCACGGCAATGCAATGAGTGCCGGCTTCAAGATCGCCGGGCAGCCGCGCCGACCAGATGTGCGATGAAAGCTCGGCTTTCACCCAGGGTTTCTTGGTCGCTTCATTGCGGGCGAATACTTCCTCGACGAATGGATCCGGCCGCGTCACGCGTTCCATCGGCACCGGCGCGCGGCCGGCGATGCGATATTCGACCGACGTGCGCGGCCCGCCATCGAAGACGTTGACGACCAGATCGGTCGCGGGCACGCGAGTCTGCGGCAGCGGCGAGCCGAGCAACTGGCCCATACGAAACTCGTTGTAGAGCTCCTTGCGATCGCGGTGGAAAACCGAATCGAGCACGATACGCATTTGCCGCGCATTCGGTTCGTTGGCCGGCTGAAAGCGGGTCGCATAGCGCGAACCGTCGATCGACAGGATATGAAAACCATTCGGACTGCCGTCGCGGCTGTCGGCCGCGGCAATGCCGCGATGGTCGTAGGGTCCGCTCCACCACGAGCCCGAGACCGCGGTCAACACATGATGATGATGCGGCGCCGGTCCGGCGAACCCATCGTCGGCGCCGAGATAATGGTGCTCGGTCGTGTGGGTATGGCCCGACAGGCTCAGCGTATGCGGCCGGCCGCCGAGCAGTTTGAGAAACTCGGCGCAATCGGCGGTGTTGGTCGAAAGGTCGGCGGGATCGAGATAATTGCGCAGCGGAATATGCATGGCCGTGACGACCAATGTGTCGGCCGGAGTTTCCTTGAGCACATTGGCGATGAACGCCAATTGCCGTTCGCCGATGCGGCCCTCAAACTTGCCCGCCGAGCGCGGCCTTGACGCGTCAGCGCCGAGGTAATCGACGTTGTCGAGCATGAGAAACAGCACGCCGCCATATTCGAAGGCGTAATAGTTCGGGCCGTAGGTTCGCTTGAAAGTCTCGCGCGAATATCTGGCGTTCGGCGCTTCGTAATTGAGATCGTGATTGCCGCCGATATTGTACCAAGGCACGCCGATTTGGCCGATGATGCGATTGAGCCGCGGATAGAGCGACAGGTCGTCGAACATGATGTCGCCGGCGGTGATGCCGAAAGCCGCCGCATGGTTGCCGATCAAGCCCGCGATCACGTCGTCGCGGATGAAGTCGACCTCGACCGCGCTTTCCGGCTGCGGATCGGCGAAAACAATCACATCGAATGTATGCGGCTCGTCGACCTTGTTCAGCGCGAAGTCCAGCGATTGCGGCAGCGGACCGGTCGGATCGATGCCGCGGTAACGCAGCTTGAGACTTGGCGGCGAACCGGCCGGCTGATGGATGTAATAAAAGCGCGGCAGCATCTCCTCGTCGACCGGCACGGCATAGCCGGACGGCTTGATCACGAAGACGATGCTCTCCTCGCCGATCGGCAGCGTGTAGCGTCCGCCGGCGTCGGTCTTGACGACCTCGCGGCCGTTCGACACCAGCACCCCGGCGATGCCCGGATCGTCCGCCGCCCGGCGCGCCCCGCCCGAGCGGTTTTCATAGACGACGCCCGAAACCGTGCCGGTCTGGGCTGCGGCGAAAACCGGCTCGACCACGGCCGCCATCGCGGCTGCTGCTGCATATTTCACCACCTCGCGACGCGAGGGCGTGAAATCGCCGTTTCCGAAGCCGTCGTCGCAAGTTTTCATGGCCGCATCCTCCGCTGGCGGTCATCCGCTGCCGCTGGACCGCTTTGCCGCATAATCGATTGAGCTGACTGGATTATGACTGGCGGATCAGCAAGGGCTCAGTTCCGCCGAAAGACGACGCTCAGATTGTTGGCCGGCATCGGCACGGTCTCGGCAAGCGTCAGGCCGTGCTGCGCGGCGAGCGCTCTGACGTCGCCGATGTCGCGGATGCCCCATTCCGGATTTTGCCCACGAAGCCAAGCGTCGAATTCCTGGTTGCTGCGCGCGGTGTGGTGGCCGTCGATCTTGAACGGGCCGTAAAGAAACAGAAAGCCGCCGGCCTGCAACGTGCGGCCGGCGCCGGCAATCAGGCCTTCACACGCGGCCCATGGCGAGATGTGAATCATGTTGCAGCAGATGATCGCGTTCACCCGCTTGACCGGCCAGGGCTCCGATGTCGCGTCGAGCCGCACCGGCGCCAGCAGATTGGCAAGCGCGGCCTCGGCGCGGAAGGCGGCAATGCTGGCCAGCGCCTTGGCGTCGATATCGCTCGGCAGCCAGGAGACGCCCGGCAGCGCTTTGGCGAAAAAGGCGGCGTGCTCGCCGCTGCCGCTTGCCAGTTCCAGCACCAGCGCGCGCGCCGGCAAAAGCCGCTTGAGCACCGCCAGGATCGGTTCGCGGTTGCGCGCCACATGCGGATGAAAAAGCCGCGGGTCGTCTGGTTCGAACATTGGACGTCGTTTTTCTACTCCGTCATTGCGGGCGAACGAAGCGATCCAGCCGGCCGAGTGAAATTCCGGTTGCTTCGCCTTGCTCCGCGCAATGACGCTGATTAGCCGCTCGCGATCACATCGGCGGCGTGAGACCGTCCTTGCCGTAATTGATGCGCGCCGCCTGCAAGGTGCCGTCCGCCTGCTTTTTCGCCGCCGCAATGAAAATTTTGGTGCCCGGCTTGAGATCGGCCTTGTCGCCTGGATTATAGGTGACGATCACGGTTTGCGGCGTGACGACGATTTTCTTCTCGCCGTTCTTGTATTTGAGCGTCAGGGTCTGCCCGTCCACGCCAGCTACGTTTTCTTCGACATTGGCGTTGGTCATCGTCGAATTGGCTTCCAGGTCCCACGCATAATGTCCTTCGCCGGTGCCGCGCATCGCTTCCGGGAAGATGTGCACCTCGATCGCTTTTTGGCTGCCGTCCGGCTGCGGCATGCCGGTCGAGCCGACAAACAGTCCCGGCTTGATATCGGCGAGCGACGCCTTGACGAGGGCGACCACGAGGCCGTTGTCCATCAGCGTGATTTTCAGCTCGGCGCCGTCGCGCGCCTTGACGACATAGATCGGGCCGTCCACGCGCTCGATCGTGCCGCGCACCCGCATGGTATCCTGCGCGCCGGCGGCGGAACAAAAGGCGGCGAGCGTCAATGCCGCAAGACCGAGCGTGCATGCTGTCGCTTTTCGCATGTGTACCTCCCGGATTTGAAATCGTTCCACAATGAACGTAGCCCGGATCGCGCGGCGGCGAAATCTGGGAGGCGTTCACAATCCGGGGCGCTTGACCGCCGCTATTGCCCCGTCGCCAGCCACTTTTGCTCGCGCGCATAAAAGGCTTGGAGCAGATCGGGCCGATCGTCGCCGAGCAATTCCGGATTCACCTTGTAGCCGCGCTTGACCTGCGTGTAGCCGATGAATTTGTAGGACGGCCGCAAGCTTTCGATGATCTTCCAGTCCACCGGCAGCGGATTGCGCGGATCGACCGCCTGCATCTGGTCGCGCTGATAGATGCCTTCGAACGAGCCGAGCTTCCAGCCATCGGCCGTCTTGGTCAGGCGCGAAACAAAGCGGCAATATTGAAAGGTGTCGAATTCGATACCGTCGAAGGTAAGCCGGTCGAAAATCAGCGCCGGCGATTCGACCAGCGCGCGGCCGTCATTGATCTCAAGCCGCGCCGGCATGATCCAATGCTTGGCCTGGCTGCCCGAGCCCATTTTCTTGCGCGACGCTTCGGCGAATTCCTCGACGGTGCCTTCGAACCAGGTGGTGCGCACCGGCGCACGCGGCACATAACAGGCCAGCATACCGGGAAAATCGCGCTGATCGCGGCATAGGCGCTCGAACCGCACCAAATCGAAGATTTCCGAGCGATCGAGCAGCCGCTCGACGCGCGCCGCAGACGTTGGGTCAGTCATGATGGACGCTTGCTCCCCTCGCATTTTGCACACGAAGGTAACCCGGATGCGGGCGCGGCGAAATGGGAGCGGCAATGCCTCGTGCGATGCTTGCAACCCGCACCGGGGCGGGCGCGGAACGGGTCGCGAGAACAATTTCGCGTTTCCTCCCCTGCAACGCCAGGGGGAGGGGGATCGCGCTTTAGCGCGGTGCACTCCAGCCTGGGTTCCGACCTTCGCAGCGGAAGACCGGAAAGGAGCCTCGGCGTTGACCGGCCGCGCCCTTTCGTGTCACGTGCCGGGCCTTTCCAGGCATGATCCCGAAAAGTGGAAGCCGGTTTTCGGATAAGATCATGCCCAAGCAACAAGCGGAAAACGACTGCGATTCCAATGCCGATCGAACGTTACAACGCCGCCGAAGCGGAGGCCCGCTGGCAGAAAGTCTGGGACGAGCGCGGCATCTTCGCCACGAAGAACGACGACGTCCGCAAGAAATACTACGTGCTGGAGATGTTCCCCTATCCGTCGGGGCGCATCCATATGGGCCACGTGCGCAACTACACAATGGGCGACGTGGTGGCGCGGGTGAAGCGCGCCATGGGCTATTCGGTGCTGCATCCGATGGGCTGGGACGCCTTCGGCATGCCGGCGGAAAACGCCGCCATGGAGCGCAAGGTCCATCCCAAGAAATGGACCTACGAGAATATCGCGGCGATGAAGGCGCAGCTCAAATCGATGGGCCTGTCGCTCGACTGGAGCCGCGAGATCGCGACCTGCGATCCGGCCTATTACAAACACCAGCAGAAGATGTTCCTCGATTTCCTCGGGGAAGGGTTGGTCGAACGGAAATATTCGAGGGTGAATTGGGACCCCATCGATCAGACCGTGCTGGCCAACGAGCAGGTGATCGACGGCCGCGGCTGGCGTTCCGGCGCGGTCGTCGAGCAGCGTGACTTGTCCCAATGGTTTTTCAAGATCACGAACTATTCGCAAGATTTACTCGACGCCCTCGATCGGCTCGACCGCTGGCCGGAAAAAGTGCGGCTGATGCAGAAAAACTGGATCGGCCGGTCGGAAGGTTTGCTGGTCAGATTCGCTCTTGACCCTAAGACTGCGCCTTTTGAAGAGAATGAACTTGAAATCTTCACTACACGACCCGATACGTTGTTTGGCGCGAAATTCATGGCGGTCGCACCTGATCACCCACTCGCCCTTGCAGCAGCGTCGAAGAATGAAGAAGTCGCAGGGTTCATCGCCGAGTGTATGCACCGAGGGACCGCGCAGGCCGATATCGATACCGCCGAAAAGAAAGGCATCGATACCGGCATCCGCGCGCTACATCCGTTCGATCCGAACTCGACGCTGCCGGTCTATGTGGCGAATTTTATTTTGATGGACTACGGCACCGGCGCGATTTTCGGCTGCCCGGCGCACGATCAGCGCGACCTTGAATTTGCCAACAAATACGGGCTCGGCAACACGCCGGTGGTGTGCCCGCCGGGCGTCGATCCCAAAAGCTTCGTCATCACCGACACCGCCTATGACGGCGATGGCCGCATGATCAATTCACGCTTCCTCGACGGCATGAGCACAGCGGAAGCGAAGGAAGAGGTTGCGCGCAGGTTGGAGAAAGAGACTGCCGGCAATCGCCCGGTCGCCCAGCGGCAGGTGAATTTCCGGCTGCGCGACTGGGGCATTTCGCGGCAGCGCTATTGGGGCTGCCCGATTCCCATCATTCATTGCAAGAATTGCGGCGCCGTTCCGGTGCCGGAGAAGGATCTGCCAGTCATATTGCCGGAAGATGTGACCTTTGATCAGCCCGGTAATCCGCTCGACCGGCATCCGACCTGGAAACACGTGACGTGTCCGAAATGTAAATGGCCGGCGACGCGCGAGACCGACACCATGGACACCTTCGTCGACTCGTCGTGGTATTTCGAGCGCTTCACCGACCCGTGGATCAAAACCGCGCCGACCGACCGGCCGATGGTCGATACCTGGATGCCGGTCGATCAATATATCGGCGGCATCGAGCACGCGATTCTACATCTGCTCTATAGCCGCTTCTTCACCCGTGCGATGAAAAAGACCGGCCATGTCGGTCTCGACGAGCCGTTTGCCGGATTGTTCACGCAGGGGATGGTCGTGCACGAGACCTATCGCACGGCGAGCGGCGAATGGGCGGCGCCGGCCGAGGTCAAGATCGACACCCAAGGCGATGACCGGCGCGCCGCGCTGATCGCGACCGGTGAAGCGGTCGAGATCGGCCCGATCGAGAAAATGTCGAAGTCGAAGCGCAACACCGTCGATCCCGACGAGATCATTTCGGGCTACGGCGCCGACGTGGCGCGCTGGTTCATGCTGTCGGATTCGCCGCCGGAGCGTGACGTGGAATGGACCGAACGCGGCGTGCAGGGCGCCTGGCGCTTCGTGCAGAGGCTGTGGCGGCTGGTCGGCGAGGCCGCCGAAATCGCCCAATCGGCGCCGGCCGAGCGGCCCTCTGTCTTTTCGCCGGCCGCCGCCGCCCTGCGCAAGGCCACCCACCAGGCGCTGGCGAAGGTCACCGATGACATCGAAAAGCTGCACTTCAATGTTTGTGTGGCGGCGATCTATGAGTTTGCCAACACGCTGGGCGCAGCGATCGGCGACATCGGATCGGAGGGGGCAGACGACGGGGAAAGCCCCTCCCCCGCGGCGGACCTGCGTTGGGCGATGAACGAGGCGGTTAACGTTCTTGTGCAACTCTTTGCGCCGATGATGCCGCACCTCGCCGAGGAATGCTGGGCCATGCTCGGCCACAAGACGCTGGTCGCGCAAGCGGCCTGGCCGGCCGTCGAACGCAGCCTCCTGGTCGAGGATACGCTGACGCTGCCCGTGCAGATCAACGGCAAGAAGCGCGACGAAATCACCGTGCCACGAGCCGCCTCCAATGCCGAAATCGAGGCTGCCGTTTTGGCGCTGGATGCGGTAAAAAAGGCGCTGGACGGCAAGTCGCCTAAAAAGGTGATCATCGTGCCGGGACGGATCGTGAATGTGGTGGCGTGAATTTCGGCAATGGCGGGCGCTCGCCTGGCCGGCCCGTTTCGCCGTGGTGCTGGCCGCGGCCGGGCTGACCGCCGGCTGCTGGCAGCCGCTGTACGGTGCGCGCCCTGCCCCCGGCGGGGAAGGCGTACAGGACAAATTTGCCGCCGTCGATATTCCGCCGATCGCCGCGCCGAAAGGAACGCCGGCTGAGCGGATCGCCGTCGGCATGCGCAATGCGTTGCAGTTCGATCTGCACAATGGCGGCGGCGCGTTTGCACCGACCTATCAGCTCAAGGTCAGCGTCAGCACGTCGCAATTCACCGCTTACGTCGATCCCACAACCGGCCGCCCGGACACGCAGATCGAGATCGTCGGCGCCAGCTTCCAATTGGTCGAGCTGGGAACCGGCAAGATGGTGCTCAACGACAGCGCGCTCGCCCATGTCGATTATGACATTCCGGGCTCGCAGCAGCGTTTCGCCGGCCAGCGCGCGCGGCGCAATGCGGAAGATCGCGCGATTCAGGTGGTGGCCGACGCGATCAGAAACCGGCTCGCGTCGTATTTCGTCGCCGGGACGTAAGCTCCCGTTTCCCGGACGCGGTGCAGCGCGCAGCGATGCACCGCTGATCCGGGATCGTTACGGGCTCCGCGTTCACAACGATCCCGGTTCTGCAGCGCACCACTTCGTGCTGCGCTGCGCCCGGGAAACGTCCGCCTCGTTGCGTCAAATGCATTAGCAATTCAATGGTCGCGATCAAAAGTGCAGACGTCGACAGATTCCTCGCGCGGCCGGATCCGGCGCGACCGGTCGTGCTCGTGTTCGGTCCCGACGCGGGCCTGGTCAGCGAGCGCGTCAACGCGCTGGTCAAGGCGTCGGTCGATGACGTGAACGATCCGTTTTCGCTGGTGCGGCTGGAAGCAGAGGAGCTTTCCGCCAACCCGGCGCGGCTGGTCGAAGAGGCGCAAACCATCCCGCTGTTCGGCGGGCGGCGCGCGGTCTGGGCGAAGGCCGGCAGCCGCAACATCGCGCCGGCGGTCGAAGCCGTGCTGGCGCTGCCGTCGAGCGAATGCCGCATGGTGATCGAGGCCGGCGATCTGCGCCGCAATGCGCCGCTGCGCGTCGTCTGCGAGCGCGCCAAGAATGCCGCGGCGCTGCCGTGTTACGCCGATACCGAGCGCGATCTGGCCCGCCTGATCGACAATGAAATGCGTGCCGCCGATCTCGCGCTCAAGCCCGACGCCCGCGCCATGCTCATTCCGCTTCTCGGCGGCGATCGCGCCGCCTCGCGCAACGAGTTGCGCAAGCTCGCGCTCTATGCCCACGGGCGCGGCGAAGTCGATGTCGACGATGTGACTGCCGTGGTGTCCGACGCATCCGCCTTGGCGCTCGACGAATTGATCGATACCGCCTTTGCCGGGCGGCCGGCCGAGCTCGAGGCGCAGCTCGCGAAGGTGCGCACCGCCGGCAGCCCGGTCGGCTCGATTTTCTTTGCCGCGCAGCGCCAGCTTGCGCAGCTGCACAAATGGCGTACCGCGATCGAGGCGGGCGCGCCCTTCTCGCTCGATTCCGTGCAGCCGCCCTTGCACTTCCGCCGCAAGAGCCTGGTCGAGGCGGCGCTCAAGCAATGGAACGCGGCGCGGCTTCTCGCCACCATGACCGAGCTCGCCAATGCGGTCTTGGCCTCGCGCAAGACGCCCGCGCTCGCCGACACGCTCGCCGAGCGCGCTTTGCTCTCACTGGCGCTGAAGGCGCGCCGCGCCACGTGATCGTTCGATCGTAGGATGGGTGGAGCGAAGCGAAACCCATCGTTGGGTGGTCGAGATTGTAATGGGTTTCGCAAACGCTCAACCCATCCTACAGGGCGCTCGCCGCACGACCTGTCTTACGTCGGATTTTCCAGGCTGAAAGTCTGCGAATCGTCGTCATAGGCGAAGGCTTCCCCGTAGCGGCCCCAGGCCGTCACCGAACGCAGGGTCGATTCCGCGTCCTCGGTGCTCATGTGATCTTCCAGTTCGTCGAAAAAGCGGCTCTTCGGCGCGACGTGGTTGGAGCGCTCCTGCAACACCCGGCGGATGTGAGCGGCGAGCGGCACATAGGCGAGGAGCTGGCGCTGGAAAATCTTCTTGCGGTCGTCGGTGCCGGCTTCGACATATTGCTTGCCGATGTCGGCGAGCTTGATATCGCCGCCTTCGATCTCGGCGAGATGCAGCATCTGCAGCGCGTCGGCGACCGGAAAGAGCTCGTCGCCTTCCAGGTGTTGTTCTTCGGCGAAGACCGGCAGGTCGGCCTTGCCGTTGTATTCGCCGGCCAGCGTTTCGAGAACGCCGGACAGGAGGTTGGCGGATACGCGCGGCAGGATGGTGTCGATCGAGGTCGCCACCGTTCCGGCCGCGGTGCCGATCCGCGGCGGCGTCGGCGTGCGCGCCGTCATCGCCACATAGATTTTCTCGACCAGGTCGCGGAATTGCGGATCGAGCCGGTTGCGCGGCTGTTTGAGATCGACGGCGATTTCACGAATGATCCGGCCGGGATTGGACGAGAATAACAGGATGCGGTCGCACATCAGCACCGCTTCCTCGATATTGTGGGTCACTAGAATGACGCCCTTGATCGGCAGCTTGCCGTCACTCCACAATTCGAGGAAATCGGTGCGCAGCGTTTCGGCCGTGAGCACGTCGAGCGCCGAGAACGGCTCGTCCATCAGCAGAATGTTCGGATGAACGACGAGCGCGCGGGCGAAGCCGACACGCTGGCGCATGCCGCCCGACAGCTCGCGCGGATAGGCGGATTCGTAACCGTCGAGGCCGATGAGATCGATCGCGGCGAGCGCCCGCTTTCTGATTTCCGCGTCGGGAAGCCCAAGCGCCTCGAGCCCGAGCTGGACGTTTTCCAGCACCGTCAGCCAGGGGAACAGCGCGAAGGACTGGAACACCATGGCGATGCCGGGCGCCGGCCCGAGCACCGGCCGGCCGAGATAGGTGATGGAGCCGGTCGATGCCGGCATCAGGCCGGCGATCGAGCGCAGCAAGGTGGACTTGCCGGACCCGGTGCGGCCGAGCAGCCCGACGATCTGGCCCTGCGCAAGCGCAAGCTCGATGCCGTCAAGCACCAGAAGCTCGCCGCCGTCGGCGCGCGGGAAAGTCTGACGCAGCCCATGAATCTCGAGTAGCGCGGTGCTCATTGGGAGGCCTCAATCGATGCGGAACTTGCGTTCCGCGTAAGCATAGAGCGGACGCCAGAAGGTGCGATTGATGACGACGACGAAAAAGCTCATCACGGCGATGCCGAGCACGATGCGGTGGAAATCGCCGGCCTCGGTCTGCTCCGCAATATAGGCGCCGAGTCCGTAGGCGCGCAGATGCTCGTCGCCCCAGGATGCAACCTCGGCGACGATGCTCGCATTCCACGAGCCGCCCGAGGCGGTGATCGCACCGGTGACGTAATAGGGCAACACGGCGGGAATCGCGATGCGCCGCCACCACAGCAAGCCGCGCACGCGGAAATTGGCACCGGCGGCGCGCAGTTCGGCCGGGATCGCCGACGCGCCGGCCACGACATTGAACAGGATGTACCACTGGGTGCCGAGAATCATCAACGGGCTCAGCCAGATATTCGGATCGAGCCGGAACGCGACGATCCCCGAGACCGCGATCGGAAACAAAAGATTGGCCGGAAAGGCGGCGAGGAATTGCGCCACCGGCTGAACGAAATTGGCGACCTGCCGCCGGGTGCCGACCCAGACGCCGATCGGCACCCAGATGATGCTGGCGAGCGCGATCAGCACGACGATCCGGCTGAACGTGGCGAGGCCGAGCAGAAAGGCGGTGGCCACGTCGGGCAGCGTGATGTCCTGGATGATGAAGCGAACGACCTCCCAGAGCGCCAAGCCGGCGAGCGCGATCACGATGATGGTCCACTGAAAAGTGACCCAGCCGTGCCGCGCCTGCGGCTCGCGCTTGATCGGCTCGGCTTCTTTCGACCAGCGCGCCACCAGCAAGCGCCGCCAGGACGAAGCGAATGGTTGCGTTATCCGATCGATCAGCCGGGAGCGGCGCATCACGTCGAGCACCCAGGATTCCGGCGGCAGCAGTCCCGGCTCCTGCTCGAACCGGAAGCGATCGGCCCAGGCGATCAGCGGCCGGAACAAGACCTGGTCGTAGATCAGGATCACAATCAGCATGGTGGCGATCGCATAGCCGACCGCCGCGAGATTGCGCTGCTCGATGGCAAGCGCGATGTACGAGCCGACGCCCGGCAGCGTGATAGTCGTATTGCCGACGCTGATCGCTTCGGAAGCCACCACAAAGAACCAGCTTCCCGACATCGACACCATCATGTTCCAGATGAGCTGCGGCATCGCGAACGGGACGTCGAGCCGCCAGAACTTCATCCACGGGCTCAGCCCGAAATTCCGCGACGCCTCCACCAGCTCGTTCGGAACGGTGCGCAGCGACTGGTAGAAGCTGAACGCCATGTTCCAGGCCTGGCTGGTGAAAATCGCAAAAATCGCGGCGAATTCGGCGCCGAGAACGCGGCCGGGCGCGAGCGCCATGAAGAAGACGATGGTGATCGAGATAAAGCCGAGGATCGGCACCGATTGCAGAATATCGAGCAGCGGAATGAGCAGCCGTTCGGCCCGTTTGCTCTTGGCCGCCAGCGTCGCGTAGGTGAAGGTGAAAATGAGCGACAGCACCATCGCGATCAACATGCGCAGCGTGGTGCGCGCGGCGTATTCCGGCAGATTTCTCGGATCGAGCGATATCGGCTCGCGCTGCAACTCGGACAGGGGCTGCAGCAGGTGGCGGCTTGCCTCGGCAAGGAACACCAACAGGCCGAGAATCAGGAGCACGGCCAGCACGTCCCAGCGGGTAAAGAAGCGCCCCCAGCCGCTGCCGACGGAAATAGGCACATTCAGCCGCATGCGCTTGCCCGATCCACCTGACGTGACACGGTCGATGTCACAACTTCGTCATGAAAAGCGCGGCCTCGATCCCCATCAAGCGGCCGCGCGCTTGGCGCGACCACATAACATCCGCGCGCCGTTGTTCAAACCTTATTGCGCCCATTACCTGCGAGGTAATTTGAATGGCGCGCCGGCATCTGGTCGGCGGGGCCAATACCTTGCCGGCAGGGCGCCAGCGGCGGCGCGACTTCGGGCGGGGAAGCGAGTTCAGATCGGTTGCGGCAACAAGGCCAAGCCGCATAGTTTGCGTGCGGCCGCATTGATGAATGGGCGCTTCAAAAAGGCCACTTTCCACACTGTCCAGGACCGCAACCCACACTGTCCAGGACCGCAACGGACTTCATCGAATGACTCTTTTTTTATGAGGCGTGCTTGAGCCAAACGCTTAACGAACAGACGTTTCAGTTGCCGCCGGCGCTCGGCGACAAAGTTGCCGAGGCGCAGGACAAGTGGCGCAGCCGCGACGGCACCCGCAGGCTCTGGCGCAAGGACGCCGGACTTTGGACCGGCGGCGATGAAGCGCACTGGCTCGGCTGGCTCGACATTATCGACAGCGAATTGCGCGCGCTGGCGCCGCTGCAGGAATTCGCCCGCGAGCTGCACGCGCAAAATTTCTCCGACATATTGCTGCTCGGCATGGGCGGATCGAGCCTCGGCCCCGAGGTCCTGTCGAAGAGCTTGGGATCCGCGCCGGGCTATCCCGCGCTTCATGTACTCAATTCAACCGATCCCGAGCAGGTGCGGCGTTTCGAAAATGGCATCGATATCGCGCGCACCCTCTTCATCGTCGCCAGCAAGTCGGGCACGACGCTCGAGCCGAACGTGCTGATGGATTATTTTTTGGGAAGGGCCGCCGCTGCCGCCGGGAGCGCGGCCGCGGCACAATTCGTCGCCATCACCGATCCGGGCTCCCGCCTGCAGCAGACCGCCAAGGAGAAAGGCTTTCGTCACGTCTTTCTCGGCATGCCCAGCATCGGCGGCCGCTATTCCGTGCTGTCGAAGTTCGGCTTGATCCCGCTTGCGGCAATGGGCCAGCGACGCTCGCGCCTTTCTGCACGACGCCCAGACGATGGCGCAGGCTTGCGGTCCCGCGGCCCAGCCGGCGGACAATCCCGGTGTCGCGCTCGGCATAACCATCGGCGTCCTTGCCGACGGCGGCCGCGATAAGCTCACCCTCATCGCCTCACGCTCGATTGCTTCCTTCGGCGCCTGGGTCGAGCAGCTGGTCGCAGAATCGACCGGCAAGAATGGGCGCGGCGTCATTCCGATCGCCGACGAACCACTCGGCGATCCGTCAGCCTACGGGGCCGATCGGGTGTTCGTCTATCTGCGCGACAGCGCGCGTCCGGATCCCGCGCAGGACCACACCGTGCGGGCGCTCGAGGGGGCTGGCCATCCGGTCGTCCGCATCGCGGTCGCATCGCCCGCGCACCTGGCGCAGGAATTCTTCCGTTTCGAGATGGCGACCGCGGTGGCCGGCGCGATCCTCGGCATCAATCCCTTCGATCAGCCGGACGTCGAAGCGAGCAAGATCGCGACCCGCGCAATGACGGACGCGTTCGAGAAAACCGGTGCGCTGCCCGCGGAGCCGCCGGTCTTCGAGACCGGCGGCATTGCGCTCTACACGGATGCGAGCAATGCGGAAGCGTTACGCAAGCTTGGTGCGGCATCGACATTGGAAAGTTGGTTCAAGGCGCATTTCGCGCGGCGCGCCGGCGGCGATTACGTTGCGCTGCTCGCCTATCTGGACGCCAACGATTCGCGCCTGCAAGCCTTGCAGAATTTGCGCGCAACGATACGCGACCGAACGCGGCTCGCGACCTGCCTGCAATTCGGGCCGCGCTTCTTACACTCGACCGGACAGGCTTATAAAGGCGGCCCGAATAGCGGCTTGTTTCTTCAGGTTACGGCGGAGCCGGCGGCCGATGTGAAGATACCGGGCCGCGCCGCAAGCTTCGGCGTGATCGAGGCGGCGCAGGCGGCCGGCGACTTCCATGTGCTGGCGGAACGCGGCCGGCGGGTGTTACGCGCGCACATTGCGCACGACACCGACGCCGGCATCGCCGCGATCGCCAAGGCCATCAACCGGGCAATCGACTGGGCGATCGACAAGGCGACCGAGCGCGCACGCCCATAACCCGCGCCACGCTAAACCGGGTTTCCGAAAAGGACATGCGACCACGCAAGAATCGAGAGCACATCCCGATTCAGCCAAATCGGGATATGCGCTAATGCGAAACGAACTGTCGAAGCCGCGCGTAGAGGCCGCCACCGGATTGCGAAGGGACTTTCTCGACTGCCGCGACACGCGAAGGCGTCGAGACCAGCCGCAAGCCAAAGGGTATGCGCTCGACCAGGAGGATCGTGAGCCAGCTCAGAATGACCGTGCCGCAGAAGACGATGACGCCCTTGAGCAGCGCAAACAACGCCGCGCCGAGCAGCGCATATTGCAGCCAGACCGTAAAGACGTAATGCACGAGATAAAGACTATAGGCGTTGACCGAGAGGCTATCGAGAGCCGCTGAACGTTTGAGGCCGAAGCGCAAGCTCGATGCGATGATGAAGAAGCAGCCGCCGGCGCACGCCAGCACGAAACACAGATCGGCGGCGATTTCGATGGGAAGCGGGGCCGACCCATCCAGGGTCAAGGACGTCACGCCCATCCAGAGAAACAAGGTCGCGAGCGCGAGCGCGAGCCATAGTTTCCAATGCCGCCCGAGCGCGCCGTCGGCAGCGACCAGACCGACATCGAGGCCCGCAGCGCCAATGCCTATGCCGGTGAAAAAATAAACGCCGTAGAGCAGCGGGCGACACCATTGTACGGAAAGGAGTCCCGAATTCGACCAGGCCCAAGGCGTGAAGGCCAGCGCCAAGGGAACATAGGCAACCGCGGAAACGGCAATCAGCACGGCAAAGAAAACCGCGGGCCGTTGACCTGCCTTGGCGCACCAGCGGCCCAAGGCCGGGATCGCCGCCGGCGCGATCCAGTTCATGGCGACCACCACGAAATTGAGCGCCAGAAGCTGCCACAAGAACCAGAGCTGGGCGTTCGGCAGGAACGGCAGAGCAATATAATCGCGCACATAGGCCGACACGCTCGGGGCGCCGCCCAAGGCGCGATAAGCCGGATAGAAGGCGATCGGATTAAGGACCAGCACGCCGAACACGTAGGGGACGCCAAGGCGGCGCAACCGATCGCGAACAAAGCCGAAGCTGTGCTTGCGCTGCAGACTGGGCCAGACGAAGAGCCCCGACAACAGGAACATCAGCGACATCAGGTAGACGTCCTGCCAGGCGCAGAAGAGATCGAATCCGAACCAGCGGTGGCTGTCCACGATCGGAAATGCGCGCCACATGTAAGGAGGTTTATCGAAGCCCGCCGAGCGCTCGGGAATGAACTGCACGTAGGCCAGAACGGAATGGAAGGCGAGCACGATCAGAATGACCACCGCGCGCAGGTTATGCAGCGCCAGGCTGGAACGTGACATCGTCGCAGGCAGTGCCATAATTTTGCGATCCCCCGACCAGGCGCTTAAATGCCTTGGTAACCAATTTTAATCCAGTCGCCGGCATAATCATCGGAATGCCGAGCGGGCATGGCAAGCGAGAAAATGGGCCGGTTGATGGCTTTTCTGGCGATGCTTTGCACGTAAATCGTCGTTAAATCACCGCATTGGGGAATGATAATTTTGCCGCTCCCAATGGCGATTCGTGATTCCTTTTGATCGTGAACGGATGGAGAAGCGCGTTGGTAATGCGATGGACAAAACTGATCTTGGCCGGCCTGGTGGCAGTGTTTGCCGCCGTTCAGCCACTCGCAGCTGCGGACCGGTCGGTTGCTGGTCTGTGGCAAAAGACGGACGAAGCGACCGGAAAGCCGGTCATCTGGTTCCTGTTCGTCGAGAATCATGGAACCTATCAAGGTGTCGCCGCGAAACTCTTTCCGCGAGCGGAGGACGGCCCGATGTCGCCGGTCTGCACGGCTTGCCCCGACGATCGTCGGAATGCGCCGATGCTCGGGCTGCCGATCATCCGCGATATGAAGCGGAACGGATTGCGATACGAAAACGGCAACATCCTCGACCCGCGTGACGGCCACATCTACAATGCGATGATGACGCTGGGCCCGGACGGCCAGACACTGACCGTGCGCGGCTATCTCGGCTTCGAATTTCTGGGCCGCAACGAGGTGTGGTACCGCCTGCCTGACGAGGCCACGAAACACCTCGATCGCTCCATCGTCGCGAAATATCTCGCGGGCGACGTCACCACGACGTCCGCTTTACGGCGGTCGCCGAACAACGCACGGTCGGCGAATTCCGCGAATTAAATTTCGCACCTCGCTGCATTCAAAAAGTGCAGCGCCGCGCCTCGATAGCGCGATGGCTTAAATTGAATCGCCATCGCGCTCTCCCTTAGTCGGCGCCAATCCCGTATTCGCAGCCGCGCGCGGCATATTGGTAGCGCGCAACGCCGTAACGATCGTGCCCGATGACGGGCTGGCATCGTGCCAGCCATTTGCGCTCGCGCGCCGAGGCTTGCGCCTTTTCCTCCTCGCCGAGAGGCGGCGGCACGATCCTGATGTTGGGGTCGCCGCCGGGTCCCCATTGCCCGACGCAATTGACGCTCCCGGCACCGCCGATGCAGTTCAGGTTGCCGACCCCGCCGGCGTAAACCGATGTCAGGGTCATTGCTGACGCGACGATCGCGACAGTGCCGCGCACGACCCTCCACGACGCCGAGGATTTTTCGGCGGGACGAATGGTTAACACCGCACTCTCCCTGCGGGAACAGATCGACCGGTCTCGGTCGGCTGCACGCCCCGTTTTTGGACGTCGCGGCGGGTTATGGCGGCGATTTCCGCTTACGACCCAGGCGCGGCTCCTCGGTCGGAAAGTGAGCAAGGCGGGTGCCACGGGGAACTGACCCGATTTGGCACAGCCATTATGCAGGCGCGTTAACGATTACCAGAAGGCCACGAGCGCCGTTTTGAGCCGTTTCCACGCGCGTTCGCTCGGAGGCAAGCCGAAGCGAAGCCAGTTTGCGTTCTCTTCAAACGCGCGCACCCAAATGCCCGCTTCGCCCAGATGCTGGAAAAGCGGATTCGCCGCCGGCGTTTGCACCAGCCGAAAAAGGCTCGTGCCGCCGACGATGGGCAGCGCCAAATCCGCAAAAATTGCATCGAGCTTCTGCACCGCCTTGTCGAGCCGCCCGCGCGTGCGCTCGATCCAGACGGTGTCGGCCAGCGCTTGCATGCCGACGGCGATCGCCGGCCCGGAAATCGCCCATGGCCCGAGCGCGGCGGCGATCCGTCGCGCCAACGGGGGCGCGGCGAGCGCAAAGCCAAGCCGCAAGCCGGCCAGCCCGAAGAATTTGCCGAACGAGCGCAGGACGACGATGTTGCCTTTGGCCACATCGGGCACGAGGCTCATGTGCGGCGGCGCGACATCCATGAAGGCTTCGTCGACGGCGAGCAGACCACCGCGCTGGCGAAGATCGGCGGCAAGCGCCAGGAGATCGCCGCGCGCAAAGAGCCTGCCGTCGGGATTATTGGGGTTGGCAACGATCACGAGCATCGCATCGCCAACGTCATCGAGGCCGCGCATGGCTTTGACGCTATGGCCGGCGAGCGCGGCCGCGCGGGCATGTTCGGCATAGCCAGGGGTGAGAACCGCCGCGCCACCGGGCGGCACCAAGCGGGCAACGATCGGCAGCACGATCTGGGTGCCCGCGACCGGCACCACATGCGCCGCCGAAGGCGCCCCGTAGGCGCGCGTCGCCGCCAGCGCGAGTTCATTGACGGCACCTGGCTCGGGCAGGCGGGTGAACCGATCGGCCGCAAGACGCGGGACCGGATAGGGATGGGGATTGATCCCGGTCGACAGGTCGATGAAAGGTTCAGGCGCGCCGGGAAAAAGGCGTCGGGCGGCGGCAAGATCGCCGCCGTGAAACAGCTCTTGCTCCTCGCCGCCCAAGGAGACGCTTAAAGCGCTCATGTCCGTCATGCTTGCTGTCATCGCCATGTTGGTCGAGCTTTGTTTCGGCTATCCGGAGCCTTTGCATGGCGCGATCGGGCATCCGGTGACCTGGATCGGCCGCCTCATTGCGCTGCTCGACCGCGCCCTCAACCATGAGAATGACGGACCGGCGCCGCGTGCCGCAGGTGTCGCCGCTGTTCTGATCCTTCTCGCCATCGTCGGCGCGATCTCGCTGGTCATACAATCCGCGCTGCTGCGCTTGCCGTTCGGAATTTTCGCCACGGCGCTCCTCGCCAGCACGCTCGTTGCGCAACGAAGCCTGCACCGCCATGTCGCCGATGTCGCAGCCGCGCTCGAACAAGGCGGCGTCGCTGCCGGCCGCGCCGCGGTCGCGCACATCGTCGGCCGCGACACCGAGAATCTCGACGCCGCCGGGGTCGCGCGCGCGGCGATCGAAAGTCTGGCGGAGAATTTCTCCGATGCGGTCGTCGCACCGGTTTTCTGGATGCTCATTGGCGGGCTCCCTGGCGCCGCACTCTACAAGGCGATCAACACCGCCGACAGTATGATCGGCCATCATACGCCCCGTTACGAGGCGTTCGGCTTCGCCGCCGCACGGCTCGACGATCTGGTCAATCTGCCGGCTTCGCGCTTGTCCGCGCTCCTGCTCGTCGCGGCGGCGGTATTGAACAGGGACGCTTCCGCCGGCGCGGCGTGGCGGGCCGTGCGCCGTGATGCCCCGCACCACCGCTCGCCGAATGCCGGCTACCCGGAAGCGGCCATGGCGGGCGCGCTCGGTCTGTCGCTCGCAGGACCGCGCGCCTATGGCGGCGCGCCGGTCAAAGATGCGTTCATGGGCGACGGCCGCCGTGACGCGAACGCTGCCGATATTCGCCGCGCCTTGGCGCTCTATCGGACCGCCGACGCCATCCTGATCGCACTTGTTGGCGTCGCCGCTCTCGCACTCACTCTGCCAATTTGAGCAAACGATCGATATCCAGATGCGCGCACAGATGCGCAGCGAACGCATCGAGCGTGCGCTCGACCAGATCGTCGTAGCGAATAGTCGCCGTCGCCTTGAAACGCCGAAGCCACGCCGCGCGCTGCCGGTCGTCGCCGAACAAGCCATGTACGTACGTGCCGATCACCCGGCCATCCGCCGAAATGGCGCCGTCCTGCGATCCATCCGCGAGCTGCGCGAATGGACGCATGCAATCCGGCCCCGCGGTAAGACCCATATGCATCTCATAACCGGCGAACGGCGCGCCATCGCTCGACGTGCCGGCCACGCGCTCAAGGCGCTTGTCCGCCGCAAGCGTCGTTGCGACATCGAGCAGGCCGAGCCCTTCGACCGTGGCGGGAGGACCTTCGACGCCGCCGGGATCGGCGATGGTCCGCCCCAGCATCTGATAGCCGCCGCAAAGGCCAAGCACCATTCCGCCGCGGCGCCGATGCGCGGCGATATCGATATCGAACCCGGCCGCGCGCAGCGCCGCGAGATCGGCGATGGTCGCCTTCGAGCCGGGCAGCACAATGAGATCGGCATCGCCGGGAAGCGCCGCGCCCGGACGCACGCGCATGAGCGCGACGTCGGTTTCCGCGTCGAGCGGATCGAGATCGTCGAAATTGGCGATATGCGGCAGGATCGGGACCGCGATACGCACCCGCGCGTGCGGTTTCGCCGCCGGCTGTCGTTCGAGCGCGAGCGCATCTTCCGCCGGCAGCAGGCGTGCATCGGCAAAATGCGGAACCAGCCCAAGCGCCTCCCATCCGGTCGCCTGCGCGATCTGCGCCATGCCGGCGGAAAAAAGCGCCGCGTCGCCGCGGAATTTGTTGACGATGAAGCCGCGAATAAGCGCGGCATCCTCGGGCGCCAGCACGACCTTGGTGCCGACGAGGCTGGCAATCACGCCGCCGCGGTCGATGTCGCCGATCAGCACGACCGGGACCGCGGCGGCGCGGGCAAATCCCATATTGGCGATATCGTTGGCGCGAAGATTGATTTCCGCCACGCTGCCGGCGCCTTCGACGAGCACGATATCGGCCTCGTCGCGCAATCGCCGATAGCTTTCCAGAACATAGGGCAGGAGATCGCGCTTGATGTGCTGATAAGCGGCCGCCTTGGCGCTCGCGAAGACGCGGCCTTGCACCACGATCTGGGCGCCGATCTCGCTTTGCGGCTTCAGCAGCACCGGATTCATGTGCACGCTTGCCGGCACGCGGGCGGCGCGCGCCTGCAATGCCTGCGCGCGTCCGATCTCGCCGCCATCTTCGGTCACCGCCGCATTGTTCGACATGTTCTGCGGCTTGAATGGGCGCACCGCGAGACCGCGCCGGGTGAGCGCGCGCGCGAGGCCTGCGACGATCAACGATTTGCCCACGTCCGAGCCGGTGCCCGCAAACATGAGCGCGCGCGCCGGCATGCGATCAGAACTCGATGCCGGGCTGCGCCTTCACACCGGCGGCAAAGTGGTGTTTCACCAGCGTCATCTCGGTGACGAGATCGGCGGCCGCAACAAGCTCCGGCTTGGCGTTGCGTCCGGTCACGACGACATGCAGACCCGGCCGGCGCGCGGCAAGAGCGGCCAATACTGTTTGAAGGCCCAAATACTCGTAGCGCAGCGCGATGTTGAGTTCGTCAAGTATAATCAGCCTGAAGGTCGGATCATCCATCAATTCGCGCGCTTTGGCCCACGCGCGTTCGGCGGCAGCGACATCGCGGGCGCGATCCTGTGTTTCCCAGGTAAAGCCTTCGCCCATCGTGTGCCAGACGATTTGATCGCCGAACTTTAACAGCGCATCACGCTCGGCCGTATGCCACGCGCCTTTGATGAATTGCACGACGCCCACGCGCTCGCCGCGTCCGAGCATGCGCAGCGCAAGACCGAAAGCGGCCGTCGATTTTCCCTTGCCGCTGCCGGTATGCACGATCAGAAGGCCCTTCTCGATCGTCTTGCCGGCGACCTCGGCGTCCTGCACCGCTTTGCGTTTCGCCATCTTGGCGCGATGGCGCTCGGCTGCCGCCGGATCGATGGCTTCGCTCATAGCGTCCCTTTCAGCGCAAGCGGCAGGCCCGCGACCATCAAAATAACGCGTTCGGCACGCGCGGCGACGCGCTGGTTGAGAATGCCCTGCATGTCGCGAAATCGGCGGCCGAGCGGGAAGCTCGGCACGATCCCGGAGCCCACCTCGTTGGCAACCAAGACAACGGGCGCGGCAGCCGCCATCAGTGTCTCTTCCAGCTGTTCGATTTCCGCCTCGATATCGCTTTTCGCAAGCATGAGGTTCGAGAGCCACAACGTCAAACAATCGACCAGCACCGGCTCGCCGCCGCGAGCCGCAAGCGCCGCCTTTAACGCGCGCGGCGCCTCGATGGTGCGCCAATTCGCGCCGCGGCGCTCGCGATGGCTCTTGATGCGCGCCGCCATTTCCTCGTCGCCCGCCTCCGCCGTCGCGACGTAAGCCCAAGGCGGGTTCCATGGCGGCGGCAAAGCGGCGATCAAGCTCTCGGCATAGCGGCTTTTGCCCGAACGGGCGCCGCCAAGAACGAGAGTGAGCTTCGCTACACTGGACATGAACGATGCACGAGGCACAAAAACGATGCACGGGGCACAAACGGGCGCGCCAGATTGACAGGCCGGCCCGTCGAAATCTATCACTAGAGCACCGACGGTTCCTCGCAAGAGGGTGAAAAGGGAATGCGGTGCGGGCGAAAGTCCCCAATCCGCAGCTGTCCCCGCAACTGTGAGCGGGAAGTCTCGTCCACGTAAGCCACTGGAGGCCTTATTGCCTCCGGGAAGGCGGCCGAGGCGACGATCCGCGAGCCAGGAGACCTGCCGTCGTCCGAGTCGACGCGACAAACATCGGTCGGGGTGTATCGATGGATGATCTGAAAGACGCAAGTCTTTTGGTCCTCGCTCGCGCCGGCGGCAAGTTACGCGAGGACTTATCGTGTTTCATTTCCTGAAAAACGCGGTCGACGACGCGTCGACCGATCAGCGCGCGAAGATTTCCGCGATCTATGTCTTGCTGCTGGCGATCAATGGAGCGGCATGGGCCTGGGCGGTGATCGCGCTGGCGGACCGGCCGACGCTGCTCGGCACCGCCATTCTCGCTTACGTGCTCGGACTGCGGCATGCGGTCGATGCCGATCACATCGCGTCGATCGACAATGTCGTGCGCAAGTTGATGCAGGAAGGCAAGAAGCCGGTTTCGGTCGGCTTGTTCTTCGCGCTCGGCCATTCGCTTGCCATCGCGCTCGCCGTCGCCGGCATCGCCGCCGCGGCCTTCGCGCTGGAGGGCCGTTTCCAGCAGCTCAAATCGGCCGGCAGCATCGTCGGCACCGGCGCCTCGGCGTTTTTTCTGCTTACCATCGCCGCCATCAACCTCGTGATCCTGCGCGGCGTGTGGCAGAGCTTTCGCCGGGCGCGCCGCGGCGAGCCGGTTGCCGAACATGAGCTCGACCTTCTGCTTTCCGGCCGCGGCCTGCTCGCCCGCTTGTTCCGCCCGCTGTTCCGCATGGTGTCGCGGAGCTGGCAGATGCTGCCGGTCGGTCTTTTGTTCGGGCTCGGCTTCGATACCGCAACCGAAATCAGCCTCTTTACCGTCGCGGCAAGCCAGGCTTCCGGCGGCATGACCTTCGGCACGGTGATGATCTTCCCGGCGCTGTTCACCGCCGGGATGACATTGGTCGACACCACCGACAGCGTGCTCATGGTCGGCGCCTATGGCTGGGCGTTTCTCAATCCGCTGCGCAAGATCTGGTACAATCTCACCATCACCGCCATTTCGGTGGTCGTTGCGCTCATGATCGGGGGCATCGAAGCGCTGGGACTGATCGCCGCCAAGCTGCGCCTCGAAGGCTCGTTCTGGGATTTGGTCGGCGACCTCAATCAAGGCCTCGCCAATTTCGGCTATCTCGTCGTCGGCGTCTTCATCGCGAGCTGGGCGATCTCGTATTTGATCTATCGCTGGCAGCGGCTCGATCGGCCGCTGGTCGCGCCGATCTCGGAGGCGCCATGACCAGCGCCATGAGCAGCGCCATGACCAGCGCCATGACCAGCGCCATCACCGACGCCCCGATCATCTATGTCTGCACGACCTGCCGGCCGGTCGGCGAGCCGGACAGCGCGCTGCGCCCCGGCGCGCTTCTCGCTGCCGCGACTGCGCACGCCGCGGCCGGCACGGACGTGCAAGTGCGGCCGATGCGCTGCCTCGGCAATTGCAGCCGCGGCGCCAGCGCCGCGCTCCGTTCCAACGGCTCGTGGACCTACATCTTCGGCGGCCTTGACGTGACCTGTGCCGAGGCTTTGGTCGAGGGCGCGCGCATGCTTGCACGCGCCGCCGACGGCATTCTTCCCTGGCGCGGACGGCCCGAACGGCTCAAACGCGGCCTGATCGCACGCGTTCCGCCTCTCGGTTTTCAGGAGATTGACGAATGAACGGCTCGCTCGCGCGCGTCCCCTGCACCATCGTCACCGGCTTTCTCGGCGCCGGCAAAACGACGCTCATCCGCCACGTCATCGCCAACGCGCAAGGCCGTCGGCTGGCGGTGATCGTCAACGAGTTCGGCGATGTCGGCATCGACGGCGAAATCCTCAAGGGCTGCGGCAATGCCGCTTGCCCGGAGGAGAATATCGTCGAGCTCGCCAATGGCTGTCTGTGCTGCACGGTCGCCGACGAATTCGTGCCGGCGCTCGATGCCATTCTGGCGCGCGAAGGCGTCGAGCATATCGTCATCGAAACCTCCGGCCTCGCTTTGCCTAAACCCCTGGTGCAAGCGTTTCACTGGCCCGCGATCAAGAGCCGCGTCACGGTCGACGGCGTCGTGGTCGTCGTCGATGGGGCCGCTCTTGCCGACGGCCGCGTCGCCCATGATCTCAACGCGCTGGCGGAACAAAGAATCGCCGACGCCGCGCTTGCCCACGACGATCCGATCGAAGAGGTGTTCGAGGACCAGATCGCTTGCGCCGATCTGGTCGTGCTCAACAAACGCGACCTCATCGATGAGGCGGGCGTCGCCAAGGCGCGGGCGGCCATTGCGGACGTGCTGCCGCGCAGCGTCAAAGTGATCACGGCCGCCGACGGCAAGGTCGATCAGAAGCTCTTGCTCGGACTCGGGGTCGGAACCGAGGACGACATCGCCAACCGGCACACGCGGCATGACGACGAAGAAGAGCACGACCACGAGGATTTCGATTCCTTCGTGGTGTCGCTGAGAGAAATTGCCGACCCTTCCGCGCTCGCCGCACGCGTCACCGCGCTGGCCGAGAAATTCGACGTGCTGCGCGTCAAGGGGTTCGCGGCGGTGGCAAATAAGCCGCTGCGCTTGTTGGTTCAAGCCGTGGGGCCGCGGGTCACGCATCAATACGATCGGCCCTGGGCGTCCGGCGAAGAGCGCGGGGGACGACTGGTCGTGATCGGATTGAAGGGGCTCGATCGCGCGGCGGTGACGCACGCGCTGGTCGGGTAACACGAGTTTAGGCGATGCACCTGCTGGCAACGACCGCAACCAACCTGGACGAGATCGTCGAAGCGGTCGATCTCGGCCAGCCGCCGGGCGATATCGCGATCCTGTCGTTCGCCGACAGCGATCTCACCGGGCTTGCGGCCGCATGGGAAGCGGAGCGCGCCGTGTTGCCGAGCGTCCGGCTCGCGCATCTGCGCGACCTGCGCCATCCCATGTCGGTCGATCTGTGGATCGAGCGCGTGGCCGCGCATGCGAAGATCATCGTCGTGCGCCTGCTCGGCGGCCTTGATTGGTGGAAATACGGCATCGAGCGGCTGTCGGCGCTGGCGCGCGAACGCGGCATCGTACTCGCGGTTCTGCCGGGCGAGGATCGCGACGATGCGCGGCTCGTCGCGGCTTCGACGCTGCCGGCGGCGCAACTTGAAACGCTGCTGAATTATTTCCGCGAAGGCGGCGGCGAGAATCTGCGCGGGTTGTTGCGGCGGCTCGCCGGTTACGCCGGCTGCGATCTGGAGACCCCCGGACCTAAGCCCGTGCCGCGCCATGCCGGCTATCGACCCGGCCAAGGCGCGGTTGGACTCGACCAGCTTGTCGCTTCGCTCGAGGCTAGAGCATGTCCCGGAAAAGTGGAAACCGGTTTTCCGAACAGGACATGCGACCGCGCAAGTATCGAGAACGCCGTCATACCGATCGTCTTCTATCGCGCCTTGCTGCTCGCATCGGATACGGCGGCAATCGACGCGCTTTGCGCGGCGCTCGCCGCCCGCGGCCTTGCGCCGGCGCCACTGATCGTCACCAGCCTCAAAGACCGCGATGCGGCGGCATTCCTGCGCGACGCTCTGGCGCGGCTGCGGCCATCCGTCATCGTCACCATGACCGCATTCGCGGCCGGCGGCAGCGATAGCGAACCTTCGCCGCTCGACGCCGCTGACGTTCCGGTGCTGCAGGTGGTGAGCGCGACCACAAGGCGCGCGGCATGGCGCGAGAGCGCGCGCGGGCTGGGCGCGGCCGATCTCGCCATGCATATCGTTCTCCCCGAGCTTGACGGCCGCATCCTCGCCGGCGCTGTCGCCTTCAAGGACGCGCTGCCCGCGCAAGAGCAACTCGCCTTCATTGCGCTCGCGAGCCGCCCCGAGCTTGATCGCGTTGCCATGGTCGCCGACCGTATCGCGGCGTTCGTCCGGCTGCGCGCCGGCCCGCGCAGCGAGCGCAGTATCGCCGTGCTGATGCCGGATTATCCCGGTGCGCCGGGGCGCACCGGTTATGCCGTTGGCCTCGATGTGCCGGCAAGCGTGCTGGCGCTGCTCGATGATCTTGCGACCGCCGGTTACGCAATCGCGGGCGCGCCGGCCGATGCGCGCGCGTTGCTCGCCGCGCTCGCCGCCGGCGCGGATGACTGTGTGCTCACGCTCGCCCAATATGAAACGCTGCTGGCCCGCCTGCCGCCAGCAGCAATGGCACGGCTGCAGCAAGCCTGGGGCAAGCCCGAGGACGATCCCGATAATCGCGACGGCGTATTTCGGTTCCGCGCGCAAAGAAGTTCGGTAGTGTCATCGTCGCCTTGCCGCCTGATCGCGGCCGCACCGCCGAGCGTCGCGCGGATTATCACGATCCGTCGCTGCCGCCGCGGCATGCGCTGGTGGCTTTCGGGCTCTGGCTGCAGCACATCGTGCGCGTTGATGCGCTCGTCCACATGGGCGCGCATGGCACGCTGGAATGGCTGCCCGGCAAGGCAGTCGCGCTCACGGCGGAATGCTTTCCGGAAATCGTCACCGGGCCGCTGCCGGTCATTTATCCTTTCATTGTCAGCAATCCGGGCGAAGCCGCGCAGGCCAAGCGGCGGCTCGCCGGCGTGACGATCGGTCATCTGCCGCCGCCGCTCACCGCCGGCGGCCTCTCGGGCGACGCGCGCGAGCTTGAGCGCCTGATCGACGAATACGCGCAAGCCGAAGGACTTGATCGCCGCCGCCGCGAACGGCTCGCAAAGCTGATTGTCGAAACCGCGCAGCGCACCGGATTGGCGCGCGAGGCCGGTATCGGCAGCGCGGTTGCAGCGGACGACGCGCTCCGTCGCATCGATGCCTGGCTGTGCGACCTCAAGGATCTCGCCATCAAAGACGGCCTGCACATTTACGGGCGCGCTCCCGCCGGGACGGACGATCCGCAATGGGTGGCGAGCGCCGACGCCGAACGCGCCGCCATCCTCGCGGCGCTCGATGGCCGCCGTGTTGCGCCCGGCCCGGCCGGCGCGCCGTCGCGCGGCCGGCGCGATGTGCTGCCGACTGGCCGCAATCTCTTCACCGCGGACCCGCGCACGCTGCCAACGCAAACTGCGATGGACCTCGGCCGGCTCGCCGCCGACGAAGTGTTGCGCGCGCATCTGCAAGGCCATGGCGAGTTGCCGCGCGCCGTCGTGATCGATCTCTGGGGCAGCGCCACCTTGCGCACCGGCGGCGAGGAGATCGCGCAAGGCTTGGCGCTGATGGGCTGCCGGCCGATCTGGGATCATGCGAGCGGGCGTGTGACCGGCGTCGAGGTGTTGCCGACCGCTTCAATGGGGCGCGCCCGCGTCGATGTCACCTGGCGCATTTCCGGACTGTTCCGCGATCTCTTTCCGGCGCAGATCGCGCTCATTGATGCCGCGGTCCAAGCCGTCGCCGCGCGCGACGAAGCCTCCGGCGAAAATCCGCTGGCGGCGGCACGGCGCGCCGGCGGCACAGCGCGGCTCGATCGCATTTTCGGCACCGCGCCGGGCGCTTACGGTTCCGGCATCGAGGATCTGCTCGGCCGCGACGTTCCGGCTGAGAGCCATCGGCGCGGCTTATCTCGCCGCGACCTCGCACAGCTATGGCGGCGCCGCCGGCGAGGGAACCGGGGCCTCGGGGGCTTTCGCGCAGCGCGTCGCCGCCGCCGAGCTTCTGGTCCATCCGAGTGACGACCCGGGCCGCGATCTTCTCGAAGGCGCCGAGGATGTGGCGTTTGTCGGCGGCTTCGCCTCGGCGGCCAAGATGCTCGGCCGCGCCGCCGATCTCGTCATGCTCGACGTGACCGATCCGCAGCGTCCGCGCGCCCGCAGTCTCTCGGCTGCGCTCGCGCGGATCGTGCGGGCGCGCGCGGTCAATCCGCGCTTCATCGCGGGGCAGATGCGGCACGGCTACCGCGGCGCCGCCGAACTTGCCGAGACCGTCGACCGCCTGGTCGCTTTTGCCGAAACCACCGGCGCGGTCGCGAGCGAATTGTTCGATCTCCTGCACGCGGCTTATGTCGCCGACCCCGACGTGCGCGCATTTTTGCTGCAGGAGAATCCGCGGGCCGCTGCGGCGATCGCCGACCGCCTCGCCGCCGCGCGGCGGCGCGGTTTTTGGCACCCGCACCGCAACGACATCGATGCGGGCCTCGCGGCGCTGCGCGCGGAGGCCGCGGCATGACGGCGCTTGCCTTATCCTCTCCGCACCGCCGCGGTGCCTGTCCCGGACTTTCGGCACCGATGCCGACTGGTGACGGATTGCTGGTGCGGCTGTTGCCGATCGGCACCATCTCGCTCGACGCCTTCAGCAAGCTCTGCGCCGCAGCGCGCGAGCACGGCAACGGCATTATCGAAATCACCGCGCGCGGCAGCATCCAGATCCGGGGACTAAGCGCCACTTCGGCGCTGCGCTTTGCCGACGTCATTGCCGGCCTCGACATCGCAACCTCTGACGGCATTCCCGTGCTGAGCAATCCACTCGCCGGCCTCGATCCGGAAGAAGTTTTGGACGCCGGTGCGCGCGCTGCTGAATTACGCCGCGCGTTGCGGGAAAGCTCCCTCGCCGCGCGGCTCGCGCCAAAGGTCTCCGTCGTTATCGATGGCGGCGGAGCACTGAACCTGGACGAACTTGCCGCCGACGTACGGCTCCGCGCCAGTACAACAAACGGCGGGGTCGTGCTTCGCGTCGGCCTTGGCGGCGACGAGACAAGCGCCACTTTCCTTGGCGCGGTCGCGCAGGACCATGCGGTCGAGGCTGCCTTGCGCTTACTGGACGTGATCGCCCGAAACGGCCGTGCCGCGCGCGCCCGCGATGTGATCGCCGCGGACGGCGGCGCCGCGTTTCGCACGGCTATCGCTGATCTTCTGATACCCAACCCGCCATCACCGCGCAGTGCGCACAAGCCCGCTGATCCAATCGGCACGTATCCGTTGCGCGACGGAACACGCGCCTGCGGCTTTGGGCTTGCTTTCGGCCACGCCGATGCGGCGGCGCTTGAACAATTGACCGACACCGCCAGCGCGGCGGGCGCAGTCGGCCTGCGTGCGGCGCCGGGACGAACGCTTCTGATCATCGGCCTCGCGCTGGAAGCGGCAGCGTCCCTGACCGCCGTCGCCGAAAATCTGGGCTTCATTGTTCGCGCCGGCGATCCGCGCCGCCACGTGTTCGCCTGCGCCGGGGCACCGATCTGTTCGTCGGCCCACATCGCGGCCCGCGCGCTGGCGCCGCGCATCGCGGAGATCGCCGCGCGCCAACTCGGCCCTTCCTTTGACATTCACGTGTCCGGCTGCGCCAAGGGCTGCGCACATGTCAAAGCGGCCGCGCTCACGGTCGTCGGTGAGCCCGCCGGATGCGCGCTCATCGCCGACGGCCGTCCGCATGACGCTCCTTTCGCGACGGTCCCATCGGACGAACTGCTCGACGCCATTGAACGACATGCGCGCGCAAGACAATGCGAGGGCGGCCATGTCTGAGCGGGCATCGTATCTGCGTGACGGCACGGCAATCTACGAGCGCTCCTTCGCCATTATCCGCGCCGAGGCTGACCTGTCGCGTTTCTCCGCCGAAGAAGCCGACGTTGTGGTGCGGATGATCCATGCCTGCGGCTCTGTCGAGGCGGCGCAGCACATCGTGTTTGCTCCGAACCTGGTGGCGGCCGCCCGCGGCGCGCTCGCGGCCGGCGCGCCGATTCTCTGCGATGCCGAAATGGTGGCGCACGGCATCACGCGCGCACGCCTGCCCGCGCGGAACGAAGTGATCTGCACATTGAACGATCCGCGGGTTCCCGATCTGGCGCGGAAACTTGAAACGACGCGCTCCGCGGCAGCGCTCGATCTCTGGCGGCATCATTTTGCCGGCGCCGTGGTCGCGATCGGCAACGCGCCGACCGCCTTGTTCCGGCTGCTGGGCCTGCTCGACGCCGGCGCGCCGAAGCCGGCGGCGATCCTCGGTATCCCGGTCGGCTTCGTCGGCGCCGCGGAATCGAAGGATGCGCTCGCCGCCGATCCGCGCGGCGTGCCATTCCTGATCGTGCGCGGCCGCATCGGCGGCAGCGCCATGACGGCGGCCGCCATCAATGCTCTCGCGAGGGCCGGGCTGTGAGCGCGGGTAAGCTCATCGGCGTCGGGGTTGGGCCCGGCGATCCCGAACTGATGACGCTCAAGGCCGTTCGTGCGCTCGCTGAGGCAGATGTGATCGCTCACTTCGCCAAGGCCGGAAACACGAGCCACGCGCGCGCGATCGCGGCGCAACACTTGCGCCCGGGGATCACCGAGTTGCCGCTGCTTTATCCGGTGACGACGGAGCTGCCGGCTTGCAGCAGCGGCTATCGCAAAGCGCTGCGCGATTTTTACGACGACGCTGCGGCGACGCTCACTGCGCATCTCGAAGCCGGGCGCGTCGTAGCCGTGATCTGCGAGGGCGATCCGCTGTTCTATGGGTCCTATATGCATGTGCACACGCGGCTGGCGGCGCGCTTTCCGGTCGAAATCGTTGCCGGCGTCACCGGCATGTCGGGCTGCTGGTCGGCGGCGGGAATGCCGATCGCGCAGGGCGATGACGTGTTCACCGTGCTACCCGCCACCTTGCCGGAAGACGAGCTTGCCCGGCGGCTTACGGACGCCGACGCCGCAGTGGTGATGAAGGTCGGCCGGCATCTGTCGAAATTGCGCCGCGCCTTGAAAACGAGCGGCCGCCTTGCGCGCGCCATCTATGTCGAACGCGGCACCATGGCGGATGCGAAAATGATTCCGCTCAGCGCCAAACCGGATGACGACGCGCCCTATTTCGCGGTCGTGCTGGTGCCCGGCTGGGAGGAACGGCCGTGAGCGGGCATCTCGCCGTCGTCGGATTGGGGCCGGGCGACGCCCGCTGTCTCACTCCGGAAGCCGACGACGCGCTGGCCGCGGCGCAAGCCTTGTATGGCTACGGACCCTATCTCGATCGCGTGCCGGCGCGCGCGGACCAGAGCCGCCACGCCTCCGACAATCGCGAGGAGCGCACCCGCGCCGCCGCCGCGCTCCGTCACGCAGCGCTTGGTGCGCGCGTCGCCGTCGTGTCGGGCGGCGATCCCGGCGTGTTCGCCATGGCGGCGGCGGTCTGCGAGGAGATCGAAGCCGGACCGGAAAGCTGGCGCTCGCTCGATGTCACTATCGTTCCCGGCATCACTGCGATGCTCGCCGTCGCCGCGCGGATCGGCGCGCCGCTCGGTCACGATTTCTGCGCGCTCTCGCTGTCCGACAATCTCAAGCCGTGGCAACTGATCGAGCGGCGGCTCGATGCGGCAGCGAGCGCAGGCTTTGTCATCGCGCTTTATAACCCCGTGTCGCGTGCGCGGCCGTGGCAGTTTGGCGCTGCGATCGCGCGGCTGCGCCGCCATCTGCCGCCGGCGACGCCGGTTGTCTTCGGCCGCGCGGTGACGCGGCCCGGCGAGCAAATAAACATTATCACGCTCGACCGCGCCGACACGGCCGAAGCGGATATGGCGACGCTCGTGATCATTGGCTCCCGCGACACGCGCGTCATCCCGCGGCCGGGCAAGCTGCCGCTCGTCTACACGCCGCGCGCCGCCGCCGAGGTGAGCGCATGATCGAGCCACACGAGCGCATCCTCGACCGTCTCGACACTCGGCGTGACAGGCAGCGCCGGCCGGCGCAGCATGATCACGCCAATGCCGAGCGAACGGGCCGCGGCGATTTTCCCATAGATCGCGCCGCCGCCGCTATTCTTTGCGATCACGATCTCGATCCCGTGCGTGAGCATGAGCGCACGCTCGTCGGCTTCGGCAAAGGGACCGCGGCCGGTCAGATAGGTGACCTGCGGCAGCGGCAATGGCGGCTCAACCGGATCGACGCTGCGGATCAGATAAAAATGCTGCGGCGCTTCGGCAAACGGCGAGAGTTCGTTGCGGCCGAGCGTGACGAATACCCGGCGGGGCGTTGGCCCGAGCGTGCGCACGGCTTCGCGCACGCCGTCGACTTCGGTCCAGCGGTCGCCGGCGACCGCCAACCAGGCCGGGCGCCGCAATGCGACGAACGGCACGTTGGTCATGCGCGCGGCCGTGTAGGCATTGGCGGAAATGCCGCTGGCGTAAGGATGCGTGGCGTCGATCAGCACATCGATCCGCTCGCTCGACAGATAACCCGCCAGCCCGGCGGCGCCGCCGAACCCGCCGCTGCGAACCGGCACCGGCAGGCGCATGGGGGCGAGCGTCCGCCCGGCAAGCGAGAGCGTCACGTCGAGATCGGCGCGGCCGGCCAGTCGCTCAGCGAGCTGGCGCGCTTGCGTCGTTCCGCCGAGAATGAGGATGCGAGTCATGCCTCTTCCTGAAGCGATCGAGCGCGACACTGCCGCATCGCCGCGCTGGCTGTCCATCGTCGGGATCGGCGAAGATGGCATCGACGGCTTGAGCGCGACGGCGCGCGGACTCATCGGCGCAGCGGAATTGGTGTTCGGCGGCCGGCGGCATCTCAGCCTGGCCGCCCCGCTCATTCGCGGCGCCGCGCGGCCGTGGCCGAGCCCATTTGACGGCGCGGCCGCCGAGGTCAGCAATCATCGCGGCCGCCAGATCTGCGTGCTGGCTTCCGGCGATCCCTTCCATTACGGCGTTGGCGCGGTCTTGGCGCGAACGATCGACCCGCGCGAGATGATCGTCGTGCCGGCGCCATCCGCTTTCAGTTTGGCGGCGGCGCGGCTCGGCTGGTCGTTGCCGCACACCGCGCTCCTCTCCGTCCACGGCCGCAATCTCGATCTGGTGCGCCCACATCTGCAGCCGGGCGCCCGCATTCTTGTCCTCACCGCGGACGGCGATGGGCCCGAAGCGTTGGCGCGGCTTCTTGCGCAAGCGGGCTTCGGTGCGTCGCGGCTCACAGTGCTGGAAACGCTCGGCGGGCCGCGCGAACGCATGCGCACCACGACCGCGGCCGGCTTCGATCTCGGAACGATCGATGCGCTGAATACCGTTGCGATGGAAGTCGAGGCCGCGGCGCCTGCGCGCATAATCGCCCGCAGCGCCGGCCTCGCCGATGATCTGTTCGAGCATGACGGGCAGATCACCAAACGCGAGATACGCGCGGTGACGTTGTCGTCGCTGGCGCCGCGGCGCGGCGAGCTTCTCTGGGACATCGGCGCCGGCGCAGGCTCGGTCGCCATTGAATGGATGCTGGCCGATCCGCTGTTCATGCGCGCGATCGCCGTGGAAGAGCGCGCGGACCGGGCGGCGCGCATTCACCGCAACGCCGCCGCCTTCGGGGTGCCGGCACTCGAGGTCATGCAGGGCCCGGCGCCGGCGGCGCTGGCGAACTTGCCGCTGCCGGACGCCATTTTCATCGGCGGCGGCGCCGGCGAGCCGGGCGTGCTCGATGCTGCAATCGAGGCTTTGCGTGAGGGCGGCCGGCTGGTCGTGAACGCGGTGACGCTCGAAACCGAGGCCCTGCTGATCGCGCGTCATGCCGCATTGGGCGGTGAGCTGATCCGCATCGCGCTGTCACGCGCCGGCGCGGTCGGCGGGAAGACCGGCTGGCGAGCCGCCATGCCGGTCACGCAATGGGCGTGGACCAAGGTTGGGACCAAAGCTTGGACAAAAGCAAAGCCATGATCGCCGCCGGGATCGGATGTAAGCGCGGCGCTCCGGCGTCCGACATCGAAGCGGCCATCCGCGCGGCGCTCGTGCGCGCGAATATCGGCGCAGACGCGCTCGATGTGATCGCCACCATCGAAGCAAAAAGCGGCGAGGTCGGCATCCGGACGGCGGCGGAGAGACTCGGTCTCTCCCTCATCATTGTTCCGGAACTGGAACTGGCTGCCGCCGGCGATCGTATCGAAACGCGTTCCGAGCGCGTGATGGCGCTCGTGGGCGTCGGGTCGGTCGCGGAAGCCGCCGCGCTTGCCGCTGCGGGACCGGCGGGCAGCCTCATCGTGCCGCGTCTTGTGCTTGGTGCGGCGACCTGCGCGCTCGCCGCCTCGGCGCCGGAAACGACATCATGACCGTGCATTTTATCGGCGCCGGCCCGGGAGCGGCCGATTTGATCACTGTGCGCGGCCGCGATCTGATCGCGCGCTGCCCCGTCTGTCTTTATGCCGGCTCGATCGTACCGCGCGATCTGTTGAGTTTTTGCCCGCCCGGCGCCCGCATCGTCGATACCGCACCGCTCTCGCTCGACGAGATCGAAGCCGAATTCGTCGCGGCGCACACCGCCGGCCGTGATGTGGCGCGGCTCCAATCCGGCGATCTGTCGATCTACTCGGCGCTCGCCGAACAGCTTCGCCGCCTGGCCCAGCGCGGCATCCCTTATACGCTCACGCCCGGGGTGCCGGCATTCGCGGCCGCCGCCGCCGCGCTGGACTGCGAGCTCACCGTGCCGGAGGTGGCGCAAAGCGTGGTGCTCACCCGCGTCGGCGGACGCGCCTCGCGCATGCCGGAGCAGGAAAAGCTGGCGACCTTTGCGCAGAGCGGTGCGACGCTCGTCCTTCATCTCGCCATTCACGCCATCAAGGCGATCGTCGAGGAATTGATCCCGTTCTATGGAGCCACCTGCCCGGCGGCGGTCGTGGTGCAGGCGAGTTCGCCTGAACAACACGTCCTGCGCGGCACGCTCGCCGACATCGCCACCGCAGTCGCCGCCGCGCACATCGAGCGCACCGCGCTCATTATTGTCGGCCCGGCGCTGGCTGCCGAGAACTTTCGCGACAGCGCGCTCTATGACGCCGACTATCGGCGCCGATTCCGGGGGGGCGCGGCGTGATGATGCCCCTATACGGATTCAAAAGGCGCGCGGCCGACCAGAACCCCGTCACGATCGAACACCGCGATCTCGATGGCGATAGCGCGGCCGGCAACAATCCGCTCCGCCGTTTGCTTCGCCGCACGCGCGACTTCATCGCCGAGCACGACGCCGTCGGCGTGCGCGAGCGCAAAGGCTTCGGCGGCGGTGTTGGCTGCGAGAATGTCGCGCACAAAGCGCGCCGGAGCCACCGGCCGCTTTGCGCAAAATGCGCCAACAGCGCGTTATCGACGGCGCCGCGCTTGGAATGAAGATCGGTCAGTCCCTGCGCCAGCTTGCTGATCTTGCCGACGCCGCCGGCAATGGTGACACGCGGCAGCGGATGCGCCCGCACATATTTGAGCATACCGCCGACGAAATCGCCCATGTCGATCAGCGCAATCTCCGGCAACCCGTAGAGCTTCTGCACTGCCGCTTCCGACGTGGCCCCGGTCGCGCCGGCAATGTGGGTGAGCCCGGCGGCGCGCGCCACATCGATGCCGCGATGGATCGAATGGATCCAGGCCGAACAGGAATACGGCACCACGATGCCGGTCGTGCCGAGGATCGACAAGCCGCCGACAATGCCGAGCCGCCCGTTGAGCGTTCTGGCGGCGAGCGCTTCGCCGCCGGGTATCGCGATCTCGACGTCGGCATCCGCGGCTCTGCCATGTGCGGCGGCGACTTCGGCGATGGCGTCGCGCATCATCCGCCGCGGCACCGGATTGATCGCGGGCTGCCCCGGCGGCACGGGAAGTCCCGCCCGCGTGACCGTGCCGACGCCTTCGCCGGCCCGAAACGTCACGCCGGCGCCCGGCTTGCCAAGCCGCACCGTCGCGACAATGAGAGCGCCATGGGTGACGTCGGGGTCGTCGCCGGCGTCTTTGATCACGCCGGCCGTCGCCGCGTCCCCTTCGCTGCGGGTCAGCGCCAACGCAAAGCTTGGCCGCTCACCACGCGGCAACGTCACCTCGACCGGATCGGGAAACTCGCCGGTGACCAGCGCGGCAAAAGCCGCCTTCGCCGCCGCAGTGGCGCAGCTGCCGGTGGTCCATCCCCGGCGCAATGGCCGTTCCTGGCGCTCCATGCGCCATCCTTTAGTCCCGCCCGGCAAGATCGTCACCACAGGAGCGCGCAGGCATGACGGCCTGGGACGCATTGGCGGCGCGGCGCGAGGGCGTGCCGGTCCTGATGCCCGGCCATGTGTGGCTCGCGGGCGCGGGGCCGGGCGATCCCGGTCTGTTGACGCTCGACGCGCTCGCCGGCCTGCAACAGGCCGATGTGATCGTTCACGATGCGCTGGTCGATCAACGGGTGCTGGCGCTTGCGTCCGAACCGGCGCGGCTGGAATTTGCCGGCAAGCGCGGCGGCAAGCCCTCCGCCAACCAGGCCGACATCAGTCAGCGGCTGATTGCGCTCGCGCGCGGCGGCCATCGCGTGCTGCGGCTCAAGGGGGGAGACCCCTTCGTGTTCGGGCGCGGCGGCGAAGAGGCAATGGCGCTCGCCGCTGCAAAAATTCCATTCCGCGTGATCCCCGGCGTCACCGCGGGTCTTGCGGCGCTGGCAGCGGCGTCGATCCCGGCAACGTTGCGCGGGGTGAACCGCGCCGTGATCTTCGCAGCCGGACATGGCGCCGACGATGATTTTGATTGGGCGCCGCTTGCGCGCGCCGGTCAGCCGATCGTGCTCTACATGGTGATGCACAATCTGGATCGCATCGCGGATGCATTGCTGGACGCGGGTCTTCCGCCGCCAACGCCCGCGGCCATCATCGCTTCGGCGGCCACGCCCAAAGAACGCGTCCTGATCTCGACCCTGGAGCAACTTTGCGGGGACGCGCTCGAACAGAAATTCGAGCCGCCCGCGATTGTCGTGATTGGCGAGATCGTCAGGGTCCGGACGCAGCTGCTCGGCACTGACCGCATGCGTTTCGCCGGAGCCGACGTGAAAACGCGCGGCGTGATCGTCGCCGCGCCGCATTCCGGCGCGGGGAAAACGACAGTGACGCTCGCGCTGTTGGCGGCGCTGCGGCGGCGCGGGCTCGCCGTGCGTTCGGCCAAGGCGGGACCGGATTACATCGATCCGGCGTTCCATGCCGCCGTCACCGGCGCGCCGAGCGTCAATCTCGATAGCTGGGCCATGTCTGAAAGACTGCTGGACGCGCTTGCCGCGCAAGCCGCCCGGGGCGCGGATATCGTCGTCATCGAAGGCGTCATGGGTTTGTTCGACGGTGCGGCCGCTGCCGCCGGAGCGCCCGGCCGGCGCGGCGCCACCGCCGATCTCGCCGCGCATTTTGGATTGCCGGTCGTCCTCGTGCTCGACGTGGCGCGGCAAGCGCAGTCGGCAGCCGCACTCGTGCGCGGTTTTTGTTCGCACGATCCGGCGGTGCGCGTCGCCGGCGTCATCCTCAATCGGGTCGCGAGCGAACGCCATCGCGCGCTGGTTGCCGATGCCATCGCGCGGCTCGACGTTCCGGTGCTCGGCGCGCTGCCGCGCGAGACGGCGCTGGCGCTGCCGGAGCGGCATCTCGGTCTCGTCCAGGCCGGCGAACATCCGGACCTCACCACGCTGACCGATCGCCTCGCCGAGTTGGCTGAGCGCTATGTCGACCTCGATGCCGTCATCGCGCGCGCCGGACCTTTCAGCATCGCGCCTCCCGCTCACGAACGGCTCGCCTTGCCACCACCCGGACAGCGGATCGCTCTCGCGCGCGATCACGCCTTCAGCTTTGTCTATCCGCACGTGATCGACGCGTGGCGCAAAGCCGGCGCCGAGATCCTGCAATTCTCGCCGCTCGCCGACGAAGCGCCACCCGACAACGCCGATAGTTGCTGGCTGCCGGGCGGCTATCCGGAGCTGCATGCGGAAGCGCTCGCTGCCGCCGGTCATTTCACCGCCGGCCTGACGCGCTTCGCCGCAACCCGCCCGGTGCACGGCGAGTGCGGCGGTTACATGGTGCTAGGTGAAGGCCTTGAAGATGCGGCAGGCCACCGTTACCCGATGACCGGCCTACTCGGCCATTGGACGAGCTTCGCCAAGCGCAAGCTGCATCTTGGCTACCGCACCGCACGGCTTCTTTCCGCAAGCGTGTTGGGCCCTGGCGGCGCGATCATCCGCGGCCACGAATTCCACTACGCCTCGCTGATGTCCGCAGGCGGCGACGACCCCTTCGCCGAGGTGGCGGACGCCGAGGGGAGACCGCTGGAGATGACCGGTGGCCGGCGCGGTCACGTCACCGGCACATTCTTTCACGCCATCGCCGCGGCGGACGCCTGAGGCGTCAGAGCAAATTGGGACGAGTGGCGCAGGCAGGCGAATTCATCTGGTCAGCCGCCCGCGCGCACAATCTCTTCCTCGACATCGCGCAGCCGATCCTTGCCGAAGAAGATCTCGTCGCCGACGAAGAAAGTCGGGCTGCCGAAGGCGCCGCGCGCAACGGATGCTTCCGTATTCTTGAGGAGGCGGCCCTTGACCTCCGGCTCCTGCGTGCGCGCGAGCAATCGAGCGCCATCCAAGCCGGCCTGCTGCAGCGCCGCGCCGACGATTTCGGGATCGTCCATCTTTTTCGGCTCGGCCCACATCGCCTTGAACACCGCGTCGACATAGCGATCGAAAACGCCTTCCAATTGCGCCGCCACCGCGCCGCGCATGGTCAGCAGCGTGTTGACCGGAAAGAACGGATTCCAGGTGAATTGAGTGATGCCGTGGCGGCGGACGAAGCGCCGCACCTCGAGCTGTTCGTATTCGAGACGGTTTTTGATACCCGCCAGTTTTTCCGCGGGCGAGCGGTTGTTGGTGAGCTTGAACACGCCGCCAAGCAGAACCGGCACGTACTCGAAAATGGCGCCGGTCCGCCGCTCGATGTCGGGAACGACCAGATGCGCCAGATAGGCGTTCGGGCTGCCGAAGTCGAAATGAAATTCCACCTTCGGCATCTCACCACACCTCGCGATAGGGCCGCACATCGAGCTCGAAAGTCCAGGCGTCGCGCGGCTGCCGATAAAGCTGCCAATAGGCCTCGGCGATCGAGGACGGATTCATCAGCTGATCGGGTTGCAGGTTTTCCAGCGCCTCGGCGCCGCCGTGCTGCTTGATGCGCTCGCGCACAAAGGCGGTATCGACGCCGGCGTCGATGATCAAATGCGCGACGTGGATGTTTTTCGGGCCGAGCTCGCGCGCCATGCTTTGCGCGACCGCCCGCAGGCCGTGCTTGGCGCTGGCGAATGCCGCGTAACCGATGCCGCCGCGCAGGCTCGCGGTCGCGCCGGTGAAAAAGATGCAGCCCTTGCCGCGCGGCAGCATCAGGCGCGCCGCCTCGCGGCCGGTGAGAAAGCCGGCATAGCAGCTTAATTCCCAGACCTTGCGAAACACGCGCTCGGTCGTTTCCAGCAGCGGGAAATTGACATTGCCGCCGACATTGAAGATGCAGACATCGAGCGGCGCGTGATCGTCGGCGGCGCGCAGAAACGCTGTGATATCGTCCTCCTTGCGGGCATCGAGGCCGCGCGCGACGATCTCGCCGCCGGCGGATTCGACCGCTGCAACGAGCGGCGCCAGCTTGTCCGCGTTGCGCCGCCCCGCAAAGACGGTGAAACCTTCGGCGGCGAATTTTTTGGCGATGGCCGAGCCGATGAAATCGCCCGCACCGATCACCGCAACCGTCGCATTTCGCTTGGTCAAACGCGTCTCCCCCGGAAATGGCTCGCTGGGTCGGTTGGTAAAATCGGCGGCCATTATGCGCCGGTTGCAGCGTGAGCGAAATGGCGCCTGCGGATGGCCGCTTGCCAGGTGTTCGGCTTGCCGCCACCATTGCGGCAGTCAAGTCGCGAGACGTTGTCATGGGACCGTTCACCGATATCGGCGTGGAAAAGACCGGCCATGTGGCGCTGGTCGAGATCAGGCGGCCGCCGCATAATTTCTTCGACGTCGCCCTGATCAGAGAGATCGCTTCCGCTTTTGAGGCACTCGACGCCGATGCCGGTTGCCGCGCGCTGGTGCTGGCTGCTCGGGGCAAAGCCTTCTGCGCCGGCGCCGATTTCGGCGGCGACGACAGCGACGGCGGCGCGCTCCTCAGCGGCCCGACCCCGGGCGCCGCGCATCTCTACATCGAGGGCAACAGGCTGTTCCGCACCAGCAAGCCGATCATCGCGGCGGTGCATGGCGCCGCGGTCGGCGGCGGCTTGGGACTGGCAATGGTGGCCGATTTGCGCGTGACCTGTCCGCAGGCGCGTTTTTCCGCCAACTTCACCCGGCTCGGTTTCCATCCCGGCTTCGGATTGACGGTCACGCTGCCCGCCGCGATCGGCCCGACCAAAGCGGCATTGATGTTTTATACCAGCCGCCGCGTCAGCGGCGACGAGGCTTTCGCCATGGGCCTCGCCGATCTGTTGGTGCCGCAGGACGAGGTCCGCAGCGCCGCGCTCGCGCTGGCCGCGGAAATCGCCGAGAACGCGCCGCTCGGGCTCATCGCGACACGCGCCACCTTGCGCGGTGATCTCGCCGACCGCGTGCGCGCTGCGACCGAACTTGAACTCGCCGAGCAGATGCGGCTGCGCACGACCGACGATTTCAAGGAGGGCGTCAAGGCGATGGCAGAACGCCGCGTTCCAGTTTTCAACAGCCGCTGAGCCGAAATCACTTCAGTCTGAAGCAATCGCGCTCTAGCAACGACGAACAAACCGCGAGGGAGAGGACATCCGCCAATGGCAGTCAGGATCGAGAAGGACGGATCGGTATGGACGGTGATTCACGATCGGCCGGAAGCGCGCAACGCCATGGATCCGGCGAGCGCCGACGCATTGACCGCGGCGTTTCTTGAATTCGACGCCGATAAGAACGCGTCGGTCGCGGTCTTCTACGGCGCCGGCGGCGCCTTCTGCGCCGGCTGGGACCTCAAATATGTCAGCGCGCTCGACGCGGCGCATCCGCTGGGCGAGCTTGACATCCCGCCCGCCGGACCGCGCGGCAACGGCGCGGAAATTCCACGCGGACCGCTCGGTCCTTCGCGGCTGGAGTTGGACAAGCCGGTGATTGCCGCAATCGAAGGCCCGGCCGTTGCCGGCGGCATGGAACTCGGGCTCTGGTGCGATTTCCGTGTCATGGCGGAGGAAGCGTATTTCGGCGTGTATTGCCGCCGTTGGGGCGTGCCGCTGATCGACGGCGGAACCGTACGGCTGCCGCGTATCGTCGGCCAGGGCCGCGCGCTCGAGATCATTCTCACCGGCAGAAAAGTTCCGGCGGAAGAATGTCTGCGCATCGGGCTGTGCGAATATATCACGCCGAAAGGCGGCGCCCGCCGCAAAGCGGAAGAGCTCGCGCAGGAAATCGCGCGGTTTCCGCAGGTTTGCGTGCGCGCCGATCGCCGTTCCGCCATCAAAAGCCGCGGACTTAGCGTGCGCGATGCGCTGATACAGGAATGGTATAATGGACGCGAAGCACTGATCGTGGACGGCGTAGCAGGCGCGACCCGCTTCAAGGATGGCCTGGGTCGTCACGGTGACTTTACGACCATTCGCTGATCGCTTTTCGCAGCCGTTGTGAATGGGCGGCGGCGTGTGCCGCACGCGACTGCCCGCATGCACCCCGCACGCCGTGGGTTCCATTTCTCCCCGCCTGCGCACAGCGCCGCGTATGCACAACAAATTGCTAATGGGACCATCCGCAATTCGTTAATGCCGCAACACTAAAAGAAACAGACCATTCATATTTACTCGATGGGAAGACCTTTAAGTCATAGTGGCATTTGCAATTTCAGCCCGTCGCGACTGTCCACGGTGGAGTGTAATGGGTTCCGCGTTCCGGACTCGCCAGCCGCATGAAGCGCTGCCACCGGAGATTTATCTTCCGCTGGTCGATTCGCTTTATCAGGAAGGTCGAACTCTATTTGTCGGAACTATTTTTGTCACCGCGTCCGTTTTCGTCACCTACTGGAAGACCGGTGACATCCTTCTTTTCTATTGTGCGCTGGCCATAATTCTTGTCGCCTGCATCCGCGGCGCGTTAATGCGCGCATATTCCCGCGCGCGGGCGAATGTGACGAGCGCAGAAATCGCCAAGCGGTGGGAGTATCGCTACAGCACGGCGGCTTCCGCGTCCGTCGCGCTGCTTGGAATTTGGTGTTTTCTCTCGTTCTCGCGAACGCATGACGCGTTCGCCGAACTCGTCAGTTTTTCTATGACCGGCGCCTATGTGGCCGGCATCTTTGGAAGAAACTTTGCAAACGCCCGCTTTGTAGCCATACAAATTATTTGCGCATGGGCGCCGATGACCGCGGTCCTGCTGCTCTACGGGACTTGGTTTCATTGGATTTTTGCCGGCCTTCTCGTCCCATCCTTTCTCGGCATCAAATTCATAGCAGACCGATGGCGCCGCACGCTGCTCGATGCGGTGATCACATCGCACAACATGTCGTTGCTGGCCAAGCGGTTTGACACAGCGCTCAACAACATGCCGCACGGCTTGTGCATGTTCGATGCCAAGCGCCGGGTCGTCGTTACCAATCAAAAGCTGAAACAGCAAGTCGGACTGGCGGCGGATTTCGAGTTGAAAGGCCTGGCGGTGCGCGAGGTGGTCGAGGCCATTATCAAGACCGGACTGCTGTCGGAGACCAGCGCGCAAAGCATGGTCGATCATCTGGAAGCGCGACTTGCCCACATCGATGATTCCGCGTTCAGCCTGGATCTGTTGAACGGGCGCACGCTCGAATTCACCGTCCAGCCGATGGAGAATGGCGGCATGGTGGTGCTGATCGAAGACATCACCGAACGGAAGATTGCCGAAGCCAAGATCAATCATTTGGCCCGGTTTGATGCTTTGACCGGCTTGCCCAACCGCACCGTGCTGCGCGACCGCATGGAGCGCGCGCTCAACGAGTGGCGGGCCGACAACATGTGCGCCATTCACTTCATCGATCTCGATCAGTTCAAACAGGTCAACGATACGTTGGGCCATACCCGCGGCGACATGCTTTTGGAGGCCGTTGCCGAGCGGCTGAAGAACACCATCCGCGATGCCGACGTTATTTCGCGTTTCGGCGGCGACGAGTTTGTCATTCTGCAGGCCCCGATCAAGTCGCTCGAACAGGGCGAAGCGCTGGCGACGCGCGTGCTCAACGCGCTGGCGGGCACCTATGATCTCGAGGGACACAAGGTGGTCGTCACCGCCAGCATCGGCATCGCGGTGGCCAAAAGCCGGATCGATCCCGAGCAACTGTTGCGCAATGCCGACATTGCGCTTTATCAGGCGAAGGCCGACGGCCGCGGCACCTTTCGCTGGTTCGAGGCGAAGATGGAAGCGAGCGCCCAGGCGCGCCGTGCGCTCGAATTGGATTTGCGCAGCGCGACCGAGAGCGAAGCGTTCGAGCTCTATTATCAGCCGATCTTCAATCTCAAGACCCGGCGCATCGAAACCTGCGAGGCATTGCTGCGTTGGCCGCACCACGAGCGCGGCATGGTGTCGCCGGCCGAGTTCATCCCGGTCGCCGAGGAAATGGGCCTGATCGTCGAGATCGGCAATCAGGCGCTCTACAAGGCTTGCCTGGAATGCCGCCGCTGGCCGGGGGATACCGCGGTCGCGGTCAATCTGTCCTCCATTCAGTTCGATCGCTCCAACGTCCCCGCTCTCGTCCGCGAGACGCTGGCGGCGACCAACCTCCCCGCCCATCGCCTCGAGATCGAAATAACCGAGTCGACGTTGTTGCAGAATACGCGGCGCACCCGCGCCGATCTGGACCAGCTTGCGGAAGCCGGCGTGAACATCTCATTGGACGATTTCGGCACCGCCTATTCCAGCCTGAGCTATCTGCACAGCTTTCCGTTTCACAAGGTCAAGATCGACCAATCGTTCCTGCAGGATTTGAACGACGACGAACGCCGGATAACGTTGCTGCGCGGCATGACGCGGCTGAGCGCGCAACTGGGATTGCGCGTCGTAGTCGAGGGCGTCGAGACCGAGGAGCAGCTCGAATTGCTCGCGGCCGAGGAGAGCATCGACGAAGTGCAGGGCTATTTGTTGTGCCGGCCGATGCCGGCGGCCGATTTGCGCAAGCTGCTCTACGCCACCTACGTCGCGCCGCAGAAGTCGCCCTGGCCCGCACGGGTCCGCAGCTCCGCCGCCTAAGCGATAACGCGGCGATCCCATTTGCTTGATGCGATTAACTTTAACGGTTCGTTCAAATTGTAATTGCATTAAAGAAATGTTAACCTTTTCCTGGCGGTGCGGGAATGCGCGCCAAAGGGATGGGTTATGGCTTCAGTGGCGTTGTCGCATCAATCGCGTGTGGGCAAAATCGAGGGTGAAGACGCAGGTACCTTCTCCGATGGCGTCGCCAAGCTGCTGGAGAGGATCGATTGCCGCCGTGCTGATACTGCGGAGGAGCGGAAAGCTATCTTTCGGCTTCGATATCAAGCCTATAGGCGCGAGGGCGCCATAACCGCAAACGCATCGGAAACGTTTTCCGATCCCTTTGACGACATCGGCCTTGTCTATCTGTTCGGCCTATACCTCGACAACGAGCTAGCCAGCTCGATCCGCATCCATGTGGGTTCTAAGGAACACCCGCACTTTCCCTCACTGGAAGTATTTTCCGATGTTCTGCAGCCTCACCTCGACGCTGGCAAAGTCATAATTGATCCAACTCGCTTTGTCTCCGACGAGCGCCTTTCGCGGCTGCATCGCGGACTGCCGTATGCCACGCTTCGGCTTTCCATGGTGGCAGCCGAACACTTCCACGCTGACTATGTTCTTGCGGCCGTTAGGGCGGAGCACCAGGCGTTTTATCGTCGTGCGTTCAACCAGCAGGTCATTTGTGAACCGCGGCCATACCCGCAACTGATAAAGCCCATCAGCCTTATGGCAGTCCATTATCCGAGCTTGGTGGACCAACTGTGGCAGCGTTACTCGTTTATTCCATCAACCGTTTCCGAGCGACGCCGGCTGTTCGAGCGACCGCAGGGTCCAATAGCTGACGCAACACTCCAGCCCGCGGACACGAGCGGACTGGCGCGGACGCAAAGAGCTCTGCCCCCTTTTGTTGAAGACAGCACACCGAGTTCTTGCCGGCTAGCGCTCGTCGCGTCCCGCGGTTATACTCTTCCATCACCGCGCAGGCTTGCGGCGGCCTGCCGTTGTTGTTGTCCGAAAAAACCCGAATGGTTACCCGAAGTTAAACGGGAGTCGTCAAATTCGGGGGGACGGCTTTAGTCGCCGTTTTCGAAGCGTTGCCTATAAAGATTTCACCGCGCGATGCTGCGCGCGACCGGCGACGTCGATATGAGCCACTATCGCATCATCCAGGATCGGGACGAGCCCAACAGACCGCTCGGTGCGCAAGCCGCGGCATGCCCGCGATGCGGCGCGCACTTCGTGTTCTGCCGAAGCGCCTACCCCTTCATCGACGCGTGCGGGCTAGAGAGTTACACCCTCGCGTGCCAGGAATGCGGCGCGTCGCTTTCCGGCATCGTCGATCCTTTCGACGACACAGTGTTGATCTCGGAAGTGGCGGCCTGACCGCCGTCCCAAACGCCGCCCTGAAGACCGCCGCTACTGCCGCGCAAACCGCCCGCGATCGTGCGGCGCCGAAAAATCCAATGTCGGCCCGAGCGGCACGATGCGCGTCGGATTGATCGCCGTCATGCTCATGAAATAGTGCCGCTTGATGTGATCCATGTTCACGGTCTCGGCGATGCCCGGCGTCTGATAGAGATCGCGCAGGTAATTGGCGAGATTCGGATAGTCGACGATACGGCGCAAATTGCATTTGAAGTGGTTGTAATAGACCGCATCGAAGCGAACGAGCGTCGTGAACAGCCGCCAATCGGCTTCGGTCAGGCGCGCGCCGACCAGATAGCGCTGTCGCGATAGGATCTCCTCGATCCAATCGAGCGCCGCGAAGACCGCGCGGCAGCCTTCTTCGTAAGCGCTTTGCACGGTCGCGAAGCCGGCGCGATAGACGCCGATATTCACGTCATTGTACACGCGCGCATTGATGCGATCGATCTCGGCGCGCAGTTCCGCCGGATAGTAATCGCTGCGGTCATTGGTCAACCCGGCAAACGCCGTGTTGAGCATCCTGATGATCTCGGGGGATTCATTGTTGACGATCGTGCGCCGCTCTTTGTCCCACAAGACCGGCACCGAGACCCGGCCGGTGTAACGCGGATCAGCCAGCAAATAGATCTCGCCAAGCCGCTGCTTGCCGTTGACGGTATCGGCGATCGTGCCTGGACTGCTGCCGAATTCCCAGCCCTGCTCGCCCATGACCGGATCGAGGATCGAGATCGAGATCACGCTTTCGAGCTCTTTGAGCTTGCGGAAAATGACCGTGCGGTGCGCGTAGGGACAGGCCAGCGAGACGTAGAGATGATAACGCCCGCGCTCGGCGGCAAAGCCGTCCTCACCCGAGGGTCCCGGGCTGCCGTCCGGGGTGATCCAGTTGCGGAACACCGGCTCGGCCGGCACGAAGCGCCCGCCATTGGCCGAGGTGTCGTACCATTGGCTGTGCCACACCCCATCGACAAACACGCCGTGCGCCATCGCCCTTGCTCCCTTGCGGACATCTCAGTCTAGCGCAGATCGCGGGCGGTGAGATACCGAAGTCCTCCCGCGCGGCATTGTCCCGATCGCGCGTGACGGCGCACATGATCTGCGCCATCATTTGTGGGACATATCTGGTCTGGTGGGAGATGGCCCGCACCCCGCGCGGCGCCAAACACGAGTGCCCATTGCCAAACACGAGTGCCCATTGCCAAACACGAGTGCCCATAATGATAGAGCGCTACAGCGATCACGCCGCGAACGAGCGGACCTTCCTGGCCTGGATTCGCACCGCGATTGCAGTGATGGCTTTCGGCTTTCTGGTCGAGCGATTCGATCTGTTCCTGCAAATCGCCGGTCAAACGCTGGCGCGGCAAGCCTTGTCCCCGGGCGGACAGCTGGCGGGCAATGTTGCCGGCCTGATCCTTATCGCGCTCGGCGCCGCCACGATCATTTTGGCGCTGCTGCGCTTTCGCCGGACGGCGAGGCAAATCGACAGCCCGGAACGGCTGCCCGGATCGGGCGAACAGCTCGATGTCGTGCTTGCGGCCCTTCTTGTTATCTTGGGCACAGCGCTCTTCGTCTATCTTTCTTATACGGTGATCAGCAGCCTTTAGCGGCAGACGCGGGACGGGCCCTCGGGGACTTCGCCCGCAATTCGGGAGAGAAACGGTGAAAGCGGTTTTCATTGATCAATTCGGCGGACCGGAAGTTCTCACATACGGCGACCTGCCCGACCCGGTCGCCGGACCCGGTCAAGTCGTCGTCGATGTCGCGGCGGCAAGCGTCAATGGCGCCGATTGGCGGGTGCGCGCCGGCCAATATTCGGAAGCCAAATTTCCGCTGGTTCTGGGCCGCGATTTTTCCGGCACCGTCGCGGCGGCAGCGGCCGATGTCCATGACCTTAAGGTTGGCGACGCCGTCTTCGGCGTGCTTGAAGCGGGCCGCGAGGGCGCCTACGCCGAGAAGCTTGCGATCGCGGCCGCGATCATTGCCAAAAAACCCGACGCGCTGTCGCATATCGAGGCGGCGGCGCTGGCGCTCACCGGTCTCACCGCGATCATTTCGATCGAAACGACGCTCAAGCTTCAGCGCGGCGAGACGATCCTCATTCAAGGCGGCGCCGGCGGTGTCGCAAGCTTCGCTATACAGCTCGCCAAGCATATCGGCGCGCGCGTCATCACCACCACAAGCGCGGCGAATATCGAATACGTGCGCAGCCTCGGCGCCGATGATGTGATCGACTACAAGGCCCAAGACTTTACCCGCGCGGTCAGCGGCTGTGACGCGGTCTTTGATACCGTCGGCGGGGATGTGGCGCTGAAATCATTTGCGGTGCTGCGGCCCGGCGGGCGCGCGGCCTTCATCGCCTCCGGCGCGCAAGCGCCGAAGCCCGAGCGCAGCGACGTTACATCGTTGCGGCCGGCGGTGGGCCGCGCCCGCGCACCGCTCGAGCGTATCGGCGAACTCGTCGCCGCGGGCGTCGTGCGGCCGCCGGAAATGAAAGTTTTCCCCTTGTCGCAGGCCGCCGAAGCTCATCGCATCAGCGAAGGGCGCCATTTCCGCGGCAAGCTCGTTTTTCGGGTGCGCTGAAACACGATCCCGACAGGCGGGTGCCGGTTTCGGCAAAGATCGGTGCAAAAAAGCGCCGGATGACGGCTCGAGGAAAAGTCGTCCCGCGCCGGCGCGCCCTGCCAGCAATCATCAAACAACGCTTGAGGAAGCAACATGTCCAAGAATCTCGACGGCTATGCGGTTTTGATCACCGGCGGCAGCACCGGACTTGGCCTGTCGCATGCCCGCGTGCTCGGCCGGCGCGGCGCCAAGGTGGCGATCACCGACTTCAAGCAGGACAATCTCGATCAAGCGGTGGCCGAGCTGAAGAAAGACGGCGTCGAGCCGCTTTGTCTCAAGGCCGACAATCGCGTGGTCAGCGAGGTGAAGGGCGCCGCCGCGAAGGCCGAAGCCGAATTCGGCAAGATCGACGTTCTGGTCAACAATGCGGGGATCAGCGGAATGATGGCGCATATCGAGGACGTCGACGAGGGATTCTTCGACAGTCTCTTCGATACGCATGTCAAAGGAGCGTTCTTCGCCGTCCAGGCGGTCGTGCCCGGCATGAAGAGACGCAAGTTTGGCCGCATCATCAACACCGGATCGACGTTCAACATGACCGGCTCGCCGGCCATGAGCCACTATACCGGCGCCAAGGGCGCGTTAACGGCGCTGGCCCGCGCCTGGGCGATCGAGCTCGCGCCGTTCTCCATCACCGTCAACACGGTCTCGCCCGGCTTCACCGACACGCCGATGACCCGGAGCGACGTGACGCCTGAAATCTTTGAGGCGATTATCGCCAGCATGGCGCTCAAGCGCCAAGTCTTGCCGGAAGAAGTCTCCTACGCGGTGGCATGGCTCGCGAGCCGCGAAGCCGATGCAGTCACCGGGCAGAATATCAGCCCCAATTGCGGCCAGGCGATCGTCGGTATTTGAGAACCGACTATTCCATCTTGCCGCCTTTGTGTTTGCATTCCGACCTGAACTTCTTGCGCTCTTTGCCGTGCAGTCCTTTGGCATTGGCCTGATCGGAGCAGGCCTTGGAGATTGCCTTCTTGTCCATGGCTGCCTTATCCATGGCGGCCGGCGCTGGCTGGCGCGCCGGCTGACCCGCCGCCGGCGGTGGATTTTGCGCGAAAGCCGTACCGGTTCCGAGCGCGAGCGAAAAAACGATTGCCGCAACGACAGTCGATTTCGTCATCATATTCTCCCCAACGATGTGGTGTGTGCAGGTACGAATCGAGCGGGGCGAACTTATCAGGCTTGCGCTCTGAACAGTAGCCCGATCGGCGCATATCGCACAGCCATTCGATTCACACAGCCATTCGATCCTTGGCCGCGGCGAGCCGTCCCTCCGCTTTGACATGATTGGCCGCTGCAGCCAACCCGAAGCGCGGCATGTTGACATACACGCACTCGCTTTTTCCCGGTTCCACGAGATACGTCTCATGCCAGATGCCGACCGAACCATCGCGTCCGATGGCGCGGTTGAAGGCGGCCCAGGCGGGAAAATGCTGGCCCGAGCGATCATGCGCATAGGCGAGAAGCTTGTCGAAGCTCTCCCAATATTCCTGAACCAGAACCACGCGGCCGGAAAGATAGGTGCGGTAAAACAATAGCCCCGACTCCGGCTTGTTTGTCAGTTCCGCAAGCATGCGCGGCATTGCCGTCGCGACCGGCAGCCATTTTCCAACCGCAAGAATTTTGTTGAAGCGCATGCCGATGAGAAAAAGAACAACCGGCTTCTCCACACGGGCCGTATAGCGATCGGCGAATATCTCATTCATTGGCGGCCCCTGTTGAGATCTCACTTGTGGCAATGGTGATCACGTCCGGCGGGGCCCATGGATGGACCCATGCTGCTTTCATCGTCCGGCCGCGCGCTGATCTTGACTGCACCGCATTTGGCACGGGGTTCACACGAGGCGCTTTGTGAACCTGCAACGCAATGACGGAAAACGCATTTTCCGCCTGCGCGCCAGGGCTGGCGGAGCGTCGATGTCATCCCTAGATGCCAGACAAGTCGTTAACGCGACATTCCAAGCAGCGAAAACGCCCAAACGGAACGCCCCGAACGGAACCGCCCATGTCTCCCCTGTCCCTCCTGCTCAACCTGTTATGGATGATTTTCGGCGGCATATGGATGGCCCTCGGCTGGCTCGTTGCAGCCGTGATCATGGCGATCACGATTATCGGGATCCCATGGGCCCGGGCAGCGTTCAACATTGCCTCCTACACGCTGCTGCCGTTCGGCCGCCGGGCCGTCTCGCGCGCCGAATATCTCGGCACCAACGACCTCGGCACCGGGCCTTTCGGCTTTCTCGGTAATCTGCGTCTGGCTTGTGCTCGCCGGTTGGTGGCTGGCGCTCGGGCACCTCATCACCGCGATTTGTCTCGCCGTCACGCTCATCGGCATTCCCTTCGCCTGGGCGCATCTGAAGCTCGCCGGCATCGCGCTTTGGCCGATCGGCAAGATGATTGTTGACGCGGACGATGTGCCGCTTCGCTATCAGCGCCCGTAACGGCTTCGCGCCGCGTCATTCACGGAATCGTCCGCATTCATCATCTGCATCGCATTCATCGGTATCGCGGCGCTGCCCTGCCGCGGTCGGACGTGCAAAGGACCCAATATGACCAGTCACCATCACGCCGTCGTTTGGATCGATCATCGTGAAGCGCGCGTGTTCCACTTCAACCCGAGCGATGTCGAAAAGCTCGTTCTGCATCCCGAGAATCCGACCAAACACATCCACCACAAGGCGAATTCGATCGGCAGCGGGCATGCCGCGGAAGATCAGGCTTTTCTTCATGCGGTGGCGCACTCAATCGCAGACGCTGGCGCGATCCTCGTCACCGGACCGGCCAATGCCAAGACCGAGCTGGTCAACCATATCGATCGGCACGATCCGCAATTGGCGAAGAACATCGTCGGCGTAGAAACCGTCGATCACCCGAGCGATGCGCAGCTTGTTGCGTTTGCCAGGACGTATTTCAAGGCAGAGGACAGGATGCTGCCGCAAAAGAGCTGAAGCTTTCCACGCTTCTCCGCCATCCGCTTCCTCAATTCGTCACCTGCAAATTCGGCTGCACAAAATCCGGCGCGGTTCGTCTGGCCGCGTCGGCCGGCGATCCCTATGATCAGCGGCAAGGCGCCTGGCCGGCAAAGGCCGCAAGGCGGGGAGGACACGATGGACAAGGACAAAACAAAGGCGTTTGCCGACAAGATATTTGCGGACATGGCCGGCGCCATGACGGCCGGCATGGGCTATGTGGGCGTGAAGACCGGCCTGTTTCGCGCCATGGCCGGCAAAGGGCCGATGCGGGCCGAAGACGTTGCGCGCGAGGCCAAGCTCGTGCCGCGCTATGTCGAGGAATGGCTCAAGGGCATGACCTCGGCCAAATATCTCGACTACGATCCCGCCGGGCAAACCTATCGTTTGCCCGACGAGCACGCCTACCTGCTGGCCTCCGACGACACCGACCATTTCATGGGCGGCCTGTTCCCCATCGTGCCGGTGCTGCTGCGGCTCGCACCCGATGTGGCGACCGCGTTCGAGCGCGGCGGCGGGGTGCCGTTCGAGAAATTCGGATCCGACGGCGTGATCGGCCTCGATGTCATGAACCGCGGGCAATATGAGCAGCGGCTCACCAGCTACTGGCTCAAAGCCTTGCCCGAAGTGAAGGCGCGGCTCGAAGCGGGCGGCCGCGCGCTCGATGTGGGCTGCGGCGCCGGCCGCGTGGCCGTCACCCTGGCCAAGACCTTTCCCAACGCGACCGTGGTTGGCCTCGATCCCGATCGGGAGTCGATCCGTCAAGCGGAAGCGGCCGCCGCCGAAGCCGGGCTGTCCGGGCGCGTTTCCTTCGTCGCCGCGACGACCGGCAATCTCGATGCCGGCGAAGGCTTCGATCTCATCACCGCGTGCGATTGCATCCACGACTTCGCCGCGCCGCAGCTGACGCTCAAGCAGATACGCACCCTGCTGAAGCCGGAGGGGACGCTGTTCATTATCGAGCCGCGCGCCGCCGACAAGCTTGAGGACAACGTCAACCCCGTCGCAACCATGCTCTACGGTTTCAGCATTTTCCACTGCATGACGCAGTCGCTTGCCCAAGGCGGGCCGGGGCTCGGCACCTGCATGGGTCCGGCGCGCACCGAGGCGCTGCTGCGCGAAGCGGGTTTTCGCAGCTTCCAGCAACTCGATATCAAGAGCCCGACCAACCTGTTCTACGCGGCGCGCGCCTAGAGCATGATCCGGAAAAGTGGAAACCGGTTTTCCGAAAAGCATGCCCTCGGGCTTGACCCGGGGGATCATGCTCCACCAAAATGTTAGAGCGCCAATCGATTCAATCTGAAGCGATTGCGCTCTAGGCGATGGCCGGGATCGATCGATTAGGCCTTTGCGGGCTGCGGGTGAAATCTGCGCACCGCCAGGAAGCCGAGCACGACGAAAATCGCCAGCACGACGACCTGCACGATCACGAAAGGCGGTTCCGATCCTTTCGGCGCCAACTCATGCAAGAACGACAGCTTGTTGAAAGCCTGAATGACGCCGACGAACGCGTCCAAATAGAGCGCCGTGATTGCCGTGACGATGTATATCCAGCGCCAGGGCCCGGTCACCCGGAATCCATAAATCGCGATTACCGCGATGGCCAGCAAGATCAGCGAGAGGATGCCGACCATGCGCGGCGGATCGAGACCGAACGGCGGCAGCGGAAAGCCGGTCACGCTGGTCAGGATGAGGGTGACAAGAAAAAATGCGGTCCAGCCGCGCGACGGATTCCCGTTCAACCAGCCGTAGAGCACGATCAGGCCTGCCACGAGAGCGACCAAGCTGATGGTAACATGAATTTGCAGAAACAGATGGGTCGGAATTCCCCAGGTCATCACAACCTCCGTGTTCGAGATGCGCTTGAGTTACGGCTCTTGATCGATAAGAGGCCTTGATCAATGAGAGACGACGTTGCGCACGGGCGCGCATCGGTCCAGCAAGGGAAAGTATACCGTGCATGACGCAAAATTATAAATGACGGATCGGCGAAAGTCGTTGCCGATTTTGCCGTTCATCAAGACACGCTAGATTGGCCCGTCACTGGAAGCAATTCGCAAAATCCAGAGGCAAATCCAGAGGAACGTCCCATGCCATTTTCGATGTCTGGCGCATCGCTTTCCGTCTTTGAAACCGGCCTCAATGCGCTCTCGGCCGTTCTCGATAAAGCGGAAGCTTTCGCCGCCGCCAAGAAGATCGATCCCGCCGTGCTGCTGCGGACGCGGCTCGCACCGGATATGTTCGATCTCACCCGGCAAGTGCAGGTGGTGACGGATCAGGCCCGGCGCGGTGCCGCGCGCCTCGCAGGCGCCGAACCGCCGAGCGTCGAAGACACTGAAACGACGATCGATCAGCTCAAGGCGCGACTCGCCAAGACGATCGCCTATCTAAAGGCGCTCGACCCCAAGCAGATCGATGCGGCCGCCGACCGGCAGATCAAATTTCCGCTCGGCGGCGGCATCACCGGCCAGATGAACGGTGCGGACTACCTCAATCACTTCGTGCTGCCGAATTTCTATTTCCATCTGACCGCGGCCTACGCCATTCTGCGCCATTGCGGGGTGGAGATCGGCAAGCGCGATTTCCTGGGCGCGATCCCGGTCAAGGTGGTCTGAGGCGTCCTAAGCCCTGTCAGGGCGTGCTCACGTCTTATCCGCATCGCTCAAGATTTTGCGGATGTGATCGAGCAGGCGCTGCCGAAATTCAGCGGGTTTGGTGCGAAACGGAACCTCGAAACGCGCGGTGGCGCTCTCGCTCAGCATCAGGTTATAGGGGGCGCCTTCGGTGTCGCCGTTCATGCGGAAATCCGTTCGATAACAGACGATCGGCTTTCCTTTGGCATAGCCGTAGCCGCACTCCCAGGCGGTGCCGCTATCGGGATCGGGACCGTCCATGCAGGCGACGACCATGTCGGCCCAATCGACGGCGTCCACGTCCATCTGAAAAATCGCACGCGCGGTCTTGTCGCGCGGCTCGTGTTCCTGCGGCAGCCACACCTCGAAGCCTTCGCTTTCGAGAAACCGCGCCAGTTCGGCATTGAAACTTTGCTCCGCCAGCGTGAACAGCGGGCCGGCCAGGTAGATCTTTGTCATTGCATTCTCCGCTGGTCGCAGGATCGGTCGAACCAACGGGTCCGGCCCGAAATGGCCGGCCCGCTGACAAGCTCGGCGAAACCCATCAGGGACGCGGAAAGAATGATGGGTTTCGTTTCACTCAACCCATCCTACACGCTGCTGCCCGTGGATTTCGTGAGGCAATCCGGGCTACCCTGAGGTGCCGATGGATTTCGCTTCCTTTGCAAGGGGTGACCGATGGCAAATGGCGATAAGCTGCGCCAGGCAACGCGCAAGGTTCGGGTCGGCGACGCCAATATACACGTGAGCGAGTGGGGCGCTGGACTGCCGGTTCTCCTGCTCCACGGCAATCCGGACAGCGGCATCATGTGGGAGGGTATCGCCGAGCGCCTCGCTGATCGTTACCGGTGCATCGCGCCGGATTTGCCGGGCTTCGGCCATTCGGAAGTGCCCACGAGCTTTCAGCCGTCGCTCGACGGCATGGCGCAATTCGTCGAGCAATTCTTGGATGCCGCCGATATCGCGCGGCCGCTCGATCTGGTGGCGCATGATTTCGGCGGCCCCTTCGCCTTCGCCTGGGCGGTCAAGCATCCGGATGCGGTGCGCCGCCTCGTCGCCATCAACACCTTATTTTTCGCCGACTATCGCTGGCACTTTTGGGCGCGCATCTGGCGCACGCCGATCCTCGGCGAGCTTTCGATGCTGGCCATGAACCGGCCGATGTTTGCGCAGGAGCTCAGGCGCGGCTCCAAGCGGATCAGCGAGGCGCATATCGACCGCACCTGGGCGCTGATGACGCCGCGCATGAAGAAGGAGGTCTTGCGGCTTTATCGCGCCGCCGATCCCGCGAACTTCAAGCGGTGGGAAAGCGAATTTCTTGCGCTCACCCGGACCAAACCGACGCTCGTGATCTGGGGCGACAAAGACCCCTATATCTCACCGCGCTTCGCCGCGCGCTTCAACGCAAAGAAAGTCGTGCATCTTCCAGACGCCGGTCACTGGGCGCCGGTCGAAGCGCCAGCCGAATGCGCCGACGCCGTCCGGCAGTTTCTTTCGGAATCCGCGTGAGGCCACCGCTTGGACCCTGAATTCATTCGCGAGCTTTTTGCGCCGTTCGGCGCGGTGACGCTGCGACGCATGTTCGGCGGCGCCGGCATCTGGTCCGACGGCTTCATGTTCGCGCTCGTGTTCGACGGTGCGATTTTTCTCAAAGTCGACGCGGCCAGCATCCCCGATTTCGAGCGCGAAGGCAGCCGGCCGTTTGTCTATACGCGCGCCAAAAGTCCCGGCCGCGTCGGCCGCGCCTCGCTGTCCTATTGGCGGCTGCCCGAGCGCCTTTATGACGATCCCGATGAGCTTGCGGTCTGGGCCGGCCGCGCGCTCGCGATCGCGCAGCGCCAGAAGGTTGCGCCGCGCGGTAGGGCCGGGCAAAAAACGCTGAAGAAGCGCGCAAAGGGGGCTTAGATGAAAACGATGAGCTTCGCGTCGTCGCGTGACTTCCGCGCGTGGCTTGCGGAAAATCACGACCAATCGGAAGGCGTCTTGCTGCGCATCTACAAAAAGGGCGCCCGCGTCGCCAGCGTGACGTATGCCGAAGCCCTCGATCAGGCCCTTTGCTACGGATGGATCGACGGACAAAAGCATCCCGGCGACAAGCAATTTTGGCTTCAGAAATTCACGCCGAGGCGGCCTAATAGCGGATGGTCCAAGAAAAACACTGAGAATGCCGAACGCCTCATCAAGTCAGGAGAGATGACACAAGCAGGATTGAAGGAGGTTAGAGCGGCAAAGTCCGACGCCCGCTGGCAAGCAGCCTACGATCCTTTTGGCAGCGCCGCCGTGCCGGACGATTTCCTCAAAGTGCTCGCGCGAAACAAGAAGGCGAAGGCGTTCTTTGATACGCTCAACAAGACCAATCTGTATTCCATTGTTTATCGGCTGCAGACGGCGAAGAAGCCTGAAACCAGAGATAAGCGGATGCAGGCGATCATCGAAAAGCTGGCGCGCGGCGAGAAGTTTCACTGAGTTCCTTGCTGCGGACTGCAGGCCTGATATCGACCTCGGACGAAAAATCGGAAATCAGGCGACTATCCGCTGGTCCGGTATCAATCCTAGTTGGGCAAGGCGCCGGTAAAGCATCACCATCGGCGTCACGATGGACCAGCGCGCAAGGCGGCGATAAAATTCGCCGCGATTTGATTCATGTCAAAGCATCCTTCACTTAACCAAACGCAGTTTTACAAATAATGGCCGTTCTCGCGTAACCGGCCTTAAGGAGCTGCATCCCGATGCTCGTATCGGTGCAGCTAAACAGCCAAGGGGAGTGAACAGCATGTCCTCCATGACAGGTTCCCCAAGATCGTTCGAGGACGTATCCGGGCTTGAGCCACTGCGCGCGAAATCCGGCTGGATCATCGCGCTCGGCGTCGTCTATGTCATAGCCGGGATCGTCGCGCTCGGCAGCGTCGTCATGGCAACGACGGTGAGCGTGTTTGTGGTCGGCATCATGATGGTGATTGCCGGGGTCGCCGAAGTGATCAACGCGTTCCAGATCAAGACCTGGGGCAAGTTCCTGCTCTGGCTTCTGCTCGGAATTCTCTACATCGTCGCCGGCTTTTTCGCCTTCGAGAACCCGCTGCTGGCCGCCGCGGTGCTGACGCTCTTGCTTGGAATTTCGCTGATCGTGTCCGGCATCATGCGGATCGTCTTGGCCTTCGGCCTGCAGGCGACGATGCCCTGGATTTGGGTGGCGCTGTCCGGCGTCATTACCTTTTTGCTGGGCTTGGTGATCGTCGCGCACTGGCCGGTATCGAGTTTTTACGTTCTGGGAATCTTCCTTGGCATCGACCTTGTGATCGCAGGCGCAGGCTGGATCGGCATCGGGCTCGGCGTCAGGCGCGTTGTTAGCTAGAGAAAACGCATGGCCGCTGACGTTCGGACGTCATAGTCTGCAGCCGCCTTTCGAGGACATGTAAAGGGGGCTGCCATGCGCTGGGTCTATCTGGTTATCGTCATCGTTTTTGTGGCCGCCATCGTGATCTTCGCCGTCCAGAACCGCGAGATGGTCACGATATCGTTTCTCGGTTTCAGCCTGCGCGCGCCGCTCGCGCTGTTGACGGCGATCGTTTACGTGCTCGGCGCGATCACCGGCGGCAGCCTCTTCGCCTTGCTGCGCAAATCGGTCCGGGAGTCGAGGCTGCGAACGGCCCGGTAGCTGCGGCGCACCCCGATGCAAGGGACCGGGGACGCGCCACTGCTCGATCCACGCCAAGGTGACGTCGAGGACGACGTTTCAAGTCCCAAGCAACGATCCTTGCTGGCGATTGCGGGCAGTCTGCTCGCCGAAATCAGCCTGCCGAAGCTTGCGTTCGCCTGGACGTTCTCGATCCTCGTTCCGGCCCTGCTGCTAGGAGCGGCGCCGCTGGTCGCGACCGCTTGGCTTCTCAAGGTGTCAAACGCTGTCGCGGAACTGACCGGGCTGGGCGCGGTCCTGATCCTCCTTGCCATCGTCGGATTGGGCCTCATCGGTTGGCGGCCGCTTTTACGAACGGCGGAGGTCAATTTTTGGTCGCTCAACGCGCTCGCCATACAGCCGAGCTACGTGTTCTGCCGCGAAGCGCTGCGCCACCTGAGCGAGCGCATGCTGCGCAGGGATACCAGCGCCGTCACGCGCGCGCGCCTGCGGGCGATCAGCTCGGCCGTCGCCGCCATCGCCTTGTGCATCTGCGGTGTCCTGATCGCGACCGTCGTCTGGCCGGCCTCGCGCTGGGTCGGGACGGCGGCGGACGTGTCGAATTCTGCGCGGCCTCATCCTGCCGGCGCTCGCCAACGCGGTCGTTGTGGTTTCGGCGTATTTCGCCGTCGCTTCGCTCCTGTGGGGCTTTGCGGACGCGAGCATGGCGCAACCGGTCGATCTTGCCGCGTTCGACGCCGCCGCCGATGGCTTGACCTGGCGCATCGCGCATCTGTCGGACATCCACGAAGTCGGCGAGCAGTACGGCTTTCGCATCGAAAGCGGGCGCAGCGGGCCGCGTGGCAACGGACGTTTCATGCGCATCATGGAGCGCCTTCAGGCGATCCATGACCTCAGGCCGCTCGACCTCGTTCTTGTCAGCGGGGACATGACCGACGCCGGGCGCGCGACCGAATGGGCGGAATTCCTCGACGCGGTGGCACGGCATCCGGGTCTGGCCGAACGGATGATCATCCTTCCGGGCAATCACGACCTCAATATCGTCGACCGCCTCAACCCCGCACGGCTCGACCTGCCGTTCAGCCCGGGCAAGCGGCTACGGCAGATGCGGACGCTGTCGGCGCTTGCGCAAGTGCAGGGCCACCGTGCCTTCGTGGTCGATCCCGGCTCGGGAAGACCTGACCGCACGCTGGCGCAAGCGCTGGCGCCGCATCGCCAGCGGATCGCTAAGTTTGCCGATAGCGGCGGCCTGCGGCGGTCCGCCGGACTGGGGCGCCTTTGGGACGATCAGTTTCCCATGATCTTGCCGCCCGCTGCGGCGGACGGCCTCGCAGTGGCGATCCTCAACTCCAATGCGGAAACGCATTTCTCATTCACCAATGCGCTCGGGATGATCTCGGTCGAGCAGACGCAAAGGCTTGTCACGGCGATCGAGCAGTTTCCGCGCGCGCGATGGATCATCGCGCTGCATCATCACCCGATGGAGTATCCGAGGGCGGCGGCGGCGCTCTCCGAGCGTGTCGGAACCGCGCTCATCAACGGCAGCTGGTTCGTGCGCAAGCTCCAGCCCTTCGCGGCCCGCACCATCATCATGCACGGCCACCGGCATATCGACTGGATAGGCAGGTGCGGCGAGCTGAAGATCGTCTCCGCCCCGTCGCCGGTGATGGGCGCGACGAATGAAGCGCCGAGTTACTTTCTTATTCACACCTTGGCGCAGGGCTCGGATGGGCGGGTTTGTCTACTTCCGCCGGAACGCGTGGAGATCGCAGGCGAGGACGGCTAGGCCTTTATCTCCTCCGCCTGCACCGGTCCACCGAGCAGACCCGCCAGCCATCGGCTCGCCGGATGCTGGTCGCAGAACGAAATAATAGCGAGAGTGATCGGAACACCGATGAAGGTGCCGAATAGTCCCCACAGGAAGGTCCAGAAGAAAATCGTGAACAGCACCACGAAGGGAGAAATGGATAATACGGTTCCTGACAGGCGAGGCTCGACATAGCTGCCGATCACGAACTGGATGATGTTGAGGCAGATAAAGATGCCGAGAACCGCCTGCCAGGTATCGAATTGCGTCATCGCGAGCAGCGTCGGAAACAGCGTTGCGATGAAAGGCCCGATGAAGGGAATGTAGTTGAGCGCGAAAGCGATCACCGCCCACTCGGCCGCGAACTGCAATCCTGTTATCCAGGCGAACAGGCCGACGAACAGGCCCGTCATGACGCTCATCTGCGTCCGCACCAGCAGGTATTTTCGGAATTTGACCGCGGTCGCCGCACTGCCTTGCAGAAGAACACGCTCAGCATCGCGATTGCCGAGAGCCACGATCTTGCTGCGTACGTCGTCGACTTCCAGAAGGCCGAGGATGACGTAGGTCAGCGTGATGAGCCAGAAGGCCAGCGTTGAATTGATCCGACCGGTCAAACGCTGTGCCTGGCGCAGCAGCCACCCGACATTGAAGTGTTCGGCCCAAAGGCCAGCGACCGAGACGCCATGACCGTCGAGCCAGGTTACCAGGTTGTCGTAAAGCACCTGATAACGCGCCACATCGCTCATGACCGCGCGTCCTACCCGGCCAAAACCCCAGACAATCAGCGACGCGAACGCAAGGCCTGACGCCACGATGGCGATGAGGGTGATTGCCAATGCGATGAGCTTCGGCATACGCGATTGCAGCCGCTGCTGCATCGGCCACACGATGGCGATAATGAAGAGCGCGAGAACGAGCGGCGCAAACACGCTCGCCGCCTGGTAGGCAGCAAATGAGATCGCGACGGCGGCCACGATCGCGAGCGCAATCTTCGGTTCGACACTGACAGCCATCACCGGCTTCTTTCACGACATCCGAAAGACGCTTCGACAGGGTTGTTTGGCTCAAAAGCGTTCCGTCATTGAAACGCGCGGATAACTTGGCTAGGATACGCAAGGTACCTGCCTCACGCTATCCGCTCTTGCTTCAATATTTTCTGAAGTCGCGGGGTGAACGTTGGTTGGTCCGGGACAGCCGGCAAAGCGGGTACAACGTCGAGCTTGATCGAACTCGCTTGCGGCGCGGCGACCGCCTACAACGGCGGGTCGTCCTCGTCTTCCCTCTTCAACGTGATGCTCGCCTCTTCCAGATCGAGCTCGCGTTCGATGCGGCGGCGGGCTTCGTCGGTGATCTGGCCCTCCTGCAAGAGCCGGTAGATGTATTCGCGCTCGGCGTTGATCAATTCGGCGCGCAGCGCCAGCGCCGCCGCCACGGCCTCCTTGCCGTCGGCGTCGCGCGGCAATTGCACGGCACGATGCTCCTGGCGCGCGCGCAGCAGCGCAAGCACGTCGGGCTCGGTGTCGCCATCGGCGGCCAGCCGCTCCAGCTGGCTCTGCGCCACCTTCAGGGTTTGCAGCCGCGCCTTGAGCTCGGCCTCGTTCTCGCGTTTGCGCTCATCTTCGGCGTCGTGCGGCAAGGCGAGCCAGCGCACCACCGGCGGCAACACGATGCCCTCGCCGATGAGTGTGACAACAATGACGCCGAAGGTGACGAACAGAATAAGATCGCGATCCGGGAACGCGGCGCCGGTGCCGGTGGCCAGCGGAATGGCGAGCGCCGCGGCAAGCGAGACGACGCCGCGCACGCCGGTGAAGCCGAGCATGAAGAGAAACTGCCATGACGGCACCGGATCGCGGCGCGTCAGCGCCGGACTCAGCCAGCGCGGCAGATAGGCCGCCGGGTAGACCCAGATGAAGCGCGCGAGCAGGACGACGGCGACGGTGAGCGGCACCGCCAGCGCCAGCTGGTGCAGCAACGCCGCGTCGGAGCGGTCGAGCAGCGTCCGCAACTGCATGCCGGTGACCAGAAACAGCAATCCTTCGAGCAGATAGATCAGCAAATCCCAGAAGAAGATGCCCTGCAGCCGGGTCGCCGCTGGAATGAGCAGCGGCCCGTTCCAGCTCACATACAGGCCGGCGGCGACAGTCGCCAGCACGCCCGAGCCGCCGAGATGCGCCGGCAACAGAAACGCGGCGTACGGTGTCATCAACGACAACGTGATCTCGACGCGCGGATCGCCCGCCCAGCGGCGCAGCCGCAGACTGAACCAGCCGATGCCGATGCCGTAGGCGATTTCGCCGATCACGATGAGCGCGAATTCGCCGACAGCGGTGCTGAGAGAGAACAGGCCGGTGCCGACGGCGGCGACGGCAAAGCGATAGAGAATGAGGGCGGTGGCGTCGTTGGCGAGGCCCTCGCCTTCGAGCACGACGACCAGCCGGCGCGGCAGGCCGAGACGGCCGACAATGGCGAGCGGAGCGACCGCGTCGGTCGGCGCCACGATGGCGCCGAGCACGAAGCCGACGGCAAGCGGCATGCCGAGCAGATAATGGGCGACCGCGGCCACCGCGCCGGCAGTGAAGATCACGCAGCCGAAGGCGAGCAGCGCGATCGGGCGCAAGTTGAACCGGAATTCGCGCCAGCTCATGGCGACGCCGGCCGAATAGATCAGCGGCGGCAGGATGCCGAGCAGCACCAGTTCCGGCGCCAGCCTAATGCGCGGCAGTCCGGGAATGAGCGCCAGCGCAATACCGGCAATGACCAGAAGAATGGACGACGCGATGTTGAGGCGGCGCGCCACCACGGCGACGACCACCAGCACCGCGAGGAGAAGGAGGAAGGTCTGGATGGTCGCCGTCATGGATATCCTGACATGGCCAGTTCGATTATCGGGCGCAAGATTTCAAAGAGAGACAGGGCCTTGCAAAAATATCTGCAAATCGACGCCAATTTGCACCGTCATTCCGGGGCGGCCCAAAAGGCCGGACCCGGAATCCATAACCACAGGTCATCGAGGATGGGAACTGCGTTTGTCCCGCAAAGTCAGTGATTATGGATTCTGGGCTCGCCGCTACGCGGCCCGTCATTCCGGGGCGCGGCTGCAAGCCGCGAGCCCGGAATCCATAACCACGGGTCGGCGAGGTCCTGAGCTGGCGAGGTCCTGAGCTAATGCCGCCAGATTAGCGGTTATCGGAATTCCGGGCTCCTCGCTTCGCTTAGCCCCGGAATGACAACCTACAAAAAACTCTGCGGATCGACGTCGATGTCGAGCTTGATCGAGCCCTTGGGCTTCGGCCCGGCCGAGAGCCAATCGCGCAGGTAAGCGGAGAGATCGTAGCCGCGCGGCGCCTTGATCAGCAAACGCAAGCGATGCCGGCCGCGAATGAGCGCAAGCGGCGCCTCCGCCGGCCCGAGAATGCGCACGGCTTCATCAAGCGGTGCGGCGCGCGCCAGCGCCCGCGCAAAACTTTGCGTGTCGTGCTTATCCTCTCCCGAGACCACAAGGCTCGCGAGCCGGCCGAACGGCGGATAGGCGCTGCGCTCGCGCGCTTCGATCTCGGCGTCATAAAAGGCTTCGCGGTCGGCCGCGATCAGCGCGCGCATCACCGGATGCTCGGGCTGATGCGTTTGCAGATAGCCGTAACCGACACCGGCATCGCGGCCGGCGCGCCCGACCACCTGATGCAGAAGCTGGAACGTGCGCTCGGCGGCGCGCGGATCGCCGTTGCTCAAGCCGAGATCGGCATCGATGACGCCGACCAGATTGAGCTTCGGGAAATGATGACCCTTGGCGACAAGCTGCGTGCCGATGACGATGTCGAAGCGGCCGGCGGCGACGTCGTCGAGCTCTTCGCGCAGCCGCTCGACGGTGGCGACAAGATCGCTGGAGAGGACCAGCAAGCGCGCCTGCGGAAACAATTCGCGCACTTCTTCTTCCAGGCGCTCGACGCCGGGCCCGATGGCGACGAAGGAATTCGCCGCGGAGCATTTCGGACATTCCGCCGGGTGCGGCATGGCGAAGCCGCAATGGTGGCAGACGAGCTGTTTGCGAAAGCGGTGATCGACCAGCCAGGCGTCGCAATTCGGGCAGGAGAAGCGGAAGCCGCAGGCGCGGCACAGTGTCAGCGGCGCGTAGCCGCGGCGGTTGAGAAAGAACAGCGCCTGCTCGCCGCGCTCGATCGCCGTCTTCGCCGCGCCGGCGAGCGTCGGCGCAATGAAGCGGCCCGGCGGCGGCCGTTCGCGCCGCAGATCGATCGCCTCGACCGACGGCATGCGCTGGCCACCGAAGCGCTCCGGCAAGGCAAGGCGGCGGTAGCGGCCGCGGCGCGCGTTGACTTCGGTCTCGAGCGACGGCGTCGCCGACGACAGCACCACCGGGATATGCGCGATATGCCCGCGCACCACCGCCATGTCGCGGGCGTGATAATGCACGCCGTCCTCCTGCTTGTAGGCCTGGTCGTGCTCCTCATCGACCACGATCAGGCCGAGATCGGCATAGGGCAAGAACAACGCCGAGCGCGCGCCGACCACGACAGCAACGTCGCCGTCGGCGACGGCGCGCCATGTGCGCGCGCGTTTGCGCGGCGAAAGCTCCGAATGCCATTCCGCCGGGCGCGTTCCAAAGCGTGCAGCAAAGCGGTCGAGGAATTGCGCCGTCAGCGCAATCTCCGGCATCAGGATGAGGCTTTGCCGGCCGCGGCGGATCATATCCGCCACCGCCTCGAAATAGACCTCGGTCTTGCCTGAGCCGGTGACGCCGTCGAGCAAGGTCACCGAATAGCCGCCCTTGGCGACCGTGGCTTTCAATTCCGCGGCAGCGGCCTGCTGGTCGCCGGAGAAATCGGTCGCCGTGAAATCCGGATCGGGCTTTTCCGCCACGGGCTCCGGCGGCAGCACCACGGTCTCCAGCGTGCCTTCATCGATCAGACCGTCGATGACGCCGCCGCTCACGCCGGCTTCGCGCGCGGCATCGCCCTTGCCGCGCACCATGCCGTCGGCGAGCAGCGCCAGCACCCGTTCGCGCGCCGCTGTCAGGCGCTGCGGCGGCGGACCGAGAAGGCGAACGCCGACGCGCTCGCGCTCAGGCCCGAGATGCTCGCCCATGCGCAGACACATGCGCAGCACCATGCCGCGCGAGCTCGACCGTGTAATTCGCCACCCAGTCGACAAAGCTGCGCAATTCGGGGCGCAGCGGCGGCAGATCGAGTTTTTCCTCGACGTCCCTGAGCCGGTTGTCGAGCCGCGGATTGGGCTTCGGATTTTCCGCCCACACCACGGCGGTCGCATCGCGCGCGCCGAGCGGCACGGAAACGATGTCGCCCGGGGCGAGCGCAAGCGTCTCCGGCACCCGGTAGGAATAGGCCCGGTCGAGCGCCACAGGGACCAGAACATCGACGACACGTTTGGCCATAAAGGTTCTTTATCGGAGCATGATCTTTTTCGGAAAGCCGGCTTCCGCTTTCCCGGATCATGCTCAGGGTGTCCCGATTCTTGACCCTTAGGAAGCTCCTGGGGGTTTAGGAAGGGGAAAGGGATTTAAGGTCTGGCTATGGCCTCCCCCGCGGACCGCGAAGGGGGACCATGCGGAGCATGGTGGAGGGGGCTCGTAGCAAGATGTCGTCCGTGCGGCAAAGAGAGCGTTCGGGCATTCAACGCCCCCACCACCGCCCTGCGGGCGGTCCCCCTCCCCCGTTTCACGGGGGAGGAGTTCAGTCCCCCAAAATCGCCGCCGAGATCGAGCACTGGCTCACGCATCTCTGGGGCCGAGCGGCGCTATTCGCCCAAGACGCTGGAAGCCTATCGGCGCGATGTGCGGCAATTCCTCGATTTCCTGGTCGAACACCTGGGCGGTCCGCCGTCCCTCAAAGACCTCACCGCGCTGACGCCCGCGGACGTGCGTGCGTTTCTGGCCAGGCGCCGCGCCGAGGGCATCGGCAGCCGTTCGCTGATGCGCACGCTGGCCGGCATCCGCGGCTTCGCCCGCTACCTTGAGCGCAACGGCAAGGGCAGGGTCGGCGCACTCGCCGCCGTGCGCGCGCCGAAAATCGGCAAGACGCTGCCGCGGCCGCTGCCGGTTTCCGCCGCGCGCCGCATCGCGGATTCCGACCTTCATGGCGACGAGAACGCCGCGCCATGGGTGCATGCCCGTGACGCAGCCGTCTTGGCGCTGCTCTATGGCAGCGGCCTGCGCATCTCGGAGGCGCTGGGCTTAAAGCGCGCCGATGTCGGCAATTGCGCGCGCGACGCCATCACGGTGACCGGCAAAGGCCGCAAGCAGCGCATGGTCCCGGTGCTGCCGCAGGTGCAGAAGCTTGTCGCCGATTATGTTGCGCTCTGTCCTTACGATCTTCCCCAAGACGGCCCGCTTTTCGTCGGCGCCAAGGGCGGTCCGTTATCGCCGCGGATCGTGCAGCTCGTGATGGCGCGGCTGCGCGGCGCGCTCGGTCTGCCCGAAACCGCGACGCCGCACGCGCTGCGGCATTCCTTTGCCACGCACCTGTTGGCGCGCGGCGGCGATCTGCGCGCGATCCAGGAATTGCTCGGCCATGCCTCGCTGGCAACGACGCAGATCTATACCGAAGTCGACGCCGAGCGCCTGATCGAAGCCTATCGCAACGCCCATCCGCGCGCGTAAGCCCATTTCGTGCTAACCAACCGTCATTCCGGGGCGCCACGCAGTGG
>CAWHPH010000063.1:0-129107 GCA_963831135.1 uncultured Alphaproteobacteria bacterium
CGAGCAGTGGGTCTTTCCGGCGAGCTTTGTGCGTGAGCAACTACATTCATCAGTTGAGCGATTACTAGTCGTCCAATGCGAAGGCGACAGCATGGCGCCTACAATCGCTTCGGGCGAGCGCGTCGTCATCGATACCGAGCACAAGACGCCCTCCCCGGACGGGCTCTATGCCATTCGCGACCCATTCGACTCGGTCATTGTTCGGCGTCTCCACGTCCTACGATCATCAAAACCTGCCAGCGTGAAAGTGATTTCCGATAATCAAAAAAATCCGAGCGAAGAAATTCCGTTGAATGACATTGAAGTCGTTGGAAAAGTCCTCTGTTGCATGAAGCTCTTTTGATCCACTTAGGCAAAGGGTCAAGGCCTTTTCCCTGCCCGTTAGTGCGGGAAGGAACAGGGGGTTGTCCATGGCCCTTTGCGAAATTTTGGCGGTTTCAACAGTTAGGCTGAATTTGGCAGCTAATTGTTGAAACATTTGCGATCGCCAGCGCGTTTGGCCGCGGCGGCCGGCTATCGCTGGAAATGCTCAGCGAGCTGCGGCTCGTTCTGCGGCTGCTGCGCTTCAAGCGGATGAACGCTGAATATGAGGCTGTGCTCGCGGCGCTGCGCGCGGTGCCGATGCTGGCTCCGGCGGAATGAGCGTGGAAAGCGGTGAACCCGTTATCGCTGTTCAGCCGGCCCCGGCGGCACGATCCGGATATGGAGCTCGCGCAATTGCTTGGGCGTCACCTCGGATGGCGCGCCCATGAGCAAATCCTCGGCGCGCTGGTTCATCGGGAACAGCACCACCTCGCGCAGATTCTCCTCGCCGCACAAGAGCATGACGATGCGGTCGATGCCGGGCGCGATGCCGCCGTGCGGCGGCGCGCCGAGCGACAGCGCGTGCAGCATGCCGCCGAATTTCTGCTCGAGCACGCTTTCGTCATAGCCGGCGATGGCGAAGGCCTTCTTCATCACGTCCGGCCGATGATTGCGGATGGCGCCGGAGGACAGCTCTACGCCGTTGCAGACGATGTCGTATTGGATCGCCTTGAGCCCGAGAATCTTCTCGTTGTCGCCGGCGTCAAGCGCCAGAAACTCTTCGGCCGGCAGGTTCGGCATCGAGAATGGATTGTGGGAGAAGTCGATCTTCTTCTCTTCCTCGTTCCATTCATACATCGGGAAATCGACGATCCAGCACAGCTCGAAACGGTTCTTGTCGATCAGGCCAAGGTCTTCCCCGATCTTCGTCCGCGCCGCGCCGGCGAATTTGACGAAAGTCTGCGACTCGCCGGCGACAAAGAATACGGCATCACCGTCGTTCAATTGCAGCTGCGCACGCAACTTCTCCGTCCGCTCCGGTCCCAAATTGTTGGCGACCGGCCCGCGGCCAACCACAGTGGCATTGTCCTGCGCATAGAAAATATAACCCAAGCCCGGCTGGCCCTCGCCTTGCGCCCACGAATTCATGCGGTCGCAGAAGGCGCGCGAGCCGCCGCGCGGCGCCGGAATTGCCCACACCGCAGCCTTGGGACTCGTCTCCAGAATGCGGGCGAAAATCTTGAAACCGGAGCCGCGGAAAATATCCGAAACATCCTGCATGACGATCGGGTTGCGCAGATCCGGCTTGTCGACGCCGTATTTGCGCAGCGCCTCACCATAGGGAATGCGCAGAAATTTCGGCGTCACCTTCTTGCCGTCGCCAAACTCCTCGAACACGCCGCGGATCACCGGCTCGACCGCATCGAACACGTCGTCCTGGGTGACGAAGCTCATCTCCAGGTCGAGCTGATAAAATTCGCCGGGCGAGCGGTCGGCGCGCGCGTCTTCGTCGCGGAAGCACGGCGCGATCTGGAAATACCGGTCGAAACCGGAAATCATGATCAGCTGCTTGAATTGCTGCGGCGCCTGCGGCAGCGCGTAGAATTTTCCGGGATGCAGGCGCGAGGGCACGAGAAAGTCGCGGGCGCCTTCGGGCGAGGATGCCGTCAGGATCGGCGTCTGGAATTCGAAAAAGCCCTGCGCCTTCATCCGCCGCCGCAGCGAATCGATGATCTCGCCGCGCTTCATGATGTTGCGGTGAAGATGCTCGCGCCGCAGGTCGAGAAAGCGGTAACGCAGCCGGATGTCTTCCGGATAGTCCTGCTCGCCGAAGACCGGCATCGGCAGTTCGGCCGCCCGCCCGAGAACCTCGATCTCGCGGATATAGACTTCGACCTCGCCGGTCGGCAGGTCCGGATTAACGGTTCCCTCCGGCCGCTGCCGGATTTTGCCGTCAATGCGCACGACCCATTCGGAGCGCAGCGTCTCCGCCACTTTGAAGGCGGGACTGTCGGGATCGGCGACTACCTGGGTGATGCCATAATGGTCGCGCAGATCGATGAAAAGCACGCCGCCATGGTCGCGGATGCGATGGCACCAGCCCGAAAGGCGCACGTCCTTGCCGATGTCGCTCGCGCGGAGCGCGCCGCAGGTATGGCTGCGATAGCGGTGCATTGTGGCTCGTCAGCTCGAATGGTCGTCCGGTCGGAAGGCGGAAAGCGCATGCAAGGGAGCCTTTGTCAAGGCGCGCAGGATTTAAGTTCCTCCTCGCCCGGCCGGCCCCGGCGACGCATGGTGGCGCACGACCGCAGGACGTGCGAAGCCGTTGCGCGAACGAGACAATAACAGGTTCCGCCATGGCAAGGGCACGCGCCAAAAAGAACGCCGCGGCTACGCAAGAGATGACCACCGGCGAAGCGGCGGTCGCGGCGCTAGCCGCGCACGGCATCGGCGCGATCTACGCGCTGCCCGGTGTCCATAACGACGATTTTTTCGACGCGCTCGCGCGCAACAGCGAAACGATCCGTACGGTGCATACCCGCCACGAGCAGGGCGCCGCCTATATGGCGCTGGGCGCGGCGCTCGCGACCGGCAAGCCGCAGGCCTATTGCGTGGTCCCCGGACCGGGACTGCTGAATTCCTCGGCCGCGCTGTTGACCGCCTACGGCATGAATGCCCCGGTGCTGGCGATCGTCGGCCAAATCGCGCAGCAGGACATCGGCAAGGGCTTTGGGCACCTGCATGAGATCGGCGACCAGGCTGGAATCATCGCGCGGCTGGTCGATTGGTCGGCCCGCATCCGGTCGCCGGATGAGGCGCCGCGGCTGATCGCCAGAGCGATGCAATCCATGTTCGTCGAGCGCCCCGGGCCGGCAGCGCTCGAATGCGCCATCGATATCTGGGGCCGCTCGGGTCCGGTCCGGCCGGTCGCGCCGCTGCCGCTCCGGGAACCGGCGATTGACGACGATGCGGTGAAAGCCGCCGCCAAGCGGCTCGGCGCCGCCAAACGGCCGCTGATCGTCGCGGGCGGCGGAGCGCTGGATGCCTCAACTGAGGTGACGGAATTGGCGCATCTGCTGCAGGCGCCGGTCCTCTCCTATCGGCGCGGCCGCGGCATCGTCAGCGATCGCGATCCGCTTTCGGTCAACCTCCCGCTTGGCCACGAATTATGGGCCGAAGCGGACGTCGTTCTCGGCGTCGGCACGCACTTGCACATGCCGCTCTTGCACTGGGGCATCGATCGCGATCTGGCCGTCATTCGCATCGACTCGGACCCGCAGATGCCTGCGCGCATTGCCAAGCCAAAAGTCGCGCTGATCGGGAACGCCCGGCCGATATTGCGCCGGCTGCTCGATCTTCTGCCGGCGCACAATATCCGCCGTAAGTCGCGCGCGGACGAGATGCGGGAGCGTCACGCCCGCATGCAGAAGCGGCTGGCGAAGCTTGCGCCGCAGCTTGCCTATCTCTCGGCAATTCGCGCCGAGTTGCCGGAGGATGGCATCTTCGTCGACGAGGTCACGCAGCTAGGATTTGCCGCTCGGCTCGCCTTTCCGGTCTATCGGCCGCGCACCTTCCTGTCGCCCGGCTATCAGGACAATCTGGGCTACGGCTTTGCCACCGCGCTTGGCGCGCAGGACGCCCGGCCCGACGTCCCGGTGCTGTCGATTACCGGCGACGGCGGTTTCTTGTTCACTGCGACGGAGATGGCGACGGCGATGCGCCACCGCATTGCGCTGGTCACCATACTGTTCAACGATGGCGCCTTCGGCAACGTGCGCCGCATCCAGCAGGAGCGTTACGGAAACCGGCTGATTGCGAGCGACCTCGCCAATCCGGATTTCGTAAAATTCGCCGAGAGCTTCGGCGCCGCGGCCATGCGCGCCGCAAGTCCGCCTGAGCTCAGCCAAGCCTTGCGCGCGGCCTTGGCGCGCCGCGACGGTCCCACCCTGATCGAAGTGCCGGTGGGCGAGATGCCCAGCCCCTGGGAGTTCATCCTCATGGGACGGGTCCGAGGCGGCGAAACGAAGCCGCGGCGGCGTGGCTAGATCGATCCTTGCCCGGCACCCGGTCTTGCCAGCGCGGCGGTAACCAGCCAACACTATGCGCCAACAATGATGCCTGATTCCGGCACGACATTTTCGATGCAGCCGATCACGACGACGTCGGAACTCGCCGCGGCATGCCGGCGCATGGCCTCGTTCCCCTTCGTTACCGTCGACACCGAATTCCTGCGCGAGACCACCTATTACCCGCTTTTGTGCGTGGCGCAGATGGCCTCGGCCGAGGAAGCGCTAGTGGTCGACGCGTTGGCGCCCGGCATCGATCTTGCGCCGTTCTTCGAGCTGATGGCGAACGAAAAGGTCATGAAGGTTTTCCATGCCGCACGGCAGGACATCGAAATCGTGTGGCACCGGGCCAAGCTGATCCCCCACCCCATCTTCGACACCCAAGTCGCCGCCATGGTGCTCGGCTACGGCGATTCGATTTCCTACGACCAGCTCGTGCAGCGCATCACCGGCGATACGCTCGACAAATCGCACCGCTTCACCGATTGGACGCGCCGGCCGCTATCCGAAGCGCAGCTCTCCTACGCGATCTCCGATGTCACCCATCTGCGCGATGTTTATCAGGCGCTGGTCGACGATCTCGGGCGCCGCGGCCGCGTCGATTGGGTGCACGAGGAAATGTCCGTGCTTACCTCCCCCGATACCTATCGGATGGATCCGGAAAATGCCTGGCAGCGGCTGAAGACCCGCGTGCGCAAGCCCAAAGAGCTCGCCGTGCTGATCGAAGTCGCGGCCTGGCGCGAGCGCGAAGCGCAGCTGCGCGACGTGCCGCGCTCGCGCGTCCTCAAAGACGAGGTCATCGCCGACATCGCGGTGCATGCGCCGACGACGATTGAGAAGCTGAGGCACTTGCGCTCGCTTCCCAAAGGCTTCGAACGATCACGCTGGGGCGAGGCGATCGTCGCTGCGGTCGCACGCGGCCTCGAACGGGACGTGAAAACGCTGCCGCGTCCGGCGCGCTTGCCGCCGTCCGCCAACGGCATGGCGTCGGTCGAATTGCTGAAAGTGCTGTTGCGCATGATCTCCGAGCGGCACCACGTCGCCGCCAAAGTGATTGCCACCGTCGACGATCTTGAACGCATTGCCGGCGACGACGAGGCCGACGTTCCCGCGCTGACCGGCTGGCGGCGCGAGCTGTTCGGCGAGAAGGCGCTCGCGCTCAAGCGCGGCAAGCTGGCGCTCGCCATCGAGAAGGGCAAAGTCGCTGCCGTCGAACGCGAGTGAAGTTGGCGTTGAACGAAGAGAGATCAGACCGCTTTTCGCGACAATGCCCAGAGCGAGTAAAGGTACCCGAGCAGCAGAACGCCGTAGGTGACGACGAACAGCCACCCTGCCCCGTTCATGACGCCGGCAATCGTCGCCCAGGCGGAGACGACGAGGCCAGCGATGTTACCCACCGAAGCGCCGATCAACAGGCCGCGCAGCGCGGTCCATTCGCGCGAGTCGCGGAGGAGCCACAAGATCAGGCCGAATGTCAGCAATGCCGCGCCGAACAAGCGGAAGCCCAGCACCGCGCCGGACGTGGGTACAACGGCGTAATTGGGAAGCAGTGCGCCCGGCACCAGCGTATAGCTGACACCGTTGATCAAGGTGATGACCCCGGCGATCGCCAAAAACTGCTTGAGCTTGCGGTTTTCTTCCATGTTCGCCCCCACTTGGTTGCCCGGCGCCGCCGAAGCAAGACCCGGCTCGTTTGAGATACGTTCGTTCCTGCCGAAGTTTCAGCGCACGGCCGGTGAATCCGGCCGCTGTGTGTTGTGTTTAAGTCATTCAACCGTAAGGCGGCAACCTTGGCAACGAGCATGACAAAACGAGATTGGCGAAAATACACAGAAATTGGCCGGGTTTTCGTTTGCACGTAATGTGTACCGCGCGGCTTCATCGCCGACTCTGACGCTTTGGCGAACCCGCCTACCCTATAACGTCACTTGGATCGCGCTGCCGATCCATGCTTGCATAAGCGCAGCCGGTCACATCGCCACTGGCGTCGGTGTGCGTTATCTTGCGCTGGCCGGGCTGGCGGCTTTCTGAACCTCATACCGCGCCAAGTACCATTCTTGTTCGATCATCGGGTTCTCCAGGGCGTAACATTCCCGCATACGCGCCAGACAATGCGCCTCGTCGCCGTGCGCGCGGGATTTTATGCCATCGTGGAACAAGGTTACGCAGAGGCGTTTGCGCCGACCCAGCTCCAGCTTTGCGGGATCAACGAACGGCGCCAAGCGAACTTGACCATCGACATCTTCCACTTCTTCCATAACTTTCGCGAACGTAATGTCTCCCAAATAATATGATGCTACCGGGCCTGGCCAATTTCGGCTAGCACTGCGCTTGACTCGGTTCCTGAGATACTTAAGCGCAAACGACATGTCTTCAGGTCTGTTATCAGACACGGCCATGTAATAGAGTAACAATCCTTGCGACATGCCACCGGCCGCATCGCTGGCATAGTTTATCGAACCGTCAAGAATTCCAGCAGCCAAACCGTGCATCATCTGCGTGGCTTTCGCATGATTGCCGCAAAGCCAATGCAGGCAGGCGATGTCAATATCCCACGGAGCGCTGCCGGGAGTCATCATGTTGGCGACTTTGTCCGCACTTCGGTGCGCGGCGAGCCGCTCAAAAAACGAAAGGGCTTCGCTATGTTGGCCATTTGCGCGCAAAGCATCAGCCATCCACGCTACAGCGACCATATCTTCTGGATTGCTTGCTAGGTGCCGCCGCAGATCACGGATAGCCTCAGCATACCTATGGGATCGTATTAGCTCTCGCCACTTCATTTAGTGAATCCCAGGAAAACATTACCTGCTGCATCGTAGGTGATCGCTTGTACGGGTTCGGATAACTCCCAATTCAAAACCTGCTGATTGAACTTGGATTGTCCGGAAGCACTCAAAGGCTTTATTTCAGCATAGCGAAATCCTACGGCCTCGATTGACTCTTGCTCTATCTCCACATCAACACCAGTCCTGCGATAAGGCGCAATGGCTTGCCAGCGCGGCCGCTCCCCCACAACCTCACCGCTCTCGAGGTCATGTACGGGCCCTGCTCGGCTGCGCGTGGATGGAGTGCCGGATTCCAGTTGCTGGTGCCGCCCTCGTTCCTCCGACCAGCAAACCGTTATCGGTGCAAGCAAGCCTGAGATTGTCGGGTGTGTCCTCGCTGAGGCGCCAAAATGGATAAATCATTCATTGTCCCCATAATGGGGACAATGAACTCTATCTAAGCGACAACGTAACAAAATGGCGACGTCATGTGAGCTAATTCAGCTTAAAACTATTTCAAATCAATTCGTTGTAAGCAAGCGACGCGCCCGTGCTTGTTCGGCTCGTTAAGGCTCGGAAGGAGCCTGCAGCGTCGCTCAGCGGCAGAGAATCATCGAGGCGGTCACCGCTGTGCCTGCCGCGACTGCCTCTTGCTCACCGCAATGAGAAGTGAATCGAAAATAACGGCTGCGAGACGCAGCCCTACCCCATCAACATTACCGGATCGCGCCCGATCAGGCGGGACAGCGAGCGCAGCCGGCTTAACACGCGGTCGCCGCCGAGGGCGGCGAATTCGTCGGGCAGACGCAGCGCCAGCCGCTGCCGCTCGACGGCGAGCGGCGTGCGCGGCAGCACGCCCGGCATCGCGGCGGAAACCACATAGGCAAGCCGGAGCGCCGCGCCGAGCACGCGGGCGCGGTCGATCATGCGCGTCGAGGCCAGTTCGCGCAGCCGCGGCGACAGCTCGTCGTCCATCACCAGTCCGACATGCCGGTAGAACACGGCCAGCGCCAGATAGGCGCGGCCGGGATGATCGATCGCGGTGAACCCGCCATGGGCGATAATGTTGAGCGATTGCTCGCCGCGATAATCGGGGTGAGCCCGCCAGCCGATATCGGCCAGGAGGCAGGCGGCGTGGCGCAGACGCCGTTCCTCGCTCGGTTCATCGAGGCCCGATGACGCCATGAATTGATCGGTCCATTCGATCAGCTCTTCGCCATGCTGCGGCGATCGCGAGCGCAACAGATTGAGATCGCGCGCCGCCTCGATCAGCGCGTCCTTTTCCTTGTCTTTTTGTTTGAGCAGCGAATACAGCAGACCCTCGCGCACGCCGAGCGCCGAGAAGACGATCTGTTTCGGCTTGCCGATGCGGATGATGTATTCGAGCACGAGCGCCGCATAGGCGAGAAGCGGCCGCCGCGCGTTGGTCACGACTTCAATGTTGGAAAGCGTTTCGACGTCCACGCGATGTACAAGCCGGGCGAATTCGAGCGCCTCACCGGCCGTGATCGCGTAGCCATGCATGACATGCAGCGGATATCCGGTCTGCCACATGTGCAGCCGCGCCAAGGCCCGCCACGTACCGCCGACGGCATAGAAGGTACGGTCCTGACAGTCCTTGAGCATCGGCAGCGCATCGAGCGTCTTCTTGACGAATTTTTCCGCCTTCTTGAGCGACTTTGCCGAGATATCGGCCAAGGCAAGTCCGCCGAGCGGCCGCGTGAGACCGCGGCGCGCGTGCGTACGGTGTATGTCTACGAGCTCAAGCGAGCCGCCGCCGAGGTCGCCGACCACGCCGTCCGCCAGGTGCACGCCGGAAATGACGCCGAGCGCCGTCAGTTCCGCCTCGCGCGCGCCGGAGAGCATCTCGATATCGGTGCCGATAATTCGCTCGGCGAGCTTGACGAAGGCCGGACCGTTCTTGGCGTCACGGCACGCCGCAGTGGCGATTGCGAGCACGCGCTTCGCACCCATTGTCGTACACAAGGCGCGATAGCGTTTGAGCGCCGCGAGCGCTTGTTCCACAGCGTCCGCCGCCAGGAGCCCGGTCGACTGCACCTCGCGGCCGAGGCCGCACAGGGCCTTTTCGTTGAACAGCGCGGTCGGGCTGCGCGAGAGGCCTTCATAGACCACGAGCCGCACGGAATTCGAACCGATATCGACGACGGCCAACGGTGGGCCGTGGTCCAGACGCCCAGGTGCGACTTCAAGCGTAGCGGAATTCATCTGCTCAAATCAGCGCAAAGGAGAAACGTTCCGCGGCCTTGCTCACATTCGCTCCGCGCGGTGGCGCAAGCGCGGCACCGAATCCTTGGGCGACTTTCCGCGTCCAGAGAGGCTCGGATTGGTCATGAAATAGGTATGCGCGTTGAATTTTTCCTCTCCCGGGCCGGGCTTAATGCGAGACGAGGAGCCGTCGGCGAGAAGCTGCCAGCTTTGTTCATTGTCCTTGAGGTTGGCGACCATGATCTGATCGAGCACCTGCTCGTGCACGGTCGGATTGATGATCGGACAGAGAACTTCGACGCGGCGATCCAGATTGCGCGGCATCATGTCGGCGGACGAGATGTAGACTGCCGCCTTCGGGTGCGGCAAGGCGTGACCGGAACCGAAGCAATAGATGCGGCCATGCTCAAGAAAGCGGCCGACGATCGACTTGACCCGGATATTTTCGGACAAGCCGGCAACGCCCGGCCGCAGACAGCAGATGCCGCGCACCACGAGCTCGATCGCGACACCGGCGCTCGACGCCTGATAGAGCGCGTCGATGATGTCCGGATCGACGAGCGAATTCATCTTCATCCAAATGGCCGCGGGACGGCCGGCTTTGGCATTCGCGGTCTCGGCCTCGATGTGCTCGTGAATGCGGTTGCGCAGTGTCAGCGGCGATACCGCCATGCGTTCGAGTTCGGCGGGCTCGGCATAGCCGGTGACGAAATTGAACACGCGGGCGACGTCGCGAGCGATCACCGGATCGGCGGTGAAGTACGACAGGTCGGTGTAGATCCGCGCCGTCACCGGGTGGTAGTTGCCCGTGCCCACATGAACGTAGGACGCAAGCGAAGCACCCTCGCGGCGCACGACCAGCGACAGCTTGGCGTGAGTCTTGAGCTCGATAAAACCGTAGACGACCTGCACCCCGGCGCGTTCGAGATCGCGTGCCCAGCGGATATTGGCTTCCTCATCGAAGCGCGCCTTCAACTCGACCACGGCCGTAACCGACTTGCCCGCTTCGGCCGCCTCCGCCAGCGTTCGAACGATCGGCGAATTGGCCGAGGTGCGGTAGAGGGTTTGCTTGATCGCGACCACGTCAGGATCGCGGGTAGCCTGGTGTAGGAAATCGACCACCACATCGAATGACTCGTACGGATGGTGGACAATGAGGTCCTTCTGCCGGATCGCGGCAAAACAATCGCCGCCGTGATCGCGGATACGGTCGGGATAGCGTGGCGTATAGGGAACAAATTCAAGGTCCGGCCGATCGAGGCTCGCGAGCTGCGACATCTCGTCGAGCGCCAGCACCCCATCGACCTTGAACACACTGTCTTCGCTGGCGCCGAGCGCGCGCTGCACGAAGTGCTGCAATTCGGTCGGCATATTGGCCTCGATGTCGAGCCTGATCACCAACCCGCGGCGGCGGCGCTTGAGCGCCGTCTCGAACAGCCGCACCAGATCCTCGGCTTCTTCGAGGATTTCCAATTCCGAATCGCGGATGACGCGGAACGCACCCACGCCCTTGACCGTGTAACCGGGGAATAGCTTGCCGATGAACAGGCTGGTTGCGCCTTCGATCGAAATCAGCCGCACTTCGCCATCCCCACCAGCCTGCGGCAGCCGCACGAAGCGGTCGATGCGGTTGGGCATGCGAATGAGCGCGTTCATCGCCCTCCCGTCCTTGGCGCGGGCAAGCTGCAAGGCGATGGAGAAGCCGAGATTGGGAATGAACGGGAAAGGGTGCGCCGGATCGACGGCGAGCGGCGTGAGCAGCGGGAAAATGTGCGAGAGGAAATAATCTTCGAGCCAAGCCCTCTCTGACTTGGTGACATCGGGGCCGTCGATCAAAACAATGCCGGCCTTGCCGAGCGTTGCGCGCAGTTCGCGCCATTGCGCCTGCTGATCCTCCACGAGCACCACGACAGCTTCGGCGATGCGCACCAACTGCTCGGCCGGGGTCAATCCCTCGGGACTTTTGGTGCCAATTCCGGCGCGTACCTGCGCCCGCAAGCCGGCAACCCGCACCATGAAAAATTCGTCCAGGTTGTTTGCCGAGATCGACAGGAACCGCAATCGCTCGAGCAACGGATGCTCGCGATTGGCGGATTCCTCGAGGACGCGCCGATTGAAATTTAGCCAGGACAGCTCCCGGTTGATGAAACGTTCGGGACTTGAGGCAACTTCCGACGTGGCGTGGCCTTCCGCCGGTTCAGCAAGCCATGCGGGCGCTTCCAGGCGCTGCGTAGGACCCGGTTCGAGTGCGACCGCGGTCGCCTGGCCACGATCAGCCATGATTGCTCCTTGTTGCTCGGACCTCACCGTCGCCGCCTTGGTGCCGCCGATTTCAAGTCCTTACACCGATTACCGCATGCGCGCTTAGGAACTTCAAATCGCAAGCGGCACTAACACCGATACCCGCCAGTGCCGCAAGCTTTGCGAGGTTCGTGGGGAAGCCTGCCGCCGCGTATCACGAAGTTCGAAAGCCGGGCACCGGATAAAGATTCGAGAAACCACACCACTGAGATAAGGCGGCGCAGTGACGCTCCGTCAAGGCGGGCCGGCCCGCTTTAAGTGCGAGCTATGCGGACGAGCCGCGGTCCCCCAGCACGCGAAGAAATTCGAGAAATCGCAAATCCTTAGGAGCCGCCCGGGCCGGGCGCGAAAACGGCCGGAAAATCCCGGCCGTCGCCTTGCGTCGGGAAGCCAGCGGCCGATTAGGCCGCCCGGCACCGTGGCGTGATCTGCCGAATGCATTCGGATCCATCTCGATGCCGACGGCGGCGACGGCGGCAACCTCGCGACCGCAAGCACAGGGGCACGCGCAACGTGAGCGATGGCACGATGCGTCGCTGGCCGTGACGCTAGATCGCTTTCCAAGGATTAATGATGCTTATATACGGGACGGGAAAAAGAGCAGAACGCGATCGGAGAGTAACATGGACGCAAAGACCGATGACAAGAGCGTGGGCAAGTGCCCGGTCGTGCACACCAACCGGGACTGGTGGCCGAACCAGCTGAATCTTCAGGTTCTCCACCAGCACTCCACCCTGTCCAATCCGATGGGCGAGGCGTTCGACTATGCCAAGGAATTCAAGAGCCTCGACCTGAATGCCGTGATCAAGGATCTTCATGCCTTGATGACGGACTCGCAAGAGTGGTGGCCTGCAGATTTCGGCCACTACGGGGGGCTGTTCATTCGGATGGCCTGGCACAGCGCAGGCACGTACCGCATCGGCGACGGCCGCGGCGGCGCCGGATCCGGCCAACAGCGCTTTGCGCCGCTTAATAGCTGGCCGGACAACGCGAGCCTCGACAAGGCGCGCCGTCTGCTGTGGCCGATCAAGCAGAAATACGGCCGGAAGATCTCCTGGGCCGACCTCATGATTCTCGCGGGCAACGTCGCGCTGGAGTCGATGGGGTTCAAGACGTTCGGTTTCGGCGGCGGGCGTGTCGACGCCTGGGAGCCCTCAGAGGACATATTCTGGGGCCCCGAAGGCAAGTGGCTGGCGGACGAACGCTACACCGGCGACCGTGATCTTCAGAATCCTCTCGCCGCCGTGCAAATGGGTCTGATCTACGTGAATCCGGAAGGGCCGAACGGCAAGCCGGATCCGGTTGCTGCGGCGCGGGATATCCGCGAGACGTTCGCGCGGATGGCGATGAATGACGAGGAAACCGTGGCGCTCATCGCCGGCGGTCACACCTTCGGCAAAACCCACGGCGCTGGCGATCCGACGCTGGTGGGCCCGGAGCCGGAAGGCGCCAGCATCGAAGAGCAGGGCCTCGGCTGGAAGAGCAAATACGGCACGGGCAAAGGAGCTGACGCGATCACGGGCGGCCCCGAAGTCATCTGGAGCCAGACGCCGACCAAGTGGAGCAACAACTTCTTCTCGAACCTGTTCGGCTACGAATGGGAACTGACCAAGAGCCCGGCCGGTGCGTACCAGTGGAAACCGAAGAATGGCGCCGGCGCCGGTACGGTGCCGGATGCGTATGACCCGTCAAAGCGTCACGCGCCATCCATGCTGACTACGGACCTCGCCTTGCGGTTCGACCCTGTCTACGAAAAGATCTCAAGGCGCTTCTACGAGAATCCGGATCAGCTCGCGGACGCGTTTGCGCGGGCGTGGTTCAAGCTCACGCATCGCGACATGGGCCCGATCGTGCGCTATCTCGGCCCGCTCGTTCCAAAGGAGCACCTGATTTGGCAAGACCCGATCCCCGCTGTGGATCATCCGCTGATCGGTGAGCAGGACATTGTTGCCCTGAAGGCGAAAATCCTCGCGTCTGGCCTATCCGTTTCCGAGTTGGTCTCGACGGCTTGGGCGTCGGCGTCGACGTTCCGCGGCTCTGACAAGCGCGGTGGAGCGAACGGCGCGCGCATTCGCCTCGCGCCGCAAAAGGACTGGGACGTCAACCAGCCGGCGCAGCTGGCGAAGGTGCTGCAGACGCTTGAAGCGATCCAAAAGGAGTTCAACGCTTCACAGTCCGGCGGGAAAAAGGTCTCGCTTGCCGACCTGATCGTTCTCGGCGGCTGCGCGGCGATCGAGAAAGCCGCGAAGAGCGCCGGGCACGAGGTGAAGGTCCCCTTCACGCCGGGGCGCATGGACGCGTCGCAACAGCAAACCGACGCCGACTCCTTCGCGCCGCTCGAACAGACCGCTGACGGATTCCGCAACTATCTCCGCGGCAAGCAGCGCCTGTCGCCTGAGGAGCTGTTGGTGGATCGGGCGCAATTGCTGACGCTGACGGCGCCTGAAATGACGGTTCTCGTCGGTGGCCTGCGCGTCCTGGGCGCAAATGCCGGGAAGTCCACGCATGGCGTCTTCACCAAGCGGCCAGAGACGCTGACAAACGACTTCTTCGTCAACCTAATCGACATGAGTACGCAATGGCAGCCGTCCGCAGGCTCTGAAGGCGTTTACGAGGGGCGCGATCAGAAGACGAAGGAGGTCAAGTGGACCGGCACTCGTGTCGACCTGATCTTCGGTTCGCACTCGCAGCTGCGCGCCCTCGCGGAAGTCTATGCGTGCGCGGATTCGAAGGAGAAGTTTGTGAAAGACTTCGTGGCGGCGTGGACCAAGGTGATGAACCTCGATCGCTTCGACCTCACCTGATCCCTGCGGAAGGTTTTCGAGGGCTTTCTCGAGCGGAGCCGCGACCGAGCATCGGGTGACCAGGGCGAGATCGAGCAGATCGAGGCTACGCAAATTTGCTTCATTGGAGCCCGACCGCCGGTGCTGGCGTTCAGGCCCCGCGAAAGATCTCAGCGGCGAGCGCGCGCGTCGGCGGCCGTCCTTGCCGCAATGCCTCGTTGTCGAGCGCGATCACCGCGGCCCGGGCGGCGGCAAAGGAGCGCTCGATGCGGGTCGCGATAAAAGCAATGACGCTCTCGTCGAGCGTGAGCTGCCGATCCGCCGCCAGCTTGACGATCACCGCTCGCAGCATGGCGTCATCGGGCGCCTGCAAGGTCAGCACCGGCAGCGCTCGCAACCGTGATATGAGGTCGGGGATAGCGACCGGCCACGTTGCCGGCGCGCTTCGCGCCGTAAAGAGCAGCGAAGCCTTTTCCTCCCGCGCGAGATTGATGAGATGAAACAACGCCCGGTCGTCCGCACCCGCCCCGGCATCTTCTACGACCAGGGCGCCGGTCGCGAGCGCGGACGGAACATCGGCTTCATGTAGTCCACGCGCCGAGATAACACGCGCACCGGCCATCGCCGCCCATATCATGGCCAGATGCGTCTTGCCGGAGCCTTCGGGACCGACCAGCGCAAGTGCATTCGCCGGCCAATCCGGCCAAGCGCAGACGAGCTGGAACGGACCTTCGTTGCACGGCCCGGAGAGAAAATCCTCGCGCGCATAGCTCTCTGCGTGACCAAGCGCGAGCGCGAGTTGACGCGGGCGTTGCGGCATGGCGCTCAGGTCGGCCAATTTCCGGTGTAGAGGGGGCTCGAGCGATAGCGCGCCAAGGCAAAGCGTGTCAGCACGCCGACCGCCGCGGCCAAAGGCACGGCGAGCAGCAGACCAACGAAGCCGAACAGGTAGCCGCACGCGAGCAGTGCAAAGATCAGCCAGACCGGATGCAGTCCGACGCTTCCTCCGACAAGCTTCGGCGAGAGCACATTGCCTTCGAGAAATTGACCGACAAGAACCACGCCGACCACGACGAGAATGTGCGCCCAGTCAGGATAGAACTGCGCCACCGCCACGGCGAATGAGACGACGAGCGCGGTCAGCGATCCGACATACGGAATGAAGGTCAGCAATCCGGCGACCACGCCAATGAGGAGTCCGAAATTCAGGCCGGCGAGCGTCAGCCCAATCGCATAATAAAGACCAAGAATGCCGCATACCAGCAGCTGTCCGCGTATGTAACCCGAGAGCGCCTTGCTGATTTCGCGCATCAGACCGCGCACGGTTTCACGCTGCGTCAGCGGAATGAGATTATCGAGCGCGCTGACGACCCGATCCCAGTCCACCAGCAAATAGAAAGCCACGACCGGCGTGATCACGAGGAGCGATAATAGCGACAGCAGCGCTTCGCCTTTCGTCCACAAGGTGAAAAGCACATCGGTCAGATAGCCGACCAATTTGTTCGTCAGCGCTCCGAGCGAACCTTGGGTGCCGCCGGCCGTGTTACCGATGACCTTTTGCAGCCAGGAATGACTGGGATCGGCAATGAGCGCCTGCAAGCTCTGCAAATAGCCCGGCAACTTCTGGATAAAGGCTGCAAGCTGATCGGCGAGAACCGGGGCGACAAGAACCAGCAGGCCTGCGAATACGATCAAGAAAGCTGCGAGTATGATCAAGGCCGCAACGAGACGGTTGATGCCGCGCCTGATCAGCACGTTGGCCAGCGGATCGAGCAAATAAGCGAGCGCGGCGCCGACCACAAACGGCAGCAGAATGTGGTGCAGCAGCCAGAGCAGGCCGATAAAGATCAGCAGCGCGGCCGTCCAGAACACGAAGTGCCGCTCAATGCGCATCGCACGATCCCTTAGGCCAGCTTTCGAGCCCGATGCCGTATTTGTCCGGAGTCTCCTCGCCAGCTTCGCGGCCAAGAGATAACGGAAAAACCTAAGCCGCGCGCGATCTTAGATTCGAAATTCCTCACGAAAGCTTGCCGCCGGACCCGCTAAATAGGCAATCATCCCGTCAGCGCCCGGCCCCGATCGAGTTCATGTGACGGAGCCATTCGGCGAGATAGAAGCCGATCGAAAGCAGGGTCAAGATCGCGACCAGCCCAATGATGATATTCGCCGCGAGCGAGGCATCAAAACCGAAACCCCGCTCGGCCAAGATCAGCGTCGCCAGCACAATCTGCGCTGCGGTGTTTGCCTTGGAGACGGGATGCGGGCGGATCGGCATCGGCTTTCCAACGACCCAGGAGAGCATGAAACCGGAGATGATCATGATGTCGCGGGATACCACCAGAATGACCAGCGGGATTGGCAATGCCCCGGCGATGCTGAGCGCGACATAGATCGAGACGATCAACGCCTTATCGGCCAAGGGATCGATAAGGGCGCCGAGCTCGCTCGTCATGTCGAAGCGTTTGGCGAGAAAACCGTCGACTGCGTCGCTGATCCCGGCGGCGACGAAGAGGAAAAAGGCAGCCCGCATCTCGCCCGACGTGATCGCCCAGACCACGATCGGCACCAGAATAATGCGCCCCAATGTGATGAGGTTCGGAATACTCAAACGTGCGCCCCGGCTATTGGGCCCATTATATAGCCGGGCGGCACCGCTTGCGCACCCCGCGATTCCAACGTAGGAGGCGCCGCATGGCTCCTCCCGGGGAGAGCAAATCGTCATTGGTGAGCCCGTGAAACAGGGACGCTACGCGGCCGCCGGCGTCGATATCGATGCGGGCAACCGCATGGTCGATTTGATCAAGCCGCTTGTGCGCAGGACGGCTCGCCCCGGGGCGGACGCCGAGATCGGCGGGTTTGGCGGCCTTTTCGACCTCAAAGCCTCTGGTTTCTCCGACCCGCTCCTGGTCGCGGCGACTGATGGCGTTGGCACCAAGGTTAAAATCGCCGTCGAGACTTCGCGCCACACCACAATCGGAATTGATTTAGTCGCCATGTCGGTGAACGACCTTGTTGTGCAGGGCGCCGAGCCGCTTTTCTTCCTCGACTATTTCGCGTGCGGCAAGCTCGATCCGGAGGTTGGGGCAGCCGTCGTGAGCGGTGTCGCTGCCGCCTGCCGTGAATCGGGCTGTGCGCTCATCGGCGGTGAGACCGCGGAAATGCCGGGCATCTACCAACATGGCGACTATGACCTGGCTGGTTTCGCGGTTGGCGCCGTCTCGCGCGAATCGCTGCTGCCGCGCAAGGATATTGCACCGGGAGACGTTGTCATTGGCCTCGCCTCCTCGGGCGTGCATGCAAACGGGTTTTCGCTGGTGCGCCGCATCGTCGCCGCTAGTGGACTGCCTTGGGATGCGCCCGCCCCGTTCGAGCCGGCACGTAGCCTCGGTGAAGCATTGCTCGCGCCAACGCGCCTATACGTGCGATCATGCCTCGCCGCCGCGCGCAAAACGCAGGCCGTCAAAGCGCTCGCCCATATCACCGGCGGAGGTTTCATTGAAAACATCCCGCGGGTGCTACCCAAAGAAGCGTCGGTCAGCATCGATCTAGACCGCGTGCCTGTGTCACCGGTGTTCAAGTGGCTCGCGGCGTCGGGTGGCATCAGCGAGCAGGAAATGCTGCGCACGTTCAATTGCGGTGTCGGGATGGTGGCTGTCCTCGATGCGCGCATGGCCGCGGCCGCAATCGAGCAATTCACCGCACACGGGGAAACTGTGGTGCAATTGGGCGAAGTGGTCGCCGGCGGCGGCCCGGCGGCTGTCAATTTTCACGGACGTCTCGATCTGTCCTTATGAGCCCCGGTGAAAAACTGCGCCCCGGTGAAAAACGGCGCTCATGAAAAAGCGCGTCGCAATTCTGATTTCCGGCCGCGGCTCGAACATGACCGCGCTGATCGAGGCCGCCAGGACCAAGGACTATCCGGCTGAAATCGCACTGGTCGTCTCCAACCGGCCGGATGCGCCGGGGCTCGGCCGCGCTTGTTCTGCCGGAATTGCAACGGCCGTTGTCGATCACACGGCGTTCGGCGGCGACCGCAAGGCGTTCGAGCACGCTCTCGACGACGAGCTCCGCAAGCACCAGATCGATCTCGTGTGCCTGGCCGGATTTATGCGACTCTTGACGCCGTGGTTCGTGAGCCGCTGGAGCGGCCGGATGCTCAACATCCACCCGTCGCTGCTGCCGCAATTCAAGGGGCTGCACACGCACCGGCGGGCGCTCGAAGCCGGCGTGAAGCGGCACGGAGCGACCGTACACTTCGTGGTGCCGGAGATGGATGCCGGTCCTATCGTTGCCCAGGATTCTGTCGCGGTGCGTGAAGACGACACGGAAGAAACACTGGCCGCGCGTGTGCTCGAGCTCGAGCACCAAATTTACCCGCGCGCATTGCGAGCCGTCGCGGAAGGCTGGACGAAATCCTGACGACCTTCGGCAAGGAAGCGACGGCGCAAATATAAAACCCCCAGCTAATCGCTTGGGGGCCAGACGATGCGGGAACCAAGTACGCTTAGGCTACCTTGAGATTTTCCGCTGACGTACGGCCACGGTTGGTCACAAGCTCGTACTCGACCTCTTGGCCTTCATTGAGCGTACGCAAACCGGCGCGCTCGACTGCCGAAATGTGAACAAACACATCCTTATCGCCGCTGGACGGCTTAATGAACCCGTAGCCCTTCGTCGGATTGAACCACTTGACGGTGCCCTTTTGCATCGTCTGTCTCCTCAGTCAGTCCATATGCCAGTTAAAGACATGGAACCGCTGCTACACGCTGCGTGCAGACGCCGCGCTCCATGCCACAAGCCAGATTTGGAAAGTCCGAAACGATTGCGTCGCCAAGACAGCCCCAGCCGGAAGGCCAAAATCCGATTGCCAGTGAAAAAAAACCGACAAATGCGGCGCAAGCATGGCTGCAATGAGCCGCATGCCGTGAGCAACAACATCTTTGCAGATGTAGACGTCGCCGCGCGACGTCGATCAACGCGATCGTTAGCCGACGATCTCTTTGCCTGAAAAAAACTGCGCGATTTCTTTCTGCGCGGTTTCGGGACCGTCGGAACCATGCACGGAGTTTTCGCTGATCGATTTAGCGAAGGCTTTACGAATGGTTCCTTCAGCAGCCTTGGCCGGATCAGTTGCTCCCATAAGTTCCCGATAAGCCGCAATCGCGTTCTCGCCTTCAAGAACCTGCACGACGACCGGGCCCGAAATCATGAAGTCAACGAGTTCGCCAAAGAACGGGCGCTGTCGGTGAACGGCATAGAATGCCTCGGCTTGCGGACGACTGATCATGACGCGCTTCTGCGCGATGATCCGCAGTCCCGATTTCTCGATCATTGCATTGATCGCGCCGGTCAGGTTGCGGGCGGTTGCGTCGGGCTTGAGGATTGAAAATGTACGCTCGATCGCCATCAAATTATCCTTTGAAAAAATTGCGGACGGCCGGAAGTGCGCGGCTTATAGCCGTCGCTTATCTTTGGGGCAAGCGCCGCCGCCCGCCGCCGCGCGACCGCAAAGTCCAGCCGATTTCGCCTAGAGCTGACGCAGAAAACTGATCATCGCGGCGTTGACGTCCGCGGCACGTTCCTGCTGGGTCCAGTGGCCGCAGCCCGGCAGAATGACGGTGCCCCGCAATTGCGGGACATAGGTCGCCAAGCTGGCGATTGCCTTGTCCATGTTGCGAAACGCAACCACCAGGTCGCGGTCGCCGGCCATGTAGAGCGCCGGCACGGTTACTTTGGCGTTGGTAAACGGCGCCAACAGCTCCCAGTTGCGGTCGATATTGCGGTACCAATTCAGGCCGCCCCGAAATCCGGTGCGGGCAAACTCGCCGACATAGAACTCGAGATCAGCCTCGCTCAACCACACCGGCAGAACATCCGGGACGGGCAACCGCGTAAGAAAGCCGCCCCCTTGCGACACCATCGCCACGTCGTTGCCGCCGGCGCCGGGGCGCCGCGGCGCGTCGCCGGAGGCGGCGTACAAAACCTTGGCGAGCGTCGTGCGCACGTCGCGCTCGAGTTCGGCCTCAGCCACACCCGGTGTCTGGAAATAAAGTTGGTAGAACATGGCATCGTCGCGCCGCGGCATCGCCGAGGTGGGGATGACGGATGTGCGCGGACGATATGGAACACTCAAACCAACGACGGCGCGGAACCGGTCGGGACGTAGCAACGCTGCGTGCCACGCGACCGGGGCGCCCCAATCGTGACCGGCAATCGCCGCGTGTTCAATGCCCAATGCATCAAGAAGACCCACCATATCACCGATGAGATGCAGCAGCGTGTATTGCTCGATTGCTTCCGGCCGGTCAGATCGCCCGTAGCCGCGCATGTCGGGCGCAATCGCGCGAAAGCCTGCGGCCGAGAGAGCTGCCAGCTGATGACGCCACGAATACCAGGACTCCGGAAAGCCGTGACATAGCAAAACCACGGGCCCCTCGCCCCGCTCGGCGATATGCAGATGAATACCGTTCGCTTCCACTATGTGATGGGTGACGTCCGCGGTCATCGGCGCCTCTGGCATCGGTACGATAGCACGGACCGGTGTATCGCTCGTGCTCAACGAGCTTAAAGTTTCACAATCTCGGACGAAAATGCAGTTACGACTTCTCGCCGGCTTTTGGCTCGCCGGACTTGGCCGGCTTTTTTTTGGTTGCTTTCTTCTCCGCTGCGGGCGGCGGCCCCTCGACGCGATCCATTTCCGAGAGGCGTCCGTTCTCGAAGCGGTAGATACCGGGCCGCGGACCACCGTTATAGGTCAAGACCACGCTTCGCGACCTGTACGCGTTGTTTCCAAAGTTCACGGCGGTCGGCTGCCCCAAGCGAGCGACAACATCGCATTCGCTCATACCAAACGCGACCCCACCGCCGAGCAGAGCGGCGGTTTCCGGGGAAGCGGGCGCGCTTTCGCCCGGATTGGCCGAGGCGCTCTGCTGCGGTGCCGGCGCCACGTAGTTAGGACACGCGCCATTCGCATCGATCAGATCATTCGCGGTGACGGGCCGATCCAGCTTGGCCTCGCCGAGCGAGGTATAGCTATAGCCGGCTTTGCTGTTGAACGGGCTGAGCGGCTTCGCAAACCACTTGGCCGTATCATCCGCGCAACCAGCGAGCGAAACCGCCGTCGCCAAGACGGCCAGCGCGACAGCGCCGTTAGATCGAGCCAACACGCCAGCAATCCTCTCTACCTGAACATGCCGGTATTGAAGCATTGGCCGGCTTATGATGCGAGCCCAGGGCGTAAACCCTAAAAGCCGAATGCCCCTCCCGCCACATTGCGCCCGTCGGAGTGAACGGGTAAATATTAAATAAAGAATGACAACACAAACATTTGCGGGTTTGTACCGGCCACCGCCGGACAGCCCCCTCGAATGTGACGCACATCACAGACCCTTCTTCAAGCTGGCATCAAACTAGCCCCCGGCTCCAACGACCGTCCGCAATCATAAGAGGCCCTGGGGAATTTCTGCATGCACCTCCAATTCGTCGGCTGCGGCGATGCGTTCGGCTCGGGCGGAAGATTCAACACCTGTTTTCATCTCGTCGGACGAAACATCAACATCCTCATTGATTGCGGCGCGACGACGCTTGTTGCGATGAACAAGCTTGCCATTAACCGCAACGACGTCGACACCATTTTCCTCACGCACTTTCACGAAGATCACATTGGCGGCGTACCCTTCTTCCTGCTGGAAGCCAATTATGTGCTTAAGCGAAGCCGCGCGCTCACCGTCGTGGGGCCACCCAGTCTCAAATCGCGCTATTCCGGCCTCATGGAGGCCGGGTTCCCCGGCACCAAGGATCTCGACCTTCAATTCCCGTTATTCCTGCAAGAGCTGGAAATCGGAAAGCGCACCGACATAGGTGCACTTCGGGTCACCTCTTTTCACGTTCTGCACGATGACCGTGCCGGCCCTTGCCTAGGATTTCGTTTTGAAGCGGAAGGCAAAGTGATCGCCTTTTCCGGTGACACCGAATGGACCAACACCGTCATCGATATCGGGCACGAGGCCGATCTGTTCATTTGCGAGGCCTATACGCGGGACAAACCCATCGCCACCCACATGGCGCTCTCCTCGCTCGAACGCCACCTCGGCCAAATTCGCCCGAAGCGCCTTATTCTGACGCACATGAGCAATGACATGCTCGCGCGCCGGGCCGAACTCTCCTTCGAGACGGCCGAGGACGGCATGGTCGTCGAGGTGTGATCGTAAAGCTGCGGCGTCTCTTGCGAGCGCTAGGCCCCGAGCGCAGCCTCGACGGCGGCGAGAGCTGCCCCAGCCTTTGAGCCATCGGGACCGCCGGCTTGCGCCATATCCGGTCGACCGCCGCCGCCTTTGCCCCCGAGCGCCTCGGCGCCCTTGCGAACAAGATCGACGGCATTAAAGCGCGCAACAAGATCGTTGGTGACGCCCACCACGATGCCGGCTTTGCCATCCTCAGTGACGCCGACAATGGCGACCACCCCCGAGCCGACAGCCTTCTTGCCTTCATCGGCGAGGCTGCGCAGATCCTTCAAATCGATGCCTTCCACGGTGCGCGCCATGAGTTTGATGTCGCCCACAGCGCGCACACCGTCGGCGCCATCGGCTTTGCCGCCGCCACCCATGGCGAGCCGCTTCTTTGCTTCCGAAAGCTCGCGCTCTAGCCGCTTGCGCTCGTCAAGCAGAGCGGCGACCCGGGCCGGCGCTTCGTCGATCGGCACGCGCAGTTCAGATGCCGTCGCCTTTGCCAGGGCGGCAAGATGGTTGGCGTTCGCGCGCGCCCCCCGCCCTGTCAACGCTTCGACCCGTCGCACGCCGGAACCCACCGCGGATTCGCCGATCACCGAAATGATGCCGATGTCGCCCGTGCGGTTGACATGCGTACCGCCGCACAGCTCGACCGACCAGCCCATGGTGTTGCCGCTGCCCTCTCCCATGGCGACCACGCGCACCTCGTCGCCGTATTTCTCGCCGAACAGTGCACGCGCACCCGAGGCGATAGCGTCGTCGCGGCTCAGCAGCCGCGTGACGACCGGCGCATTCTGCAGCACGATGTCATTGGCGATATCCTCGACCCGCTCGATTTCCTGAGGCGTCATCGGTTTCGGATGGGAAAAATCGAAACGCAGACGGTCAGGCGCGACCAGCGAGCCCTTTTGCGCCACGTGATCACCGAGCACCTGCCGCAGCGCTTCATGCAACAGGTGCGTCGCCGAGTGATTTTGCCGGATGGCGCTACGTCTGGCGTGATCAACCTTAAGGTCAAGCGCCGCCCCGGCCTGGAGGATTCCTTGCTCGACCGTGCCGAAATGCACGAATAAATCGCCGGCGCGCTTTTGCGTACCGGAGACGGCGAAGCGCACGCCATCGCCGGTCATCACGCCGGTATCACCGACTTGTCCCCCGGATTCAGCATAAAACGGGGTCTGGTTGAGAACGACGACGCCGCTCTCGCCCTTTTGCAGCGCGGATACTTCCTTCCCGTCGCGGAGCAGCGCAACGACGACGCCCGCAGCAGTTTCCGTCTCGTAGCCGAGGAAATCCGTGCCGCCGAACTCCTCGCGCAACGTAAACCAAACAGCCTCGTCCGCCGCCTCGCCGGAACCGGCCCATGACGCGCGCGCCTTCTTGCGTTGCTCCTCCATCGCGTCGGTGAAAGAGGCAATGTCGACGCCGATGCCGCGCGGCTTGAGCGCATCTTGGGTAAGATCGAGCGGAAAGCCGTAGGTGTCATACAGAGTAAAGGCGGTGACGCCGTCGAACATGTCGCCCTTTTTGAGCGACTTGCTTGCCTCGTCGAGGATCGCAAGCCCGCGCTCCAGCGTTTTGCGGAACCGGATTTCCTCCAGCTTCAGCGTCTCGGTAATCAGTCCCTCGGCGCGATGCAGTTGCGGATAAGCCTGCCCCATCTCGCGTACGAGCGCAGGCACAAGCCGCCACATCAGCGGGTCCTTGGCGCCGAGAAGCTCGGCGTGGCGCATGGCGCGGCGCATGATGCGACGAAGGACGTAACCGCGGCCTTCGTTCAACGGCAGCACGCCATCAGCAATAAGGAACGAGCTTGCACGCAGATGATCGGCGATGACGCGGTGCGAGGCTTTGTGCTCGCCGTCCGGATCGACACCAGTCAGATCCGCGATGGCTTCGATCAAAGCGCCGAACAGATCGATCTTGTAATTGTCATGCGTGCCCTGCAGAACGGCGGCAATGCGTTCGAGGCCCATGCCGGTGTCGATCGACGGCCGCGGCAGATCGGCGCGCCCGCCGCCGCCGGCGAGCTGCTCGTACTGCATGAAGACAAGGTTCCAGATTTCGACGAACCGATCGCCATCCGCCTCGGGGCTGCCCGGCGGCCCGCCCCAAATGTGATCGCCGTGATCGTAGAAAATCTCCGAACAGGGTCCGCATGGGCCGGTATCGCCCATGGCCCAAAAGTTGTCCGAACCGGCAATGCGGCCGATCTTGCTGTCGGGCAGCCCCGCGATCTTCTTCCAAAGATTGAACGCCTCGTCATCGTCGACATAGACCGTGACCAGCAACCGGTCGGCCGGAACGCCGAACTCTTTGGTCACCAGCTTCCAGGCGAGCTCGATCGCGCGTTCCTTGAAATAATCGCCGAACGAGAAATTGCCGAGCATCTCGAAAAAAGTGTGATGCCGCGCGGTGTAGCCGACATTGTCGAGATCGTTATGCTTGCCGCCCGCGCGCACGCATTTCTGCGCGCTCGTGGCGCGCACATAGGGACGCTTTTCCAGCCCGGTGAAGACGTTCTTGAACTGCACCATCCCGGCATTCGTGAACATCAGCGTCGGATCGTTGCGGGGGACGAGCGGGGAACTCGGCACGATTTCGTGCCCCTCGCGCGCGAAATAGGCGAGGAAGTTCGATCTGATTTCGTTGACGCCACTCATAGGGGGCACTCTCTAGCGGTCGCGGTGTTTCCTGTCCAGAAACGGCGCACCAAACCGCGCGATTCGCGCAATTGCAGTAAAGCCACAAAACATATAAGCGCTCTTTTCGCCCCCGCTGCCCAAGCGAGCTTGCCATGGCCGATGGAATAGCCCCCCTCCCCCGCACCTTTGCCGAGCGGCTGCGGGCGGGCCGCTTTGTAATGACTGCGGAAGTCGCCCCGCCGGTCTCCTGCGACGTGCAGGATCTGCTGCGCAAGGCCACCCCGCTGCGCGGTCTCGCGGACGCGGTGAATATCACCGACGGCGCCGGCGCTCGCGCCCATATGGCGGCGCTCGCCGCGTCGGCAATCCTGATCGACGCCGGCATCGAGCCGATCCTGCAAATCACCTGCCGCGACAAGAACCGCATCGCATTGCAGAGCGAGTTAATGGGCGCGGCTGCGCTTGGCATTCGCAATATTCTGGTGCTCACCGGGGACGACCCCAAAGCCGGTGATCAGCCCGATACCAAGGCGGTATTCGACGTCGACTCACGGACGCTCATCGAGACCGCGCGGCGCTTGCGCGATGAAGGCAAGCTGCCCACCGGCCGCGAGGTGGCGGGCAAGGCTTCCTTCTTCCTCGGCGCCGCAGACATGCCGATCGATCCGCCGGTCGGCTGGCAGCCGAAGGGACTTGCCGCCAAGGTCGCCGCCGGCGCCCAATTCGCGCAGACGCAGTTCTGCATGGATGCGGCGCTTCTGCGCCGCTATATCGCCGCGCTGTCGGAGGCCGGCCTGACCGGCAAACTCGCCATCCTGGTCGGTATCAATCCGCTCCGCTCGGCCAAGTCGGCGCAGTGGATGAAAAGCCATCTCTTCGGCACCATCATCCCCGATGAATTCATCGCCCGGATGGGGAAAGCTGCCGACCCGGTGCGCGAAGGCATCCGCATCTGCGTCGATCTGATCGCAGAGCTTGCGACGATCCCCGGCATTGCAGGCGTTCACATCATGGCGCCGGGCAACGATGCCGCTATTCCGGAAGTCATCGCGGAAGCGAAAAGCCGGGTGCAGAAGGCGGCGGTTTAGCGGTCGCTCGCTGGTCGCTCCGCGGTGCGGATGTCGACTTCCGACGTGAGCGTGCGGTGGACCGGGCACTTGTCGGCGATTTCCAGAAGCCGCGCCCGCGTCGCCGCGTCGAGATTGCCCTCGAAGGTGATCTCCCGATCGATATGATCGATCTTTCCCTCCTTGGTTTCACAATCGGCGCAGTCGGCCGCATAAATTTTTTCGTGCCGCAGGCGGACCAGCGAACGCTCTAGCGGAATCTGTTTGCGGTCGGCATAAAGCCGTATGGTCATCGACGTGCAGGCGCCGAGCGCTGCAAGCAGGAGGTCGTAGGGACCCGGACCGGTATCCGTGCCGCCGGCTTGCACCGGCTCGTCGGCAAGCAAGCGATGTTTGCCAACCGCGATCTCCTGCTGGAATTGGCCGTTGCGGGTTTCGCGCACAAGCACCGTGCCTTCGGGAATTCCCTCGGCCGCGCCGGCATCCGCGGCCATGTCGAGATAGCGCTCGGCCCAAGCTGCGACGACATGCGCGACGTAGACTGCATCGCTTGAACGGCTGAGCAGGTGATCGGCGCCGGCAAGGGAAATGAAGCTCTTGGGATGTTTCGCTGTCGTAAAAATTTGGCTCGCATTGTCGATCCCGACCGTGTCGTCCGTCGGCGCGTGGAAAACCAGCAACGCCTTGCGCAGATTGCTGATGTGAGTCGAAAGAGTCTGCTGGGCAATGTCGTCGAGAAGCGAGCGGCGCACGCGGAAAGACCGGCCCGCAAGCGTCACTTCGACCTCGCCCTGCTCGTTGATGTCGGCCACACGATCGCGGAAGAGCCCGACCACGTGCGCTGGGTCGAAGGGCGCAGCGATTGTCACGACGGCGCGCGCTTCCGGGATGCGGTGCGCGGCGGCAAGTACCGCGGCACCGCCGAGACTGTGACCGATCAGGATGGCCGGAGCTGCGAGCGTTTGACGCAAATGATCGGCAGCGGCCACCAGATCGTCCACGTTCGAGGAAAACGTGGTGTTGGCGAACTCGCCTTCGCTGGCACCTAGGCCGGTAAAGTCGAAGCGCAACGCGGCAATACCGTGCCGCTTGAGACCTTCGGCGATGTGTCGGGCCGCCCTGTTGTGCTTGCCGCAAGTGAAACAGTGGGCGAACAGTGCGACAGCACGGATTTCGCCCTCCGGACGATCCAAAAGCGCGGCCAATTGCTGGCCCTCGGCATTCCGAAAATCAAATCTTTCGGCCGGCATAAGCGCCTCCTGCGCAGCTTTGGTCGCGGCATGGTTTGCAGCGACGGTAGCCTGACTGACGGGCTCGTGGCTTCAACAAACAGTGACGGCAACCTGCATAACGCTTCGGCTGATCTAGCGAGCGTCAAAACCAATACGAGAGGGAGTGCGTTATCGCCCGAGTTCCCGCATAGCGGCATCAAGGCCCTCGAGCGTGAGTGGATACATCCGCCCGCCCACGAGCTGCCGCATCATGCGGATCGACTCGGTGAAATCCCACTCGCGCTCGGACACCGGATTAAGCCAGACGCACGACGGATAGGTTGAGATAACACGCTGCATCCAGACGCTCCCCGCCTCTTCGTTGAAATGTTCGACCGAGCCGCCGGGCGAGGCGATCTCGTAAGGCGACATCGCGGCGTCGCCGACGAAGATCGCCTTGTAGTCGTGCGGATAGGTGTGCAGCACGTCCCAGGTCGGCGTTGTCTCGGTCCAACGCCGGCGGTTTTCCTTCCACACTTTTTCGTAAAGACAATTGTGGAAGTAGAGGTGGATCATGTGCTTGAACTCTGACCTGGCCGCGGAGAACAATTCCTCCGTCGCCTTGATATGCCAGTCCATCGAGCCGCCGATGTCGAAGAACAAGAGCACCTTGATGGTGTTGTGGCGCTCCGGTCGCATCTGGATGTCGAGATAGCCTTTTTGCGCCGTACCCTTGATGGTGCCGTCGAGGTCGAGCTCGTCGGGCGCGCCGGTGCGGGCGAATTTGCGCAGCCGGCGAAGCGCGATCTTGATGTTGCGGGTGCCAAGCTCGACGTCGCCGGCGAGATCCTTGAACTCGCGCTTGTCCCACACCTTGACGGCGCGGAAATTGCGGTTCCCATCCTGGCCGATGCGCACGCCTTCGGGATTGTAGCCATAGGCGCCGAACGGCGAGGTCCCGGCCGTGCCGATCCATTTCTTGCCGCCCTGATGGCGGCCTTTTTGTTCGGCGAGCCGCTGGCGCAGCGTTTCGAGAAGCTTGTCAAGGCCGCCCAGCGCTTCGATCAGTTGCTTCTCCTCTTCAGTAAGGTGCTTCTCCGTCAGTTTTTTGAGCCACTCGGTCGGAATTTCGGCGGTCAGCGCATCCGCGATGAAATCGAGGCCCTTGAACACATGCCCGAACACGCGGTCGAAGCGGTCGAGATTGCGCTCGTCCTTCACCAGCGTGGTCCGCGCGAGATAGTAGAAATCCTCGATGCGGCGGCCGGCCAGATCCTTGTCCATCGCCTGCATGAGCGTGAGATATTCCCGCAGCGTCACTGGCACGCCAGCTTGCTTCAGCTCCTGGAAAAAGGTCGCAAACATTGCCGCATTCCTCGCGCGCGATCGGGCTGCCCCCAAGAATGTAATAACCCGTTCCGCAGCCGTCGAGCACAAGGCGACGACGGCGGCGGACGATTGCGGGCCACTTGTTGCCCGTTATTCGTTGGTCATGGCGCGGAACATCCGTTGCTTGACGGCACGCGGTTGACCGTCCGCAAGAATGCGCGCGACAGCGCCAGCCGGATGCGACTTTCCGGCATCGCCTGCTCCATGGCTTGCAAGGAATGGCTTGCAAGGATGTGCGCACCGCCCGAAAGGCCGTAATCGATCACGTCGGTTTCGTAGGCGTGGATTGCATCGAGCAACGGTCGCTGACCAAAGTTCGCGGCCGTCAGTGCGCGGCAAAGGCGCACCGCGCCCTTCAGCGCGATATTGGCGCCGATACCGCGATAAGCCGTCATCGAATGAATGGCGTCACCCAAAAGCATGGCGAGACAGGTACCGCGGTGCGGATCGTTAGCGCGTTGATCGTGACCGCCCGCGCGTGGCCTCGGCCCTGGGCCGGCTAAAGATATATCTTGCGGTATATCTCATTTAGAGCTATCTAACGATATATCTTTGTTGAACAGGAGAAGCAAATGCACGGACATTGTGAGCCTTACGGTGGAAAATGGGGTGCTGGTCGTCACCGGCGCGGCCGCTTCGGCGGCTTCGGGTTTGGCGGACGACACGGCATGGGCGGCGGCTTCGGCGGCAGAGACGCGGAAGACTGGATGCGTGCGCGGCGCATGCTGGCGCACGGCGATCTGCGGCTCGTAGCGCTGGCGCTCATCGCCGAGGCACCGCGCCACGGCTACGAGATCATCAAGCAACTCGAAGAGAAGACGGCCGACTGGTACAGCCCCAGCCCCGGCATCGTTTACCCGACCCTGACCTATCTCGAGGAAGCGGGCTACGTAACCGCCGCGACCGAAGGCTCGAAGAAGCTGTACACGATCACAGAGGAAGGCCGCGCCTATCTCAACGCCAACCGCGATATCGTCGACGCGATCCTCGATCGTTTGACGGCGCTTGGCGAACGCGTGAACCGCTGGCGGCGGACCAGCCGCGGCGAGCGCGAGGAGCGCCGCACGTTGCCGCCGCTGACGGAGGCCGCACTCGATCACCTGCGCGAGACCCTCAGCAAGCGCCTCGAAGACGATGCCGAAGCAGAAGCGCACCTGGTCGAAATCCTGGCCCGCGCCGCTGCCGACCTGCAGCGGAAGTAAGTGCCAGCGGCTCAGACCGGTATTCGGACGGTCGCGCGCAATCCCCCAAGCGGCGAGTCGCCAAGCGTGATATCGCCGCCATGGGAGCGCGCGATGTCGCGCGCGATGGCAAGTCCGAGGCCGGTGCCGCCCTCGTCCTGATTGCGCGCGTCGTCGAGCCGCAGGAACGGCTTGAACACATCCTCGCGCAACGCCGTAGGAATACCCGGTCCGTCGTCATCGATGGTCACGGTGAGCCAACGGTGATCGCGGTGACCGGTGATCGCGACCGTCGATGCGAACCGCCCGGCATTGGAAACGAGATTGGCAAGGCAGCGTTTGAAGGCCGCCGGCCGGACGGTGACGATCGGCTGACCGTGAAAGGCGACCGTCGCCCGGTGCCCGTGACGCTCACTGTCGGCCTGCAGTTCGGTCAGCATCGTGGGCATATCGGTCGGCGCCGGCTGCTCGCCCAAATCGCCGCGCGCGAAGGCGAGATAAGCCTCCAGCATCGCCGCCATTTCGTCGACGTCTTTCTTGATCGCTTCCGTCTCCGGGCTCTCGCCAAGCAAAGCGAGCTCTAGCTTGAATCGCGTAAGGATCGTGCGCAGGTCGTGCGACACGCCGGCCAGCATGGTGGTGCGCTGCTCGATCGCACGCTCGATGCGCATTTTCATTTCCAGGAAGGCGGCCGCGGCGCGCCGCACTTCTCGCGCGCCGCGCGGGCGGAAATTCGCGACTTCCCTGCCCTTGCCGAAAGCCTCGGCGGCATCGGCCAGCCGCACGATCGGCCTAATCTGATTGCGCAGGAACAGAATAGCGATGGTGAGGACCACGAGCGAGGTGACCACCATCCATACCAGAAAGATCCAAGCATTGAGATCGTAAGCGTCGGCGCGGCGCGCAAATACCCGCATGATGGTATCGTCGAGCTTGATCCGGATCTCCACAATCGAGGAGCGGCCCACGGTATCGATCCAGAACGGTAAGCCGATTTGTTTTCGGATATCGTCAGAGAGTGTCGCGTCAAGCTGCAAGAAGAACGGCTTGGGGCCCGGCGGCGGCAGTTGCGTCTCGGGCAGAAAATCGACCACAAGGCCGAGCCGATCCTGGGCGATGCGGCGGAGCTGCGCGCGATCGGCCCCTTGCGGATAACTCTTATACACGTCGATCAGGGTTGCGATTTCTCGCGTTACGGCCGAGGACAGGTAGTAATTGACCACGCTCCATTGCCGCTCGACGAACATGAAGGCGACCACCGATTGCAGCACCACCATCGGCACGATGATGATGAGGAGCGCGCGCGCATAGAGACCCTTCGGCAGGACAGCCTTGAGCCAAACGGTGAACGTGCCCCACGGGCCCGTGATGGGCGCGGCGATCGAGCCCGCGGCAACGGCGGCGGAATTGGCGGCGCTGAGCAAAACGCTTGCAGCGCTGCGCAAGCGTCCTACCCGTTCATCAAGACTGGTCGTGGCGCCGCTCACGGCGAAGCCACCAGGCGATAACCGATTCCGCGTACTGTCTGCACGACCAGAGGATTAGCCGGGTCCTCTTCGATCTTGCGCCGCAGCCGATTGACCTGGACGTCGACGGTTCGTTCACTGACGCTCTCGCCGTTGCCGGCCAACGCCTGGCGCGGAACCGTTTCGCCGACGCTTGCGGCGAGGACGCGCAACATTTCGCGTTCACGATCGGTCAATCGGATCGTCTCCTCACCGCGGCGGAGATCTCCTCGCGCCAGGTGAAACACGAACGGGCCGAAGCGCACCGATTCCGCCGGCGGGGTGCTCGGCGGTCGAGCGCGCCGCAGGATGCTGGCGACGCGCAACGACAGCTCGCGCGGCTCGAACGGCTTCGCCAGATAATCGTCGGCGCCGATTTCGAGCCCCATGATGCGGCTCTCCTTTTCATCACGCGCCGTCAGCATGAGGATCGGCACGGCGGAGCCGGCACGAATCGCGCGGGCCAAATCGAAGCCGTTCTCGCCCGGCATCATCACATCGAGGATCAGGAGATCGAAATCGAGCCCTTCGAGCTTGGCCCGCGCTTCGCGCGCCGTCTCGGCGGTGGTGACGCGATAGCCTTCGCTCAGGAGAAAGCGCGAGAGCAGCGCGCGGATGCGGCGATCGTCGTCGACAACAAGCAGATGTGGGGCGTCATCGGCGGGATTCGCGGCGGAAATGGCCATGCGTGTCAGTCTCGGCCATTTGACCGCGCACGCTCGGCACGCGCGATCATCCGCAGAACGCGTTCGCGGTCCTCCGCCCCGATCATCCCGGCAAGAAAGCGCCGCGCGATCTCGCGCCCGCCGGGCCCGAGTTCGTCAAGCACCCGGCCGATCCGCGCGGTTTGCAGCCCGGCCAGCTTGAGCGCCAAGGCCTCTCCGGCCGGACTGACATAAAGCAGGCGCTGGCGGCGATCGGCGCCTTCTTTCTGCACCACATAGCCTTCGTCGATGAGCTGCTTGAGTACGCGGCCAAGCGACTGTTTGGTGATTTTCAGGACGTCGAGCAGCTCGGCGACTTTCATACCAGGGTTGCGATTGACGAAATGCAACACCCGGTGGTGCGCGCGGCCAAAGCTGAGCTTGTCCAACAGCTGATCCGGATCGCTGACGAAGTCGCGGTAGGCAAAGAAGAAAAGCTCGATAAGGTCCAAGTGGGGCTCGCGCGCGTCCGCTGCGCCCTCGGCCGGAGCTGCGGCGGAGCGGCTGTTACCCGGCGATGTCAGACTGATGTCGGCCATTATGTCAGCACTATTGACATATTTCGGTTTGATTGTTACCCCCAAAGGCGCAATGTCACACCCCCACAGCGCGCTTGGTTCGCCACTGCGCGCCGTGGCAGGGCGCCGAAGGGGCGCTCACACAGGGCAAATGCGACCTTACCGGGAGTCTGGTCCGGACGCAAAAGCCCAAGACTGAAGCATAGGCCGGAGCGCAAGGCCCAACCGATTATGCGCCTAAAAATTCCGGCAGGATCGGGCCATCCATGCCGCAGGGAGGCGATGCCATGGCAGTGCCATTCGACCAGCGTCCCGATCTGATCTGGTTTGACGGCAAACTCGTTCCGACCGCCGATTGTAAAGTCAGCGTGCTCACGCATGGCCTGCATTACGCAAGCGCCGTGTTCGAAGGCGAACGCGCCTATGGCGGCGAAATATTCAAGAGCCTCGAGCATTCAGAGCGCCTCAAGCGCTCGGCTCAGATCATGGATTTCGAAATTCCCTACAGCGTTCCGGAAATCGACGCCGCCAAGCGTCTCGTGCTTGAGAAAAACAATCAAAAGGAAGCCTATGTGCGGGCGATTGCCTGGCGCGGCTCGGAGCAGCTTGGGGTCTCCGCGCAAAAAAACACCATCCACCTTGCCGTGGCGACCTGGGAATGGCCGAGTTATTTCGATCCGGCGCAGCGATTGAAGGGCATTCGGCTCGATCTCGCGGAATATCGCCGTCCCGATCCTCAAACCGCGCCCGCTCTCGCCAAGGCCTCGGCCCTCTACGCCATCTGCACCATCTCCAAACACCGCGCCGAACGTCGTGGCTTTGCCGACGCCATGATGCTCGATTGGCAGGGCCGGGTCGCCGAATGCACCGGCGCCAACATCTTCTTCATCAAGGACGGCAAGATCCATACCCCCATCGCCGATTGCTTCCTTTCCGGCATCACCCGCGCGACCGCGATAGCGCTGGCGCACCGGCACAACGTCGAGGTGATCGAGCGCCGGATCATGCCCGACGAGCTTGCCGGCTTCTCGGAATGCTTCATCACCGGCACTGCCGCGGAGATCACCGCGGTTTCGCAAATCGCCGATTGCAGCTTCACGCCCGGCCGCATCACCCAGCAATTGATGAGCGACTACACCGCCGAGGTGCAGCCGAAGGGCAAAGCCGCGGCGGCGTAAGCGCTGGGACTGCGGCGGCGATCCGGCATTGTTCCCCCTGCCCGGAACGCGATAAGCTGCGCTCGCGATGAATCAGACCGTCCGCCCGCGCCTCCTCGCGTCCGTCTGTCCGCACGATTGCCCGTCGACCTGCGCGCTCGAGGTCGAGGTCTTCGGCAACAACGCCATCGGTCGCGTTCGCGGCGCCGAGGACAATGCCTACACCGCCGGCGTGATCTGCGCGAAGGTCGCGCGTTACGCGGAACGCGTGCATCATCCCGATCGCTTGAAGCAACCGCTGCGGCGAACCGGCCCGAAGGGCAGCGGTCAATTCGTTCCGATCTCGTGGGACGAGGCGCTCGATCGCGTGGCCGAACAATTCATCCGTGCCGAACAAGCACATGGTTCCGAGACCGTGTGGCCATATTTGTATGCCGGCACGATGGGCTATGTGATGCGTGACGGCATCCATCGACTGCGGCACGCCAAGAAATATTCCGGCTTCTTTTCCACCATCTGCGTCAATCCGGCCTGGACCGGTTTTGTCGCCGGCACCGGCCTCCTCGCCGGCGCCGATCCGCGCGAGATGGCGAAATCCGACCTGGTCGTGATCTGGGGCACCAACGCGGTGAATACCCAGGTCAATGTGATGACCCACGCCACCCGCGCCCGCAAGGAGCGCGGTGCCAAGATCGTCGCCGTCGATATCTACATGAACGGAACCATGCGGCAGGCGGACTTGCCGGTGCTGATCCGGCCGGGCACCGACGGCGCGCTGGCCTGCGCGGTGATGCATTGCCTGTTCCGCGACAACAAAGCCGATTGGGACTATCTCGAGCGATATACCGACGCGCCGCGCGAACTCGCCGCGCATTTGCGCACGCGCGATCCGCAATGGGCATCGCGGATCACCGGGGCGCCGGCGGAAACCATCGAAGCTTTCGCCCGCCTCGTCGGCGATAACAAGCGCGCCTATTTTCGTCTCGGCTACGGATTTTCGCGTTCGCGCAACGGCGCGATCAATATGCATGCGGCAAGCTGCATCGCTGCGGTCACCGGCGCATGGCGCCTGGAAGGCGGCGGCGCGTTCCACAACAATGGCGCGATCTTCCATCTCAATACCGGACTGATCGAAGGCACCGACCTGCGCGATCCGTCAATCCGCATGCTCGACCAGTCGCGCATCGGCGCGATCCTGACCGGCGAGACGCAGGCGCTGCGCGGCGGCCCGCCGGTCACCGCCATGCTCATCCAGAACACCAATCCGGTTTCGGTCGCGCCCGATCAGGAAATCGTCAAACGCGGATTCGGCCGCGACGACCTGTTCGTTTGCGTGCACGAGCAGTTCATGACGGATACGGCAAAGATGGCCGATGTGGTCCTGCCTGCCACGATGTTCGTCGAGCACGACGACTTTTACACCGCCGGCGGCAGCCAGTACATTTTGTTTGGACCGAAGCTCATTGAGGCCCCCGGCGAGTGTCGCTCGAACCATGATGTGATTTGCGGGCTGGCAAAGCGCCTCGGCGCCGAGCATCCGGGCTTTGACATGACCCCGCGCGAATTGATCGATGCGACGTTGCAAAAATCCGGCTGGGGCACGCTGGCTGAGCTCGAAGCCAATCGATGGATCGATTGCCAGCCCGATTTCGCGACCGCGCACTATCTCAACGGCTTCGCCTATCCCGACGGCAAGTTTCGCTTCAAGCCGGACTGGCCCAACGCGCCCTTCACCCGGCGGCAAGGGACCTATGGTCCGTTGTCGATGCCGTCATTTCCCGATCATTGGGACGTCATCGAGGAAGCCGACGCGGAGCATCCGTTCCGCCTCGCCACCTCGCCGGCGCGCGGTTTCCTCAATTCGAGCTTTACGGAAACGCCGACCTCGCTTGCGCGCGAGCAGCGCCCGACGGTCATGATCCACCCCGAAGATGCCGCAGCATTCGACATCGCCGACGGCGCAGAGGTGAGGCTCGGCAACCGCCGCGGCATCGTTCGCTTGCACGCCAAGCTGTTTGACGGCGTGCGGCGCGGCGTATTGATCGCGGAATCGCTGTGGCCGAACTCCGCTTATCCTGATGGGCGCGGCATCAACACACTGACCGGCGCCGATCCGGTCGCGCCGTTCGGCGGCGCGGCCTTCCATGACAACAAGGTGTGGCTGAGAAAGCTCGCGAATTGATCGTCCAGGCAATGGGGCGAATTTTCGCCTAGCGCACCCGCACCGGAATGATCTCGACCGAAAGCTGCACCTCGTCGCCGAGGCCATAATAGTAATAGGCCGGCTGCGACACCAAGCGGAGCAGCAAAAACAGTCGAAAACGCACGCGTCTGAACCAATTCATCCGGCGCGACGGCAGCAGGTTTTCTTGCGATACATGCACAACCCATTGACGCCGGTCGGTCGGCAGGTCGATTTCTTTGTGCCGCGCCATCTCCTCCAGCAACCGCTCGACGTTCGGTTCCTCCATGAAGCCGAAGCTCACCTCCACGGCGATGATGCTGCCGCGTCGGTGATCGCGGTCGAAGGTGGTGACACGATAGCGGTCGTCCCTGATGTAAGGGACTTTGCGATGCATGACCTCGACGAAAATAAGATTGCGCGGCAGGATGCCATGCCGCTCCCACAGCATCTGCATGATCGCAGGCGCCCGATCGCTCGGCAGGCGCAGCGGGCTCGCCGCCATCACTACGGCGTTTCGCTCCATGAAAACTTTGCAGCGGCGATGGAGCTCGATCAGCTCTTCCATGGTCATCGTCGATTTCGCTGAATAAGCGGCGAACGTCGCCTTGCGGCCCCACCGCCACGTCGCCATGACCAGGAACAAAACGGCGCCGATCGAAATCGGGACGTAGCCGCCTTCCACGAACTTGAGCAGGCTTGCGATCAGGAAGGCGGCATTGACCGCCAACAGCGCGCCCCACACCAGGCCCGTTTCGACCGGCCTCCAGTTCCAGCACAGCCGGGCGACGCGAAACATGGCGATCGAGGTGATCACCATCACGCCGGATACGGCAAGACCATAAGCGGCGGCCAGCGCCGCACTCGAGCCGAAGGTCGCGACGAGCAGAATACATCCGGCAAAAAGCGACCAATTAACAAATGGCACATAGATCTGACCTGCGTGCCGCTCATGCGTGTGCAACAAATTGAGCCGCGGGAAGAGGCCCAGTCGGATTGCCTGTGACACCAATGAGAAAGCGCCCGAAATCAACGCCTGCGAAGCAATCACCGTGGCGGCGGTGGCAAGCAGGACCATGGGAAAAAGCAAGGATGGCGGAACAAGATTGTAGAACAACTTGCCGCCGGCAATCGGCTCGCCGGTCAAAAGATACGCCCCTTGGCCCAGATAATTGAGCAGCAGCGCGGGATAGACAACGGCAAACCAGCTCACCTGTATCGGCCGCGCGCCGAAATGCCCGACGTCCGCGTACATCGCTTCGCCGCCGGTGACCACGAGCATCAATGCGCTGAGGACGACGAGCGCCTCGAACAAGCCGGCGTGCCGAAGAAACGCGAAGCCGTAAACGGGATTGAACGCCGCGAGAATCTCCGGACGTAACCCAATCTGCCAGGCACCGAGGCCAGCGATGACAACGAACCAGACGACCAGAATCGGACCGAAGACAATGCCGATACCGGACGTGCCCTTGTATTGAATGGCGAACAAGCCCGTCAGAAGCCCGATCGTGATGGGAATAACGATGTTGCTCAAAGCCGGAGTCGCGACCTGTAGTCCCTCGACAGCCGAGACGACGCTGATTGCCGGCGTAATCATCCCGTCGCCGAACAGCAGTCCGGCGCCGAGCATCAGCGCCCACAGGAGCAGCGTCGTGCCGCGCTTCTTGTGCTCATGCAGGAGGCCGTAGAGCGCGAAGAGGCCGCCTTCGCCGTCATTCTGCGCGCGCAAGACAAGGATCGCGTATTTGACGGCGACGATGATGGTGATGGTCCAAATCACCAGCGAAACGCCGCCCAGTACTTCGTCGGGCGTCGGCCCGCCAGCCCGGCCGAAGAACAATTGATCCATCGCGTAAAGCGGCGACGTACCGATATCGCCGTAAACAATACCCAGCGCTCCGATGGTCAGGGCTGCGAAGCTGCCACGCGGCCGGTGCGAAGGGCCCGTTGCCTCTTTGGCGAAAACTTTGCGCAACAGAGTTTGAACCTTCTTTAAAACAGAAAAGGATAAGTCGAAATTTTCACCGAGCTTTAGTAGCAATCATTGAGCAAACGACCGCATTGATCTTTCTCAAGGTCGACGCGACGGCGCGAATAACGATAACTTGGCTTATCGTGACGGAAACAGCGGTCATGCGAGCCATGCTCTCCTGGTTTGTTGTTTGCTTAATGTCTGTCGGTCCGGCCTCGGCGCAAATGGTGAATTCGACGGAGACGGTGCGCAAAGGGCGCGATCTGGCGGCCATCGCTTGTGCCAATTGCCACGTGGTCGGAGCAGGCCAGCCCTCCGCGCGGGTGTTGGTCCCGCCCGCTCCCTCGTTCGATTCAATCGCGAAGCGACCGGACACGAGCGCCGATGCGCTGGAAAATTTCGTGGCCACAACGCGACGAAGCTTGGATCGTCCGACTGGCATGCCCAACCCGTATTTGCTGGCATACCAAGTTCAAGAAGTTGTCACCTACATTCTGAGCTTGCGCAAATAAGCTCGCTTCACTTTGCGGCTTCATGCCGAGGCGGCGGCACCGACCAGCGCCCCGCGGCCTGGTCATCCGAAGCTTTGGCTTCGACCCAAGTCCGCCCCCCGACCGTTTCCACCTGTTTCCAGAATGGCGCACGTGCTTTCAGGTAATCCATCAAAAAAGACGCGGCGGCAAAGGCCGCTTCGCGATGGCTCGAAGCCGTAGCGACGAGGACGATGACGTCGCCGGGCACCAGCCGCCCATAGCGATGGATCACCGTTACACCGAGCAGCGGCCAGCGCGCATTCGCCTCCTCGACGTGACGGCTGATCTCCGCTTCGGCCATGCCCGGATAATGTTCCAGGGTGAGCGCCGCTATCGGCTTGCCGTTCTCGTCGTCACGGCACAGCCCGGTAAACGTAACGACCGCGCCGACGTCGCTGCGCCCGCGCGTCATCCGCTCCACTTCGGCGGCGACGTCGAAGGCTTCGCGCTGCAGGCGGACGGTCGTGGTCATCGGTACTCCCGGATCCGCTTCTCCCCGCGCAGGCGGCGACCCAGATGCTGGATTCCCGCCTTCGCGGGAATGAGCGGCTTGCAAAAATTCAACCGCCGGTCATGGGCGGAAAAAATGCGATCTCATGGGCGCCGGCTATGGCCGCGTCAGGCCGGACATGACGGTGGTCGATGGCGGCGCGGATCACCCTGGCGTTTTCGAAGGCATGGGCATATTGCTCGTCTCGCTCGGCAAGCCAGGCCATGAGCTCGCCGACCGTTCCGACGCCGGCGGGCGGCTCGATTTGTTCCTCCGCCTTGCCGAGGCGCTCGCGCACCCATGCGAAATAGAGAAGCCTCACGCATCCTCCCGGGTCAGATGATGCAAGCCGGCCTGCAGGTAATCCCATCCGGTATAAATCGTCAGCAGCGCGGATAGCCACAACAGCATGATACCGGTCCAGGTGACGATCGGAACGATTGCATCGCCCGCGTCGCCTGCGATAAGGAACCCGACGGCAATGAGCTGTACCGTCGTTTTCCACTTGGCGAGCCGCGTCACCGGCACGCTCACGCGCAATTCGGCGAGATATTCGCGCAGGCCCGAGACCAGGATCTCACGGCAGAGGATGACGATTGCCGCGAACAGCGCCCAGCCGCGGATCGTACCCTCCGCCGCTGCCATCAAGAGGCAGGATGAAACCAAGAGCTTGTCGGCGATCGGGTCCAACATCCGGCCGAGCGAGGATTGCTGGGCCCACATGCGCGCCAGATAGCCGTCGAGGAAATCGCTGATGGCGGCCGCGATAAAGAAGGCGAGCGCTACCCAACGCAACCACAACCCGCCGTCAAGGATGCTTTGCCAGAACATGCACCCGACCACGATCGGAATGGCGGCGATCCGGCCATAGGTCAGCATGTTGGGAAGCGCGAACGGATGGACGCGCAGGCGGCCGGTGGTCGTCGTGGTCGAGTTCATGGTCATAAGATAGCGCCGCCAACGTAAAGGAGACAGGGTCTCCAAGCGCATGTCTGCTTCAGCTCATTTGCGCCGAGGACCCCTGCCCGTCGGTCGCTGCCAATCCCCATCATGCCGCTCCCTCGTGAAAGAAGTCGTAGATGCGCCGAGCTGTTTCGGCGCTGATACCGTCGACCTGCATCAGATCGGTGACGGAGGCGCGTTCGATCGCCTTGAGCGTACCGAAGTGATGCAGCAAAGCCCGTTTCCGTGTTGGGCCGATGCCCGTGATTTCCTGCAAGCCTGCCTCGCGCAGGTCACGCATGCGACGCGCCCGATGGGACCCGACTGCAAATCGATGAGCCTCATCGCGCAGCCGCTCCACGAAATACAGGACGGGATCGCGGGGTGGCAGTTTGAACGAGTCGCGCCCCGGAACAAAGAAGGTTTCGCGGCCGGCGTCGCGGTCCGGTCCCTTGGCGATGGCAACCATTGGCACTTTAACAGCCAGCTGTGTGAGAACCTCCCGCGCTGCCGTGAGCTGCCCCTGCCCGCCGTCGATCAGCACCAGATCAGGCCAGGGCGACTCGGCATCGTCGGCATCCGGCGCCGCCGGCGACAGTTCCCCCTCCTCTTGTGGGGGAGGAGGGCGCCCAAGTGAAGTGAGGGCGGGTGAGGGGCAAAGAAACGCGATAGTTGTTGCCCCCTCACCCGGCTCACCGCGCTGCGGTTCGCCGCCCTCTCCCGCAGGCGGGGAGGGTAAGGGCGCCTCAGCCAACAGGCGCTTGAAGCGTCGCGTCAGCACTTCGCGCATCATCGCGAAATCATCGCCGGGCGTGAGATCAACGGAGCGAATATTGAACTTGCGGTACTCTTTTTTGCGGAAACCATCGGATCCGGCGACGATCATCGCTCCGACTGCATTGGTGCCTTGAATATGGCTGTTGTCGTAGACCTCGATCCGTCGCGGCACACGCGGCAAGCCGAAAGTCTCCGCCAGTTGACGGAGCAGCCGCTCCTGCGAGGAGGTCTCGGCAAGCTTGCGCCCCAGCGCCTCGCGCGCGTTGGCGAGCGCGTGCTCGACCAGATCCTTTTTCTCTCCACGCAACGGCACCACCACCTCGATCTTGTGGCCGCTTTTGGTGCCGAGCGCCTCCGCCAAGAGTTCACGGTCGTCGATGTCGTGGGAGATGAGGATAAGCCGTGGACACGGTTTATCGTCGTAAAACTGCGCGAGAAAAGCCGAGAGTATCTCGGCGGACGAAATGGAGCGGTCGGCTTTGGGAAAATAGGCGCGATTGCCCCAGTTCTGCCCGGTACGGAAGAAAAACACTTCGACGCAGGCGAAGCCGCCCTGCTGGTGGAGGGCAAAAACATCGGCCTCCTCGACGCCGCGCGGATTGACCCCCTGGTGGGACTGAATTGCAGAAAGCGCCGCCAGGCGATCACGATAGACCGCAGCACGTTCGAAATCGAGCGCTTGCGAAGCCTTTTCCATCTCACCTGCAAGCTCATCTTTGACCGCCTTGCTGCGGCCGGACAAGAAGGCGTTCGCCTCGCGCACCAGCACCGCATACTCGGCGAAGTCGATCTCGTTGGTGCACGGCGCCGAGCAGCGCTTGATCTGGTGCAGAAGGCACGGGCGCGTGCGGCTCTCGAAGAACGGATCGCTGCACGAGCGCAGAAGAAACGCACGTTGCAATGCGTTGATCGTGCGGTTCACAGCCCAAACCGAGGCGAACGGCCCGTAATAATGGCCCGGGCGCGTGCGCGCTCCGCGATGTTTAAAAATCTGCGGAGCCCAATGATCGGATGTGATCAGGATATAGGGGAACGACTTGTCGTCGCGCAAAAGAACATTGAAGCGCGGCCGCAGACGCTTGATCAGGTTGGCTTCGAGCAGCAGCGCTTCGGTCTCGGTGCGGGTGACGACGAATTCGAGCGCGCGGGTCGCCGCGATCATCCGCTCGATTCGGGTATCGAGTCCGGCTGGACGCGCGTAGGCACGAACTCGATTCTTGACGTTCTTGGCCTTGCCTACATAGAGAACGTCTCCGCGCGCATCGATCATGCGGTAGACGCCAGGCTGCGACGGCGCGAGCTTGGCGTAGCTCAGGATTGCCTCGCGCCCGGCGGCAAGTGAATCGCCGCTTGCTTCACCCGGCGCCGCGGCATCCGAATCTTCCGCCCGCGGAAGCGACGGCTCCTCGTCCTCCTCGATCTCGACCTCTGGCTCGATGTCTTTTTTCGGAATGCTCATTCTGACTGGTTGGTGAAAGCGTTAGGAGGGCGAACGACCCTCCCCGCGAACGTAGGATTTGGACGAGCCCAGAACCAGAGCGCGTGCAACGGCTTCAGCCGCTATGCGCACTCAGAAGATCCAGGGTTACTCGTCCCCCGCCTCCCAGACACAACGTATAATTCGAAGGAATTAGCAGTTAATTAATCATGATTTGACCAGCTTTTAAGATTTGATTAGCTATAATCTTGACAATCCAAAGACGATTTCAGCCACAATATTGTCTCGATAGAGAATCGCGATGTGTCTTTCTTACACTAGACGTAAGAAAGCCACAGAATACTATGCGGCACCTGTCGAAACGGAGGTAAAGAAATGAAGCGTCTGTTCGCTGCGGGCGTCGCCCTGTTGGCGCTGGCGGGCATGGCTGCCGCGGCCGATCTGCCCCCTGCCCCGTACTACCGGGCGCCGCCACCCTATGTGCCGCTGTACACCTGGACCGGTTTCTACCTCGGGTTGAACGGCGGCGGCGCGTTCGGAAGTTCGACCTGGGATACGGCCGGAAGCATCAATACCTCCGGTGGGCTGGTCGGCGGCACGATCGGCTACAATTACCAGATCAACCATTTTGTCGTCGGCGCCGAAGCCGACATTGATTGGGCCAGCATCTCCGGCACGACTACCACCGCGGCTTGTCCGGCGGGCTGCAAAACCGGCGATTCGTGGCTTTCAACCGTGCGCGGCCGCGTTGGCTATGCGGCTGACCGCTTCCTGCCCTTCGTGACCGGCGGCGCCGCACTCGGCAACATCAACGCCACGACCGCAGGGCTGACCACCACCGGGACCAATGCAGGCTGGACGGTCGGCGCCGGCCTCGAATTCGCGTTCACGCCCAGCTGGTCTGCCAAGGCGGAGTATCTCTACGTCAATCTCGGCAAGTTCAATTGCGGTCTGAATTGTGGTGCGCCGACCGACAACGTGTCGTTCAGCGCCAATATCGTCCGTGGCGGCATCAACTATCGATTCTAAGAATAGCGCGCGCCCACGGCATCCAGCCTTTGCAAGCCTCGGGGGGGCCCGCTCCCGGGGCTTTTCATTTGCCCGGTGCGCGGCGCGAGCGTTTCCGCCCCCCCTGCCGGCGGCGATCTTTGGTTTGCGTTCCGGCAACAGTGGTCGCTCACACTGCCGACATTTGCACGTGGATCTCAGCTGCTTCGACTGCGGCATCGCTTGCGGAGGATAGACCGGAGCCCGTCTCGTTTCGCGCGCCAAACTCGTGCGAGACGGCCTGGATTATTCGGTTCTGCGCACTCTCCGATCATTCCGGCTTCGGATGCCCGGAACCGGAACAAAAACCGCTCACGCCTTCACCACCGTTGCAGCAAAGGCCGGCGCGCGCGCGGCGAATTCATCGAGCCAGGCGACGAGGCGGGGGTGATCGCTGCGCCAACTTCCGCCAAAGCGCAGGTCGCGATAGCCTAGCGCGCAGGCGAGCGCGATCTGCCCAACATGTGGAAGCGCGCCGTTTGAGCCGAGCGCCGGCGGCGCGGCTTCAAGCATGCCAAATGCACGTTCGACTTTTCCGGCCTGGTGCTCCAACCATTTCGGTTCGTGTTTCTCAGGTACGCGCCAACGGCCTTCGTAGATCGTCAAGATCGAGGCATCGAGGATGCCGTCGCACAGGGCCTGCAACCGCAGCGCCGGAAAGCGCTGCGCGGCGGCGCGCGGAATGATCCTGCCGCCGCCAGCGCGGTCATCGAGATATTCGAGGATTACCCGCGAGTCGTAATAGGGCGTTCCGTCCTCCGTGATCAGGACCGGAATCTTGCCGAGGGGATTCTGCTGACGCAGCGGACCGGCCGCATCCATGGTATCCGTCAGCTCGATCTTCACGTCATCATCAAAGCCTAAAAGCGACAAAGCGATCTGCACCTTGCGACCGAATGGGGAAGGCGCGGCGGAACGGAGGATCATCATGGCGACACAGCCCTTGAATTGGTTGGTCCAACTGGAGCAGTCATGGACCGAAAAGCGATAGCGAAAAGGTCACACCTCCCGGCGGCGAGAGGCACCACCGGCTTTGAATCGGCGTCGCGCTCCCACGCGACGCTGTCACGTTGTCGTCTCGTTAGTGAAGCAAGATCGCTGCGGAAAGATATTTTGCGCTTTTCCGCATCGATGCTCTAGCCGGTGACGACCAGATTGACCGCCTTGGGACCTTTGCCCTTCTTATCCGGCTCCACATCGAAGCTGATACGCTGTCCTTCGATCAGCGATTTCAGCCCCGCACGCTCCACGGCTGTGATGTGTACGAACACGTCGCGACCGCCATCGTCCGGTTTGATGAAACCGTATCCACGCTCACCGTTGAAAAATTTGACCGTACCGGTCATTGCCATCGAGCAACTCCTTCCCCGTGGTTGCTTCGCCGCCGGCCCCCACGGCGCGACGGCTTGGCTGGACATCCACACGGGTAAGGCCTTGGCCGAGATACGGCCTCAGTCACTCCGCCGGCCCCCACAGGAGGCGGAACGTCTAAGCCAGCAACAGATAAGTTAGACACATTTTTTGCGTGTGGAAAAGTGGGCGGCTAGCGCAATCTGCCCTATCGAGTCCCCTCGGGCGCCAGCCAGTCGGTGCTGCCCACCGCCTCCGACGAGAGAATCGGGCAAAGCGTGGGCATGACAGCGCGCAGCTCCTGTTCAAGCGTGAATGGCGGATTGACCACAATCAAGCCGGAGCCGACCAAAGCGCCCTCGGCCTGCGGGGGTCCGAGCGTCAGCTCAGAACGCAGAATATTGGGCACCGAAAGCCTTCGGAGCCGGCGTGCCAGCGCGTCGGGGGCCTTGCGGTCCTTGATCGGGTACCAAAGCAGATAAGTGCCGGTCGGCCATTTCCGGTGGGCCACCGAAAGAGCATTCGTCAAATGGGCGAAATCAGCGGCATCCTCAAACGGCGGATCGATCAGAACGAGCCCGCGACGCTCGCGTGGGGGGACGTAGGCCGCCGCAGCCGTCCAGCCGTCGATCGTCACCGCCTTGGCGCGGCGATCGCCGCGCAAGGCGGCAGCGAGCGCTGCGGCGGACCCCGGCTCGAGCTCACAGGCGATCAAACGATCCTGCGCTCGCAGAAGGCTTTGGACGATGAGCGGCGAGCCTGGATAGTTGCGCAGCACACCGTCCGGATTAAGCGCCGCCACGACGGCTAGATACGGCTGCAGCAGCTCGTGGACCGCCCCGTTCTGCCGCGCCCGCCAAACACGCTCGATGCCTTGATGCCATTCGCCGCTGCGGCTTGCTTCGGAGCCGTGAAGGTCATAACGACCGGCGCCGGCGTGAGTATCGATGACACGAAAGCCTCCCGGCTTGACACTCAGATGCAACAGCACGCGCACGAGAATGCTGTGCTTGTGCACGTCCGCAAAACTGCCAGCATGGAAGGCGTGGCGATAATTCATCAGCCGCCCGGGCCCGAATTGCAATAAACTTGCAAGTCCTAAAGGGGCCACACTCAAAAGCGAATTCGGCAGTCGAACAAACATTCGCGATTCTAGGCAGTTATCCGATCATCATGGAATTTCCGCTGCTCGCGCTGACTGCATGAACCGCAACTTGTCGCGTTAACGCATTGGCGGCATCAACAATTGCTCCCTCCGGCAGTTACGGCGCGCAATTTCGGCACAGTCACGGAATTGCAGCTCTTTCGACATGCAGATTCTGACCTCGGTGAGCCGCTTTTTGTCGCATTCGACCGCCATGGAGCCTGCCGACAATCCGGGATTGGCTTTGATGAAGGCCTCTTGCACCGCAGCGGGCGTGACGCTCAGCGGCTCCTTTAGGTCGCTAAATTGCGGAGGCACTTTTACGATCTCGCGCGCCTTCCGTACGGTGTCAAAATAGGCGCGCGGTGCCAGTCCCGAACAAGTGCCGTGCCTGTCCCATTCGTTGAAGATCAAACCCGGCGCCGGCATCAGATCCAGCATCGAGGAAACGATGGCGCGGTTCAATCGCGGCGCCGGCACCTGACAATATTCCGGAAATCCCCTGTCGTATTGCGGCCATAGACCGTGCACGACGAATGAGTAAGGCCGCTGGCCGCATTGCAGGCTGGGCCCTCTGGTATTGCCGCGCTCCGCCGCAGCCGCGCAGAAGGACGGCGACCAAGAAAGCGAAAGTACGTAGAAATCGAACTGGCTCTCTTCATTCTCTCCACCTGCCTGCGTCAGCGCGGGTGAGAGAGCGGCAAGAAGCAAAGAGCCGGCGAGAACGGTGCGAACGGCAAACCTAATCATAATCACCCCACGAAGATCACCCCACAAAGCCGCCCGTGTAAGACTGGCGATCGGTACGCTACCCGTTTCTGCGAACAAATCAAGAACAAAAATTTGGCACTGCTACGGATCGCCGCCTCGGACCGGAGCGGGCCGCTTTTGCTTCGAAGAAGCTGAACAGGCACGACCAGGCGGTGCCAAAACCTTGCAGACGAAGCCTGTGAACACCGGTTTGTGTGCGAGGTCGATTTGCGTTTTGATCAGAACGACGGGCTGGCGCAAGCAACCGCGATGATTATCTTGAGCGTAAAGAATGCTCGTTGTACTCTTCTCTCACGGCTCATTGGCCGAATGCTCGGCCCAGTCGTTGGAACGAGCCGGTTCATTTGCGAGAGGCGAGCACACCCCGATGGCCGTCTACCGCTTATTCAGAAATAGAGCCTTCGAACCCGAAGCGATTGCCACGATGACAAGCGCCTATGCGGACGTGTGCCGCGCGCTTGGGGTGCAGGATCGCAATCAGGCTGAAGCGGATGCGGTCGCCAAAAAGGTCATCGAGTTTGCCCAGCGCGGCGAGCGCGATCCCGTCCGGCTGCGCGAGCACGTCCTGCAAGCATTCCAGCGCTAACAAGCGTTCGCGCGGTGAAGGACCGGGCTGTCGGGAACTTTCAAGCGGTTCATAGCGTTGAAGAATTCACCTTTGGCGGTGGAACGTTAGCCGCTCTATCGCGTTGCGATCCAAACAAGGTCCCGCGGCATGGGGCGCGCGCAGCAATATCGCTCGTTTGCCACACGGTGCTTGGAAATCGCGCGAGTCACGGCAGACCGGCAAACCAAAGCCACCATGCTGCAAATGGCGCAAGTATGGTCGCGCCTGTCCGATGAGATCGAAACCGCAGCACGAGCACGACCAAACGATGACTCGGCGGCCAGGACCGAGAAGGGACCGGGGCGCGATTGACTGGTTATCCGGCCTTTTGCTCAGCCTCCAGAGCCAGCCGTAACCAGACCTCGGACATTTCCTGCAAGATCGCCCGGTGCTGTCGCGCCTCCAGCTGTTGGGCCAGGCGGCGGGCATTGCTCGGCATATTTCCCGATATTCCTGGGCGGTCTCCATGCCGGAACAACCGTCCGATGAAGACGGCCGTCCCGCAGGAAATGGAGCAATGCGGCCTGGAACTTTTAGTGCGTTGGGGCTAGACGAGGCTAAACATTCGCCCGATTTTTGTGTCCTTTCGCAGCGATCCCGCTAATCTGAAGGTGGGTGCAGTTGCGGACGGTAGAGAGCTAGGGGCAACTCGGGGGTGAGACGATGAGATTGTTGATCGGAAGCATAGCCTTAGCGGCAATCACTTCAGCCGCGATGACGGCGAACGCCCAAGTCCCGCAGCAAAACCAGATGAACAACGCCGCCAATGTCGGCCGCCATGCGTCTGACGCAGGGGCGCGTGCCGGTGCGGAGGACGGGACAAAGGCCAAGGCTAACGACAAGGCCTATAATGCGGCTTTACGCAACCTGCCCGATAAGCAGTTCGATCCCTGGCGCGGCGTCCGCTGAACGTGGTTCAGGCGCTCAGGGCCTGGCCGCGCGGCAGGCCGGGCCATAGGCCAGATTGCGGTCTAGCCCGACAACGCAGAAATTGACGCCCCAATCAATCCCGATCATGCCGGTATCCTCGGCGATCGAATAAAAGATCGCGTGCCGCGCACCGTCATTGATGACTGCGGTGCCGCTGCAGAAGCGGCGCGGAATGCTTTGCGCCGCCCACGGCAAGATAGCCGTCTGCTGGATATTCTCGATGCCGACGATCTGCAGCCGGGAATTCCAGAACCGCGCCTCCTTGATTTGGAAGTCGCCGATAATGCGGTCAAGCGCCGGAGGGTAGTTGCATGTCGGGATTGGATGGTCGTAGCGCGGTCCGGACAGCCAGAAGTTCTTCTCGAGGAGGTTGGCCGCACGAGACTGCGAGACGGAAACGGCGCTCAACGCCAATGAAAGCGCGAAATACGCGATTCGGGCTGACATGCGCTTAAAGCCCCTCATGGCCCCTCTATTGCCGAAACCCGCCACAACGGTGCCGCGGCGGCGCTTGCCGGTCAAGCGCAGCTTGCCCGCGCGAGCTACGATGCCCGCACTCCGTGACAAACCGGCCACGGTCGCGCCACTCCACCACCTGCCGGACTTCCTTCGTCGCCGCCTGTGATCGCCGCAAGACCCGACCAAAATACCACGACGATATTAGCCGTTGAGCGTGTGGCGTCTGATTCGTGACACGGCCGTGGAGCGCATGAGCACCATGCACACCAGGCGTCCATCCGCGACGACGCCCGACACGGCGGGTCGCGGGACGTGCGTGGTCTGCTCGATAGGCCAGTTCGGCCGGGTCTTGCCGCCGGGTGCGGCCGGTGCAGGGTCGCAGCGCTTATTCCAGGCTCCGGGGACTGCGCTTGATCGTTCGCAGGGCTGCCCACATGCGCAACAGTGGCTTTTCATTCCCGCTATAAGATTCTAAGATTTAACTTCTGAATCTCGGCGGGGAGAAAGCGATGCGTCGGCAACTCATCTTTGTCATGGCGCTTGCTTTTTCGATGATTTGCGCAGGCGAAGCCGCGTTGGCCGGTGCGGTCTTATTCGGCCCGGGTCCGGGACTGACGGGAAATGATACCGGCGGCATCATAACCTACGCGCCCGGTTTGGAGAGGGGCGCCTACCACCAAATGGCCGCCAACTGGTGCGCACGGTGGGGGCGGCTATCGCATGTGACCAGCATGCACCCCATCTACGGCGATTACATCGGCTTCGTCTGCATCGACCGTCCGGGCATGGTCCACTAACGGGGGGCTGAGCCCCAATCGCCCAGCACAGCCTGAACGAGCGCCAACGCCGCGACGGCTGCGGTGTCGGCCCGCAGAATGCGCGGGCCGAGCGACAAGCGGAGCACGTTCGGCAATTTCAGCAACGAGGCGCGCTCATCCTCGGCGAATCCGCCTTCCGGGCCGATTAAGACGGCAACGGGTGACCGTGGTATGCCGGCGAGCGCCGCGATCGGATCAGCAGTTTCGGCGCCTTCGTCACAAAACACCAGCCGGCGTGCAGAGTCCCATTCGGCCAAGAGCCGAGTAAAGGCGATCAGTTCCCCGACATCCGGCAGCGAAAGGATGCCGCATTGCTCGGCCGCTTCGATGGCGTTTGCGCGCATGCGGCCGGTATTGACCCTAGCGACCTGGCTATGGTGGGTGAGCACCGGCTGCAGGCGCGAAACACCCATTTCGACCGCCTTCTGGACCATATAGTCCAGCCGCGCGGCCTTGAGTGGCGCAAAGAGGTAGTGCAGGTCCGCCGGAGAGCTTTGCGGACGGGTTTTGGCATCAATAAACAGTGCCGCCGCGCGTCTGGCTATTGCCAGGCTGGCCGCCCATTCACCGTCACGTCCGTTGAAAACGAGAACCCGGCTGCCCAGTTTAAGTCTTAGCACCGTACCGAGATAGTGTGACTGCGCCGGGTTGAGGGCTATCTGTGCCCCCTGCTCCAGCGAAGCATCGACATAGAGGCGCGGACTGCGGAAATCGTAGCTCGGCATGAAAATTTACGTGCATTTGAGGGGCGTTGCGACGCAACACGCGCTGCGTGTGCCCCTCTCATGTGCCCCAGCGTCGCATCCGCGCCGGTCGGAGATTCTGCCGCCTTGTCGCCGAAATCAACGAGCTTTTAATGGCGCATGGACAACTCTGCCCCTAGAATTGAGGGGAACCGGGGAAAGGATCTACCATGAGGCGGAGCGTTGCCGCAGCGCTGGCGGTCCTCGCCATTGTCGCAGCCTCCGGCACGGCGTCGGCACAATCGACGCCCGTGCAATGCAATGCCTTCGTTCAGCTCCGCGACGACGCCCAAAAAAGAGCAATGGCCGTTCGCACCGCGGTCGAGCACAAGGCCGAACGCAAGGACATCTGCGCGCTCGTTCAGCGCTATTATGCGGCCGAAAGCACCGTCGTGAAGTTCCTCGAAGACAACAAAACTTGGTGCGGCATTCCCGACCAAGCAATCAAGGCGGCAAAAGACAATCACGAGCATACCGGGAAATTCCGCACGGCGGCTTGCACGGAAGCGCCTGCCGCCAAACCACGGCCGCCGTCGCTGAGCGACGCCATCGGCACCCCTTCCGTAGATACTGGCGCCAACACCAAGACGGGCCGCGGCACGCTGGACTCGCTTAACGGCAATCCGCTGGCGCGATGAGCCCGGCGGCCGGTTCGGTCGCTGACGCGACCGGCAATTGGGTCGATACCGTTGCACCGGCCTGGTCACGTCCTTACCTGCGGCTGGCCCGGCTCGACCGTCCGATCGGGTCGTGGCTTTTGTTGCTGCCTTGCTGGTGGTCGTCGGCATTGGCGGCGATTGCCGCGCACCAAGTGGCGCCTAGCTTCGTCCATATCGCGCTGTTTTTCATCGGCGCCTTCGCCATGCGCGGCGCCGGCTGCACCTGGAACGACATCGTCGACCGCGATCTCGACGCCAGCGTCGAGCGCACGCGTTCGCGGCCGATACCTTCCGGCCAAGTGAGCGTGGTTCGGGCGTTCGGCTTCCTGTTGTTGCAAGCGCTGATCGGTCTGGTCGTGTTGATCTCGTTTAACGCGTTCACGATCGCGCTCGGTATCGCTTCGCTTGCGATCGTGGCGATCTACCCGTTCATGAAGCGGATCACATACTGGCCGCAAATCGTGCTCGGCTTGGCGTTTTCCTGGGGAGCGCTGATGGGCTGGGCCGCCACTTTCGGCCGGCTCGATGCACCCGCGTTGCTGCTCTATGCCGGCTCGATCGCCTGGGTGATCGGCTACGACACGATCTACGCTCATCAGGATCGCGAGGACGATGCACTTATCGGCATCAAGTCGACCGCGCTCTTGTTCGGCGAACGCACCAAGCCGATGCTCGGCTTGTTCTATGCGCTCGCCGTGACGCTCATCGCCGCCGCCGGTTTTACCGCCGGCGCAGGTTTGGTTTTCGGAATAGGACTCCTCGCCTTTGCCGGCCATCTGGCCTGGCAGGTCGCTCGGCTCGACATCGAGGATCCAGACCGCTGCCTCGCCTTATTTAAGTCGGACCGCGATGCCGGCCTGATCCTGTTTGCCGGATTGTTGCTCGATGCGCTCGTGCGCAGGCTGATGTAGCACGCTTTCGAGAGCAAAGGGCTGCGCCGCACCGTCGGCGGCGTCCGTCTCACTTGAAGACGCTATCGTTTGCTCTCATTGATGAGCCGGATTCAATTCCGCGCGATGATTTCGCGCGCGCCGCGATAGATCGTGGGATTGTCGGGCAACCTTCCCGCGCGGCGTCGCCACCGGATCGAAGGCCGGCGCCGCGCAACGGCGTTGCGGCGGCGGCGACGCCAAGTGGGCGCTTCGACCCGCAACGCGCCGATGCGCGCGAATGGTTCACGCAAGCTGCCATCGCGCTCCGTGACCAGCAGCGGTAGGCCCAATACACGGCCCCAGGCCTGCCATTCGGCCACGATATCGTCGGCGGTGTTCGACGAGAAAAGGGGTAACGACAGCGCCGGATCGCCGTGCTCGAGCACGATGTCGATCGCGGTCGGGGGCTGAAGGTGATTCTCATTGAGCCTGATTGCGACACCACGAAATGCCGAGACGGGCATGTTGAGTGCCATGCGCATGCCGCGGACGGAGCGGCGAACGACGACGCGTTCACGGTGAAGGTCGATGACGCGCCGGCGCCCGTCGGCCGCTTCATCGGCGGCTTCAAAGCGCACGGGCAAAGAGAAAGGGTCGAGCCGCGATGTGCGGCTCGACCCGGCAGCGATCCTGCCGGCTTCCATTTGACGCCCCGAAAAACTCGGCTCCCGCCAGGCTGTTGCCGCCCGGTTGTCGCGACAATGCCAGAAGGCCGTCGCATTCCGCTTAAAATCCCTGGTTAAGGGGTCGTATCGCCCCCTCGAATGCGCCGCATGATTGACAAGCGGTTGCCGCGGGGGCCGAAATTTTGAGCCTGCGCGCTCAGGCGGTCCGCGAGCCCGTGCGTTCGCGCATTCCGAGCCTCGGGTTGAAATCGCCCGCCCGCCAGCTACATCTTGGCCTTGTGCTCGCTGCTATCCCCGCATAAACCGGCCACGAAATGCGCTCACTCCTTGACCAATCCGACCTCACCGATCTTGCCGAACGTCTGGTAACCGCTGCACGCCGCGCCGGCGCCGATCAGGCCGACGCGCTCGCGGTCCGCTCGGTATCGCTTTCGATCGAGGTGCGCGACGGCGCGGTTGAGGAGTCGGAGCGTTCCGAGGGCGACGACCTTGGACTGCGCGTGATCGTCGGCCGCAAGCAGGCCGTCGTTTCGACCAACGATCTTAGGGGCGACGGCTTCGACGCGCTGGCCGAGCGCGCGGTCGCCATGGCGCGCGCCGCGCCGGAAGATCGCTTCGCCGGGCTCGCGGACGCTGCGCAGCTCGCGCAGCGATTGCCGGCGCTCGATCTTGTTGATCCGGACCTGCCGGACGTTGACGTGCTGGAAGCCCGCGCGCGTGACGCGGAAGCGGCCGGTCTGGCGGTTCCGGGCGTCACCAAATCCGGCGGCGCGTCGGCCTCCGCCGGCATTGGCGGGCTGGTGTTAGTGACGAGCCATGGATTTCATGGCGCCACCATCGCTTCGCGACACGGCATCTCGATGACCGCAATCGCCGGCGACGGCACGGGCATGGAGCGCGATTACGATTTCACTTCGACGCTGCATGCTTCCGACCTTGAGGACGCGCAAGCGATCGGCCGCCGGGCGGGCGAACGCGCGGTGAAACGGCTCAATCCGCGCAAGGTTACCACCCGCCGCGTGCCGGTGGTGTTCGATTCAAGAATTTCCGGCTCGTTGGTCGGGCATCTTGCCAGCGCTGCGAACGGCAGCGCCATCGCCCGCAAGACGAGTTTCTTGCGGGAAAAACTCGGCCAAAAGATTCTCGGTTCTGGCATCCACATCATCGACGATCCGCTGCGACCGCGCGGCTTGCGATCGCGGCCGTTCGATGCCGAGGGCATCGCCGGGCGCCGCCGCCACCTCGTGGAGGACGGCGTACTCAAGACGTGGATTCTGGACTGCGCCACCGCGCGCGAACTCGATCTCGAGACGACGGGCCATGCCCAACGCGGTGTTTCCTCCACCCCGTCGCCGGGACCGAGCAACCTGCATATGGCAGCCGGTGACAAAAGCCCCGGTGAGCTCATCGCCGACATAGCAGATGGCTTCTACGTCACCGACATGATTGGAATGGGGGTCAATCTTGTGACCGGGGACTATAGTCGCGGCGCGTCGGGCTTCTGGATCGAGAATGGTGAGCGCACTTATCCGGTCAGCGAGGTCACGATCGCTGGGCACCTTTCGGAAATGTTCGCGAGTCTCGTGCCGGCGAATGATCTCGTGTTTCGCTACGGCACCAATGCGCCGACGTTGCGGGTTGAGGGCCTGACCGTTGCCGGTCAGTGAGGCCGTCGATGTTGAGCGGGCGGCGGCGCGAATGGCCGTCTGCATGCGTGAGGCCGGCGCGCTGGCGCTGTCGATGTTCGGCAGACCGATCCATCACTGGACCAAGTTCGAAATCGTCGCCGGTCAGCGATGCCGACATCGCGGTCAACCGGCTGCTGCACGAACGATTGATGGAAGAGGGCTCCGCCATCGCGTGGCTGTCGGAGGAAAGCGTCGATGACACGTCTCGCCTTGATGCGCGTTATCTTTGGATCGTCGATCCGATCGACGGCACGCGCGCCTATCTCGCCGGCGCGCCGGATTGGAGCATTTCCGCCGCCCTTGTGGAGAATGGCCGGCCGGTCGCCGCCTGCCTCTACGCCCCGGTGAGCGACGAATTTTTCACGGCGATCGCCAATCGGGGCGCAACCTGCAACGGTGCGCCGATCGCAACGACTGCAGGCGCCTCGCTCGAACATTTGCGCATTGCGGGCCCCCGGAGGCTGGTCGAGCGTTTAGTCGCTCGGGAACCGTCATCCACTGTCGTGCCGCGCGTGCGTTCGCTTGCGTTGCGGCTGGCGCGGGTCGCGCGTGGCGGCTGCGACGTGGCAATCGCCGGTCCAAACAGTCATGACTGGGACCTTGCGGCGGCCGATCTTTTGGTGCACGAAGCTGGCGGCGTGCTGGCGCCGGTCGGCGGCGGCACGGTCATCTATAATCGTCCCGTGCCGCGGCACGGGACACTGATCGCGGCCGGACGGGACAGGCACGCGACGCTTGCTGAACTTCTTGGGGATGAACGCCTCGCGTCTTGATTGCGATCCCACGCAGAGCGAGTTTCATGTCGGACATCCCGCGACAGCCAGCGAAGCAATTGCTCCACCTCGTCTTTGGCGGCGAGTTGAGTAGTGTGTCGAGCATGCAATTCCGCGACCTCGGCAAACTCGACATCGTCGGCATTTATCCAAACTATGCAAGCGCCTATGCTGCCTGGAAAGCGAAGGCACAAGGTACTGTCGATAATGCCGAGCTGCGATACTTCATCGTGCATTTGCATCGGCTGCTCGATCCGGAGACGCAAGCGCCACCGCGCTGAGTGGGCGCATGCCGTGCAGGTCGAGTGGATGGCGAGTCACGCAAGGCTTATGGGGGCGACTAAAAGCGGCGATGCGGGACTTCACTGAGGTCACCGCTCGGTTGCTGGGGGAGGATTGAGCGTGCGCGATCAGCTGCCGCTCGCGCTGCGACTCTATCGGCTTGCCTCGCAGGCAGTGATGCCGGCTTTGGCGCCGCGCTTCTTGCAGTGGCGGCTCAAGCGCGGCAAAGAAAATCCCGCACGTCTCGCCGAGCGCTATGGCGAGGCGAGCCGGCCGCGGCCGGAAGGACCACTGATTTGGCTGCACGGAGCCAGCGTCGGCGAAATGCTTGCCGTCATTCCCCTCATCGAACGTCTGCGCGCCAAAAACTTTGCCGTGCTTATGACGTCCGGCACCGTGACGTCGGCGGCGCTCGCTGAGCAACGTTTACCCGCAGGCGCCGTGCACCAATTTATACCGCTCGACGCGCCACAATTCGTCGCTCGCTTCCTTGACCACTGGCGGCCCGATCTGGCGCTGTTTGTCGAATCCGATTTGTGGCCCAATCTCATCGTCACTTGCGCAGATCGCGAAATTCCGATGATCCTGGTCAACGGCCGGGTATCGGAGCGCTCGTTTAAGCGTTGGCGCTTCTTGCCGCGAGCGATCGCTGCGCTTTTGACGCGCTTCGATCTATGTTTGGCGCAGTCGAGCGGTGACGCACAACGTTACGGACAGCTTGGCGCGCCGCGTATCAGCAATATCGGCAATCTCAAGCTCGACGTGCCCGCTCCGCCTGCAGATCCTCCGACTTTAAGCAAACTGGCCGGCATTGTCCTCACGCGCTCGGTAATAGCCGCAGCCTCGACGCATGCCGGCGAGGAAGACAAAGTCATCGCCGCTCATCGGCAGTTGCGCCCAAAATATCCGACGCTCTTGACGATCATCGCGCCGCGTCATCCGGAACGGGGTCCGGGGATCGCCGAAACGGCGAAAGAAGCCGGACTTTCCGTCGCGTTGCGTTCACAAGGCGATTTGCCGAAACCCGAAGTCGATGTCTTCATCGCCGATACCCTCGGCGAACTCGGCCTCATCTACCGCCTTGCTCCCATCGTCTTCATGGGCGGCTCACTCGCGAGCCGCGGCGGCCAAAATCCGATCGAAGCCATCAGGCTCGGTGCCGCCATCGTGCATGGGCCTCACGTCTGGAATTTCGCCGAGATCTATGCCTCGCTTGATGACGCCCACGGCGCAGAGGTCGTGGCCGACCAGGAGGCGCTGACGCGTTGCTTTGCCGCATGGCTCGCCAACCCGACGGCGCGCAAGGCCGTGGCCGACGCCGCAACCGCCACGGTCGAAAAACTTGGTGGCGCCCTCGACCGCACCCTCACCGCCCTTGAGCCTTATTTGATGCAGCTTCGACTCGAACAGCGGGCATCCTAATAGGCACGTCCATGTCTGCTGCGGCAAAGCGATCGCCCATCCCGCTCAATTGCGCAACACAAGTTTGTAGGACCGAGCTCTGATGCGCGAACCGGACTTCTGGTGGCAGCCCGGCGGCGGCAGATGGCTCAGCCCCTTGGCCGGCATCTACGGCGCCGTGGCGGCGCTGCGCATGCGATCGACCGGACGGCGTGTCGGCGTGCCCGTGATTTGCCTGGGCAATTTCACCGTCGGCGGCGCAGGTAAAACACCGGCCGCACTCGCGGTCGGACACCTCCTCCTCGCCGCGCATGAACGTCTTTATTTTTTGACCCGCGGCTATGGCGGGCGCTCAGCCGGCCCGGTGCGCGTCGATCCCGCTGTGCACTCCGCCGCCGCAGTGGGAGATGAGCCGCTGTTGCTGGCGCGGCTCGCACCGACCATCGTGGCGCGGGATCGCGTGGCGGGCGCCGAAGCTGCGCAACACGACGGCGCGACCGTGATCGTGATGGACGACGGCTTTCAAAATCCGGCGCTGACCAAAGACCTCGCCATCGTTCTTGTTGATGGCCGCCGCGGCATCGGCAATGGCCGGATCATCCCGGCCGGTCCGTTGCGGGCTCCGCTCAAGACCCAGCTTGAATGCGCGCAAGCGATTGTCGTTGTCGGCCCCCCGGACGGCGCCGCGCCGGTCACGCAGAGCGCGCAACGACACGGGATTCCAATTTTCCATGCGCGTCTTGAGCCGGACCCGGCAATGATCGCCGCTCTCGGCAATCGTAAGGTCTTGGCCTTTGCTGGTATCGGCAATCCGGAGAAATTTTTCGCAACACTCGTCGAAGCGGGAGTCGCGGTGGCTGAAAGTATGAGCTTTCCCGACCACCATCGCTATACGGCGAAGGACGCGCGCGCGCTGCTCGCACGCGCCGATGCCGAAAATCTCATGCTGCTCACCACCGAGAAGGACTTAGTGCGGCTAGGCGGTAAGCGCCGGCTTGCCAAGCTCGCGGCCCGCGCGAACGCCTTACCTGTGACGCTCGCTGTTGACGAAGCGGATGCGTTCCGCACCATGATCCTCGAGGTCTTGTCTCGGCGCGTCGCAAATCCGTCGACGGTTCGTTAAGGGCCCGAGAGCGGCCTTATGACTTCCGCCCATATGCCTCCGCATGCCGCTGCAGAACGGCTTCAGGCGACGCATAGGCTTCCTGGAGGTCCACGCTCCAATATCTGAGTTCCTCCAGCGGAATTGGTACGCCGGTTACCGCGCAACGCACGAAAGCGCCAGGCCGCACGACGCGAAAATCGCCATCGAGGTATTTTACTTCGGCTTCTCCAGGTCCCGGGGATGAACGATCGGTACGATTAAGCAAGGAAACCTCCGTCGTCGATGAGCCGCTCGTCAACCGCCCACCGCCTCCAGCAACATAGTCATTTGGCCAACAGAAAACCATGCGCCGCGCCAACATTGCCGACGCGGATTTTTTGACGCCATCTCCAGTCGCGCGGTGGGCTCGCGCAATGATCTTGCGGCGCAGCTAGAAGAGGTTGCCTTGCCCGGGATCACCGGCGCGGCGGCGCCGCCGTCGCACCGGCTCGGGGCGCGGCGCGGTCGAAGCCTGAACCACTTCGGCCCGGGCGCCCACATGGCCGTCGGAAAACTCGATGTCCATCGAAGTGCCCACAGTAACGGAAGCTGCTGCGCGCAGCGGCCGTCCCGCGCGATCGCGGACCAGCGCAAAACCACGTGCCAGGACGCTGCGATAGGAGAATGCCGCAAGCAATTGCGAGCCGCGCTCGCAGCGTGCCCAGCGCGCGTCCAGAAGATTATCGATGGCGCGGCCGGCCCGCTCAGCCAGGGCGGCGACCCGTTCGCCTTCGCGCGCCAGCCGCATGTGATGCGCGGCGACATTCGCGGCGGCGCTCGCGCGTAGCCGCAGCGCGAGCGCGCCATACCGCTCGCGCCGGCGCTCGACCTGGCTTCGCAGCAGGTGTGCGCTCAGCCGCCCCCCGATCTGGGAGAGACCGACGCGATGAATGTGCGCATTGGCGCGCAGCGCCCGGCCTAAGCCTGCTGCGGCATGATCGAGCCGCTGCCGCGGCAACGCCAAGACTTCGTCCGCGTCAGGAAGCGCCCGCGCGGCCGAGCGGACGGAGGCGCGCCGCGCTTCCTGATTGCGCAGCCAGCCGGCAAGCGCCCGCCGCTCCAGGCTCTCCAGGTCGAGGGTAAGCTCTGCGCGGACCGGCACGGCCATTTCGGCCGCCGCAGTCGGTGTCGGAGCGCGGCGGTCGGCTGCGAAATCGATCAGCGTCACGTCGGTCTCGTGACCCACGGCGGAAATCAGCGGAATGAGACTTTCCGCCGCCGCGCGCACCACGATCTCTTCGTTGAATGACCACAAATCCTCGAGCGAGCCGCCACCGCGCGCAATGATCAATAGATCGGGGCGCGGTATTGCGCCCCATTCCGGCAACGCATTGAACCCGGTGATGGCGGCAGCGACGTCGCCCGCGGAGCCGTCGCCCTGCACCCGCACCGGCCAGACCAGCACATGGCGCGGGAAACGGTCGGCAAGACGATGAAGGATGTCACGAATGACAGCGCCGGTCGGCGAGGTGATGACGCCGATCACGGCCGGCAAATACGGCAGGAGCTGCTTTCGCGCTTCGTCGAATAATCCCTCCGCAGTCAGCCGCCGTTTGCGCTCTTCGAGCAGCGCCATCAGCGCGCCGAGACCGGCCGGTTCCAGCGTTTCGACGACAATCTGATATTGCGAGCGGCCGGGGTAAGTCGTCAGGCGTCCCGTAATCACCACTTCGAGACCGGCCTCGAGCTTGAGCTTGATGCGGGTGGCGGCGCTGCGCCAGATCACGCCGGCGATGCAGGCGCGTTCATCCTTGAGATCGAAATAGACGTGGCCGTTCGAATGGTAACTGACCTTGCCCAGTTCACCGCGCACGCGCACGTAACCATACGCATCCTCAATGGTGCGTTTGAGCGCCGCGGAGAGCTCCGATACCGTCAGTTCGGGCAGATTGAGGCGAGGTTCGTTCATGCGTTGCGCCGTCGTTAGGCTGGGGTTAGAACCGCCCGTCCTGCCGGGTCAAGGCCCCTGGCCAGGAAGCTACACAAACCTTCTTCACGTCTTGGACAACCCTCGTTGTGATCTTGCCGTGCCGCTCACTCATGCTACAGGGGCGGCGGCAAACCGTTTTACCCAATGAATATTCTGCTCCTCGGATCCGGCGGACGCGAGCATGCGCTCGCCTGGAAGATGGCGGCAAGTCCGCTGACGGACCGGCTTTTCTGTGCAACGGGAAATGCCGGCATCGCGCATGAGGCCCAATGCGTCACCCTCGACATTGCGGATCATGGCAAAGTGATTGCGTTTTGCCGGGCGAATGGCGTCGACTTCGTGGTCGTGGGCCCTGAAGCGCCGTTGTGCGCCGGCATCGTGGACGACCTGGAGGCCGCCGGCATTAAGGCTTTCGGGCCGAGCCGCGCCGCCGCACGGCTTGAGGGTTCCAAGGGCTTCACCAAGGATTTGTGCCGGTCCGCCGGCATACCGACGGCCGCCTATGAGCGTTTCCGCACGGCCGCCGAGGCCAAGGCCTATCTGCATGCGCACGGCGCCCCGATCGTGGTAAAGGCCGACGGGCTTGCGGCCGGCAAGGGCGTGGTGGTGGCGGAAAGCGTCGCCGAAGCCAAAGCCGCCATCGATTTGATTCTCGGTGGCGAGCTTGGCGAAGCCGGCGCCGAACTCGTCATCGAGGAATTTCTCGACGGTGAAGAAGCGTCGTTCTTTGCACTATGCGACGGCGAGACCGCGCTCCCGCTTGCTTCGGCGCAAGACCACAAGCGTGCGTTCGATGGCGACAAAGGGCCGAATACCGGCGGGATGGGCGCCTATTCGCCGGCACCAATCGTCGATCCGGCGATGAGCGCGCGCGTCATGGCCGAAATCGTTCAGCCGACCCTGCGCGCCATGAACGCGATGGGCACGCCCTATAAGGGCGTGCTTTATGCCGGACTGATGATCACGGCCGCGGGCCCGAAGCTGATCGAATACAACGTGCGCTTCGGCGATCCAGAATGCCAGGTGCTGATGCCGCGGCTGATGTCGGACCTCGTGCCTGCGCTTCTTGCAAGCCGCGACGGCGTGCTCAAGTCGCTTGACCTGCGCTGGCATCCGGAAGCCGCACTGACGGTCGTGATGGCGGCCCGGGGCTATCCTGGCGCCTACGCGAAGGGCTCGGTGATCGAAGGCCTCGCTCGAAGCAGCCACGCTGGAAGGCGTGGAAATCTTCCATGCCGGCACCAAACAGGATGGCGGGCGTATTCTGGCGGATGGCGGACGTGTGCTCAATGTCTCGGCGCTGGGGAAGACGGTAAGCGAAGCTCGGGCTCGGGCCTACGCGGCTATTGCCCGCATCCGTTGGCCCGAGGGATTTTACCGGCACGATATCGGCTGGCGCGCGATCGCGCGAGAAAAGTGAGCAAGATCAATCGGCTGTCATTATGCTTTGAGACGCGATATCAGGAGAAAAAGAGCCCACGGGAGGAGCATGAGCGAGAGCGACCGGCAGAGCACTTTTTCCGGCACCAAGGAGGTCGCCGAGCGGCTGCGCTTCGACGTCGGTCGCCTGGAAGCGTATTTGCGCGAGCACGTGAAAGGCTTCGCGGGGCCGATCACGCTGAGCCAATTCAAGGGCGGACAGTCCAATCCGACCTATCTCATCGATACGCCAACGCGCCGCTACGTGCTCCGGCGCAAACCGCCGGGCAAGCTGTTGCCGTCAGCGCACGCGGTGGACCGCGAGTATCGGGTGATCGGCGCGCTTTATGCGCAAGGCTTTCCGGTGGCCGAGCCAATCCTTTACTGTGCCGACGAAGCCATCGTCGGCACCGCCTTTTTTGTCATGGCGCATGTCGAGGGCCGCGTCTTCTGGGAACCTGAAATGCCTCGGTCCAATCCGGGCGAGCGCGCCGCGGTCTATGACGCAATGAACGCGACCTTGGCGCGGCTGCACAGTTACGACCCGTCGGCGATCGGCCTTGCCGATTACGGCCGTGGCGAGAACTACGTCGCCCGCCAGATCGAGCGATGGTCAAAGCAATATCGCGCCTCGGAGACCGAAAAGATCGAGGACATGGAGCGGCTGATGGAATGGCTCCCGGCGCACCTGCCGCCACCACAGCCGCCGCGGCTGGTGCATGGCGATTATCGTCTCGACAACATGATCATCGCGCCCGACAGCCCGAAGGTCTTGGCGGTGCTCGACTGGGAATTGTCGACGCTCGGCGACCCGCTGGCCGACTTTTCCTACCATCTCATGCAATGGCACATGCCGCCGTCAGAAGCCGGGACCGGATCGCTGGTCGGATTTGACTTGGCCACCCTCGGCATCCCCTCGCTGGAAGACTATGTCGAAGCCTATGTGAGACGCACCGGGCTCGATCCCCGCCCCTATCTGTCGGTCTATTCCGCCTACAATTTCTTCCGCATCGCCTCGATCCTGCAAGGCATCGTCGGCCGCGTGCGTGATGGCACCGCGACCAGCGCCGTAGCCGCGGCAAAGGCAACGCTGGTACGGCCGCTCGCCGCCAAAGGATGGGAATTCGCGCGCCAGGCGGGGGCGTCGTGACCGGCGACCGCGGATGAAGACCTTCGCGCTCGCCCTTGGCGGCGGCGGCGCGCGGGGCTTGGCGCATATCGCGGTCATTGAGGCGCTCGACGAGATGGGCGTAAAGCCCGTCGCCATCGCCGGTACCTCGATCGGAGCTCTGATCGGCTCCGCCTATGCGGCCGGAATGCGCGGCAAGGACATCCGGCACCATGTGATTGCGCTCGCGCACAGCCCGGGCGAAATCAGGCGCCGTCTGATGAAGGCGCGCGCCGGCACGCTCGCGCACTTTTTTTCCGGGGCGTTCAGTCAGGCGACGCAGATGGACGCGGAAAAATTCTGCGAGCAGTTCCTACCGCAACAGGTACCGGCCGATTTCTCCGAGCTGGAAATTCCGCTGACCGTGATGGCGACGGATCTGCACCATCGGCAAGAAACACCATTGTCAAAGGGGCCGCTCCATCCGGCGGTCGCCGCCTCGATCGCGATCCCAGGACTGTTCCGTCCCGTCATCGTCGACGAACGCGTGCTGATCGACGGCGGCACCACCAATCCGTTGCCGTTCGACAAGCTCACCGGGCGCGCCGACATCGTCGTCGCCGTCGATCTGTTCGGCATGCCGGGCGGCGAGCGCGCCGACATGCCGAGCACCTGGGAATGCATCTACACCACCATCTTGGTCATGGGCAGCGCCATCGTCGCGGCCAAGCTTGCGCACACGGCGCCCGACCTCCTGATTCGGCCCAATGTCGGAATCTTCCGCACGCTCGACTTCTATCAAGCGTCGGCGATTTTGCGTTCCGCCGACGCAACAAAGGCTGTCGTGAAGGAAAGGCTCGGCGCCTTGCTGGCAAGCTGACAAAAGATTCCCAACCGGCATCCAGCCCGGATCAAGTCCAGGGCTGGCTCTTCGCGATCACGTTCTTAACGCCGCTCGCGAAAGAAATCTTTGAGCAGTGTCGACGCCTCCGCCTCCGCCATACCGCCATACACGTCCGGCCGATGGTGGCAGGCGGGAGACGCGAAGAACTGCACGCCGTTATCGACCGCGCCGCCTTTGGGATCGGCGGCGCCATAATAGAGGCGGCGGATGCGCGCGAATGCGATGGCGCCCGCGCACATCGCGCAAGGCTCGAGCGTGACGTAGAGATCGCAATCCACCAGCCGCTCCGAGCCGAGAACGGCGCCGGCCGCGCGGATGGCGACAAGCTCGGCATGGGCCGTCGGGTCGTGGTCCGCCAGCGTGCGATTGCCGGCGCGCGCGACGACGATACCATTGTGCATGATGACGCAGCCGATCGGGACCTCGCCGCGCTCGCCGGCGGCGCGGGCTTCCTCGAGCGCCAAGTCCATGAATGATGCCATCCGATCACCGTCATGCCGGCCTTGTGCGGCATTCCACGTCTTTATACACGTCATACACGACGGCGCATGCGGATGCCCGAGGTGGGAAAGAGCCCGGCCGTGATGGGATCAAAGCGCGATGGCTGACGCCGACAAGCACGGCGATACGACCGGCGAACGGATCGCCAAAGTGATTGCGCGCGCCGGCCTCACCTCGCGGCGCGAGGCGGAGGAATGGATCTCCGCAGGCCGCGTCGCCGTCAACGGCGCGGTGATTCATTCGCCCGCACTCAACGTCACCGGGCGCGACCGCATCAGCGTCGACGGAGAGCCGTTGCCGACGCGCGAACGCACGCGGCTGTTTCTTTATCACAAGCCCCGGGGCCTATTGACCGCACACGCCGACCCGCGGGGCCGGCCGACCCTCTTCCAGCATCTGCCTCAAGGCCTGCCGCGCCTCATCAGCGTCGGCCGGTTGGACTTCAATACCGAAGGCCTGCTGCTGCTCACCAATGACGGCGCGCTCGCGCGCGTCCTCGAATTGCCGGCCACCGGCTGGCTGCGGCGCTATCGCGTGCGCGCACACGGTTCGGTGACGCAACAGCAGCTTGACGAATTGCGCGCGGGAGTGACCATCGATGGCGTCCGCTACGGGGCGATCGATGCAGCGCTCGATCGTGTGCAGGGATCGAATCTCTGGCTCGCCTTCGCGATTCGCGAGGGCAAGAACCGCGAGGTGCGAAACGTCCTCGGCCATCTCGGCCTCGCCGTCACTCGTCTGATCCGGGTCTCGTTCGGCCCATTTCAACTCGGTGAACTTGCCGAAGGTGAGGTCGAAGAGGTGCCGACCCGCGTGCTGCGCGAGCAACTGGGCGAGCGCATCGCCGCACTCTCACGTGCGGATTTTTCCGCTCCCGTCGTCTCGCGCGCACAACCGCAGTCGCAAGAAGCGCCAGCAAAGGATCAGCGGCAGCGATCCGCCCCTCCCACGCCGACGCGGGACCAAGCCCGTCGAGGCAAACCGAAGGATCGAAAATCGATCGATCGAAAATCTCCGAGTCATTCGTGGCGCGCACACGAGCCGGAAGGTGCCGCCAAAAAGCTGCGCCGGAAATTTCGCGGCGGCCGGCGCGCCGCCGAAAAACGGGACGAGCGCTCGGCCGGCGAACCACGCGCAGGCCTTCTCACCAACCGCAAAGGGCGCCCTGTGCCGGTCGAACGCTTCGGACAGGCGCCGAAGATCGAGCCGGACAAAATAGAAACGCGCAAAAGCGACCGGCACAGCCGCCGCCGCTCCCCTGACCGCGCTTCCGGGCCACGTCCGCGACGTCCGCGGGGGAATTGATGCGCGTCGTCGGCGGCCGGCTGCGCGGGCGCCCGATCGCCGCGCCGAAATCGAAGGCCATCCGGCCAACGGCGGATCGCCTGCGCGAGTCGCTGTTCAACATTCTCGTCCACAGCTTTGACGACCCCGTCACCGGCGCGCGCGTGCTCGATCTTTTCGCCGGCACCGGCGCGCTCGGGATCGAGGCGCTCTCGCGCGGCGCCGCGTTCGTGCTGTTCGTCGACGAAGGCGCGGAAGCGCGCGCGCTCCTGCGCGAGAACGTGGTCGCGCTCGGCCTTGGCGGAACCTCCAAGATTTTTCGCCGCGACGCGACCAAGCTTGGCGACGCCCATCCGAACGCTGCATTTCCGCTCGCCTTCCTCGATCCGCCTTATGGCCACGGCCTCGCCACCGCTGCCCTTGCCTCGGCGCGCGCCGGCGGCTGGCTCACGCCCGATGCCCTGATCGTCGTTGAAGAAGCGGCAAAAGCTCAATTCGCCGTACCCGAGGGATTTCGCGAAGTCGATCGGCGACGCTACGACGATACGGAATTCATTTTTTTACGGTTGAGCGAGAACCAAAGCGCATTGGTTTGAAATTGGATCGTCTGCATTTGGTCCGTCATCCTGACTGCGGATGACGAACCAGAACAGACGGCGCGCTTCGACCGAGAGCCATTATGCTTTAGCGCGCGGCGAAATTAGTTCCGTTCCATCGCGGTCCGGCTCGGAAAAGCTGCGCGAAGCTCGGAAGTTGTGGCGGCGTAGCCCGCTCGATGATTCGCTTGGTGAGCGCACGTGTCCGATCTCTAGCGGACCGCTCCGGATGGCTTTCGAGGACCGCTGCTAATTTATTGATCGAATGTAAAAAACAGTCATCGCTGTATGAATTGTCACTGTTTTGTTGACTATGGTCTCTGAAACAGTATTGATTTGTCCCCGTGACGGGGACGAACATGATTTATCCAATTTGGCGTTTGAGCGAGTACACGCCCGACAATCTCGGGCTTGCTTGCACCGATGATGGTTTGTTGCTTGGCCACACGGCACTGATCGAGCGGCGCGACGGGCGCTTTGTCGTCCGCGAACGGTTCGAGATCGAGGGACTGTTCAAGTGTGCGTTCCCGAACGGTTTTGCGGTCGACCGGCTGACGGCCGGCCTCGCCACGGTCGCCTCCGCGCTGAACGCCAACGATCCGGCATTGGCACGGATCGCAGCCGTACACTTGAAGATTCCGGACCTGCCAAGCCCGGCAGCACGTGACGCGCTGATCGCCGAAGACGCGCTGATCAAATACGCCCGCGACGAAGGCGGCAGCAACAACTGGAACCCCGCTCTGCACCCGCGCTCCGGTGTGCCGCCGAATCCCGGTTGGTTCGCGCCGACCGGCGGTCCTCAACACGGATCAAGCCAAGACGAGTCGCGCCCCGGCGAATCGAGACTGAGATTTGTCGAAAACCAGGATGATTCGCGTCGAACTGACGCCGCGCCGCCGCACGACGGCTGGGTGACGCTGCCACCGGGTGAATACAATGACGAGCTCGCCGACTTCATCCAATGGATCGCAAACGCGAAGCCGGAAGATGCAAGGACGATCAGAGCTGAAATCAAGAGATATTACTACGACGTCGGTGATGCGAATGGCGGGGATGCACTAAATGCAATCTTGAGCGCTGTACTTCAGCCCGGCATTACCAAGGAAGAGCGGCAGACAAACCTCAATCTGGCGGCGCACTATGCCAAATACGATCCGGCTCTCGCCGGCCGCCTGCGGGATTTGCTTTCCGGCACGCTTCTCCTCCTTTCGCCTTGGCTATTCCGCGGACCCCTGCCGAAGCTGCCGGCAGTCCCGCCCGAAATCGAGTTCGAGACTGCGGCGATTGCAGTGCCGGCGCAGCAGCGTCTGGCCATATGGAAGCTCGGGCCCTTCCCTCGCGGAAAAGTCATCGACAAAATCTTTCGGAGCGGCGATTTGCATGAGCTCTCGCGCACGATCGATGATTTTGTGGACAATATCGCAATCAGCAATAAGTCCGTCGACCTGAATGCCGCAACCTATCAAGATTTCCAGCGATTATTATACAAGCTCAACAAGTACCTCACCGAACTTGAAGCATATTCAGGCACAAGATGGGGAGGCGACGTTATCGTATCGTCTGAGATTAGTGGGAAAGTGCTGCGCTTGATCATTCCCGAGAGCAGCCTGACGGCAGTGCAGCGGGAAGCGATCAAAGCTGCGACAAGAATTGCGAGAAGCAAAAACATCCGCATCATTGTCACGATATTCTAGGAGAAATCATGCGTTGTAGTATTTATCTAAGAGCGGGCCGCGTGATCATCCCGACCCTGGGGCTTGCTCAAAAGGGTCTGTATCGCGATATCGAGCCCGTCACGGTCGTCGAGGTTTCCGAAACCGACGTATTACGCCGCGCATTTAAGGAGACGTTTGCCCGGGGCAATCCGCCAACTGGGCCGTATCCGCGGCCCTATCCGCAGCCAGTCGTCGTCAAGTACGCCGGCGTGAAAAGCTGGGGCGCTTTCGCGCGCGGGACTTCGACCTGGCTTATCGCCGAGCGGGGCGGACGTTGTCAGATCGTCGGTTATCGGCGAGAGCCAAACAACTGGGCGGAAGATCCCGAGCAGACAGTCGTTTTCCCAGCCGGAACGACGTTGGATCAGGTGATAGATCGCATGATCGCCATTTTGCAGGAAGCGGCTCGGCACCCGCAATAGAGCAATAACGCGAACGAGCTGGTCGAGTAGCTTAGGGGCGGCAATCAATACTGATTACTGGAACGAAAACGAGGATAACTGGCCGCGCTCGGAAGCTATTCGATGACATCATTCTGCGTCCTGATTTAGGACCGCAGTGAAAGAGAGCGACATGATCAAAGCAGAGCTAGAGTTTCCGTTTTCCATGGTGTCCCTAGCGCTTGAGGCGATTTTGACTTTGCCTGACGCGCTGCGGCCAACTCACAAAAGTCTGGGCGAGGATGAGGTCGGCACGCGAGTCGGCGATGCGAGGGTTTTTCTACAGACTTTTGAGTTGCCTTCAATTGGTGTCTTTCTTCGAAATTCGATCGCCCTGTATGATTTTCGCAAATTAAGAAACGGCAATCTCATTTGTTGCTCGTACTTTGACGCAATTCCATATGGTGCCGTGAAGGAGTTTCTGATTCACATGGCCATGGCGCATCCGATCTTCGGTTTCGCTTGCATGGCCGAGGAACGCGAGCACCGCAATCGCATTACGACCAAACTGGGCATCAACACCATCGAAAGCTGGGTCGGGCGCGACACTCAGAAATATATTCCAGGCCTGTATTGGTGGACGTTGCTCCCGGCCTCATTGGCAGAGAAACACGGTGTCCCACTCTCAACAATCATAGGTAAGGCACTGGAGCATATCGAGCTTGAAGGAAAGCAACATCTGTTGCGCTTCTACGAGAAACCAGAGGATTGGCAATCCGCGGCCGTCATGTCGGAATTGTACCGTTCGCTGCCTGGCGTATTCGACGTCGAGAAGCTGCGGCCGAAGCTTCAAGGTCCGACGACTTTCCTTGAACTTAACGCCATCATCAACGCTTGGAGATGAGTGCCTTACCGCCGGCCAAACAGCCGCTCGATATCCGTGAGTTTGAGTTCCACATAAGTCGGGCGGCCGTGATTGCATTGCCCGGAATTGGGCGTGACCTCCATCTCGCGCAGGAGCGCGTTCATCTCCTGGACTTTCAGCCGTCGCCCGGCGCGCACCGAGCCGTGGCAGGCCATGGTGGCGGCGACGTGCATCAGCCGACGTTCGAGCGGCAGTATCTCGTCCCATTCACCCATATGTTCGGCCAGATCGCGAACGAGCCCCGCGCCGTCGATTTCGCCGAGCAGGGATGGAGTCTCCCGCAGCGCCACCGCGCCCGGCCCGAATGATTCCAGAACAAGACCGTAACACGCTAATTCCTGCGCGTGGACGAGCAGACGGTCCACATCGGCCTCATCGAGCTCGACGATCTCCGGGATCAGAAGAATCTGGCGCGCAACGCCGCTTCGCTCCAGCGCTGCTTTGAGCTTCTCGTAAACGATACGCTCGTGAGCGGCATGTTGATCGACAATGACGAGGCCGTCGCGCGTTTGGGCGACGATGTAGGTCTCGTGCACCTGCGCGCACGCGGCACCAAGCGGATGTTCGAACCCGTCGGCGGCAGGCGCTGCGAACGCCGCCGACGACGCGATGCCGATTTCGGCCAGCGAGGGCTCGCCCCCAACCGCAGGAGCGCCCACGTCGAAGGCAGCCTGAGCCGCCTCGGCAAGACCGCTTCCCGGCATGAATGCGCTCGTCCGGCGGGGTTCGCCGGGCCGCGCGGGCGAACGCCGCCAGTCGAAGCCCCCTCGCCTCGCGCCCCGGGGCAAGGAATAGGCAGTGCGCTCCGGACGAAACGCCGCGATGGTCGCGTTGCCACCGGTCGTCGCCGTGCGGTTTCCCTCGCGGGCCAGCGCAGCTTTGAGCGCATGCACCAACAAGGCGCGCACAAGCCCCGCGTTGCGAAAGCGCACTTCGGTTTTCGCCGGGTGCACGTTGACGTCCAGTTCGCGCGGGTCGAGCGTGACGAAAAGCGCGACCAGCGGGTGACGGTCGCGCGGCAGATAGTCGGCGTAAGCGGCGCGCACCGCGCCGAGAAGAACCTTGTCGCGCACCGGACGGCCGTTGACGAAAAGATATTGGCCGAGCGCGTTGGCGCGCGTGAGCGTGGGCAATGCCGCAAAACCCTCCACGACCACGCCCTCGCGCTCGGCGGCAATCTCGATCGCATTGGCGCGGAAATCGGCGCCAAGCACGTCGCCGAGCCGGGTGAGACGACCGGCGGCCCCTGGAAGTACAGCTGCGAAGGTGACCGGCGCACGCTCCTCGCCGGCAAGCGTGAAGGCCACATCCGGGCGGCTCATGGCGAGCCGGCGCACGACGTCGCGGGCGGCCTCCGCCTCGGTGCGATCGAGCTTGAGGAATTTCAATCGCGCGGGCGTGGCATAAAACAGGTCTCGCACGTCGACCCGCGTCCCCTCACCGAGCGCGGCGGGTCTGAGCTCGGACTTCGCCCCGGCGTCCACCTCGATCGACCAGGCGTGCGGCTCCGATCTGTGGCGCGTCGCAATCGCAAGGCGCGCGACGGCGCCGATCGACGGCAACGCCTCGCCGCGAAAGCCGAGCGTGTTGATGGCGACAAGATCATCATCGGCGAGCTTCGAGGTGGCGTGCCGCTCCACCGCCAGAGCGAGGTCGGCCGCGATCATGCCCGCGCCGTCGTCGGCAACGCGAATGAGACGTCGACCTCCGCCGTCGGTGAGAACGTCAATGTGGCTTGCGCCGGCGTCGAGCGCGTTCTCGACGAGTTCCTTCACCACGCTCGCCGGCCGCTCCACGACCTCGCCGGCGGCGATGCGGTTGATGATCGTCTCGGGAAGCTGGCGGACAGGCATGCGCGACTCGCTCGCCTAAAAGGTAGCCCGGATTGAGCATCGGCGAAATCCGGGGGCACTAGGGCATGTCCCGGAAAAGTGGAAACCGGTTTTCCGAGAAGGACATGCGACCACGCAGAATCGAGAGCACATCCCAATTCAACAAAAATTGGGAGGTGCTCTCGGGCTGCAAGGTCGTTCCCGGACTTCGCCGTCGCTCAACCCGGGCGACATCATCGGGTCGCAAGAGCGCGGGAGGGCCCGATTGCTATTTCACCCAGCCACGATGGACATCGAAGATGCGCGCCGCTTCCGTCACATGCGGCAACTCGAACACGGCGGGCTCGCCCAGCGCGAGCTTGGTATCGTCGTAGCCGGCCTGCCAATGCTCCTCCATGGCGGCGCGGGAGAACTCGAATGTCTTGCCCGCCGTTTCATACCCGTTCGCTTGGTACTTCAGCTGAACCACGGTCGCCACTTTGACGCGCGCCTCTTCGGCAAGGAATTGCACATCCGGATCGTTCTGGCAGGTATCCGGGAGCTTATTCAAAAATCTCGCCAATGCGTGCCGGAACTTCTGCGTCTTTTTGTATTGCTCAAGCGTGATGTTCAGGCGGCTGGCACTGTGGATCTCCAGGGCCCGCAGGTTGGCCGAAGGTATGTCGAGCGGCACTTCACCGTTGGCGTCCCAAAGGTCGACCTGAAAGACGAGCGCACTGTAGCGCGGCCTGTCGTCGATCACGAATTGCATCGGCGAATTCGAGACGACGCCGCCATCCCAATAATATTCGCCATCAATTTCGGTCGGCGGAAATCCGGGAGGAAGCGACGCGCTCGCCATCACGTGCGCGGACGCGATCGTCTCCTTGAGATTGTCGAAATAAACCGGCGCTCCGGTACGAACATTGGTGGCGGCGACGGAGAAGCGCAGCGGCCTGGTATTGATCAAATCAAAATCGACCAAGCGCCCGAGCGTGGCTTTCAGCGGCGCCGTATCATAGTAGCTCACCAAATCGGGGCGCTCGGCGGCCGAGCTGACCGGGGGAAACGGTCGCGGCGTGAAGAAATCGGGCGCGCCGTGAAACATCGTGGCAAACGCGCTCACCCGGTTGGTCCAATACCGAGCCTGGCCGTTGCCATTCCACGGCAGTTCGGTAAACCACGGGATATTCGGAATCCGGATCGGCGGCTTGGTGACCGCTTCCCAAAATTCACGTAATCTTTCAACCCGCCGCTGCTGCAGATTGCCGGCGAGCAGTGCGCCGTTGATGCTGCCGATCGAGGTGCCGCAAATCCAATCCACTTTGATATTGGCTTCGTGAAGCGCCTGATAAACGCCGGCTTGGTAAGCGCCGAGTGCACCGCCACCTTGCAACACGAGTACGACGCGTTCGAACGGAAGAACACGTTTTGCCCCTTGGACCGTATGTTCAAGCGAGGGTGCCTGGTTCATCAAAGTCTCCCGTACTTTCAGCCATTTGGCCGGACCGTCGGCGGTACCGTCACCCTCGCTGCAGCACGCATATCAAAAGCGCCGGCCTTTCCGTTCTCCCCGGCTTAGGCCGCGCAGAGGCGTTTCCCGTTGCGGAATTAGGAGCCCGGAGTTTGGTGCGCAAGCGTTGAAATGAAACGAAAATTTGATCCGCGCTCGGCAAAAGTGACCGGGCGGTCGCAAATCATTCGCATTTATTGGTCCGGCTGCAGCCGGCGCGGCCATGATTCGGGGATCAGGCTATGCTTAATCAAGAATCGGCTTGGCATGGCGCGTTCGCTTGAGGCCGGCGCGATGTTTTTTGGCTTCCACGCGGCGTTCGCGCGAGGCCCTGGTTGGCCTGGTTGGCCGCCGCAACCGCGGCTCGATCGCCGCGCGGCGAATGAGATCGATCAGCCGATCGAGCGCATCCTGGCGATTGCGGCCCTGGGTGCGATGACGCTGCGCGGTAATGACCAATATGCCGTCGCGCGTGAGCCGCGCACCGGCGAGCCGTTCGAGCCGCGCACGCACTTCGGCTGGCAGCGTCGGCGACGAGCGGACATTGAAGCGCAACTGAACTGCGGTCGCGAGCTTGTTGACGTTCTGTCCGCCCGGACCCGACGCGCGCACGAAACTTTCTTCAATCTCGTGCTCGTCGATGCTGATATTGGAAGTGACGCGGATCATGGTGCAGCGAAGGTAGCCCGGATCGCCCGCGCGCGAAATCCGGGCCCGGGCCGCTTACTGCGCGGTGGTCGACGCAAGTCCCTCCGGCCGTCCGGCGACGGTGACCAGCATGCCGCCATCGAGCATCCGCTTGGCCACGCGCCGCGCGTCTTCGAGCGTCACTGCATTGATCATCTCGGAGCGCCGGGTGAAGTAGTCGATGCCGAGCCCGTCGAGCTGCAACTGCACGAGCAGAGCCGCGATCTTGCTCGAGGTGTCGAGATTGAGCACGAAAGAGCCGTTCAGATAAGCCTTGGCTTTGGCGAGCTCGTCCGCGGTCGGTCCGTCTTCGGCCAGCCGGTGGATTTCCTTATCGATGACGTCAAGCGTTTCGCTCGCCCGGTCAGCACGCGTGGCCGTGCCGCCGAGGAACAGCGCGCTGTGATTGAGCCATACCAGGCTGTCATAGACCGAGTAGGCGAGGCCGCGCTTTTCCCGCACTTCCTGGTAAAGCCGCGACGAGAAGGCGCCGCCACCAAGGATATGATTGACGATGTAGGCGGCCATGAAATCCGGATCTTTGCGTGCAATACCGGGGCCGCCGAAGGTGACGACGGCCTGCGGGACGTCGAGCTTGATGACGATACGGCGCCCCAGCCCCTGCGGCGACACGTTTGGCACGGGCTTCAAATCCGGTTGGGCCGGCAAAGCGCCGAATACTCGGTCGAGCATCACCTTCACGCTATCGGCGTCGATGTCACCGACCACGGCAACCTTCAGATTGCCGCGTGCCAGCGCCCGCCGCGTATAGTCTTTGAGGTCACCGATCGTCACCGTCGGCACTGATTCCAGAGTGCCGTTCACGGGGCGGCCATAAGGATGATCGGCGAACGCAGTCTGCCACCAGCGCAGATTGGCGATGTCGGTCGGACTGGTCGTGGCCCGCCGCAGCAGCGAGAGAATTTGCGAGCGGATGACTTCGACGTCGGATTGATCGAAACGCGGTTCCGTCAGAGCAAGCCGCAAATATTCGAACGCTTCGTCCTTGTTCTGCGTGAGCGTACGAAGCGTACCGCGCAGCGTGTCGCGTTCCGCCTGAAAGCCGAGCTCGATGGCCTTGCGCTCGAGGCGGGCATGAAAGGTTTTGGCATCGAGATCGCCGGCGCCCTCGTCGAGCAGCGACGCAACCAGGCTCGCAGTCCCTGCCTTGCCGGCAGGATCTTGCGCGGCCCCACCGACAAAAGCGAAGTCGATGGCGATCATCGGCACGGCCGGCTCATGCACCAGCCAGGCTTCGATGCCGCCCGGGCTGACGACGCGCTCGATCGTGGTGGCGAGCGCCGGCGCGGCGAGAAGAGGAAGCGCCAGGAACGCGACGGCTGCGCGCCGTTGGATCGAATGAAGAACGGCCGGCGCCATCATGTTCACGTGTGCTTCTCCTCATCGTGAAGGCTATTGACCAGATATCCGGTGACGGACGCTTTGCGATTGAGCCATTTGCGCGCCGCATCGCGCACGTCGTCGGCAGTCACTGCGCGGATCGCCTCAGGCCATTGGCGGACCATATCGACTGTCTCGCCGGTCGCCAGCGCCGCGCCGTACCAGCGCGCCAGCGTCGCCTGATTGTCCTGCGCGTAGACGGCGTCCGCGATCATCCGGTTCTTGGCGAGATCAAGCTCCTCGTCCGTCACGCCGTGCTCGCTGACATCGCTCAACACGATATCGATCGCCGCTTCCACATCATGCAAAGTCTTTCCGGGCTTAGGCGAGCCGAAGACGCCGAGCTTGCCGTAATCGAGAGCGGTACTCGAATAGTAGGCGCCGGCATGCAGCGCGACGCCCCGATCGAGAACGAGCGTACGGTAGAGACGGCTGTTCGAACCGCCGCCGAGCACATGCGCCAAGACTTCGAGCGCCTCGCTCTCACCGGGCTTCGCGGTCGTGCGCGACGGCGCGAGGTAGTAGCGATTGACGCTAGGCTGTTCGACCTGCGGATCGGCCAGCGTCACGGTGCGCGGCGCTTCTGGAGGCGGCTCCTTCGGTCGCCGCCGCGGCGCGATATCGGCGCGTGATGGAATCTTGCCGTATGTATCATCAGCGTACGCTTTCACTTCCTCGGCGGTCACGTCGCCGGCCACCACCACGATCGCGTTATTCGGAGAGTAAAAGCGCCGGTAGAAGGCGAGCGCATCATCGCGGTCAAGGCTTTCAATCTCCGGCCGCCAACCGATCGTCGGCCGGCCGTAAGGATGATTGAGATAGAGCGCCGCGTCCATTTGCTCGGCCAAGCGGCTGTTCGGATTGTTGGCGACCCGCATGTTTTGCTCTTCGAGCACGACATTAAGTTCCGGCCGCACGACGTCATCGGTAAGGACGAGACCCGTGATCCTGTCGGCCTCGAAGCCCATCATCTCTTTGAGATGCTCGCGCGGCACGCGCTGGAAGAAGCCGGTATAGTCACTCGTAGTGAATGCGTTCTCCTGCCCGCCGATGGCGGCCACTTCCTGCGAGAAGCGATTGCCCGGATTGCGCGCGGTGCCTTTGAACATCAGATGTTCGAGGAAGTGCGCAAGACCCGACTTCCCGGCTGTTTCGTCCGCCGATCCGACTTTGTACCAGATCATGTGGGTCACGACGGGAGCGCGATGATCCGGCACCACAACGACCTCGAGCCCGTTCGCCAACGTGAAGTGCGCAACGCCGGCATCTGGGGCGGCTTCCACCGCGGTCACAAGCGCGACGAACAAGCCGAGCACGAGCAGAAAGGTCTTGATCACGTATCTAACCTCCAGGGAACTTCAGACGCCCACCATACCGGCCTCGCGACAAGACGCCGCGCTGCGCCCCACGTCTCGTTATTATCATCCGCCGCTTTGCTATGTTGGCGCCCGGTGGCGCAGCGAGAGAGTTCTTGGGCAAAGCTGGGCGCCGCCTGCAGCGGTCATTTCCCAGGCTGAGCCGACGGCTGGCTACTGACCGGCGCCACCATGTGATCCTGAGCGGTCGGCTTATAGGGCTTCTTCTCGGGGCTGATGCCGTAGGGTTGGTCCGGCGAAGGGACCCTGTAGCCGGCCGGCGGCTCGGTTAGATTCTGGCGCACCGGCTCTCCGTTAAAGCTGGCGTATTCTTCTTTCGAGAACCAGCCGGCTGGATTGTACCAGGGCTTCTTCTGGAACGGCGGATTCGGGGTTTGCACGGCGGTTGCCGGAATGACTTCGGTTGAAGCTTTAGCGCGCTTCACCGGCTTGGCTGGCCCCTTAGGCCAGTCCGCCGTCGGCGTCGGCTGCTGCGCCACCGGCGAAGGCAGATCACGGCTTGGCGGCACCACAAGCGGCGGCCGCTCGGTATAGTTGATGTCCGAATTCGGGTCGGGCGCGCTACGGAGGCCGACTGATCTCATGACCCTAGACCAAACACCCTCATTGTCGCTGCCAGAGGTCTGGGCCATCGCCGCGGAGCTAGTAAGACCTACGACGAGACAAAGCCAGACGGCGCCCGCAAGGGCGCACAGCGCGGCGCGTGCACACGCCCGATGGCCGGTCTTGCGGCCGGGACTTCGATCCTGCGGCATACTCTCACCCGACGTGCCGGTGGGGCACTCCCCAGAATGCCTTTCTTTTATCCGGGATCAGGGCGCTTTTGCGGCGATCCCACCCAGAAGGAATTGTACAGGAGGGCAGCGACCCCAGCAACAATCGCCACGTCGGCAAGGTTAAAAACGTACCAGCGGAAGCTCCAGCTGGGCGTTTCGATGTGGAAAAGCACAAAATCCATAACACCGGGCCAGTGCAGGCGGTCGATGCCGTTACCGACGGCCCCACCGATAATCAGGCCGAGCGCAACAGCTGTGAGTCGCGACGAAGCGCGCGCCAACCAGGCCCAGAGGACAACAACCGCCACCGCCTTGAACGCCAGCAACACCCAGGCACCTAGGAGTTCACGCTGCTGAAAGAGCCCATAGCTGATCCCGGTATTCCAGGTGACAACGAGGTCGACGAACGGCGCTATGGCCACCCGCACCCGGTTGTCGAGATCGAACCCGTATAACAGCCAGAACTTCGATACCTGATCTACGACGCCCGCGAGCAAAGCGACCATCAGCCCAAGCAGGCTCAGCGGTCCCCAGACGTACGACTGCCGCGCCGGCGTTTGCGCCATTTCCGTCATGCGGCCCTACTCCGCCGCCTTGCGCATGGCGTCCCATTCACGCAACGCCTGGGCGTCTCGCGGAGTCACGTCTGGATATTGAGGATCGCTGCCGACCGCAGGCGAAATCTTCCAGGAGCGGGCGCATTTGCGGCCTTCCGCCAGACGCGGCTCGACCGCAACCGAGGCCACGTCGTCCAGCCGGAAAGCCGCAGCCGGCCCCTCGCCTTCGACCAGCATGGCATCCGAAGTGATGCACAGTTCCGCCAGATCGGCGTCGGCGGCAACGCCGAAGAGATCGGGGTCCGACACGTAGATGATCGGCGCCGCCTCGAGCGAAGAACCGATGCGTTTTCCTGCACGCTCGAGCTCCAGCGCGCCAGTGACGACCCGGCGAAGATTGCGCAGCTTGCGCCATCTCTCGGCCAAGGCGTCGTCGCGCCAGGATTCCGGCACCGCCGGAAAGCTCTCGAGGTGAACGGACGTGGCGTCGGGATCGCGCGCGAGCCAGGCTTCCTCGGCGGTGAAGCACAGGATCGGGGCAAGGCACGTCACCGTGCAGCGGAACAAATGATCGAGCACGTTAAGGCAGGCTTTGCGCTTGAGCGACGAATAGGGATCGCAATAAAGCGCGTCTTTGCGGACGTCGAAATAGAAGGCCGAAAGATCGACGGTCATGAACGCGTTGAGCGCGGCGAAGATGCGCTTGTAGTCGAAATCCCTGTAGGCGGCGCGGATGAGCGCATCGAGCTCGGTCAGCCGATGCAGCATCAGACGTTCAAGCTCCGGCATCTCTTCAAGGGAAACACGATCGGCGGCCTCGAAATGCGCGAGATTGCCGAGCATCCAGCGCAGCGTGTTGCGGAGCTTGCGGTAGGTCTCCACCGTGGTCTTGAGAATTTCCGGCCCGATGCGTTGATCGTCCCAATAATCGGCCGCGCAGGCCCACAATCGCAGGATATCGGCGCCCGATTGATCGATCACATCCTGCGGCGCGATCACGTTGCCGAGCGACTTCGACATTTTGCGGCCGTGCTCGTCGAGCGTGAAGCCGTGGGTGATGACGATATCGAAGGGGGCGCGGCCGCGCGTCCCGCAGGAACTCAAGCAGCGACGACTGGAACCAGCCGCGGTGCTGGTCGGAGCCCTCGAGATACACCACAACTTCGTCGCCGCCATCGGCCTTGCGTTTGATATGCGCGAGCGCGGGGAAGTGTTTGGCGTCCTCCAGTACGAAGGCGTGGGTCGAGCCGGAATCGAACCAGACGTCGAGAATGTCGTCGACCTTCTGCCAGCCCTCATTGGCAAGCTTGCCGAGAAAACGCTCGCGCGCTCCAGGCGCGTACCAGGCGTCGGCGCCCTCTTCCTCGAAGGCATCGATGATCCGCATATTCACGTCCGGATCGTTGAGGATTTCGACCGAACCGTCGGAATTCTCCTTGATGAAGACGGCGATGGGCACGCCCCAGGCGCGCTGACGCGAAATCACCCAATCGGGGCGATTGTTGACCATGGCGCCGATGCGGTGCTGCCCCTGTGGCGGCACCCAGCGCGTCGCCGCGATCGCGTCATTGGCAAGCTGCCGCAGCGTCCGGCCGTGTCGCGTCGTGCCGCTCAAAAGCGCAATGGGCCGATCCATCGCGATGAACCATTGCGGCGTGTTGCGGAAGATCACCGGCTTTTTCGAACGCCACGAGTGCGGATATTGATGCTTGAGCCGTCCGCGCGCGATCAGCATCCCGGCCTCGATCAAGGCCTTGATCACCGCCTCGTTGGCGTCGCCCTTCTCGCCTTTCTCGGTGAGGACGCGCTTGCCGGTGAAGCCGGGCGCCTGCTCGGTGAAACGGCCGTCGGCATCGACCGTGTACGGGATCGTCGTGTTGACGCCATAGCCTTCTTCAAGCTCACGCGCATTTGCGACCCAAATATCAAAGTCTTCGCGGCCGTGCCCAGGCGCCGTGTGGACAAACCCCGTTCCGGCGTCATCAGTAACGTGATCGCCTGCGAGCGTCGGTACCTGAAATTGATAGTCACCGCCGAAACCTTTGAGCGGATGTGAACAGATAATCGCTGCGATTGTTTCATTTGCGACGGTCGCTAGTTGCCGGAATGCGGTCACTCGCGCTTGGCGCAGCACATCAACAGCGAGCTTCTCGGCTAGTATGAACTTGTCTCCGACTTTCGCCCAATTGCCTGCAGGTGCATCCGAGACCTCGTAAAGACCGTAACCAATCCGCGGCGAATAGCTAATTGCTCTATTTCCCGGTATTGTCCAAGGAGTTGTCGTCCAGACAACAACGCTGGCATCACGCAAACCGCTCTCTTTGAGGAGTTGTTCGGACTCCTCTCTCAACATCGTCTTCCCTTTCGGGGAGCCGACGAGGCTCGCATTCATATCGAGAAGGAATGAGCCAGAGACGTTGTAGCCCGTCACCGGAAACTTCACCCACACGGTGTCGGACGTGTAGTCCTCATATTCGACTTCGGCTTCGGCGAGCGCGGTCTTTTCGACGACCGACCACATCACCGGCTTACTGCCGCGATAAAGCGTGCCGTTGGACGCGAACTTCATCAGCTCGCGGGCGATCTGCGCCTCGGCGAAAAAGTCCATCGTGGTGTAGGGATGTGCCCAATCGCCGATAACGCCAAGACGCGAGAACTCGTCGCGCTGCACGCCGATCCAGTGCTCGGCGAAGGCCCGGCACTCCCTGCGGAATTCGATTAAGGCGGCGGGATTTGACAAATCCGGTTTCGGCTTGCCCTTGGCGCGGTAATTTTCCTCCTCGATCTTCCATTCGATCGGCAGGCCGTGGCAGTCCCAGCCCGGCACATAATTCGAATCGAAGCCGAGCATCTGGTGACTCTTGGTCACCACGTCCTTGAGGATTTTATTGAGGGCGGTCCCGGCATGGATGTGGCCGTTGGCATAGGGCGGCCCGTCATGGAGGATGAAGCGGGGGCGGCCGGTGCCGGCTGCGCGCAAACGCCCGTAAAGATCGAGCTTCCGCCAGCGCTGGAGGATTTCCGGCTCCTTTTGCGGCAAGCCGGCGCGCATCGGGAAGTCGGTCTTGGGCAGAAACAGCGTTGCGCTGTAATCGCGCGCTTTTGTCGGCGTATCGCTCATGGCGCGCCTTCTAACAAGCCGGTGGCGCAACGCAAAGGGCCGCTGGAAGGCAACCCCCTCCTCTCCCCAACGGGAACCCGCCTCCGGCTTCCGCGTTAGTGAACGCCGTCGTACGGGCTCGGGCGAGGATCGTTCCGTGGAATACTTGCGCCCTGGCCGTGAAGTGCCCAATACCGTCACTATCGGCGATCCGCCGCCGCGGGACAGCGCCGTTGGCGTGTGGGCCTCCCTCGCCCGTATGGCGACGTTCGGCATCTTCCTCATTCTATTCGGCGGCCTCCTCTATCTTGGCCGAGCGATCCTGCTGCCGGTATTTTCCGCCGGCGTGGTTGCGCTAACGCTCGCGCCATTCGTCAAGGCAGCCAGCCGCCGCGGCATCTCACCTTGGATCACCGCGATCTGCATCGTCGCGATCAGCGTGGGGGCCTTAAGCCTCGCCCTGACTGCAATGGCCGGCCCGGTGAGCGAGTGGGTCGGCCGGGCGCCGGAAATCTGGACCAGCATTAAAGAGAAGTTTGCCGTGCTTGAGCAGCCGCTCGCCGCGGCGCGTCAGTTGCAAACCGCCTTGTTCGGCAGTTCGGCCGGGTCCGACATCTCGGCTCCGAGCGTGGTTTTCCCTGTGGTCGCCTTTCTGACGCCGGCGGCCGGCGAGCTTTTGCTGTTTTTCGGCACGCTGTTTTTCTTCCTTGCCGGCCAGCTTGAATTGCGCGCGCGCTTCGTCTCGCTGTTCGCCGGGCGCGAGGCCAAGCTTCGCTTCCTTCGAATCATGGACGACATCGAAAAGAATCTGACCGGCTATCTGGTCCTGGTCTCCATCATCAATGCCGCGCTCGGTGTCATCGTCGGCATCGGCGCATTTCTGCTGGGCCTTCCCAATCCAGTGATTTTCGGACTGCTCGCGGCGCTGCTCAACTACGTGCCCTACGTCGGGCCAGCGGTGATGGTGATCATTCTATTCGGCGTGGGACTCGTCACCTTTCCCGCGCTCGGTCATGCCTTGTTGGCGGCTCGGCTTTATCGCACTCACGACGGCCGAGGGGCATTTCATTACACCCACGATCGTCGGCCGCCGGATCACCCTTAATCCGCTCCTGGTATTCCTCGCGCTGGCTTTTTGGACGTGGCTATGGGGCCCTGTCGGCGCATTTCTCGCCGCGCCTCTCTCGATCGTGGGGCTCGTCGTTTTCAATCACTTGTTTCCACATGACGACGTCAAACTTCCCGATTGAATGGAACTTTTTGCAGTCTATATACTTATCGCGGCGAATTCGGCACCTCGATGTATTGGAGATGAAGTCATGAACACCGCGTCGACGACATCACAAAACTTGCGCGATACGGTCAAAGACGCGCGCGAAACTGTTCGCGAGGCGCGTCAGACCGCTTCGGAGGCGTCTGCAGACATGCAGGGCGATGTGCAAAAACTCCGCGAAGACTTCCACCGCCTCGCCGACCAGGTCGCCGAGATCGTGGGCGCGCGCGGCAACGCCGCTTGGCGTCGCGCCAAGTCAAGCGTGGACGACGCGCTTGCGGATGCTCAGGATAAGGGGCGCGACGCGGCCAGCGCCGTGCGCGAGGTATCCGATCATTTCGTCGAAGCAATTGATGAATCGATCAAGACGCGGCCTTATACGACGCTCGCGCTCGTTGCCGGAATCGCGTTCCTGTTCGGCGTCACATGGCGGCGATAATTGGCGCGGCGCGGATTTCGTGCGATGCCGCGAAGACCGGCGCATCTTGAGACGGCGCGTGATAGCTTTGACGAGGTAAGTTCTCGGTAGGTTGTGTTTTCGTCGGCGGGCTTTGCTGGCGATAATTTAGTTTTGGCCGTCGCGGCCGGCGAACGCTAGAGGACGGTTGCGAGGCTTTTGATGCTCAAGAACTGGCTTCACGACATTACCCTCTCCGTGCAGGCAAGAAGCGGCGTCACCCCTGCGCTGCTCGTCTGGTTTGCAATTGTCGCCTTCGCGTTGCTGACGGGTTTCGCTTTCCTGTGTGTCGCCGGCTACGCATGGCTTTCGCTGCAATTGGGCGCTGTTTTCGCCGGGCTTGCCATGGCCGGCGTTTTTCTTCTCATCGCCTTGATCGCGGCGACGGCTGCCGCCGTCTCACGCCGCAGCGCCAAGCAACGCGCGATTTTGGAACGTGCGGCACGCGCGCAGGCGTCAACGTCATGGTTGCTCGATCCGAAGATTTTGGGCGTTGCCATGCAGGCCGGCCGCACGCTCGGCTGGCAACGCATCATCCCGGTCGTGCTGCTGGGTTTCCTCGCGGCGCAGTGGATGCGGGAAAGCCGCCATACCGCAACCGACGCCGAGGGCTAGTCAGGCGTCTCGGATCGGCGGGAAGATATTTCCGGCGCGGCTGAGCGCCGTTCGAGCTTGTCTGGAATCGTCGTTTATCGCCTGCACCAGTTCGTCGACCGACGCGAAGAATTTCTCTTCGCGGATCCAGGCGATGAAAGCCACGTCGATGCGCTGGCCGTAGAGATCGCCCGCGAAATCGAACAAAAAGACCTCAAGCAACACGACGCCGCTGTCGAACATCGGCCGGCGGCCGAAATTCGCAACGCCATCATAGAGACGTTTGCCGACGGCCACGCGCACCGCATAGACGCCGTGGCGCAATCCGCAAGCCGCGCCCAGACTTAGATTCGCCGTTGGAAAGCCGAGCTCCCGCCCGCGCTTATCGCCGTGAATCACCTCGCCGGAGACGAACCACGGAAATCCGAGCAAAGTCGCAGCTTCCTCCAGCTGCCCGGCCGCGAGCGCAGCCCGGATAGGACCGGAAGAAACCGGCCGGCCGTCCAGCTCGAAAGGCGCGATCACATCGACGGCAAAGCCGAACTTGCGGCCCTCCGCCGCCAGGAAGTCCGGCGAGCCGGCGCGGTTCTTGCCGAAATGAAAATTAAATCCGATCACGGCTCCGCTGATGCCGAAACGGCCGACCAGGATGCGAGCGACGAATTCATCCGCGGTCAGGTTCGCAAGCGCGGCGTCGAATGTCAGGACAATCGCCCCGTCGAGTCCGGTCGAAGCCAATAACCGCAACTTTGTGGTCTCGTCGGTGAGGCGAAACAGGGGCTCTCCCGGCATGAAGAAGGCGCGCGGATGCGGCTCAAAGGTCAGCACAGCGGCCGGTTTGCCGAGCTTCGCGGCGCGATGCTGCGCCGCCGCGATAACCGCCCGGTGGCCGCGATGAACGCCGTCAAAATTGCCCATGGCGACGACGGCGCCGTGCAGCGCGCCATCGGGCGCGCCGCCGCGCACGACCAGAAAGCGGTTCTGCGTCATTGGCTTCGATTGGTTAAGAAGAACCTGCGCGGGCCGTTGGTGCCGCTGCGCCGGGGCCAAGTCAAGCAGACCGGGCGAGCAGACCAGGTCGAGCGGACGAGCACAGACGCAGGGTTGCGCGCCGGCTGACCCGGCAATTCTTGCGATTAACCCGATTTTCAGCACACCGCGGTATCGTCTTGGTTATTGCTAGGCAGGGGATGTGGGGACTATGGCGCTCGATCCTTCATTGCCGGTGCTCGTGGTGGACGACTATGACACCATGGTCCGGATTATTCGCAATCTCTTGAAACAAATCGGTTTCGCCGATGTCGACGAAGCCAACGACGGCAGCGCGGCGCTCGCGAAGATGCACGAGCGGCGTTACGGCTTGGTGATTTCCGACTGGAATATGGAGCCGATGACCGGCTACGACCTGCTGCGCCAGGTGCGCTCCGACCCCGAATTGGGGCCGACGCCCTTCATCATGGTAACGGCGGAATCGAAAACCGAGAACGTGATCGCCGCCCGCAAGGCGGGCGTGAGTAACTACATCGTCAAGCCGTTCAACGCACAGACGCTGAAGAGCAAGATCGAGTCGGTGCTAGCCGACAACAGAGAACGCTCGCCGGCGTAGCGCGCTCACCACGCCAGCCTGCGCGTGACCGCTTTCGGCGCAACGCCGGCTGCGGCAAACGTTGCATTTAAGCCTGACAGATCCGGCGCCCCACGCCCGCCGGCTTCCTCGGCATGCAGCGCTGAAACGACGAACAGGCAGTCGATGCCGAACGTCGCCGCCCCCTTCAGATCGGTTCTGACGGAATCGCCGATCGCCAACACTCCCGCGAGCGGCGTTGGCTGGCCGCGAAGCGCTGCGGCTTTGCCGAGCGCCGCCTCATAGATCGGCGCATAGGGTTTGCCGCAATAAAGCACCTTCCCGCCGATCGCCGCATAGGAGTCGGCCAACGCGCCGGCGCAATAGACGAGTTCGTCGCCGCGCTCGACCACGATATCGGGATTGGCGCAGACCATGAACATCGAACGCGCCCGCATTGCCGCCAGAAGGTCGCGATAGTCTTCCGGCGTCTCGCGCGTGTCGTCGAACAGGCCTGAGCACACCACATAATCGGCGGTCTCCGGAGGCGCGAACGTTACGTCAAGGCCGGCGAAGATCGACAGGTCGCGCTGCGGACCGAGATGGAACACGCGCTGGGGGAGTTTTTCTTCAACGATGCCATGCGTGACGTCGCCGGAACTCACAATAGCGTCGTAAGAATGGTGCGGCACGGCGAGCCGATCGAGTATCCGTTGCACAGTGGCGCCCGCACGCGGCGCGTTGGTGATCAGAATGACCGTGCCGCCTTCGGCGCGAAAGCGCGCCAGCGCATCGCAAGCCTGCGGAAAAGCGCTGAGGCCGTTGTGCACCACGCCCCAGACGTCGCACAGAAGGACATCATAGTCGCGCGCGAGCGGGCCAAATTGTTCGATGAGCGGAGCCGTCATTGCGAGCGAAATTAAGCAATCCCGTACTGTGCCATGGATTGCGTCATCGGGTGCGCCCTCCGCAATGACCACCCATAACGCATCAGGTGCGACCGCCGGCACGGACGAGCTGAGCGAGCCCGCTCCGCGCCGCCGGACCGACATCGGCGGATCGGCCAGACGCCGACGCTTCCGGCTTTGCCACTTCGCCTTTGCCGACGTCGCCGGCCCCTTGCAAGGCTTCTGCCCGCACCGGCCGCGGCGGCGAAAAGAGAAAGCCCTGGCCGAAGCGGACATCGTAATCGAGGAGATCCACGACGGTCGACTCGCTTTCGATTCGCTCGGCGATGAGATCGATGCCGAAGCGGCCGAGCAAGTCGGAGAAATCGGCTGGATGGATGTTTGCCTTCGCGCTTCCCACCCGGTTGAGCAGCAACGAGGCCGGCGCCTTAATGAAGCGAAAGCCGCGTGCGGTCAATTCGCGCGGCTCGACCCGCAGATCCGCGAGATTGTCCATCGAAAAACGAAAACCCCGGTCGGCCAGGGCGGCGAGGCTCTCATGCTCGATCGGTCCCATGCCGCGGACGGCACTTTGGGTGAACTCAAAGACCAGTGATGGCGCGATTGCACGATTGGCTTCGATCAATTCGAGCAACTGCGGAAATCCCGCATCCGTCAGCGTCGCCACCGCGAGATTGCAGAACAGGCCAATATCGCGATTCTTCAACAGCAGCCGCCGAACCACCTGCACGCATCGCAAAACGCCAAGGCTGTCGAGCTTCGGCAGAAGCGAACCTGCTTCGGCGTAGGGCAGAAATTCGGCAGCGGGAACCACGTCGCCGCTGCCGGCATTGAGCCGGGACATTGCTTCGTAATAGCGCACCTTGCGCTGCGGCAAAGTCACGATCGGCTGCAGATAGAGATCGATCTTCTGGCCCTCGATGGCGCCCGCGACCGCGGCCATGACGGCGTCGCGATCAAGGCCCCTGAAAGCGGCAATCTTAGGCAGGGTAGGCGCACCTGACCCAGCGGGCGGTGCAGCCTCGGCGCCTGAAGGAGCCACAGCGGCGGCTGGTCTCTCGACTGTGCGGGAGGGCGGCGCGGCACTCCGCTCTCCGCTCAGCGCGAGCTCATGCTGGGCAACCGATTCGGCAAGCTGCCTGACCAGCCGCGACAACTCCTCGATCTCGATAGCGAGCGGCTGCGCGGTCGGGGCGGCGCTCGCGAGGTTTTCAATCTTGTCTTCCATGAGGCTAAGGCGCCGGCCGAATTCCGCCACTTGCCGTGCCAGATCGCCCGACCCGCGTGCGAGGCTCGAAACCTGGTCGTTGACCTCGGCCCGGTCGCGTTTGCGTCCGGCGACCGCATTATAGAGCGCAAGCACGGTGAGGACGCCCAGCGCCGTCAGCGTGGAATCGACGGCGGAAAGCCCAAATCGAAGGAAAAGCACAGCGCCGAGCGAAGCGGCGATGAGCGTCATGCATAAAGCTATGAACATGGCGCTGATGCGCACCATACCAATCCCAATGCCGGAGATGATTCGGCTCCGAGCGGTATCAGTGTCCACAAGCGCCGCGGCGCTGCAAGGACTCTTCGCCCTTCTCCCTCAATAGGGATCGAACATCAGGCGACGGCGCGAATGACGCTCGCCACCTTTTCGAAGATTTCGCCGATCTCCGCCTCGCTGACGATCAATGGGGGAGCGATCGCAAGCGTATCGCCGGCGATGCGGATGACAAGGTCTTCGTCGTGGAAAGCCCGGTCCATGGCCTCATAGCCGCGCTCACCCGCAGCGCCAGGCCGGGGTGCGAGGTCGATGCCGGCCGCGATCCCAACGGTACGCACGTCGAGCACGCCGGGCAAACCCTTAAGCTTCATCGCCGCCTCGGCAAAGAGCGGCTCGATCCGCTTTGCCCGATCGAACAAACCCTCGTCCCGATAAAGATCGAGCGCCGCCAAGCCGGCAGCGCAGGCGAGCGGATGGGCCGAATAGGTATAGCCGTGGAACAGCTCGATCACATGTTCCGGGCCGTGCATAAATGCCTCGTAAACGCTTTCCCGCGCGATCACGCCGCCCATCGGCACCGACCCCGAATTCACCCCTTTGGCGAAGCACAGAAGATCGGGCGTCACGCCGTAACGCTCGGCCGCGAAAGCATGACCGAGCCGGCCGAACCCGGTAATGACCTCGTCGAAAATGAGCAGAATTCCGTGCCGATCACAGATCGCGCGCAGGCGCTGGAGATAACCCTGCGGCGGCGGCAGCACGCCGGTCGAGCCGGCCATCGGCTCAACGATCACCGCGGCAATCGTCGAAGCGCCATGCAGCGCGACAATACGTTCGAGCTCGTCGGCGAGATGGCCGCCCCATTGCGGTTCGCCCTTGGTGAAGGCTTGCTGCTCGCGGTTATAGGTCGCCGGCAGATGGTCCACGCCGGTGAGAAGCGTACCGAAAAACTTGCGGTTATTGACGATACCGCCGACCGAAATGCCGCCAAAGCCGACGCCATGATAGCCGCGCTCGCGGCCGATCAGGCGAGTGCGCCCGCCCTCGCCGCGGATGTTGTGGTATGCGAGCGCGATCTTCAGCGCAGTATCGACTGCCTCCGAGCCCGAATTGCAGAAGAACACGCGATTGAGATCGCCCGGCGCCAATGCGGCGATTCGGCTCGCCAGCGCGAAGGATTTTGCGTGGGCGAAATGAAAAGCGGCGGCGTAGTCGAGCTCGGCTGCCTGCTGCTGGATCGCCGCGACAATCGTATCGCGGTTATGGCCCGCATTCGAGCACCACAATCCCGCCAAGCCGTCCATCACGGCTCGTCCGTCGGGCGTGAAATAGTACATACCTCGTGCCGCAGCGATCAGCCGCGGTGCGCGCTTGAACGCCCTATTGGGCGTGAATGGCAGCCAAAACGCATCGAGGTCGTTGGTTTGTAGCGCTAACGCGCTTTCGATATTGGCCATCGCCGTCCCGTTGGTTTCCGCCGCAACTTCAAGGCGGCTCTGTGCCCGCCGCGCGCCCACCGCGTGTCCGTCGCGCGGTTCCGCTGCCGTGCAAATTGAACACGTTCGCGGCCGCAATCACGCTCCACAATCTATCGCAGACTGGGGCGGCGTCGAATAGTCCTGGGCAGTTCTGTTCTTAGGCAAGCTTGTTCCTAGGGTCTTTGGAACTTCACGGCCGAAGCGCGATTTCAAATTGTCGGCTGGGCGACTTTGCGGATAGCTTTTCTGTGAAAATTTCAAAGACTGCATAAATTTGAACATACTTTGAACAACGACGGAACATAGCGCTGTTAATGTAAGTCGGCTCGATGAGCCCTCTGGATCGAGCCGGCTTAAAGCACAGGCGGCAGCGACGGATGGGGAGGGATTTCGTGGTCGGCAGTGGCGATGGGCGCTTGGATCAGGAGCGGCCTCAGGCTGACGAAGTCCGCCGGGTGCTAAACCGGATCGTGAAGAGCCGCCCGTTCCGCGACGCATATCGGTTAACAAGCTTCCTGTCATTCATTGTGGAAACGACCCTCGCCGGTAACGGCGACCGGCTCAAAGCCTATACCATCGCCGTGGAAGCGCTTGGCCGCAGTACGGATTTTGATCCCCAAGCCGACCCGATCGTGCGGGTCGAAGCCGGCCGCATGAGGCAGGCGCTCGCGCGCTATTATTCCGGGATCGGGCGCGACGATCCGCTGGTCATCGAGGTGCCGCGCGGCAGCTACGTCCCGGCTTTCCACCGCCGCAACGCTTGCGAAAGGCCAAAGCCCCGCGTGACCGCGTCCCATCCGCCGCAGTCGAGATCCGAACAGAATCGGTCCGCGGAAATCGCCAGCCGACGCCGGGAGCTTTCTGAATCGATTGCCCGATTTCGCGAGCTCGCTAAGGCTCACCGACAACAGGTGGCGGCGATGGCCGCCGCCGTCGGAGAAGCGCGGCAGACGCTGATCGACTCGCGGGCTCTGCTGCAAGTCTGCACCGCCTGGGACCTTGCTTGCGGCTCTGACCGGCCACTGCTACCAACCGCGCAACCCTATCAGCCCAACGAGTCCAGGCCCGCGGATGGCCGAGAAGCCCAAACAAAACAAGCTCAAGGCAAGGCTGCCGCGCGGATTAGAGGACCGCGGCCCAACTGAGATTGCCGCCACCCGGCGGATGATCGAAACGATCCGCCGCGTCTACGAGCGCTACGGGTTCGAGCCGGTCGAGACCCCGGCCATCGAATACACCGACGCGCTCGGCAAATTCCTGCCCGACCAGGACCGGCCCAACGAGGGCGTATTCTCGTTCCAGGACGACGACGAGCAATGGCTGTCGCTCCGCTATGACCTGACCGCCCCGCTTGCTCGCTACGTGGCGGAAAATTTCGACACGTTGCCGAAGCCTTACCGCTCCTATCGCGTCGGCTGGGTGTTCCGCAACGAGAAGCCGGGCCCCGGCCGCTTTCGCCAGTTCATGCAATTTGACGCCGACACGGTCGGCTCAGCCTCGCCCGCGGCCGACGCCGAGATGTGCATGATGGCAGCCGACACGATGGAAGCGCTGGGGCTCGGCGGTCACTACATTGTCAGATTGAACAGTCGCAAGATTCTAGACGGCGTACTAGAAGCAATCGACCTTGGCGGCGAAGCCAATACTGGGAGGCGCCTTACAGTTCTGCGCGCTTTAGACAAATATGATCGTCTAGGTCGCGGTGGAGTTGGAGCGCTGCTCGGTCCCGGCCGGAAGGACGAAAGCGGAGATTTTACGAAGGGAGCGGGTCTGAACGACAACCAAATTTATCAGATCCTTGGCTTTCTCGAAACGGCGTTTGCAACACCGACTTTTTCTGCACATAACGAAGAGCTTGCTTTCAATCGAACGATCCTCAGCAGTCTGAAAAGCTTGAGAGGCATTTCAGGAGCGCCCGTATTTCAAGATGGATTGAACGAGTTGGATGAGATCGCGTTTTTGGTGGCGTCTTCCAATTATGGCTATAGCCGCATCCGCGTCGACCCCTCGGTCATCCGCGGCCTTGAATATTACACTGGCGCGGTGTTCGAAGTTGAGCTGACATTCTCGACCGACAGCAAGGACGGCTCGACGCGTTTCGGCTCGGTCGGCGGCGGCGGACGTTATGATGGGCTCGTTTCGCGCTTTCGCGGCGAGCCGGTACCGGCGACCGGATTTTCCATCGGTGTGTCGCGTCTTGCCGCGGCGTTGCAACACGTCGGCAAGCTCGACGACAAACCCGAGCCCGGCCCGGTCGTCGTCACCGTGTTCGACAAGGATCGGCTCGCCGATTATCAGAACATGGTCGCGGCGTTACGTGCGGCTGATATCCGCGCCGAGCTTTATCTCGGCAACCCGCGCAATCTAGGCAATCAGCTCAAATATGCCGACAAGCGCAACGCACCCTGCGTCGTCATCCAGGGCTCCGACGAGAAAGCCAAAGGCGAAGTGACGATCAAAGACCTGATCGTCGGCGCGGAACTGGCCAAGCTCGAAAAAGGCCGCGAGGAGCATTTGCAGAAACAGGCCGAGGCGCAGCGCTCGGTACCGGAAACCGAACTGGTAGCGACCGTCCGCAACCTCCTCGCCCGCCACGGCATTTCTTGACCGCAAGTCTTGACCGGAAGGCTCGCCGGCAGGTCGGTGGCCATTAACGGCGCCCGCCGATGTTCATCGAATATCGACGGCTGCCATGCTAAAGGGCTGCGGGATCAACGCTATCGCCGCGCCTTCGCAAAATGGATTAACCATAGGCCGGTGCGAACGGGCCAGCATGTCGAGCATGGCAGCAAACAATTTGGACCTGCGGGCGCAGCAGCTCGTCTCCTCGTATATGCGCGCGGGCTATACGCCGATCGATCCGCCGATATTGCAGCCGGCGGAGCCGTTCCTCGACCTGTCGGGCGAGGACATCCGCCGCCGCATGTTCCTTACCAGCGATCCGCTGGGACGCGAACTGTGCCTGCGGCCCGACCTGACCATTCCGGTTTCCCGCGCCTATCTGCAATCGCCGGCGGCGGGCAAGGCCGCGGGCTATTGCTATCTCGGCGCCGTGTTTCGGCACCGCGAAGGCGCGGCGACGGAATTCCTTCAGGCCGGTATCGAATCCTTCGGCCGGCAGGACAAAGCTGCGGCCGACGCGGAAATGCTGTCGCTTGGGCTCGAGGCCACCACGCTTTACGGACTGACCGACCCGGAAATCCGCGTCGGCGATGTCGGCCTGTTTGCCGCCTTTGTCGCCGCGCTCGATCTGGCGCCGGCTTGGAAGCGCCGCCTGATCAAGGATTTCAACAGGAAATGGTCGCTGGCGCACGACTTGGATCAACTGGCGCTCACTGCAGCCAACGGCCAGCCGGAATACCGCGGCGTGCTGGCCGCGCTCGCCGGCTCCGACCCCAAGGCGGCGCACCATCTCGTTACTGATCTCCTGTCGATCGCCGGCATTGCCGCGGTCGGCGGCCGTTCTGTCGCCGAGATCGCCGAGCGTTTTCTCGAACAAGCCGCGCTCGGCGCCGGAACGCGGCTGCCGCGCGAGACCCGCGCGCTCATCGAGCGCTTCCTCGCCGTGCGCGGCGATCCGGACGAAGCCGCCGGCGAATTGCGCGCGCTCACAGCCGACGCCAAGCTCGCGCTCTCACCGGCACTCGACTTGTTCGAGACGCGGACCGGCTTTCTTGCCGCGCGTGGGGTCAATGTGGGCGCCATCAATTTCTCGACCGCCTTTGGGCGCGGCTTCGATTACTACACCGGCTTCGTCTTCGAGCTGCATGACGCCCGCACCAAGGGACCGTTGATCGCCGGCGGTCGCTACGACGGATTGCTGACCCGGCTCGGCGCGCGCGAACAAATCCCGGCGGTCGGATTTGCGGCGTCGATCGAGGAATTGTCCGCCTGCGGAGCCGCCGCATGAGCGCCGCGCTCATTCTGGCCGTGCCGTCCAAGGGCCGCCTGCAAGAAAATGTGGAAGCGTTTTTCGCCCGCTCGGGTCTGGAGCTGGTGAAGCCGCGCGGCGCGCGCGACTATCGTGGCGCCATCTCAGGCTTTGACGGCGTCGAAATTGCCTATCTCTCGGCGGCGGAAATAACCACCCAGCTCGGCCAGGGCGCCGTGCATCTCGGCATCACCGGCGAGGATTTGGTGCGCGAGATGATCCTCGATGCCGATCGGCAGGTCGTGTTCATCGATCAGCTCGGATTCGGCTTTGCTAACGTTGTCGTCGCCGTCCCGCAGGCCTGGATCGACGTGCGCAACATGGCCGATCTTGATGACGTCGCCACCGCATTCCGCCTCAAGCACGAACGCAAAATGCGGCTCGCCACCAAATACGCCAACCTTACGCGCGCCTTCTTTGCCGAGCACGGCGTGGTTGACTATCGCATCGTGGAAAGCTCGGGCGCCACCGAAGGCGCGCCCGCCGCCGGCACGGCCGAACTGATCGTCGACATCACGACCACCGGCTCGACGCTTGCCGCCAACGGCCTGAAGGTGATCGACGACGGCGTGATCCTGCGTTCACAGGCTAACCTTGTCGCAGCGCGGACCGCCGTCTGGGACGCTGCCCGGCGCGAAACCGCCGGTTTCCTGCTCGACCGGCTCGCCGCGCAGAAACGCGCCCGTGCCTTTTGCGAAGTGCGCACGCGCTTTGCCGGCTTGAACGACACGCTGCTCAATGCCGCGCGGGAGCAATTCGGCGTCGCCGCGCCATTCGGCGGCCCCACCTCCTCCGGCATGCTGACGCTCCATTGCCCGCCCAAGCACGTACACGGCCTCGCCAGCTTTTTGCGTGAGCTCGGCGCCGAGGCGGTTTCCGTCGCCGCCCTCGATTATGTCTACACGCGCGAGAACCCGCTCTATGAGCGGCTGATCGCGGAACTCGACCGAACTGCGCCACAGCGCAACAGAACCGTGCCGGCCACCTAGAGCGCAATAGCTTCAGATCGAATCGATTGGCGCTCTAACATTTTGGTGGAGCATGATCTTTTCGGAAAACCGGATTCCACTTTTCCGGATCATGCTCTAGTCATCACAACGACGGATGCCGTACCTGGCCGTGCCGGTACCAGCTGATCGCGTCGCCGATGTGGTCGTCCCCCCAAAAGATTTCGCGGCCGACGGCGAAGGTAGGCGATCCGAAAATTCCGAGTTCTCGGGCGCCTTCGGTTTCAGCCAACAAGCGATCGTTTGTCTCGGCTGTGTTGGCGAGTGCAAGAACGCGGGCCGGATCTTGCCCGACATCACGCAGGCTTAAGGAAAGATTCGGTTCGCTCCCGGTCTCCTCTCCCTCCTCGAACCAGTGTCGATAAGCTGCGCGCACGAAATCGGCCCCCCATCCCTCGCGCATGCCGACGATTGCGACAAGGTTAGCCGCCACCGACCGTTTGGCCGGATACGGTGCCGGAAATCTGCCGATAAGGCCGTACATCGCCGCACGCCGTTCGATGTCGCGCCACATATACCGGCACTTCGCGGGCTTGTCGGCGAACGGAACATGTTTCATCTCTTGAAGTATCAACAGCAGATGAAAAGGCCGCCAGTGAAATGAGATGCCGCTCGAGCGTTCCAGGTCCGCAAGCCGCATCACGCTCAGGTAAGTATAGGTGCTGCCCATTGTGAACCAGAAGTCGATTGGACCTTTTGCCATATCGATCCTCCCGTTGCTGCGCACAATATGGCAGGTTCGGGCGTCAAACTGAACCGCTCGCGAAAGGTGCCGGAGTTGAAGACGTCTGACAATCAAGTCAACGTTCGGCTTGACGAACGGAAAGAGGGCATCGTCGCCACCGTGACGATCGACAATGCCCGCCGTCTCAATGCGATGAACGGCGCGCTCATGAGCGCGCTCGCCGACACGATGGGGAAGCTTGCCGCCGAAGATGCGTTGCGGGCGGTCGTGCTCACGGGTGCTGGACCGAAAGCATTCACCGCTGGCGCCGATATCGACGAAATGGCCCGCATCGAAAACGCCGATCAGGCAAGAGCATTCATCGCACGCCTGCATTGCTGCTGCGACGCCATCCGCAATCTGCCGGTGCCGGTGATCGCGCGTATTCGCGGCTATTGTTTCGGTGGAGGCCTTGAGCTTGCGGCGGCGTGCGACGTGCGGATCGCGTCCGAGGCGGCGACATTCGGCATGCAGGAAGTCAAGATCGGTATTCCCTCGGTGATCGAAGCCGCGTTATTCCCGCAACTTGTCGGCTGGGGGCGTGCGCGCGAAATCCTGCTGCTGGGCGAAACCTTCAGCGCCGCCGACGCGCTCGCCTGGAGACTGGTGGAGCACGTGGTGCCGGCAGCAGCCCTCGACCAGGCGGTCGAAGACTGGATCGGCAAGCTTTTGACCTCGGCGCCGCGCGCGGTGCGGCTGCAAAAGCGGCTGATCCGGCAGTGGGAAGACCTGCCGCTCTCAGCGGCCATCGCGGCTGGCATCGACGCGTTCGCCGCGGCTTATGAGACCGACGAACCCATCACGACGATGCGCGCCTTCCTCGCCGCCAAACGGCGCGCCACAGAAAAATAAGCGCGTAAGCGCGGCAATTGAAACTCAAACGTCGTTCCGCACATCACCGGCCGGATTGGCGCGCACCCGGAACACTACGAAATGCGAAAGCGAAAAGTTCACGACGAAGCTGGCGAGTATGGCGATGAGTTTCGCCAGCCAAACCGGCAGCAGCAGCACCTCTGCCGCCACCAGAAGCGTCGCCGTGTTGGCGATCCAGCCTGCGATGCCCGAGGCGACGAAAGCGAAATAGGCCCGCCATCGCAGTTTGCGCCCGGACTCGGCCGCAAAGGTGATCGTCGAATTCATAATGTAGGAGCCGCTGACGGCGACGATCCAGGAGATCGCGTTCGCGGCGATCAAGGAGATCGCCGCGGCGCTGCCGCATTCGCACAAGCCGGAAATGGAAGCGAACAGCGCGAATGCTGCCGCGGAGCGGTCGAGCAAAGCCCGGGCGACCAGGAAAACGCCGTAATCGACGGCCGAGTTGACGACGCCGACCATGGCGAAGGCGGTCGCCTTGAATGTCACCGCGCGATTGCTCCAGCCGCTGACCAGGCGCGCGCGCGCGCGATCGTAAAGGGACACGTGCGTCATTGCCGGTTCGCATATCACGTTCGAGGCGATCCGCCAGCCCGGGGCGGCGGATTGACAAGCGGCCCTGCGACATCGCCTACGCGACAGGAAAGGCTGATTACTATATAAATCGCACGCAAGAGGAGCTGCCGGTGGTTAACGTGGCAAGGGAGCCTGGGCCGACAAAACCGGCGCCCGAGGAAGCGCAGCGCCAATGGCGCGGCGGGCCGTCAACCGCGGCGCCTGGTCTTTCCATTGTCGTTCCCCTCCATAACGAGGCGGCTTCGCTGGCGCGCCTGCATGCGGAGCTCACTGAGGTTGCGCGCACGCTCGACGCCAATCACGGGCTCGCCTGCGAAGTGATCTATGTCGACGACGGCAGCCGCGACGATACGCTTGCGATCGCTCACCAACTGCCGGCCACCACCCTCGATGTTCAGGTCGTTTCGCTGTCGCGCAATTTCGGCAAAGAGGCCGCGCTGCTCGCTGGCCTCGATCACGCCCGGCTCGGCGCCGTGTTGTTCATCGACGGTGACGGCCAGCACCCGCCGGCACTGATCGAGACGCTGGTGCGCCACTGGCACGATGACGGCTACGACGTGGTCTACACCGCCAAAGCGCATCGGGCGAACGAGTCGCCGGCGCGGCGGTTCCTGGTGAAGAGCTTCTATCTGCTGATCAATTGGGGCGCGCACACCAAAATCCCCGAGGATGCCGGCGATTTCCGGCTGCTTTCGCCGCGCGCCGCCGATGCGCTACGCCGGCTTCCGGAGCGCAATCGTTTCTTCAAGGGGCTTTCAAGCTGGATCGGCTTTCGTCAGATCCGCATCGACTATCATCCGGCACCGCGCACCGACGGCCGTTCCACCTGGAGCTTGCGCTCGCTGATCGGCCTGTCGATCGACGGATTGACCGCCTTTTCGGTCGCGCCTTTGCGTGTCGCCACCTGGCTTGGATCGCTGCTCGCCTTGACCGCCTTCATCTACGGCGCACAGATCATCTACGAAACGATGGCCTACGGAGAAAGGGTGCCGGGTTACCCGTCGCTGTTTGTCGGCGTGATGGTGCTGGGCGGCGTGCAGCTCATCATGCTCGGTGTGGTCGGCGAATATATCGGCAAGATCCTCTACGAGATCAAAGGCCGGCCGGTCTATTTCGTGGCCGAGCATGCCGTGAAGCCGCGCGAGCAGGAAAAGCAGTCAGACGCTGATACCCGGACTGCCGCGGAGTAGGAGTGACCGGGCGCCCGGATTGAGCAAAGCAAAATCCGGGTCTGCCTGTCCGATCGTTCTCGCTCCGCCCACCTCCGGGCCACGCAACTTTCAGATCACGATCACTTTGCTGCCGACCTTTACGCGCCCGTAGAGGTCGATGATGTCCTCATTGCGCAGCCGAATGCAGCCGGACGACACCTGCGTGCCGATCGACCAGGGCTCGTTGGAGCCGTGGATCCGGTAAAGTGTGGAGCCGAGATAGAGCGCGCGCGCGCCAAGCGGATTGTCGGGACCACCGGGCATATAGCGCGGCAAATCGGGCCGCCGCGCCAACATCTCGTCCGGGGGATGCCAATCCGGCCATTCGCGCTTGGCCGAGATGCTCTTCACGCCGGCCCAAGTAAAGCCGGGACGGCCGACGCCAATGCCATAGCGCAGCGCCCTGTTCCCATCGAGCACCAGATACAGAAAGAAATGCGGGGTATCGATAATGATCGTGCCTGGCTTTTCGCCGCCGCGATATTCGACGAGCTGACGCTCGTAGCGCGGATCAACCGGCTGCTGCTGTGCCATATCGCCATAAGTGGACGGCGCATAAGCCGGAGGCTGGTAAGCATAGCCCTGTTGTTGCTGCGTTTCGTATCCGAATGCGAGCCGTTGGCGCGCCGGCTGCTGCGGATATTGACCGGGCGGCTGATATGCGCCGGGTTGGGGCACGGGCGCCACCTGATAATTCGCGGACAACAGACCCCGGACCTGCTGCGCGCGCGCCGACCCGGTGTATTGAGGATCAGGTTGCCGCTGCGGCGCGGCCGCAGTTTGATAATTCGCCGGCGCAGGCCGGGCGCCACGTATCTGCTGTCCAGGCACCGATCCGGTGTATCGGGGATCGGAAGGCGGCTGCGGCGCGGCGGCAATTTGATAGTTCGCCGGCGCAGGCCGAGCGCCACGGATCTGCGGTCCGGGCGCAGACGCGGTGTATCGAGGATCGGATGGCGGCGGAGCAGCCGCGATCTGATAATTCGCAGGCGCAGATTGAAAGCCGCGCCCGGGACGTGCCGGCGGCGGCCCGCTGTATCGCGGATCAGGCCGCGCCGGAGCTTGTGACTGCGAGGCTCCTTGCCAACTGGTTACTGGCACGGGCTGTGCAGCGGGCAGCGGCACCGGTGCTTGCCGATAGTAGACGGGCCCCTGCTCTGTTGCGCGCGCTTGTTGCGCAGGCGCTTGCTGATAGTAAGCCGGCGCCGGCCGGTGCGTCCTCGCTTGTTGCGGGGGAGCCGCTTGATAGGAGGCGGGAGCCGGCTGCTGATAAGAGATCGGCGCGCCTTGTTGCGCGGCCGGCTCCGCCGCCGGGCCAGATTCCGGCGGATAAATCGGCACCGGCGGCTGGTAGGCGCGGGCGACAATTGGTTGCCCGCTGCCGTCGCCGAATATCGAATCGATGAGCCCATCGCTGTCATATCCGGGCTGCCCGGCATAGACGATCTGCCAGCCTGGATCGAGCGCCTGGCTCGCTGCGCCAGTGTGCGAAGCAATCAGGACAATTGCGGCTCCAGCCGCCACGGAGCACGCCACGCGTGGAGAAGGAAAGATTCGGGCCATACGGAACTCTGCACTTTTCACGCCGAACCGAACGACGCGTTCGCCGGCGCTTCGAGTACAGGCGGAAACCTCGACTGTTTGGTTAATTTTCTCGCGCGCGGCCGCCACGCCTGCATCTTCGTAGATTGTTCATCACGTTAGAGTTTATTTTGCGTAAATTCCGCGGCGATACGTTAATCGTTTGCTAATTTCCCGTCGCTGACGGGCGGCGCGTCCATCCGTGAACGCCGCATTAAGCGGCCGGCCCTAATACTGGCGTGGGGGTTAGAATGCCTGCGCCGCGCAAAGTCTTTCGCATCGAAGAGTTGAGCGCTGCGCGGTCCGAGCCGCCGACCAACCAACACGACACGTCGCGTCATGGCGAAATCCTGCGCGAGCTGAGCACGCTGCGCGTCATGCTCGCGCTGCCGTTTCCGGCACAAACTGCCGAAAGCGGCATCGCGCGACAAGATGACATTCGACAGCTCGCGTTGCAGCTGCGGCTCATCCTCTCCGCCATTCGCGGGACGCACAGCGGGCTTTCGGTGCCGGCTACCCGTCTCGCCGACGAGCTGGAAGCAGTTGCGCAGGACACTGAGCTGGCGGTGCAAAAAATTCTCGCCGCCGCCGAACACATCGATCAGGCGGCGAACAGCCTCGCCGCCTCGCTCAAGGGCCAGTTCGAACGCGGGCTTACTCAGGACATCCGCGACTGCGTCATTCAAATCTTCGAGGCCTGCAATTTTCAGGATCTGACCAGCCAACGAGTCGCGAAAGTGCTGGCATCCTTCGCTGGCCTGGATCGTCAGATCGCCCGCGCTCTCGATGCGCTGGCGCGCGTCGACGCCGCGCCGCCGCTCAACGGTCCGCGGTTGGGAGACGATGCGGGTCACGTTTCGCAGAGCGATATCGATTCACTCTTCGAACGCGGCATTCAATCCGAGCGGTGACCGCGCCCGGCATTTAGTGTCCGGCGGACTTGCGGGACGCGCCTTCCGCCCCGCAGCGCACATAGACGCCGGTGCCGTAACGGTTTTGCACTTCGGGATTTATCCAGCGCAGAACCATGGCGCGGCCGTCAAACGAGACCACCTCGCGATCCTGCGGTCCGCCGGCCGGACCGGGCGGACCGATATAATTTCTGCCGCCCGCACTGCCCTTGAGGAACAGCTCCTGGAGTTGCGCGCTGTCGGCGAGATACATCAAGACGCCGCCGCCTGGTCCGCGATTAATTACCACCGGTTGGCCGCACTGCCCGCGCGCAGCGGCTTCCGTGCGCGCCCGGTCGCCTTCGTTATGATACGAGCCGTAACCCCAGCGGCCGACGACTTCCTCCGGCCGTATCGTAGCAGGAATTTCCGGCCCTGCAGGCGGGGGAGCCTCGACAGACGGCGGGTTCGTGGTGCACGCGGATAGGACAAAAAGAACCCCCGCAAGGCGCGCAAAAAGCCGAATATCGCGCCGCCAAGCCCTCATGAAGCCCCCCTCAAAATCGAATCGCGCCAAACCGCGAGTCGCGCCATCGCGCCGAACATGCCAGCCATTTCTTGCCAAACACTTGGCCGGCATGGTGGCGGGTTTTCGCCTTGCCGGCTAGACCCATCGGTAGCTGCAAACAAGCCCATTGCGCATCGACCGACTCGCCGTTCGCCTGCTTGACAGCTTCCGGCGCAGACCTTATGTCCCGGTCGGCCTTATGGCACTCATTGGTGGAGAGTGCCAAGCCTTTATAATCACGAACTTTTCTCGTAACGCAGGCCGCGCAGCAGCGGCAATGAGGGTGATCATGGCGAAACTCAAATTCCGTCCTCTGCACGATCGTGTCGTCGTCAAGCGCATTGAAGCGGAGGAGAAATCCAAAGGCGGCATCATCATTCCCGACACCGCCAAGGAGAAGCCGCAGGAGGGCGAAATCGTCGCCGTGGGACCCGGCGGCCGCGATGAGAACGGCAAGCTCGTTGCCATGGACGTCAAAGCCGGAGACCGCGTGCTGTTCGGCAAATGGTCCGGCACCGAAGTCAAACTCGATGGCGACGATCTCCTCATCATGAAGGAGTTGGACATCATGGGCGTGATCGCCTGACACGCTCGCGAACAAAAAAGACCTAAGGAGTAGATTGTTATGGCTGCAAAAGAAGTACGCTTTTCCGGCGAGGCCCGCGAACGCTTGTTGCGCGGTGTGGAGACGCTCGCCAACGCGGTGAAAGTGACGCTCGGCCCGAAAGGCCGAAACGTCGTGATCGAGAAGAGTTTCGGCGCTCCCAGGATCACCAAGGACGGCGTCACCGTCGCCAAGGAGATCGAGCTCGAGGACAAGTTCGAGAATATGGGAGCGCAAATGGTGCGCGAGGTCGCCTCGAAGACCAACGACGAGGCCGGCGACGGCACCACGACGGCGACGGTTCTAGCCGCAGCAATCGTCAGGGAAGGCGCCAAGTCGGTCGCCGCCGGCATGAATCCGATGGATCTCAAGCGCGGCATCGATCTGGCCGTCAATGCCGTCGTCGCCGACATCAAAAAGCGCGCGAGGAAAGTGGGCTCGTCGTCGGAAGTGGCGCAGGTCGGCACCATTTCCGCCAACGGCGACGCAACGGTCGGCAAGATGATCGCCGAGGCGATGCAGAAGGTCGGCAATGAGGGCGTGATTACCGTCGAGGAGGCCAAGGCGCTCGAGACCGATGTCGAGATCGTCGAGGGCATGCAGTTCGACCGCGGCTATCTCTCGCCCTATTTCATCACCAACGCCGAGAAGATGCTGGCCGAGCTCGAGGATGCCTACGTGCTCCTGCACGAGAAGAAGCTCCCCGGGCTGCAGGCGCTGCTGCCGGTGCTGGAGGCGGTTGTGCAGTCAGGTAAGCCGCTGCTCATCATCGCCGAAGACGTCGAAGGCGAAGCGCTCGCCACGCTGGTCGTCAACAAGCTGCGCGGCGGCCTGAAGGTCGCGGCGGTAAAGGCTCCGGGCTTCGGTGATCGCCGTAAGGCCATGCTGGAAGACATCGCCGTGCTTACCGGCGGCCAGCTCATTTCCGAAGACCTCGGCATCAAGCTCGAGAATGTCAACATTTCGATGCTCGGCCGCGCCAAGAAGGTGGTGATCGAGAAGGAGAAGACCACCATCGTCGACGGCGCCGGCAAGAAGAAGGACATCGAAGGCCGGGTTGCGCAAATCAAGTCGCAGATCGAGGAGACCACGTCCGATTACGACCGCGAGAAGCTGCAGGAGCGGCTTGCCAAGCTCGCCGGCGGCGTCGCGGTAATCCGCGTCGGCGGCGCCACCGAAGTGGAGGTCAAAGAGAAGAAGGACCGCGTCGAGGATGCGCTCAACGCCACCCGCGCCGCGGTGCAAGAAGGCATCGTGCCGGGCGGCGGCGTGGCGCTGCTGCGCGCCAAGAGGGCGGTCGGCAGGCTCACCAACGATAATCCCGACGTGCAGACCGGCATCAACATCGTGCTCAAAGCAATCGAAGCGCCGCTGCGCCAGATCGCCGAGAACTCCGGTTTCGAGGGCTCGATCGTGGTGAACAAGATCCTCGAAAACAAATCGGAGACCTTCGGCTTCGATGCGCAGAATGAGGAATATGTCGACATGCTGGAGAAGGGCATCGTCGATCCGGCCAAAGTCGTGCGCGCGGCGCTGCAAGATGCGGCCTCGGTCGCCGGCCTCCTGGTGACGACCGAAGCCATGGTCGCCGAGATGCCGAAAGAGAAGCCGGCGATGCCGGCCATGCCGCCCGGCGGCGGCATGGGCGGGATGGACTTCTGATCCCACTCTAAACGAGACGCGAAAGGGCGCGGTGCAAACCGCGCCCTTTTTTCATCTGTCCCGGCACCGCCGCAGGCAATAAGCTCGGCGTAATGGAAGTGACGCAGGAGGAAAACGATGGCCGCCGGCAGCGCCGATCCATTTGACAAATTCAAAGCAGCCCAGCGCGAAGCCTGGTCGTCGTTCCTGCCTGTCGAGGTCATCACGACCATTCCCGCAGCCAAGCTGGTAAAGTTCGCGCAGGTGGCGCCCGGGCAAAGAGTGCTCGACGTCGCTTGCGGCACCGGCGTCGTGGCGGTCACGGCCGCGCGCAGCGGCGCCAAAGTTTCCGGGCTCGATCTGTCGCCAGTGCTGCTCGAGCGCGCTCACCACAATGCCAGCATAGCCGCCGTCGATATCGACTTTACCGAAGGCGACGCTGAGGCCCTTCCATATCCTGACGCCTCGTTCGATGTGGTACTGAGCCAGTACGGCCACATCTTCGCGCCGCGTCCGGCCCTTGTCCTTAAAGAGATGCTGCGCGTTCTGAAGAAGGGCGGCCGCCTCGCCTTCTCGACTTGGCCGCCCGAGCATTTCACCGGACGCATGTTCACCTTTATCGCCGGCTATTTGCCGCCGCCGCCACCGGGAACCGAACCGCCGGCGGCCCCGGCGCTATGGGGCGACCCCAATATCGTTCGCGAACGGCTCGGCGCGTCAGTGACGCACCTGACGTTCGACCGCGCCACACTGACGGCGCCGGCGCTGAGCGTTGCGCACTTCCGCATGGCGCAGGAAAAAACCATCGGCCCGCTGGCGAAGGTGGTTGCCGCACTGGAAAAAGACGATCCGCCCAGGCTCGCGAAGCTGCGCGCCGATTTCGAGGCGATGGCCGCCGACATTTACGATGACAACGCCATCCGCATGCCGTTCCTGATGACGCGCGCGACCAAGGCGTAAGTTGAAGTCAGCTATCAGTTCGTCATTAAGCGGAAGCGCAGCGTGGTGGCGCCGGAAAGCTCGATGACATCTCCCTGGCGCCGCCAGTTCGTCACCTGGGCCAGTGCGGCCAACAAATTCTCGTCGCCGCTTTGGCGATCCGGCACACATTGCGTCGGTTGCACCGGGCCCGGCACGATGCTGATCGAATCTTCGCCGACGGTGGCCTGACCGCGCAGGCTCGTGCACCAGAGATCGATCGAGGCCGCGCCGTTGGCGTCAATCTCGATGATCGGCACGCGCTTGGAGCCGGGCATCGGCGCCACATCCAGCATCAGTTCGCGATCGTACGGGAAAGTGCGCTCGCTGGCGGCGGCAGGCAAAATGAGCGGAAATAGCGCGAGGCAAATTAGCCAGGAGCCGTAACGCCGAGTGACGCCGAACATCATTCCTCCCCCCTGACATCGATGGCGACGAAATCGGTGCGAAGCGCCCGCTCCCCGCCAGGCGCGCGAGCGAAAGGGCGTCATGGCTACAGTTCCGCGCAATCTGCGTCAATGCACGATCATTCCAGGGAACACATAGGCTTGCAGTGTCACCAGGACACCGACAAGGCAGGCCAGCGCGATCGAGTGAAAGAACACAAAGCGCAGAATCGAACCTTCATGCCCGAACCAATTGGTCGCCGTCGACGCCACGACGATCGACTGGGCATCGATCATCTTGCCCATGACGCCGCCGGAGGAGTTGGCCGCCCCCATGAGAATCGGCGAGAGACCGAGCTGTTCCGCCGTGATCTTCTGCAAGCCGCCAAACAGCACGTTCGAGGCCGTGTCGGAACCGGTGAGCGCGACGCCAAGCCAGCCGAGCAGCGTGCCGAAGAACGGATATAGGACGCCCGCCCCGGCGAAGGCGAGGCCGAGTGTTGCGTCGATCCCCGAATAGCGGGTCAGCGTGCCGATCGCCAGCATGGCCGAGATGGTGATCAGCGAATACGCGCAAACCTTGATGGTGCGGCCGTATTCAACGACCAGCTTGGCCGGCGAGAAGCCCATGACGAAGCCGGAGATGATCGCCGCGAGCAGCATGCCGGAGCCGGTGAAAGAAATATAAGTGAAAGCGAACACCGCACCCTCAGGCGCGGGCTTCGCCACCACCGGCGGTACTTTCTGCACCAGATTATGCAGGCCGGCGACCGCGTAGTTCCACGTGAAGATCGGATTGACCAAACTCTTGAACCAGCCGGTGCCCCACACCAACAGGATGATGCAGACGATGATCCACGGCAGCAGCGAACGCCACACCGCAGCGCTGCTTGGCGTTTCGGTCTTGGCGGTGGAGAGCGGTGGGGCGGTGGAAGCGGAATCATCGCGGCTGCGCAGCGCGGGCGACAGCCACAATTCCTCTGGCTGCCAGATCCTGAGGAATCCGATCAAACAGGCCATGGAGATCAGCGAAGCGCCAACGTCCACGATCCATGGATTGACGAAGTTCGAGATCAGAAACTGCGGGACCGCAAACGACAGACCGCAGATGAGGATCGCGGGCCAGATCTGCAGCATTCCGCGCCACCCTGCGAAAGCCCAGATCAGCCAAAATGGCACGAGGAGTGAAAAGAACGGCAATTGCCGCCCCACCATGGCACCGAGCAAATATGGATCGAGGCCGGTAACGCTGGCGAGGCCCGCAATCGGCGTGCCGAGCGCGCCGTAGGCCACCGGAGCCGTGTTGGCAATCAGCGACAGACCGGAAGCAGCCAAGGGCGAGAAACCAAGGCCGATCAGAATCGCACCCGTCACCGCGACCGGCGTGCCGAAACCGGAGGCGCCTTCAAAAAATGCGCCGAAGGAAAACGCGATCAGGAGGAGTTGCAGCCGCCGGTCGCGGGTAACGCCACCGATCGCCTGCGACAAGGTAGCGAACGCACCCGTCGTTACCGTCAGCCGATACAGAAAGATGACATTGAGGACGATCCATCCGATGGGAAAGAAGCCGACGACAGCGCCAAGGACTGCGGCGCGCACAGCGAGACCGGCAGGCATGGCGAACAGAACAATCGCGACCAAAATCGCCACGACCAGCGCGATAACCGCCGCAAGATGGGCTTTAACCTTACCGGACGCGATCAAGGCGAGGAGCGATACCACCGGCAAGGCAGCTGCGAGTGTCGACAGGACCGGGCTGTTGAACGGATCGTAGACCTGATTCCACATGAGCTTCATGTCTCCCTGCATCCGGCGCCTGACGGCGCTTCTCTTTCGGCGACGTGCCGCCGCCGGCCGCAATGTCTCAAGGCGCCCACCGCGGCCAACATGGACAAAATTTCACCGACTTTGCGCGCGGGTTCCGCGCGAATTTCGTCCGATCTGTGCGATGATGTCCCCAGGTTCGCATGTTATGGTCAAAAGCGAGGGCGCGACAATACTGCGTTGGGCTAGACGTCGAAAAGCACCAACGAAATGCCCAACTCCTGTGGGCAGCCTGGGTTTTTGCAGTGCACGCGGCCTTGAACACTTCGTATCGCCCGTGCCTCAACGAGGGAGCAACCCTTGAAAAATTTCACTTCGGCAATCGCCATGATCTGGCGGCTGTCCATTCCCTACTTCCGCTCGGAGGACCGCTGGCCTGGGCGCATTCTGCTCGCCGGCGTGATTGCGATCGAGCTTTCGCTCGTGGCGGGGCAAGTCATCCTGAACCAGTGGTACAATCGCTTCTACAACACGCTGCAGGATCGCGACTGGAACGCATTCGTCAGCGCCATCCTGTTTTTTTGCGCGTTAGCCGCGATCTACACCGTGCTCGCAGTCTATCAGACTTATCTCACCCAATGGCTGCAAATTCGCTGGCGCCGCTGGATGACGCACGCCTATTTGCAGCAATGGCTGCACGCGGCCAATCACTACCGCATGCAGCTGCTCGGCGACGCGGCCGACAACCCGGACCAGCGCATCGCAGAAGATTTGAAATCCTTCGTGGAATACACGATTTCGATCGGCACCGGGTTTCTGAATTCGATCGTCAGCTTTTGTTCGTTTGTCGTCATTCTCTGGGTCCTCTCCGAACAGGCGCCGCTGCATCTTTTCGGGGTGCAAGTGGCAATTCCCGGTTACCTGGTCTGGGCAGCCCTGTTCTATGCGGCTATCGGCACGTTGCTTACTCATCTGATCGGCTGGCGGCTCATTCCGCTTAACTTCCAGCAGCAGCGTTTCGAAGCCGATTTCCGCTTCAATCTCGTGCGTTCGCGCGAGAACGCCGAACAGATCGCCGCGCTTGGCGGAGAGGCGGCCGAGCGCGCGCGGCACCTGGACCGGTTCGGCTTTGTGGTCGACAATTGGCTTGCGCTCATGCAGCGGCAAAAGAAGTTGATGTTTTTCACGCAAAGCTTTTCGCAAGCCTCCGTGATCTTCCCTTATATCGTGGTCAGCCCAGTCTATTTTGCCGGCGCTATGCAGCTCGGCGGCTTGATGCAGACTGCATCTGCCTTCAACAACGTGCACAATGCGCTTTCCTATTTCATCACCTCCTACCGCAGTATCGCGGAATGGCGTGCTGTCGTCGCGCGCTTAACCGGATTCGAGGAAGCCGTCGCGGCGAGCCAGGCGCTCGCCGTGACACCTCCGGCGGTCGAAATCGTGCCGCGCTTTGCCGACGGCGGCTTCGCCATTGAGCAGCTTGACGTGCGCCTGCCCGACGGCAATCCGATCGTGGCCGCCGAGCACATCGCATTTCCTGAAGGCGAGCGCGTTCTGGTCACCGGGCCGTCGGGCTCCGGCAAGTCGACGCTATTCCGCGCCATCGCCGGCATCTGGCCGTTCGGTTCGGGCCGGGTGCGGGTGCCGGCGAACGCCAAGATGATGCTGGTGCCGCAACGGCCATATTTTCCGGTCGCGCCGCTTGCCGCGGCCGTCAGCTATCCGGCACAGGCGGGCGCGTTTGACGACGCCCGCGTCGCCGAGGCGCTGGTGGCGGTTGGACTCCCCGAACTCGTCGGCCGTATCGGCGAGGAGGCGCATTGGAATCGCATGCTGTCGCCCGGCGAACAGCAGCGGCTGGCGATTGCGCGCGCGCTGTTGCATGCGCCCGATTACCTCTTCCTCGACGAAGCGACTGCCTCGCTCGATGAGGCCGCCGAAGCGGCGCTCTACCGTTTGCTGCAGGAGCGGCTCAGGAACACGACTATTATTTCCATTGGTCACCGGTCGACGCTCGGCGCATTCCACGGCCGCCGCATCGAATTGGTGCCGGACGCCGCCTCCTATCGCGTGCGCGATGTGCCACTCGCCTCCGCGGCAGAGTGATTAAGCTTAGCCTCCGGTTGGCATGTAAGTTGCCGCTGTTGCCCCGTGCGACTGGTCGAATGGCCGGCACTTCAACGATTGATCAGGGGGAACGTAGTCATGTGCACAGGAGACGATCACACCTGCCCAGACTTTGAGCTACATCGGCAGAAGCTTCTGGCGGACCTCGACGGCGAACGGCGTAGCTTTCTCAAGAGTGCATTTCTCGCAGGAGGCGGAGCGGCGGCGGCGTGGGCCGGCGCGGGCACACTGGCGACCCCGGCTTCGGCGCAAACGAAACCCGGCCAGCCGACCTACCACTATCTGCCGGCGAACGCCGACACCGTGCATTGGGGCTATTTCAGCAAGCTCTTGAAGCCGCAGATTGAAGTGGATTCAGGCGATTACATCACCATCGAAGCGGTTACCCATCACGCCGGCGACGATACCGAACGCATGGTCAAGGGCGATCCCGGACTTGAGAGCATCTATCTGTGGACGAAGGATAAAAAGGGCGTCAATCGCCGCGGCGCCGGGCCGATCGACGGCAAGCTCCTGGGCCGCGGCGCCGGCGAAGGTTTCGGCGTGCACATCTGCACCGGACCGGTCTACATCCGCGGTGCCGAGCCGGGCGACATCCTCGAAGTCCGCATCATGGATGTGAAGCCGCGGCCCTGCGCCAACCCCGCTTACGCCGGCAAGTCGTTCGGCAGCAACGCGGCGGCTTGGTGGGGCTTCCACTACAACGACCTGCTCACCGACCCCAAGCCGCGCGAGGTCTGCACGATCTACGAAATCGACACAAGCGGACAGCGCAACTGGGCCCAAGCGGTCTACAATTTCCGCTGGGTGCCGCAGACCGACCCGTTCGGCGTCGTGCACAAAATCATCGACTATCCGGGCGTGCCCGTCGATCACTCGATCGTGCAGGAAACCCACGGCATCCTGAAGAACGTGCGCATACCCATCCGCCCGCATTTCGGCGTCATGGGCCTGGCGCCGAAAGAGGCTGATGTCGTCGAACTCGATTCCGCCCAGCTATTTCGGCGGCAACATGGACAATTGGCGCATCGGCAAGGGCGCAACCATGTACTATCCGATCGCGGTGCCCGGCGGCTTGTTCTCGATCGGCGATTCACATGCTGCGCAAGGCGATTCCGAGTTGTGCGGCACCGCCATCGAAATGTCGCTGACCGGCACGTTCCAGCTCGTTTTGCACAAGAAGGTTAATCTGACCGGATCGCTGGCCAGCTTGAACTACCCGCTTCTGGAAACGCAGGACGAATGGGTGCTGCACGGCTTCAGCTTCGCCAACTATCTGGAAGAGCTCGGCCCGACGGCGCAACAGGAGATCTACAAAAAATCCTCCATCGATCTTGCGCTGCGGGATGCGTTCCGAAAGATGCGCAGCTTCCTGATGAATACCAAGGGATTGAGCGAGGACGAGGCGATCTCGCTGATCTCGGTTGCGGTCGACTTTGGCGTCACCCAGGTCGTGGACGGCAACTGGGGCATCCACGCCATCGTCAAAAAGAACCTGTTCGCCGGCACTGCCACGGCATGACAAGCGACCCGGCCGGCTGCCAGAGTGCCGCCGGCCGGTCATCCAGGCGCCGCAATCGATTTGTTTCGTGGATCGGCGATTGCGGCGCAATTCCGGTCTGGCCGAGATTTCTCAGGCGCGCGCCAACACGAGGATTTGCCGTAGCAGCAACAAGGCGCCGATACCGAGCAACGCCACTGCCGCAGCCAGCACAGATTTTTCGATGCCGCTCGTGTTGATAATATCGTCCGGGATACGCACCGCCTCCACCATAATTTCCGCGAAGAGCCCAAACAGAAGCAGGCCGAGCCCGAAGCGGTGACATGTTTCGTCGATCGCCTCCTCCCGCGCTTCACGTTCGCCTGTCAATCCAAAAATCTCGCGCAATTTATGCCGCTCCTCGAGCGCCACCCCCCAGCCGATCAGGATGACGCCAAGCCCAGAGATGACTTCCTCCGCGGTCTTCAAAGGCTCCATGCCGGTGCGTTGCATGTACAGAAAGCCCAGCGCGAGAACGAGAACGATCGTCGCGTTCGCCAAAGCGACTGTCCAGGGATGAACTAAGAGCTGAAACAAAACGCGAAAAATCGGTAAGGCCCGACCATCCCGAATGCCATGAGACCGTCCCCCATTCTGGCGCGTTAGCCCGCCTGGCGTTATAGACGGCGCATCGATTAAGCGAGAGCGATCTGACCACATGCGAATCTTCCGTTCATCGGTGCTTCCGACCCGAACCATATAGCGGGCTATGCTTTCACGATCCCGGCGCAGGAAACGTCTGGCCAAAAGGCGGCATGATATCGCATCGATATCTCCATAAGTCAGTCTCCCCGGCATCATCCCTTAAGTTGACATTCCCCAGCGGCATCTGCCGCAGGGCCGCCGAGGAGGATGGCGATAGCCGGCAAAAAGCACGTCGGGACATCCGCCCGTACATTGCTATGGATGATTGAACAAATTGATGATCGAGCTGACGAATTGATGATTGAGCTGACCAATGCGTCGGCGATGAGTAAATATATTATGAATGCATGGCGGCGACGCTGCCCGTGACTATATGATTAGCGATCGGGGCTTGTACGGAGGTAAACGCCTATGAAAGCGAGCGTCGACGGACACATTATCGCGCAGAGCGACGACATCATAGCCTGCCACGGCTACCAGTATTTTCCGCAAAGCACGGTGCGCTTGGATTGGTTGCAAAAGACCGAGAAGACCGAAAGCGATCTCGCCTGCCCGCACGGCGTGCAATTCTATGACGTGGTCGTCGACGGCAAGCGGCACAAGCGCGCCGCCTGGTCCTACGAAAAACCGCGCCCGGAAATGGCGCAAGTCGGCGGACGGTTCGGCTTTTGGGAGGACGTCGAGGTCGTGTGACTACGTAGCCCGAATTGAGCGGAGCAAAATCCGGGAACGAGCGCGAGGCCGATCGTTTGGTCCCTGGGTTTCGCTTCGCTCAACCCAGGCTACTTACGCAGCCGCCTTTTTGCGATTGGCCTCGAGCCGGGCATCGACCAAAGCAACCTGCGCATCGATCGCGGGATGATGCAGGCCGCGCTGCGCGGCGATTAGCTGCACAAGCTTGTCGGCGCGCTCGATATTCGGCGCGCCGTTTTGCAATGCCCGCGCCGCCGAGGCCGGCCGCGTCAGCGACTGCGCCGCTGCGGCGTATTTTTCGAACGGCACCAGATCCTCCGGCTTCGCTCCGAGCTTGATGCAGAGATCCACGACGAAATTGTAGACGGAGCGCGCGGTCTCGATATCGCTATGCACGGCCTCCTGGGCTGTGCGCATGCCGTCCTTGGTTACGCAGCGATAGTTGCCGGCCAGCAGCATCGCCCATTTGGCAAGCGGCACAAACAGCGATTCGTACACTTTAAGTTTGACTGGAAGCTCGATCTTGCCCCCCGGCGTGTCGAAGCGGATCGCCTCGATCTCGTCCTGCAATTGCCGCAGCATGGCGGTGTGTTGTTCGGACGGAAAGCGCGCGACCTTGAAGTTGGTCGGCAGCGTGACCTGCAACACGTTGATCTTTTCGTTCGGCGGGCGGATCGCCTGTGGATCAGGGCTGCACAGCGTGATGCAGGCGGGGTCTACGTTGTCCCAGACGCTCGCGTCGGTATAAGCCGGCTTCAGCGCATCGGTGTCGAGCCCCGGAATGCGCCGCAGATAGGCAAGCGGCGGCATGTTCATGATCGACATGCAGGGCACTTTCGCCTCGCCCACAGCTTCAAGAAGTTCGCGTACGCCGGCAGACCGATACTGCGGCTCTTGCATGGCAAGGCCGACGAGGTCGTATTGCTTCGGATCGACGCCGGCCGTCCCGCCGGCCGTGACTTTGCCCGGGAGCTTCCGCGAATCGAGTTCCACCGAATCGGGCCGCCCACGCACCGGCAGGCGCACGCGAAAGCCTTCGGCATTGATCAGGTCGGCCTCCGGAGGCAGACACACGAGCCGGACAGCATGCCCGCCGAACAAAAGCTTCGAAGCGAGAAGCGAACCATAAGAGGCGCCGAGGATCAGAATGTTGTAACGCGCAGCCATCGCGAGGCTCCCGGATAGCAAGAGGACCGCTGGTGCGCTGGCTTCCAACGATCTCGGCCGCCACCGGCAATCACCTGCTGCAAATGCTAGGAGCCTCGCCTAGCCGGCGCAATCCGCAATTCAGCATCGCTGGGAAACGGATGAGACGTGAGGCGCGCCCCGGGCCACGGCGATCCTTCGGGACGTTGTGGGCGGCCGCGTTTCTGCCGCGCGGCCGCCTTCCTCCACTTTAAGACCGCCCAAATCTAGCTGTGCTCGCCGCCCATTTCAGGACTGGCCGGCGGGGTCCAAGCGGGCGCCGCTTCTACTGCTGGGCTCGGCGCCGCTATCGGCTTCTTCGCCGCCGCTTTGCGCTTCGGAGCAGCCTTTTTGGCCGCTTTCGCGGGAGCCTTCTTGGCGGCTTTTTTCGCCGGCTTCTTTGCCGCCGATTTTACTGTCTTCTTTTTCTTGCGCGCCGGGACGGCCTTTTTCTTGCTGGATTTCTTCTTTGCCTTCGACTTCTTTGCCATGATCGATCCTCCCGATCGTGCTGCAAATAAGGAAAATCTGATCGGTCCCATCGGGGACCGGGTTCACGCCACAATACGAGCGAGCTCCCGTCTAGCTCGCGGCCGCGAACGGGTGCACCGCCGTCTGCGGCCCGTGCTCCCGAAGTGCGGGCGGGCATGGCCCGCCGGTAGCCCAATCAATCAACTCGACCGTATGGACCGCCGGCAGTTCTGTGCCCGCGGCGATCTGAGTCATGCAGCCAATATTTCCTGCCGCGATCACATCAGGTCGCAATTCTTCGATAGTCCTGACTTTGCGCTCGCGCAACCTTCTTGCGATATCTGTCTGCAGAATATTGTACGTTCCGGCCGAGCCGCAGCACAAATGACCGTCCGGCACGTCCTTCACAGCGAAGCCAAGTTTGTTGAGAAGCTCCTTGGGCTGGCGCGTGACGCGTTGCCCGTGCTGAAGCGAGCACGCGGCGTGATAGGCGACGACCAGTGGCGGCGTTCCTTGTGCGGGCTTGAGCGGCAGCGTCGCCAGGAATTCAGTGATATCGCGCGCGAGACCGGCCACTTTCGCGGCCTGTTCCGCATAGGCCGAATCGGTGCGGAGCATGAAGCCATAGTCCTTCACGGTGGTGCCGCAGCCGGAGGTGGTCACCACGATGGCATCGAGGTCCCCGAGCGCGGTCCAGGCGTCGATGTTGGCCCGCGCTTGGGTGAGCGCCTCCCCTTCCCGGCCCATGTGGTGGACCAGCGAGCCGCAACAGCCGGAGCCTTCGGCGTTCACAACGTCGATGCCGAGACGCGTCAAAACGCGAATCGCCGCGGCATTGATCTGCGGCGCCAACACGTCGTTGACACAGCCGGCGAGCAAAGCCACCCGGCCCTTCCTTGGTCCCGCGGCATTGAAGGTCTGGGGCGCAAGGGGCCGGTGCGGCCAGTGCGCCGGCGCCAGCCGCAGCATGGCCGCAGCTCGCTTGAGGCCGATCGCCTCCGCCAGAAATGCGAACGGCTTGCCGGCAAGCGCTGCGGCGAGGACCAGTCGGAATCGCCGTGGGTAGGGCAGAAGCCGTGCGAGCGCGGCACGCAGCAGGCGCTCGTGCGCGGGCCGCCGGTAGGTCTCCTCGATATGGGCGCGGGCATGGTCGACCAAGTGCATGTAATGCACGCCGGACGGACAAGTCGTCATGCAGGCGAGACACGACAGGCACCGATCGATATGGAGCGCGACGTCCGCCGTCGCCGGCCGGTCGTTCTCCAGCATGTCCTTGATCAGGTAGATGCGTCCGCGGGGCGAATCGAGCTCGTTGCCGTCGAGCACGTAGGTCGGACAGGTGGCGGTGCAGAACCCACAATGCACGCAGGCCCGCAGGATCTTTTCCGATTCGGCCACATCCGGATCGGCAAGCTGTGCCAGAGTGAACGACGTTTGCATGCTATACCCCCGCCCACATCCGTCCGGGATTGAGGACACCGCGCGGATCGAAACTCTCGCGCACACGCTTGCTCAGTGCCGCCAATGCCGGCGCCTCGGGCTCAAAAACATCGACCGCGGCGCGCACCGCGGCTGGCGCGCGGATCAGCGTTGCATGACCGCCTTTGCTTGCGACGGTCGAACGAACGAGAGGGGCGCCGGCATCGTCAGAAGGCGGCAATGCGGCCCATACAAGGCCACCGGCCCAATCGTAGAGGGTCTCCGCCGCGGCCTGCTGGATCAGGGCACGGCCGATCTCGGCGCCGTGCGACGGGGCTGTCGAAATGCGCCAAAGATCGCGCGCACCGGCCGACCCCGAGGCGGCGAACGGCGCCACGTCGCGAACGGCCCGCCAGAATGCCCGTGAAGAAGCTTCGTCGAGCGTGCCTATGCTCCCGTAGCGAGCAGCCACCCCTTCCAGCACGGCTTTGCGATGCGCCACAGACGGAACGACGCCTTCGAGACGGAACGCGGTCACCGCATCGCCGGCGGCGGCAGTTTCGGCAATTCGCAGAGCAGGTGCGGCCGGCACATGCGCGGCCGCCGATGCATCCGCAAAGGAGCCCATGACCGCCGTCATAAGCTCGCCAACGGCCGCATCGTCGAGGCCGAGGACGAGGATCGTTTGCTCGGTCTCCGCCCGGGGCAGGGTCTTGACCGTTACGTCGGTCATGGCGGCAAGGGTTCCCCAGGAGCCGGCCAGCAGCTTGCATAGATCGTAGCCGGTGACGTTCTTTACGACGCGGCCTCCGGATTTGAACGTCTGGCCGCGTCCCGATACCGCGCTGACGCCGAGAAAATGATCGCGCGCCGCGCCGGCCTTGATGCGTCGCGGCCCGGAAAGATTTGACGAAAGAACTCCCCCGATCGTGGCGGCGCCGGCGGCGCCGCCGAGCAGCGGACCATAATCCATCGGCTCGAACGCCAGTTCCTGGCCGTTCGCAGCCAACAGCGTCTCGATTTCGGCGAGCGGCGTGCCGGCCTTCGCCGAGAGCACCAGCTCGGCGGGTTCATAAAGGGTCACAGCGGACAGTCCCGAAAGATCGAGCGTCATATCCCATTGCGCCGCGCGGCCGATCCGGCGCTTGCTGCCGCGGCCGACGATTTCCAGCGTCTTGCCGCCGGCGACCGCCCACTTGATCGCCTGCTCGACCTCCGCGCCGTCGCGCGGCTTGAGAGTCTCGGTCATGGGTGCGGCGCGTCAGAACCGCGGCAGGTCCGGAAAGGGCATCTGGCCCGCATGCACATGCATGCGGCCGAGCTCGGCGCAACGGTGCAGCGTCGGGAACACCTTGCCGGGATTCAGCAGCCCATTTTCGTCGAAGGCGCATTTGAGCCGCTGCTGCTGATTGAGATCGTCTTCCGAAAACATCGCCGGCATCAGGTCGCGCTTCTCCACGCCGACGCCGTGCTCGCCGGTGAGTACGCCGCCGACTTCAACGCAGAGCCGCAGGATATCGGCGCCGAATTGCTCGGCGCGTTCGAGCTCGCCGGGCTTGTTGGCGTCGTAGAGGATCAGCGGATGCAGATTGCCGTCACCGGCATGAAAAACGTTGGCGACGCGTAGTTCGTATTTGACCGACATCTCCTGCATCCGCCGCAGCACTAGCGGCAGTTGCGCGCGTGGAATCGTACCGTCCATGCAATAGTAATCGGGCGAAATCCGCCCGACCGCCGGAAAGGCCGCCTTGCGGCCGGCCCAGAATAGCAGGCGCTCGTCTTCCGAATTGGACGCCCGGCAGGTCACGGCGCCGCATGAGCGCGCGATGTCCTGCACCCGATCGAGCAGATGATCGACTTCGGCCCGCGGTCCGTCCAGTTCGACGATCAGCAGCGCCTCCACGTCGAGCGGATACCCCGCATGGACGAATTCCTCGGCCGCCTTGATCGCCGGGCGGTCCATCATCTCCATGCCGCCGGGTATGATCCCGGCGCCGATGATGCACGCGACGCACTCGCCGGCATCCTCGGATGCCGTAAATCCGATCAGGGCGGCACGCGCGCTTTCCGGCTTCTTGAGGATCCGCACGGTCACTTCGGTAATGACGCCGAGCAGGCCTTCCGAACCGGTGATAACGCCTAGCAGGTCATAGCCGGCAGCATCGAAATGCCGACCGCCAAGCCGCAACACCTCGCCGTTCATCAGCACCAATTCGCAGCCGAGGACGTTGTTGGTGGTGACGCCGTATTTGAGGCAATGAACACCGCCGGAATTCTCCGCGACATTCCCGCCGATGGTGCAGGCGATCTGTGAGGACGGATCGGGCGCGTAATAAAAGCCGGCATGGTCCACCGCCTGCGAGACGGCAAGATTGGTTACCCCAGGCTCGACCACGGCGGCCCTGTTCTCGAAATCGATGGCGCGGATGCGTTTGAATTTGGCCATGCCAAGCAAAACGCCGTCGCCGAGCGGCAGCGCACCGCCCGACAGCGACGTCCCTGCCCCGCGCGGCACCACCTTCACGCGCTCGCGATGGCAATAGGCGAGCACGGCCGAAACCTGCTCAGTCTTCTCCGGCAGGACCACCACCATGGGAAGCTCGCGATAGGCCGTCAGGCCGTCGCTCTCATAAGGCCGCATCGCCTCTTCGGATGCGATCACCCCCTCACCCGGCACGATGCGCTTGAGTGCCGCGACGATTTCTGCGCGGCGTGCGAGCACCGTGGCGTCTGGCTTCGGCATTGCAACAGTCATCCGATTGTTCCGGCTGTCTGCACCTGAATTCGAGTCATTATAACGGGAAAGCGCCGCGACGGTGTAGCCGTTGCATTTGCTACGGCACGGGAAGAGTTTCGGCGATTAGCCACAAAACCCTCCCGGCAGAACACTAGGCGAACCTTTGGACGTGATGCCCCCCGGCGCCTATCGTATCGCTTGGTGCACCATCGCAGGGGGAAGCGCCGGCGGCGAATTGGCCCGTTGACACGCAACTCCGGGGCCGCTTCAACGGCGGAGCGTAATTTCGCTCACCTAGGCAAAACGGCCACGCGCCGCTACACGCCGCGACCAACTCATTCCAAGGGGAACCGTGATGGTAAGAATATTGATGACCGCAATTGTCATGATCACCGCCTCGGCGGGGGTGGCGTCGGCGCAGGATGTCGGGAAAGGCGCCGTCATATTCAAGAAATGCGGAATCTGCCACAAGATCGGTCCGGGCGCGACGAACCTTGTCGGTCCCGAACTCGACGGCCTCGATGGCCGCCATTCGGGCAGTGTTGCCGGCTTCAATTATTCCGACGCCAACAAGAATTCCGGGATCGTTTGGAACGAGCAGACATTCGCGGAATACATCAAGGATCCGAGAGCGAAGATCCCCGGCACCAAGATGATCTTCGCCGGCATTAAGAACGAGCAGGAGATCAAGGATCTATGGGCTTACCTCAAGCAGTTCGACGCCGAGGGCAATATCAAGAAATAAGCTGCGCTGGCCGCGCTTGATCTGGCTCAAACGCGAGCCATCCTGCACGTGACATAAAATTTATATTGACAGAATTCATATCAAGCCTGCGAGCGGAGGACATGCCGTTATGATCAAGGACATCGTGGTGAATCTCAGTGTCGGTGAGAAGGCAAGCCCGGCCTGCGACTATGCCGTGTCGGTCGCCGCCACATTCGATGCTCACCTCGCCGGAATTGCTTTCCTCTACGATCCGATCGTCCCGGTTTCCGGCGCGGGATATATTCCAGCCGATGTGATCGAGGCGCAGGAGCGCGACAACGAGGCGGCGACGCGGGCGGCCCTCGACCGGTTCAGTACGGCCTGTTCCCGCGCCGGCGTCACCGCCGAGCCGCTGACGCTGAGCGCGAGCTTTGCCGGGGTCGGCGAGCAGTTCGGCCGGATCGCGCGGCGCTTCGATCTCTCCATCGTCGGACAGGCGGAGCCGGAAACAAGCGCCGTGGAAGAGATCATTGCCGAATTCTGCTTTGTTCGAATCCGGCCGGCCGGTGATCATTGTTCCGTACATTCAAAAGGCGCCGCTCAAACTCGACAATGTGATGCTGTGCTGGGACGGCAGCCGTGCCGCGGCGCGGGCCATCGCCGACGCCATGCCGCTCCTGGTCAAGGCGGGACGCGTCGAAGTGGTCATCGTCAGCAACGAGCGCGGCAAGCAGGACGAGATCGAGGGCGCCGACATAGGCGCCCATCTGGCTCGGCATGGGCTCAATGTCGACGTCAAGCGCACGGCCTTGGGCGATATCGATGTTGCCGACGTCATCCTTTCGCATGCCGCGGACGCCGGCAGCGACTTCATCGTCATGGGCGGCTATGGCCACTCGCGTCTGCGCGAATTCGTGCTCGGCGGGGTAACCCGCAGCATTTTCCGCTCGATGACGGCGCCGGTGCTCATGTCGCATTAAGCCAAAGCCGTCCATCACCGAGCGGACGAAGATCGGCGGCTATCAGGCGGTAAAATAATGAAATAGCCGCGGTCATTGACGACGCGCGGACATTGACGCGCGGACATGGCCCGTGTCACGCTTCGACCGGCCCTAGTCACCCCGTCCCCCGCGGGTTCGCTTCACCGGAATCTCCTCGCGGGGTAAAGCCGAAAAGGCAAACAATCAAAGACGGAGGGTCGCGGAGGAAGATCTCGCCATGACGCGTCGCGCGGCATGACCGGAATCCCCCACAACGCAGCGCTCGCCGACGGCGCGGCGTCGCCGCTGTTGGAGGTTGCCGGCGTGGGGATGCGTTTCGGCGGCATCATCGCGCTCGACGAGGTTACGTTTTCGGTCGCGCGCGGGCGCATCGTAGGCCTGATCGGGCCGAACGGCGCCGGCAAAACGACCTTGTTTAACTGCCTCAGCAGGCTTTATCGCCCGGCGCGCGGCGATATCCGCCTGGATGGCCGAACGCTCCGCCAGTGCTCTCCCTCCGATATTGCCGCCCTGGGAATCGGGCGCACGTTCCAGGCCTCCACCCTGTTCGCGTCGATGTCGGTCCTCGACAACGTGAAAGTCGGGGCGCACGCGCGCGGGAACAGCGGCCCCCTGGTCGATGCGTTCACCCTGCCGTCGACGCGCAGCGAAGAGCGCGAGTTCGACGAGACCGCACGCGCCATGCTGGCGTTCGTCGGCTTGGAGACCATGGCCGAGCGGCCGGCGGCCAGCCTCTCGCTCGGCGCGCGCAAGCGTGTCGAGCTCGCCCGCGCGCTCGCCGGCACGCCCGCACTGCTGCTGCTCGACGAACCCGCGGGCGGATTGAACCACGAGGAAGTCGCGGATCTCGGCGCGTTAATCCGCGCCATCCGCGATCGGCTCGGGATCACGGTGCTTCTCGTCGAGCATCACATGGGCCTGGTCATGAGCCTGTCCGACCAGGTCGTGGTGCTCAATTTCGGCCGCGTAATCGCGGACGGGCCGCCGGAAGCGGTACGCGGCAACCCGGCCGTCACCGAGGCCTATCTGGGGCCGCGGCATTGATGGCGCCGATCCTCGAGTTGCGCTCGGTGAAGGCCTTTTACGGCCAATCGGAAGTCGTGCACGGAATCGATTTGGCGGTCGAAGAAGGCGGAATGACTGTGCTCCTTGGCGCCAACGGGGCCGGCAAAACGACGACGCTACGCGCCATCTGCGGCATGGTCCGCAGCGAAGGCGAAATCCTGTTCGCCGGCAAACGGCTGGACCGCCGCGCGACCGAGGATATTGCCGGTGTCGGCGTGGCGCATGTACCGGAAGGGCGCGGCACCTTCATCGGCCTGACCGTCGAAGAGAATCTGCGGCTCGGCGGCTACACACGGCCGCGCAATGCGCCCGCAAACATGGAGCGCATGTACGGATATTTTCCGATTCTGGCCGAACGCCGCCGACAGCAGGGAGGCGCCCTCTCCGGCGGCGAGCAGCAGATGCTGGCAATCGCCCGAGCTTTGATGATGGAACCGCGGCTGCTCGTGCTGGACGAACCGTCCTTCGGTCTGGCGCCGCGCGTCGTCGAAGACATTTTCAAAATTGTCGAACGCATCAAGAAAGAGGAGCGCGTCAGCGTTCTCTTGGTGGAGCAAAATGCCACCCTCGCGCTGGAATTGGCCGATCACGCCTATCTGCTCGAGACCGGCTACGTCGTCGCTTCGGGAAGCGCCAAGGCGCTTGCCGACGATCCGCAGATCCGCCGGGCTTATCTCGGTTACTGAAGGGCGCGCCGCCATGCACGAATTTTGGCAGCAGGTGTTCTCCGGTTTGGCCGCCGGCTCGGTCTATGCCAGCGTGGCGCTGGCGCTGGTGATGATCTATCGCTCGACCGACCTGGTCAATTTCGCGCAAGGCGAAATGGCGATGTTCTCGACGTACATCGCTTGGACGCTGGTCAATGCCGGCATGCCCTTCTGGGGCGCCTTCGCCGTCACGCTGATCGTATCCTTCGTGGGCGGGATGGTGATCGAGCGCGTGGTGATTCGGCCGGTCGAGAACGCGCCGGTCCTGGCCGCGGTTGTTGTTACCATCGGACTCTTGCTGATCTTCAATTCAGTGGCTGGCTGGATCTACACCTACACCGTTCAGGATTTTCCAAGTCCTTTCCCGGACAGGCCGCTATTTCACGCGCTGATCACCACCCGCGACCTCGGCGTGATCGCGGTAACGCTGATCATGCTGGTGCTGCTGTTTCTTTTCTTTCGCTTCACGTCGACCGGATTGGCGATGCGGGCGGCCGCGCAGAATCCTGCCTCGGCCCGGCTATGCGGAATTCGCGTCGGACGCATGCTCGCGATCGGATGGGGGCTCGCCGCCGCAATCGGCGCGACCGCGGGCATCATGGTCGCACCGGTTCTTTTTCTTGATCCCAACATGATGGGCGGCGTGCTGCTCTACGCGTTTGCCGGCGCGCTCCTCGGCGGCATCACGAGCCCCGTCGGCGCGGTCGTCGGCGGGCTGATCGTCGGGGTGACCGAGAACTTGGTCGGTACGTATCTCATCGCCAGTCAGCTCAAACTGACGGTCGCGCTGGCTTTGATCATCCTGGTGCTGGTGTTCAGACCGAACGGTCTGTTCGGCACGGCGATCGTGCGGCGGGTGTGAGATGGAGAAAAGCTCCGCCGCAATCGTCCCGGACACCCCGAGCGCCGAACGCTATGGCGCAATGACGGTCGGCACTTGGCGGTGGATCGGCACTTGGCGATGGATCGGCACGCTGGCGCTGATCGCATTCGCCATCGCGCTTCCATTCACGCTGAGCAATTATCATGTGTTCGAACTGACCCTGGTGATGATCTATGCCATCGCCGTGCTCGGTCTCAACATCCTGACCGGCTACAACGGCCAGATCTCGCTCGGCCACGGCGGCTTTTTCGCGGCCGGCGCTTACACCGCCGCTATCCTGATGCACCGCTATGGCGTACCCTATTGGGCCACACTGCCGCCGGCGGGTCTCATTTGCTTTGTGCTCGGCGTGCTTTTCGGGCTGCCTGCCTTGCGCTTCGAGGGACCTTATCTGGCGCTCGTCACGCTGGCGATGGCGCTGGCAACGCCACAATTGCTGAAATACTTCGACACCTGGACGGGCGGACAGCAGGGCATCAATCTCGCCAAGCCTATGCCGCCGGCGGGGCTCGGCCTCGACCGCGATCGTTGGCTTTATCTGATCGCTCTGGTCGCGCTGCTGATCGCGATCCGCGTCGCCGCCAACATGCTCAACGGCCGCACCGGCCGCGCTTGGGTCGCCATCCGCGATCATCCGATCGCCGCCGCCGCCATGGGCATCGATACCGCCCGCTATAAGACGCTCGCCTTCGGCACCAGCACGTTGTTCACCGGCGTCGCCGGGGCGCTTTCTGCCATCGCCATCGGCTACGTTTCGCCCGAAAGCTACAGCCTGTTTCTATCGGTGTCGTTTTTGGTAGGCTCCGCGGTTGGCGGCATTGCGACCATTGGCGGAGCGATCGTGGGCGGTTTTTTCATCCAGTTCGTGCCCAACCTCGCCAATGACATTTCCGACGCCGCCCCATGGGCGATCTATGGGCTGGCGATGCTGCTGTGCATGTACACGATGCCGCATGGCGTCGTCGGCTCGATCAGATCGTGGCTTGCGCGTTTGGCGGAGCGAACGACCGTGCGGCATGCGGCGGGCGGTCGAAGCGATCAAAACGACGAAGGGTGGACGTCATGACCGGCACCGGCTGAATGAAACGACCGGCGAGCCGGTGTCGCTCGGGATCGGAAACATGGAAGAAACGTCCAACAGGAAAAATGGAGGATATCATGTCAAGAAAGCAGATGACCTCATCGGGAATAGCGGCGGCAAGTCTCCTTCTGGCCGGCGGATTGGCATTCGCGGCCGGTCAATACGGCCCCGGCGCCAGCGACGCCGAGATCAAGCTCGGCAACACCATGCCCTATAGCGGCCCGGCCTCGGCCTATGGCGCGATCGGCAAGGCGGAAGTCGCTTATTTCAACATGATCAACGAACAAGGCGGCGTCAATGGCCGCAGGATCAACTTCATCACCCGCGACGACGGTTATAGTCCGCCCAAGACCGTCGAGCTGGTGCGCAAGATGGTCGAGGAAGATCAGGTCTTGGCGCTATTCAACACTCTCGGTACGCCGCCCAATACCGCCATCCAGGCTTATGCCAACGACAACAAGGTGCCGCAGCTCTTTGTCGCCACCGGCGCCGACAAATGGAACGATCCCAAGAATCATCCGTGGACGATCGGCTGGCAGCCCAGCTACCGGATCGAAGCACGCATCTACGGCCGTTACATTCTCAAGAACCTGCCGAACGCCAAGATCGCCGTGCTCTACCAGAACGACGATTTCGGCAAGGACTATCTGATCGGCTTGCGCGAGGCGCTGGGCCCCAAAGCCGACACGATGATCGTAGCGACCAAGACCTACGAGACCACCGATCCGACCGTCGATTTGCAGATCGTGTCGCTGCAGGGCAGCGGTGCCGATACGCTTTTGACGGCAGCCGTGCCGAAATTCGCCGCGCAAGCGATCCGCAAGGTGTTCGACATCGGCTGGAAGCCGACACATTTTCTCACGAACGTATCGGTTTCGGTCGGAGCGGTCATGAAGCCGGCCGGGCCCGCGAAAGGCGTCGGCATCATCTCGGCCGGCTATCTCAAGGAGCCCACCGATCCGCAATGGGCCAACACGCCGGAATACAAGGAATGGCTGGACTGGATGAAGAAATACAATTCAGCCGGCAGCCCAACCGACAGCAACAACGTCTACGGATACTCGGCCGCGCAAACGATAGTGGCCGTGCTCAAAGCGAGCGGCGACAATCTCACCCGCGAAAACCTCATGAAGCGGGCCGCCGGCATCCATGACTTGAAGTTGCCGATGTTGCTGCCTGGCATCGTGATATCCACCAGCGAGACCGATTTTGCGCCGATCAAGCAAATGCAGCTGATGAAGTTTGACGGCACGACGTGGCAGCTGTTCGGGGAAGTGATTTCCGGGTCCGGCAGCTGATCAATCGGCCCGGAAGTTTTACGCCGGCCGTTCGTCGTCAGACTTTGTCCAGTCCGCCGGAATTGCCGTCTGCACAACCAGGCCGCGGGCGCGGGCGTCGGCCACACCGAGCGCGCGTAACGCCGCGAGCGCGAGCGATTGCACGACGTCGCGCTCGTGGCCGGATGGATCGGGCGCCAACGGACCGATCAGCCCTTCGATCAGGAGGCCGGTGATTGCCGCTGCGGCAACGGCGACATCCTGCTGCGGCAAGCGGCCCTCGGCGATCGCGGCGGCGATCCGGCCGGCAAATTCGGCCGCGAGCGACTTGCGAAAGGCCAGCCGTGCCGCATCAAGTTCGGCGTCGATCGGCTCGGCAATGGCTGCGAAGGAAAGCCTGCGGTCGCGCAGCGCGCGCGCGGCGAATGTCATGATCGCCGCCGACAATCCCGAGAGCGGCCCAGGCGCGCCGGCGGCGGCACGCCGCAAGGCGCCGATCTCGCTCTCGGCGATCTCTGCCAGCAGCGCGGCGACAAGGTCGGTCTTGGCGGGGAAGTAACGATAAACCGTCCCCGCGGCGATGCCGGCGCGGGCGGCGACGGCGGCGATCTGCACCGACGCCATGCCGCCTTCGCTCGCTATCTGCCGCGCGGCCGCGATGATCGCATCGTGGCGCGCGGCCAACCGGCGGACGACATTCTCAGTGCGGCGATACGGCAAGGTATTCCGTCGGATCGATTCGCGAACCGCCTATAGAATATCTGAACCATGATTCAACGCGAGCGCACCGGCGAGGGAAAACAGGTCGCTCGCAATGGGTCGAAAGAGCTAGCATCGGATCGTCAATTGCAGGCGGAGCAAGCATAGTGGCCTTCGTGCGCCTTGCGGTGTTTTTCATCATCGCCGCATTCTTCGTCAATCCGGCCGCGGCGGGTGATGCGCGTCCGCCGCAGCTCCAGATCTCCTTTCTTGCAGAGCCCGCGCCAATCGTACAGTACGGCTCGACCAAGCTCGTCTACGAAATGGTGGTCACGAATTTCTCGAAAAGGTCGTACGTCTTCGACGCCATCGAAACGAAGGCCGGCCCGTCCCAGTTTTCGTTTTCCGGCGCGGCGCTGGCGACAATGATGTCACACCTCGGTCCTTGGGATCCGGTCGCCGGCCCCGCCAGCCGCACGATCGCCGCCGGCAGGAGCCTAATCCTCTATTTCATGCTGGACCTTGGTGAGGGTAAAGCGCCGCAGGCGATCGAGCATTCGCTTCACATGATCGCAGACGATGGCAGCACCCACGATATCGTGCTCCGCCCACTGTCGGTATCGCAAGAAAATCCGATGGTCGTGGCGCCGCCTCTGCGCGGAGTGTGGATAGCGGGCGACTCGGTCAATAACGGCGCGGACGCTGCCCACCGCAGAGCGATTCTCATAACCGACGGCCGGGCGTGGCTGGCGCAGCGCTATGCAATCGACTGGGTGCAAATTCAAAAGGTCGACGGTGCGTTCACGACCTGGAAAGGCCCGGAAGACAAAAACGAGAGCTACTTCTGTTACGATCAGCCGATCTATAGCGTCGCTGCCGGCAAGGTCGTCGGCATGGCCGATGGCCTAAACGAGAACGTTCCCCATTCCGGCACATACGCCTACCCGCTCAGCTTCGACAATGCCGGCGGCAATCATGTCGTCGTCCAAATTGCGCCTCACCGCTACGTGCTCTACGCGCACATGCGGCCGGGCACGGTGCGCGTGAAGGTCGGCGACGATGTCGGCGCCGGCGATCTCCTCGGCCACGTCGGCAACAGCGGCAGCTCCACGGAACCGCATTTGCACATGCACATCGTCGACCAGCCGTCGTTTCTCGCCGGCAACGGGCTGCCCTACGAATTCACAGCCTTTGATGCGAGCGGACCGGTCGAGGCAGACGCCAGCTCGCCGAAAGCGATCAGCATCGGCCCGATCGGCCCGCAGAAGCCGTTCAAGAATGATTATCCGGCGAACAATGCGGAAGTGACTTTCCGCTAGAGCATGTCCCGGGAAAAGCCTGCCCCGGTGGAAACCGGTTTTTCCGAAAAGGACATGCGACCACGTAAGAATTGAGAGCATATCCCGATTCAACCAAATCGGGATGTGCTCTAGACGCTGCCGGTCCCCGAAGGCGGCCCTACCCGCCTCTATGCGCCAGCGATTTCGCGCGGATCTTCGCCAGCGTCGTCATCGGCGTGATCGCTTCGGGATCGATGGCGAGACGGATGATCGCCGGCTTGCCGGAAGCCTGCGCTTCCTTGAAGGCCGCAGGGAAATCGGCGGTGTTCTCGACGTTGACGCCAAAACCGCCAAAGGCGCGAGCGTAGGCGGCAAAGTCCGGATTGCGCAACTCGGTCGCCACGATCCGGCCGGGATATTCGCGCTCCTGATGCATACGAATGGTGCCGTAAATTCCATTGTCCGCAATGACAACGACGAACGGCAGAGTCGTATTGCACGGCGGTGGCGAATTCCTGGCCGTTCATCAGGAAGTCGCCATCGCCGGCGACGCAGACCACCGGCCGCTCCGGATAGAGCCTTTTCATCGCCACGGCCGCCGGAACGCCATAGCCCATCGAGCCCGACGCTGGCGCGATATGCTGCCCAAAGCGGCGGAAGCGAAAGAAGCGATGAATCCAGGCTGCGTAATTGCCGGCGCCGTTGCAAAGGATGGCATCGTCGGGAAGATACTCGCGTAGCCACACCATGATGGCGCCGAGATTGACTCCGCCCGGCTGCTCGGTCGGCGCCTCCGTCCAGGCGAGATACTCGGCATGCGCCGCTTCGGCGTCACCGCGGAGCGTGCCCGGCACGTCGAGGCGTTCCAGCGCGGCGGCAAACGCCGTAGGCGTCGCATGGATCGGCAGGGTCGGACTGTAAACGCGGCCGAGCTCTTCCGCGCCGGGATGGATGTGCACGAAACTCATCTGCGGCTGCGGAATGTTGAACAGCGTGTAGCTCTGCGACGGCAATTCGCCCATACGACCGCCGATCAGCACGACCAGGTCGGAGGATTTGATGCGGTCGACGAGCTTTGGATTAGGGCCGATGCCGAGATCGCCGGCATAGCAGGGATGCAGCGCATCGAAGAGGTGCAGCCGGCGAAAGGTCGTGCATACCGGCAGCGCAAATTTTTCCGCAAACCGCGCGACGCCGTCGCTCGCCTCTTGCGACCAGCGGCTGCCGCCAAGGACCAAAATCGGCGAGCGCGCAGCGCCTAGGAGCTGCGCGAACCTCGCCATCTCGGCGGGGCCGGGCGATGTCTCAACCGGAAAGAAGGCCGTCGCATCGTCCACCGCGACGCGCTCGGTCAGCATGTCTTCGGGCAGGCTCACCACCACCGGGCCCGGTCGCCCATTGGCGGCGGTGTAGAAGGCGCGCGAGACGATTTCCGGTATGCGCGCTGGGTCCTCGATCTCCGTCGCCCATTTGGTCATCGAGCCAAACATGGCGCGGTAATCGATTTCCTGAAACGCCTCGCGCTCGCGCATATCGCGCGCTACCTGGCCGACGAAGACGACCAGCGGGGTCGAATCCTGCCGCGCGATGTGGATGCCGGGCGAAGCGTTGGTGGCGCCGGGCCCGCGGGTGACGAAACAGACGCCCGGCCGGCCGGTCGCCTTGCCCACCGCCTCCGCCATCATCGCGGCCCCGCCCTCCTGCCGGCAGACGGTCACGGCCAGATCGCTGTCATGAAAGGCATCGAGCACGGCGAGATAGCTCTCACCCGGCACGCAGAACACATGGCGCACACCGTGGATCCGTAATTGATCGACCAGAATCTCGGCGGCGGTGCGAATATTGTCCTTACCGCGCATCGGCATCTCCGCGACGAACCGAGCCCCGCCGATTCGCGGCGCCCCGCGTTATAAGCTTTGATTGCCGCGAGATGCGCCGTTAGTCCAGCCTTTTGGCCGCGCGTCGCCTGCCAAGACACGTGCCACGGCATGAGGCACCGCGAGGAGTTCGGCGATATGAGCGACGACGCGCAGAGCCAACAGGAGGTCTTTGGCTTCCTCGCTGATCCGGCCACCCATGGCGGACAGAAGGTGCAGCGGATCGACACCCACGCCGCGTCGGTGTTTCTCGCCGGCGACCGCGCGATCAAGGTCAAGCGCGCGGTCCGTTTTCCCTTCCTCGATTATTCGACGCTCGAGAAGCGCAAGCAGGCCTGTGAAGCCGAGCTGGCGGTGAATGCGCCATACGCGCCGGAAATCTATCATGGCGTGGTTGCGATCACGCGCGAGACTTCGGGAAAGCTCGCGATCGGCGGGCGTGGCACACCGGTCGAATGGGCCGTGGACATGCGGCGTTTCGACGAAAAGCGAACCCTTGACCACATCGTTGGCGAGATCGACGAAGCCCTGGCCGATGCGCTGGGCCGGGCCGTCGCGGCCGCACATGCGAAGGCGCCAGGGGTCGAGGCCGAACGATGGATCGCGGCGCTCGGCGCCTATATCGACGAACACATCGAGGCTTTTGGGCGGCACCCCGATATCTTTCCCCCTGGCGCAATCGACGAGCTCGCGCGCGCCAGCCGCGCGTCCTATGAGCGCATTCTTCCCCTCCTGCGCGAGCGCGGGCGGCAAGGCCTTGTGCGCCGCATTCATGGCGACCTTCATCTTGGCAATATCGTCCTGATCGCCGGCAGGCCGGTTCTCTTCGATGCCATCGAATTCAGCGACATCATCGCTTCCGGTGATGTCTTCTATGATCTTGCTTTCCTGCTGATGGACCTGCTCGAACGGGGCTTGGCGGCGATCAGGACGATATTGCCAAGATGAAGGTCGCCATGAATGCGGCGCACAAGGCCTTGCCGCCCGCGCTCGCGCAGGAGGGGAAGAATGCGCTCATAGGACGCACCAGGCTGGCGCGCGCGAGCTCGTCGATTGCGCCAGGACCCATATCTGGGTGCGGCCGAAAGCCTCGACGTGTTCGTCGATATAGGCGCCGAGCGCCGCGATCCATCGTTCGGCCTCGACCCCTGGCGCCTTCGCATGTGCGGCCGCGACGGCCCGGCCCCACGCCATCAGCGGCTTCGTCGATCTCGCCAACGATGTGGTCAAGGGTTCAGCTTTTCGTCGAAACGCCGCATGTTCAGCGGTGTGCCACGCCCGCCGATCGCGAGCTTTCCCGAAGTCTCGCGCGTAATCCGGGATTCCATGATCGTTTCCAGCGCCGTATCGCGCATTCACCGCCAGCTCGCTTCGCGGGCCTGCTTGCCTCACGAGCGTCGAATAATCGAGGAAGGAAAACGGACCGCGCGCTTCGACCTTGATCGCGCGGTCGCCGGCGAGAAACACCGACGCGGCGTGGGGTATCATCCGCTGCACCTTCTGTCCGCCATGGGTGGCCGGATCAGCGAGGAAGCCAAAGACCTCCTGTTGGCTCTGCGCGTCGTCGCTCATATCGCCGAACTCCTCGCGGCCTCATGCCGTGGCGCGTGTCGGGCGGGCGACACCGCTGGACTAACGGCGCATCTCGCGGCAATCGAAGCTTATAACGCGGGAGTAAATCGGCGGGGCTCCGTTCAGTGGCGGAGATGCCGATGCGCGGTAAGGACAATATTCGCACCGCCGCCGAGATTCTGGGGGTTAAGAGACGCGGGGTCCGCGGTCTGCGCCATGGTGTTCTGCGTGCCGGGTGAGAGCTATCTCACCATGCTCGATGCCCTTCATGACAGCGATCTGGCCGCTCCCCGGCAGGAGGGCGGGGCCGCGATGATGGCGGAGGCGGTGGGCAAGGCCGGGCGTGTGTTTCGTCACCCGCCCCGGGCCGCCAACTCTTCGCCCGGCATCCGCATCGCGCGGCAGTTTCGACCCCGCTGGTCGTACTTCGTCGGCCAGGTGGCGCGCGATATGCGCGAGCGCGAGGCGTTTTCAGGAAATCGATTACCGCGCCATGTTTGGCTCGATGACCAAATGGGCGACGGAGATCGAGGACCCAGCGCGCATACCGGAAATCGTCTCGCGCGCCTTCTACACCGCCGCCAATGGCTCATCAGGGCCCGGTGGTGGTGAGCCTGCCCGAAGACATGCTGACCGAGCGCGTCGCGGTTCGATCCGAGCGCCTTCTTTCCGGTTGATCGCCCGGCCCCGCCGAGATGGCGAGGTTCGCGCAGCTCCTAGGCGCTGCGCGCTCGCCGATTTTGGTCCTTGGCGGCAGCCGCTAGTCGCAAGAGGCGAGCGACGGCGTCGCGCGGTTTGCGGAAAAATTTGCGCTGCCGGTTGTGCACGACCTTTCCGCCGCTGCGCCTCTTCGATGCGCTGCATCCCTGCTATGCCGGCGATCTCGGCATCGGCCTGATCCAAAGTTCCCGTCGACCGCATCAACCTGGTCGTGCTGATCGGCGGTCGTATGGGCGAATTGCCGTCGCAGAGCTACACGCTGTTCAACATTCCGCAGCCGCAGATGAGTTTCGTGCACATCCATCCCGGCGCGGAAGAGCTCGGCCGCGTTTACAGTCCGACCCTGCCGATCCATGCAACGCCTACGGCGTTGCCCCAGGCCGCGGGAACGCCTCGACGTGCGGAGCGGCTCCGCGGTGACGCCGAAGCGGCGCAGGTCGAGTATCTCGCCTGGACGGAGGCACGAGCCGAGCAGCCGGGCCAGCGAATCTCAGCGCCATCATCGTGTGGCTACGCGAGTATCTTCCCGAGCGATCCCGTCTCAACGGCGCCGGCAATTGTTTCGCGGCCATTGAATTCATCGCTTCTTTCGCTTCCGCCGCTTTCGGCAGCATATCGCGCCAGCGTCGGGCTCGATGGGCTATGGCGTTCCGGCGGCCGTGGCGATGAAAAGGCTCTATCCGGAGCGGCCCGTGGGTCTGCGTCGCCGGCGATGGCGACTTTCTTCGAACGGCCATTCGCCACCGCCCCGTGCAATACGATCTGCATTTCGTCCGTTCTGGTCAATGGAATTTACGGCACCATTCGTATGCGGCGGAGGGGCGCGGAAGTATCCCAGCCCATCGTGGCGACCGAGTTGCGCAATCCGGACTTTGCCGCCTACGCTCGCGCCTTTGGCGGTTTTGGCGTCAACGTCGACACCGCCGTTTCCCCTGCGGCCTGCGAGGAAGCGCAGCTTCCGGCAAGCCGGCGATCATCCGCTCTTGCCATCGATCCCGAAGCGATCACGCCGATGACGACGCTGGCGAAGATCCGCGCGAAATTCCTCACGCAGTAGAGGCGGGTAGGGCCGCCTTCGGGGACCGGCAGCGTCTCAGAGCACATCCCGATTTGGTTGAAATCGGGATATGCTCTCAATTCTTACGTGGTCGCATGTCCTTTTCGGAAAAACCGGTTTCCACCGG
>CAWHPH010000064.1:0-78619 GCA_963831135.1 uncultured Alphaproteobacteria bacterium
ATGCGGGTGCAGGATCCCGTCAAATACGCCGAAGTGTTGCTGGCGATCGCACACCCGCGAAGGCTGCACCGAGGACCGCGTCCGCGGCATGTTCGGCAATCAGGAAATCGAAGTTCGTTTGCCCGTTCTTATCCCCGTCCACGTGACCTATCAGACAGCCTTTGTGGACAAGGACGGCAAGCTTCAAATCCGCGAGGATATCTACGGCCGTGACAAGGCTCTGCTGGCTTTCCTGAAGGGTGACGAACGCAAGGTTGCGGATGTTCCGATCGAGCGCAAAGACAACGCCGTTCGCCGGGAGGCGTTAGCCGTGCCTGACGCCGGCCAAAATCTTTTGGCGAGGCTGTTGGGGTTTGGATCGTCCGCGGTTCGTCGCAGCCAGCGCGCAGTTCCACAACGGGACGCGTCCATTGACGCCTGCAGCTGCAGCGGGATGAGCCGTTCTGACCCCGCGTCATCCGATTGCGCCCAAAAGTTCGCGAAACAATATAGGCGCCGTTCAGAATAGCTTGGACAGCCAGTATTCCACGAACCCAATCGAGAGGCCGACGGCTGCTAATTTAACAGCCAAGCCAACCAGGGATAGCTGCGCTCCCAAGCTGGAGATCGCGCCGCTTCCTTTCGTGGACCTCGTCGCGTCGGTCATCACACCACACACCGTTTGTAAATCCCCACCTGGCCCAGGGATTGGTCATCGGGCTGAACATTCGGTCACAGCCGAGTGGCGGCCGGTTTCGCGCAGCCGCCAACGGCGGGCTATTGACATGTGTCGCCGACGCGGCGCGAGACGGAAGGCGCGGTCGCCTTTGTTCACGCGATCGACGGAGACTGACACTGTGCGTTCGCTGTCTGCGGCGTGCGGCGTACTCACAGCGCAAAAGCCAGCGGCTATGACGCCACACAGGACCGCAACTGGGATGGTTTGCTTCAAACTGACACGCATGGGCTTTCTCCGCAGCTACTAGCGCGCTCTCGACGCGCGGACCTTGGCCGGATGATCGGTAAGAATGACCCGCGCCGTGCGCGGCTCGCCGTTTGGCCGGCGACTATCGCGCAAGCATCAGCGCTCGTAATACGGCCAGGTCTGGGTGCAGGTGGCTCCGCCGGCATCGGCAAGGGGAGCCGCGGCAATCGGCAGCCCGGCCTGTATGCCGTGCTGGTCCCCTTGCGGCGTTGTGGCCGCGGTCGCCGGCTCGGGCTCGGGTACGAACACCACCATGGTCGCGGCACACATTGCCGCTGCGACGACAGCGAGAATGCTCTTGAACATGTTGCCCCCCTAACCGGTGCTTCAGCGCAAGTTCGACGCGAATGCGTTCGCTGCCACCGCGACGTGCGAGGCCGCTGCGATATGCCGATTGGTCATCGGCAGCACGACGACCTTGGTGCCGATGCGGGTGCGGGCGTAGAGGTCGATCGCATCCTCATTGGGCATGCGGATGCATCCGGTCGACACCCGCCTGGCCGATGCTCGGGCTCGTTCGAGCCATGGATGCGGTAGACCGAGCCGCTCAGATACATGGCGCGGGCGCCGAGCGGATTGGCGATGGCCGCCGGCCATGATACGCGGCAGGTCGGGCTGGCGCTGCCACCATCTGCGCGGGCGGCGTCCAGTCCGGCCATTCGGGCTTGTGCTCGATCGTCTTCGATGCCTGCCCAGGTGAAGCCCGATGCGCCCGACGCCGATGCCGTAACGCATCGCCTTGCCGCGCCGGTCACAAGTAGAGAGACCTGCTCGGCGTATCGATGATGATGGTGCCGGGCGCCTCTGTCGGTCGCGTAGTCAACCACCTGCCGGCGCAGACGGGCGGCGTTGCCGGGGCTGACCGACGTTTCTTCCGACACGCCTGGCGCCACCGCGCTTCTGCCATACGCGCCTATGTTCGGCGAAGCGATGGACGAGAAAACTTGCGCTTGCGCGCCGCCGCTACAAAGCGCCACGCCGGCCAACACGGCACCGGACATGAAAACGCCTGTGAAGATCTTGTTCATTGCCGCATCCCCGCATTTATCTTGTTGTGGGGATTTGTAGGACGCCGACCGCAAACGGCTCCATTGCACGTTGGTTAATATTTGGTTGTCGAAGCGAATGGATGCTCTATACGTTGGTATAGGCGGGCCCTTCGCCGGGAAGACCAACCCCTCTTGAATGGATTGGCCCTCCCCAAACCAAAGGCCGCCGCGGGCTAACCCCCTTTGTTTGCGTTGTTTTTGACGCTGGTGATCCGCGGCATTTCCTGCGAAAATGGTCTTTGTTCATGGGTGTCAGATGACGCGAATTTTTCCGCGTTAACCGGGTGAACAGGTCGCGACTTGAGCGCGTTCGGGCGACAATCGGTTGCGAGGGGGAGTCCGTGAAAGAGCAAGCCGACTCGGCGGATTCAATCGTTTTCGTGGTCGACGATGACGCGTCAATTCGTCAGGCGCTCAAGAGCCTGTTGGAATGGAGGAGCCTGGGCGTGGAAACGTTGGCTCGGCCGCCGACTTCGCAAGAGCCGGCGCGCCGCCAACTCTGCCGCCTGTCTCGTGCTCGATGTCAGGTTGCCGGGGCTTAGCGGATCTCGACTTTCAGGCCGAGTTGGCAAAAGCCGATGTGCAGATTTCGCGATCATTTTCATCACCGGTTACGGCGATATCCCAATGACGGTGCGCGCCATGAAGGCGGGCGCGGTGGAATTCCTGACCAAGCCGTTCCGCGATCAGGATCTTCTCGATGCTGTTCAGATCGCGCTCGAGCGCGACCGCGAACGGCGTAAAAAGGACAAGGCCGTTTCCGAGCTGCGCGCGCATTTCGAGGCCCTGACGCCGCGCGAACAGGAAGTGATCAGCCTTGTTACGACTGGGCTGATGAACAAGCAGATCGCGGCCGAGCTTGGGGTAAGTGAAATCACCGTTAAAGTGCACCGCGGCAACATCATGAAGAAGATGGGCGCGCGCTCGCTGGCGGATCTCGTGCGCATGGCAGAGACGCTTGGGATACGGCGCAAGAAGCCCTAGCCGTACTAAACCTTCGTATAGGCTCTCTTATTTGTTTCGATCGTCGCGAATTCCGAACGTTCAGTACAAGCCCGCGTCCGGCATGGTCTACACCTACACCAAGCCGGTCGGATCGTGGCGATCCCATTTGCCGGCACCGCGAAAATAATGCCGAGATCTGGGAGCGCGTCGATGAATTACTCATTCTCACAGCCGACCGGAACACACACCTGAAAGTGGTGACTTTGGCGCTGATCGCGTCGACTGTGATCGCTATTATCGGGTGGCACGCTCGCCCCGACAATAATTCCGGCAACGTGGCGCGCTCGGCCAGTAACGGTTCGGTCGTCAAGGCGGGCAAGGCTATCCAGATCACGACCCGCGGTAACTCTGAGGTCCGCTAAGTTCGAGCCGGCGGCTCTTCGAGTACGGCGCAACGTATCGCGTCCGAGCTGGGATTGTTCTATCAGTGTTCCTCAACGCGGAGTTACGCGCCATAAACCTCTGTCATAAACCTCTGTATAGCAGCTCCTGTGCTTACCGATGCAGGAAAGAGGCAATCGGTACTTGGTGCGGCTCGCCGCATCGGGATATCATGAGCGCACATTGATCGGACCGGGAGCAGGACGTTGCAGCAGGTGCCATTGATCTCGATCGTTGACGACGACGAATCCGTCAGGGAAGCCACCAAGTCGCTTGTTCGTTCTCTCGGCTATCATGTTGAGACCTTTGGTTCTGCCGAGGAATTTCTCGGATCTGATCAATTGGACGACACGGCCTGTTTGATTACCGACGTGCAGATGCCCGGCCTGAGCGGCGTTGAATTGCAGGACCGTCTGATTTCCGACGGGCACGACATGCCGACAATCTTTGTTTCAGCCTATCCGGATACGAGATTGGAACGGCAGGTGATCCAGAGCGGAGCAATCGCCTATTTGCGCAAACCCTTCAAAGAAAACCATCTAGTCGAACATATCGGTACCGCATTGCGGCGGCGCCGTGGGCGGCGCGCCTAGAAGGGCGGCCGATAAAATTCCCAAAAAACTTCGTGGACAGGGCCGCCGGCACTCGACCCGGCTGTCAGCGTCCCGGCTGATTGTCCGACGCGGCCATGGCCGGCAGGCTTACATAAAACGCCGCGCCATGCGGATGACGTGCCGCGGCCCAAAGCCGGCCGCCATGGGACTCGATGATCTTGCGACAAATCGTCAATCCCATCCCCGTATGATACGCCTTGGTCGTGAAGAAAGCTTCGAACAGACGATCCTTGTGATCGAAATCGATGCCGGTACCAGTGTCTTCAAAGGTGACCAGCAGACTGTCGGAATCGCAAAGCTCAGCCGATATCGTCAACACCCGATCGCGATCCGTGACCGCCTCCATCGCTTCAAAGGCGTTCATGACGAGGCAGACGATCGCCAGCGCAAGTTGGGGTCGTTCAGCCATCAGCTGCGGCAGCCCTGCCGGGATCGTTTTTCTCACCACGACGTGACGGTTGTCCCGCTCGGCCTCGAGGAGCCCGATAACGTCGTCGACGATGGCGTAGGGGCTCACCGCGCGCGGTTCCTCCCGGTCCGGCGCGAATCTCGAACGGATGGCCGCGATCATTTCGCTCGCGCGCTGACCTTCACCAGCGACCCGCGTCAAAGTCGCGCGTACCTCTTCAAGATCTGGCTCTGGCCGACCAAGCCATCGCAAACCGGCATTGGCGTCCGTGACGATGGCCGCCAGCGGCTGATTAATATCATGCGCAATCGCACCGGTTATTGCACTCATCGTCGCTGCACGAATTAGCGCCGCCAATTGCTGGCGCGATGCGCCCGCGCCTTCGCAGGCTACGCCAGTGCGTGCGGCGGCGGAGTCGGGCGACGCTTTGGGTTTGGGCATCGTTGGCTTCCACTATTGCGGGATTGCATCGACAAAAAAGGAGTGCGAAATTATTTCGCCCAGGAGATGCATTCGCCGGGGGGCCGCTCGACAAGTTCTGATGGCATCGTCAAACGATCAAGATCCATTCGATAACGGAAGCGCGAACTTATCCGGTGTGCGTATTCTCATCGTCGAGGATTCTCTGGCACATTGGGATAGCCCTGAAAAGCCTGCTGCGGTCTTTCGGCATGGACGTCGCTGGCCCGGTGGCGACTTCGGCCGAGGCCGAACGACTGATTTCCGAGCAAATCCCGGATGCAGCCATTGTCGATTACAATCTCCGGGGCGGCGAACTGGCCTATGGCCTGATCGACCGCTTGAACGAACTCGGCGTGCAGGTCATCGTCGTCACCGGTTATGCCGCCCTGCCGCTGGCGCCGGGCAAGGCCATGGTGATCTTGCAGAAGCCCATTGTGGAAGCCCAGCTGCTTGCTGCGTTGCAGAGTGTAGCCGAGAAGAAGCCGGGTCGGTAACCACAGCGCCAATCGGGCTCAGGCGCGACCGAGCGGAATCTCGATCAGGCAAGACACGCCGTCGGCTCCGAACACGAGATCGACTTTGCCGCCGATCTCGTGCGGGATGAGATCGCGTATCAGAGTGGTTCCAAAACTGGACTGCGTAGAAGCCACCACCTTCGGGCCGCCGAGCTCGCGCCAGACAAGGATCACGCTCCCGGCCCCGCCGTCGTCGGTCGTGTTGTCCCAGTGCACCGACACCGCGCCACTGGGCGTCGACAGCGCGCCATACTTGGCGGCGTTGGTGACAAGCTCGTGCAGCACCATCGCCACCGCCTGTGTGGCAGCGGCGCTCAGCATGATATTGGGGCCGCTGATCTGAGTGTTTGCCTCGATCGCGTACGGCGCTAGCTGATCGCGAACCAAATCGTTGAGACCCACGCCCTGCCAACGGCTTTGGCTGAGCAGCGAGTGGGCGGCGGCCATGGATTGAATGCGTCCTTCGAGGGCTTTGACATACTCGTCTATTGTGCTCGAGCCTTCGCGCGTTTGCATGGCGACGACGGTGACGCGCGCAAGCACGTTTTTGACACGGTGGTCAAGCTCGGCAACCAGCAGATCCTGGCGCTCTTCGGCGTGCTTGCGCTCGGTGATGTCAAGGGTGAGCCCGCGCAGGCGCGTCAGCCGTCCGGTCGAGTTCGAACTCACCTTTTGCTGTCTGCTCCAGCCATATTTGCTGTCCGTCGGCACGTATGAAGCGGAAGGTGGCATCATAGACTGGGCGGCTGGGGCGCAGATCGCGCACCAGCGTCAGCAAACGCGCGCGTTCATCCGGGTGAACCTGGGCAAGAAACTGGGCACCGCCAAAACGTTCTTTTGGGTCGAAACCGAGGATCAGCGCCGCATTCTCGCTGCGCTGCGACTGATCGCTGTTGACCTCCCAATCGAAGGCCGCCACGCCGCCGGCAGTGAGCGCCTCCTGCAGGCGCGCTTCGCTTTCCATCAGCACAGCCTCGTGCTCGCGCCGTTCGGCAAACAGTGCCGCCAGCACGAAGGAGCACAGCGACACAGCCAGAATGCCCGCCTGCGCCGACAATATGCGTTCGGCGATCGGAAAGTTTGTGTCGCCGAAAATGCCGATAGCGAATGTGGTCGTCCAGACGATGGTGAGCGCGACGATAAAGGCCGCAGCTGCGGCAAAAACCGGCCGGCAGCGTGCGGCCAGCCAGAGCAACAGCGGGAACAGCGCGGCAATCGGAACCACGGTGGCCCAGGTTTCCCGTGGCAGAAAAATGATGATCCCGCTGAGCAGGGTCAGCGTCGCCAGCGCGACGCCGCCCTCGATCACTTCGCGATGCGGTGGCGGATCGCGCGCTGAGGCGACGAGGCCGATCAGCAATGGTGCAACGGTGACGATGCCTAGCGCATCGGAGGTGAACCAGTGGTACCAGATCGTCAAAACCGGTGCGGCCGCATTATGGAAGAGAATGAAGCCGAGGGTCCCGCCGATGCCCGAGATGGCGGTTCCGACGACCACCGCGCCGAGAAATCCCAGCACCTGGCTTAGCCGGTCGAGAGTAAATGCAGAGCCGAAATAGTGTTCGATCAAAACCGCTACGATCACCGCCTCGCCCGCGTTGCACACGCCGAAAACGAGGGCGCTCCAGATCGTCCGGTCGCCGAACAGATTGGCAACGACGGTCGCCGCCATCGCGCCGGCGACGATCGGCCAGCGCGCGCGAGGCCCAAGCGCAATCAGCGTACCGGCTGCAACGCCCGCGGCCGGCCAGAACACGGCCACGCCATCCGGTTTGGTGAGTAGCGCGAGGCTAAGCCGCGCGGCAAAGAAATACGCTACGCCGAACCCGAGGGCGAAAAGAGCCCAGAAAAACCAAAGTCGCGGCGATTTAGCGAATCCGGTCGATGGCTGTAAGAGCTGCTTTTGCAAATCTTGCCACATTTGGAAAGGCCCGCTCAGCGCGTGAATAGTCGCATGCCGAATTGCTGGACGCGAGTCGGAAGGGGGCTGCTAAAGACCAAGTATGCTCCCGATTTCCCTTGTCGCCGCAGCGCGCTCGGGCGGAGTTCGGTTGAGCATTTTTTTCTCGATGCTCGACGTCAAGTTACCAGGACCCGAAACGCCGTCGTACGCACGGCCAGATCTGAGCAGGCCCCGCAGCGGCTATACCAACGTACAAAGTCACCCCTCAATTCAGTTAACTTGGCATTTACCGACGTACAATGGAGCCACGCGGCGAATGTTCGTAGGCTCAAGGTGTTAGCGATCAGGTGGCTGCCCCATCCCCCGACACCCCCGCCGCCTGGCGCCAACGGCCCAATTGAGGCAATTCAGGAGCCCCAGGCATTTTGCCTGGGGTTTTCTGAGAGTTCCCAATAGGACCTCGCGGCGATCCCAACAGTTTGCACCGTCGCTTTCGAAGCGGGCCTCGCTTGCATGATCGGGGCGCATCTCGCTCTTTGGCTTAGCCGGGGAACCATGCCAATGACCAACTCGTAGCTTTCACCTCATCGCGGAACGGCGGCGACCAGCAAGCGGAGTGCAGACTCGGTCAAACGCGAGTGCACGGCTGAAATGATGGGGCAGATGTCTTCTTCTACCCCGAAGCCGACGCACCCGCTGATCAATGTCTGCTTAAAGCGTGTAAGAGCAGAACCTCAACATTGAGGTCTGCGCGTCTCCGTCGACCGATTTCGGAAGTTTCGCGACCGGGCTGACCGCCAGCGCTGGCAATCGCACGATCTGGCGGAAGGGGTGGGATTCGAACCCACGAGGGAGCGTAAACCCCCTGCCGGTTTTCAAGACCGGTGCCTTAAACCACTCGGCCACCCTTCCCAAGCGCGTAACGGCATCCGCACGTCGATATACAGTTTATGCGAGGGTCGGCAAATCCGGGTTGCCCAGCCCGAATGGGCCCGAACGCTCGTTCAATAGGGGGCGTCCGCAGGGCCAAATTCTTCTCAACAACCCTGTGGACATTTTAGCCAATACGTGGTTATTCGTACGTGGCCCTGCCTTTGTGCGGGTCAAATCCTCCAGAAAATCGAAAGAGATAGGCAAGACAGAGGGGCATCGTTGCCAATGACAGAACTTGCTATGAACTTAGTCGAGTACTTCCAGGACAGACGCGAGGCGGCCTGGGAGACGGTTGTTCGGATTATCTTCGGTACTTTCATGGGCGGCCTCGTGCTGCTGCTCATCCTTCTCTATTCGGGCGTGCCGATCGTTTGATCGCTTAAAGCCTCGCCCTGCTGAGCGGGGCAGGCAGCCGCTCTTTCATCTTCTCAACAGCGGAATCCCGATGCCCGGTGGCCCCCAACGTGGGGCCACCGCAACGTCCGCAACCCTCCATTCACTATCGAAATACCGATCGCGCATTTTTGCCACAATCTGACCATGCTCGGGTTGAATATCTTGCAGGTGGGATCGGGGACGATGCGGGGTCGACACAGCGCGACAGTGAGACGTATTGCGCCGATCGGCGCCTGCGTTCTGCTCTGCATATTCCTCGCCAACTGCTCGAGTGGCGTCGACTCGCGCTACGGCGTTTCGCCAAGCCCACGCGTGGTGGGCGACGGCGAACTGGTGCCCAAAGGCGGGGGCACCTACCATGTCGGGCAGCCTTATACGGTCGCCGGACGTACCTACGTCCCCGAGGAAAATTCGCACTATCAGGCCACGGGTCTTGCCTCCTGGTACGGCGACGATTTCCATGGCCGCTTGACCGCAAACCGCGAAGTCTTCGACCATAATGGTATCTCCGCCGCTCATCCCACGCTGCCGCTGCCGAGCTACGCGCGGGTGACAAATCTGTCCAACGGCCGCTCGCTGATCGTGCGGGTTAACGACCGCGGGCCGTATCACGGCAATCGGATCATCGACGTTTCGACCAGAGCCGCGGATCTGCTGGGCTTCCGCATGAGTGGCACCGCCTGGGTCAAGGTCGAATATGTCGGGCGAGCGCCGCTGGAAGGTTCTGACGACAGGATCCTTGCCGCCACGTTGCGACAGGACGAACCGGCGCCAGCACCGGGCACGGTCAAGCTTGCCGCGACGCGGATCGCGCCCGCTGGGTCGACGGCATCGATCGTGCGCAACGCCCATTACGCCAGCGCGTCGGCGAGCGACGCCGAGACCGCAGGTGCGCGATCGGTGTCTTATGCCGAAGGACCACGTGGCCGCGACGGCACCGACCAATTTCTCAACGGCCGCGGGCTCTACTAAATCCCACCCTGCGTCATTTCGTATCGCGGTCCGCGGCTACTTGCGCCTGGCAAGCTTTGCGTGAGAATTGGTTTCTCACACACGGGGTCCTGCGTTGGAGGTTTGCTTGCGGACCGAGCGTTGTCTGAGCGTAGTGCCTGGCTGGCCGGCTTGCGCGCTCGCGGCCGGATTGTGCCTCGCCGTGGTCGCGGCCGGTCATGGCGCGTCGAACATGACGATGAAGAAGGACGAGACCTTCCAGACCAGTGTTCCCGCAGCGCTGCTGCTCGACCCGGAAAGCGACAGCGTGCTGTTCGAGAAAAACGGCGATCAGCTGGTGGCTCCCGCAAGCCTCGCCAAGCTGATGACATTGGAATACGTGTTCAATGAGATCAGACAAGGTCGCCTCAAGCTCAGCGACGAATATATCATCAGCGAGAATGCTTGGCGCAAGGGCGGGGCACCGTCGCACGGCTCGACCATGTTCGCCGCCATCCACAGCCGCATCTCGCTCGACGATCTGATCCACGGCATCATTATCGATTCCGCCAACGACGCCTGCATTGCGATTGCCGAAGCGATGGCCGGCAATGAGGCCGAATTCGGCGCTAAGCTGACGCAACGCGCGCGCGAGATCGGTCTGGAAAAATCGACCTTCACCAATGCCACCGGCTATTCGGATCCCAACCTGCGTGTGACACCGCGCGAATTGGCACAGCTCGCGCGCCACATCATGCAGACCTATCCGGAATTCTATTCGCTGTTTTCCGAACGCGAATTCACCTGGAACAAAATCCGCCAGCAGAACCGCAATCCTCTGCTGGCGATGGGCATCGGCGCCGACGGGCTCAAGACCGGGGAAACGTCCGAAGCCGGCCTCAACTTAGTGGGCTCGGCGGTACAGAACGATCTGCGCCTGATCGTCGTCGTCACCGGCGCCAGGTCGGAAAAAGAGCGCGCTGACGAAGCGCGCAAAATGCTGGAATGGGGCTTCCACGGCTTCGAGGCGCGCGTGTTGTTCGCGGAAGGCCAAACGGTCGCCGAGGCGAAGGTGTTTGGCGGCAACAAGAGCTACGTTCCGTTGGTCGGGCCCGGCACGATCCGCCTGATGATGCCGCGTAACGGCAGCGAGCGGCTCGTCGCACGCCTTGTCTATGCCGGCCCGGTACCGGCCCCGATCAGCAAGGGCCAGAGCATCGGCAAGCTCAAGGTCTGGCGCGGCGAAAACCTGGCGCTCGAAGTGCCGCTGCAAGCGTCCGACGATGTGGGCAAAGGCAGCATGACCAACCGCGCGATGGATGCAGCAACCGAGCTTGTGATCGGTCTATTTCGCGCCGGCGTGAACCGGCTATGATGCTTATTGGCGGGCTTGGCCGCGGCCAATTCGCATGCCGTGGCGAAGCCGCAATCCCCGCATAAATGTCGAGTGTTACAAGGACGTTGCTTTGCGTTTGGCCGGAACGAAAGGCGCTAACGATTTGAATATAGTGCGTTTTTTGGCGTTTCCTCCGGGTCTGCCTCGTTTTTATCGCAGCCCGCGGAATTCGCAGAGCTCGGACACGTGATGAAGGGAAAGTTCATTACGCTTGAGGGCGGGGAGGGGACCGGCAAATCGACCCAGGCCGCCATGCTGGCGCTTAAACTGGAATCGCTCGGCATCGGGGTAAAGCTCACCCGCGAGCCGGGCGGCTCTCCCGGCGCCGAGATCATGCGCCACATTCTCCTCTCCGGCGCGGCAAAGCCCTTGGGACCCGAGGCCGAGGCTATGCTGTTCGCGGCCGCCCGCAATGACCATATTCAATGCACGATCCTGCCGGCGCTGGCTGCGGGCCAATGGGTTATCTGCGACCGCTTCGTTGATTCCACCCGTGTCTATCAGGGCGAACTCGGCCAGGTCGATGGCCGCCTCATCAAGGCGCTTGAGAGAGTGTCAGTCGGCAACCTGCGTCCCGATCTGACGCTCGTCCTCGACGTTCCCGCGGAGCTCGGTCTTGAGCGCGCAGCCGGCCGGCGCGGCGGCTCAAGTCCCGATCGCTTTGAGGCGGAGACGATCGAATTCCACGACCGGCTGCGCCAAGCTTATCTCATGCTCGCCGCTGCCGAGCCGGACCGCTGCGTGATCGTCGACGCCTCTGCGCCGAAGAAGATGGTGGCCAAGCATATCTGGCAAGCGGTGAACGCGCGTCTCCATCCGGCGCCGGCACCTGCCAGTTTTGCGGATGCAGCCTCGTGAGCGCGGACGAAACCGACATCGACGAAGCGACAGCGCCACGGATGACCGACAAGCTATTCGGCCATGCCGGTACCGAGGCCGCGCTCCTTGCGGCCTATCGCGGCGGCCGCGTGCCGCACGCCTTTATGCTTATCGGCCAGAAGGGCATCGGGAAGGCAACGCTTGCTTATCGCATGGCGCGCTTTGTGCTCGCGCATCCCGATCCGGGGGCGCCGTCGGTGCATTCGGCAACGTCGCTTGCTGTCGATCCGGAACATCCGGTGGCCCGCCGCGTGGCGGCGCAAGCGCACGGCGATCTTCTTGTTCTGGAGCGCATGCCGAACGAGAAAGGTGTGCTGCGGCAGCAAATTGCCGTCGATGACGTGCGCCGCACGATTTCTTTCTTTGGCGCGACGGCCGGGGAAGGGGGCTGGCGTGTTGCCATCGTCGATGCCGTCGATGAGCTCAACCGCGCCGGTGCGAACGCGCTACTCAAAGTCCTTGAGGAGCCCCCGGAGCGCGCGCTGTTGCTGCTGGTGTGCCATTCTGCGTCGCGCGTCTTGCCGACGCTACGCTCGCGCTGCTGCGTCATGCCGATGCGGCCCTTGGCGCAGTCCGATGTGGCGCGGGCTCTCGCCGCGTCGGTCGGATCGACGGAGAACGATCCGCAGATCGAGGCGGCGGCCGCGGCCGCCGACGGCAGCGTCGCGCGGGCCTTGGCCTTTCTCGATGAGGATGCACTGGCGTTGCGCCAGCGCGCGCTTGAAGAGCTCGAGCGATTGCCATCGCTCAACGCCAACGCCCTGCATGCGCTTGGCGATGCGCTCGCGGGTACGGATCCGCGGCCGCTCGGCGCTTTTGTCGATACCGTCAACGCTTGGCTCTCGCATTATCTAGCGCGAGAGAACGGGGCAGGCGGCGCGCTGGCGCGGCTTGAGCGGCTGGCTGAGGCCTGGCAGCGGATCAATGCCGCCGCACGCGACACCGAAACCTACAATTTGGAACGAAAACCCCTTGTCTTCAGCGTGTTCGGGTTGCTTGCCGAGGCCACCGGCGGTTGATACGTATGCGCCGTTCGGTGGCCGGGCAAAAGGCGCGAATCGTCGTCTTCGCGCCTTAAGTCCCGGCCTTCAATGTCTTTGAATCGCTGCGGACAGATAGCTCCCTTATGGCCACCAAGCGCAAGCAAAGTCGCAAACGCAAGACTCCGCCGAAAACGTCCGCGCAGGGCGCCGGCAAGAAGAAGAGGCCCGCGCGGGCGGGTACGAAAAAGTCCGCTACGACGCGTTCCAGCGCGGCTGGCTTGAAGGGCCGTGGCCGCAAGACAAGCGCGAGTAAGAAAGGCGCCGCCGAAAGGGCGCCGAAAAAGCCGGCCGCAAGGCAGAGTGCGCCTAAGGCGGCTCCGAAGAAGCCGACCGTGAGTAGAAAAACGCGGATAGAGCCTGCTGCCGCTCAAATTCTTGCGGCCGCACCGCGAGCGAAGCGCGAAACCGCGACCCAGAAAAAACCCCGCCAAGGGGCACCGCGGCAAGAGCATCCGAAGCCCACGCCCTATTACATCACGACGGCGATCTCCTATCCGAACGGCCCACCGCATATCGGCCACGCTTATGAGGCCATCGCGACCGATGCGATCGCGCGCTTCATGCGGCTCGACGGCTATGACGTCTTCTTCCTCACCGGGACTGACGAACACGGCCAGAAGATTCAGCAGACCGCAGCGCGCGAAGGACTGACGCCGCGGCAATTGCTCGACCGCAACGTGCCGCTCTTCGAGGCTATGGTGAAGCGGCTGGAATGTTCGAACACGGATTTCATCCACACCACCGAACGGCGTCATCACCTGTCCTCGGAAGCCATCTGGCAGCGGATGCACGAGGCGGGCGACATCTATCTCGACAAATATTCCGGCTGGTATTCGGTGCGGGATGAAGCCTATTACGCCGAGGACGAGACCCACCTCAACGAACAGAACCAGCGCATCGCGACCAAGACCGGTACGCCGGTGGAATGGGTGGAGGAGGAGAGCTATTTCTTCCGCCTCTCGGCCTACCAGGACAAGCTGCTGAAGCTCTACGAGCGGCCGAACTATGTCTTGCCGAAGGAACGGCTGAACGAGGTCGCGAGCTTCGTGCGCGGCGGCCTGCAGGATCTCTCGATCTCACGCACGACGTTCGATTGGGGCGTCCGGGTCCCCGGCAGCGACGGCCACATCATGTATGTGTGGGTCGATGCTCTCACGAACTACATTACCGCGGTCGGTTATCCGGATACCGACAGCGAAAAATTCCGCCGCTATTGGCCGGCGGATCTGCACGTGATCGGCAAGGACATCGTGCGTTTCCACGCGGTCTACTGGCCGGCTTTTCTGATGTCGGCTGGCATCGACGTTCCACGGCGCATTTTTTCCCACGGCTTTCTATTCAACCGCGGGGAAAAAATGTCGAAGTCGGTCGGCAATGTCATCGATCCCTTTGCGCTCGCGGACGCCTATGGCGTCGATCAGCTCCGTTATTTCTTCCTGCGCGAAGTGCCGTTCGGACAGGACGGCAATTACAGTCACGAAGCGATCGTCAACCGCACCAATGCCGATCTGGCCAACGATCTTGGCAACCTGGCGCAACGCTCACTGTCGATGATCGCCAAACAGTTCGGCGGCGAGCTGCCGAAGCCCGGCCCCCTGAGCGCAGCCGATCAAGCAATGCTCGACGCCGCCGATGGCATGGTCGGCAAGGCGCGCGACGCCATGGAGACTCAGCAATTGCATCAGGTGCTCAACGCCGTCTGGAGCGTCGTCGCCGAGGCCAACCGCTACTTTGCAGGCCAGGCTCCATGGGCGCTGGCCAAGACCGATCCGGCGCGACAGGGCACCGTCCTTTATGTGACGGCGGAGGTCTTGCGCCAGATCGCCATCCTGGCACAGCCCTTCGTGCCGGGGTCGGCGGAGAAACTGTTGGACCTTCTGGCGGTGCCGGCAGGTGAGCGGAGCTTCGCTTTTCTCGGCGGCCAACATCGCATTGCCGCCGGCACAACGCTTCCGGCACCCGTCCCGGTATTTCCGCGTTATGTCGAGGCGGACGCGCGCGCCGCGCAATAGCCATACTGCAAAGTGATGTTAGTCGACAGCCACTGCCATCTCGATTTTCCGGATTTTGCGAGCGAGCTTGATGCGGTCGTGGCGCGCGCCCGCGCGGCGGGCTTGACGCGCCTGGTCACAATCTCAACGCGCGTGCGGCGGTTTGCCGGCGTATTGGCAATCGCCGAGCGTTTTCCCGACGTCTATTGCTCGGTCGGCACGCATCCGCATTACGCGCACGAAGAATTGGACATCACGGCGGATGATCTCATCGCCCACACGCGCCATCAGAAAGTGGTCGCACTCGGCGAAGCTGGCCTCGACTACCATTATGACCGAAGCCCGCGTGACGCGCAGGAGCATGGGTTCCGCATCCACATCGCGGCGGCGCGCAAAACCAGGCTTCCGCTTGTCATTCATACCCGCGAAGCCGATGCCGACACCGCGCAAATTCTCGAAGAAGAAACCGGGAAGGGCGCCTTCCCGGCCGTGCTGCATTGCTTTACGGGCGGCGCTGACCTCGCGCGCCGCGCCATTGCGCTCGGGCTCTATATATCCTTCACGGGTATTTTGACGTTCAAGAACTCGACTGCGCTGCGCGCCATCGCCACCGAACTGCCGGCGGACCGTATACTCGTGGAGACCGACGCGCCTTATCTCGCCCCGAACCCGTTTCGCGGTAAGCGCAATGAACCGGCTTATGTCGTCGAGACCGCAAAGCTGCTCGCGGAAACCCGCGGCGTCTCCTTTGACGAGATCGCGCGGCAGACATCTGAAAATTTCTTCCGCCTGTTCAGCAAGGTGCCGCAGCCCGCCGGTACGGAGGGATTTCTGCTGTCCTCAGCATCGAGCACGTCGGCGGCATGACGCTGAAATTCACCATTCTCGGCTGCGGCTCGTCCGCCGGCGTGCCGCGGCCGGCGCTGGGCTGGGGCGCCTGCGATCCGAACAATCCAAAGAATCGGCGGCGGCGGACGTCGCTCCTGGTCGAGCGTCACGGCAACGGCGGCGTCACGCGCGTGCTGATCGACACCTCGCCGGATCTGCGCGAGCAACTCATCGCCACCGACGTCGATTGGCTCGACGGCGTGTTCTACAGCCACGAGCATGCCGACCACACCCACGGTATCGACGATCTCCGCTCGCTGTTTATCAAGCAGCGCCGACGACTCGACATCTACATGGATGAGCAAACCGCCAAGGTCATGCGCGCAAGGTTCGGCTATTGCTTCGAGTCGCCGCCCGGCAGCGAATATCCGCCGATCGCGACCGAGCATCCGATGAAGGCCGGCCAAGCGATCACCGTCACCGGGCAGGGTGGAACGATCACGGCGCTACCTCTCCTGCAGGAGCACGGCGATATTCCCTCGCACGCCTTCCGTTTCGGCAAGTTCGGCTATTCCTGCGACCTCAGCGGCATGCCGCCAGAGACCGCGACGGCCTTGACGGGCCTCGACGTCTGGGTGGTCGATGCGCTTCGTTATCGGCCGCACCCGAGCCATTTCTCGGTTGCCGATGCACTGGTCTGGATCGAGCGGCTCAAGCCCAGGCGCGCCATTCTCACCAATCTCCACGCCGACCTGGACTACGACGTGCTGCGGCAGGAATTGCCGCCGCAGGTGGAGCCCGGCTTCGATGGGATGACGCTTTCCGTGCCCGGTTAGCAGCAGGCGCGTGGCCGAGAGGCTCGCGTTGCGCCGAATTCCTCAAAAGCCGTTTTGCCCTTATTCCTTCGCATCCGAGGGAATGTTCCATAATATGTCTTATGCGAATCGAGCCATGAAGCGGGCGTCGAGCCACGCCGCCGTGCGAGGCGCCGCCGGCGGACCATGGAACCATGGGTTCCCGAGCGCGTTCCCCTGGGAACTGACGGTTCCCGAGAGCCGCTCAGTGAGACGTCCTTTTCCCCCAACACCCCAATTTTTAAGGTGACAGCCGTGAGCAAAGTCCGAGCCCTCGACACACGCCGAAAGGCAGCCGCGCCACTCGACACGCCGACCGACCTCTCCGCGGAGGCCGTCAGCGAAATTTCCGAAAAGCTCAACGCGATCCTGGCGACAACGTTTGCGCTCTATCTCAAGACCAAGAATTTCCATTGGCATGTGAGCGGCCCGCATTTTCGCGATTACCACTTGCTGCTCGACGAGCAGGCCGAGCAGATCTTTGCCTCGACCGATGACATCGCCGAGCGCGTGCGCAAGATCGGCGGCACCACGTTGCGCTCGATCGGCCAGATTTCGAAGCTGCAAGGCATCGAGGACAATGACGAAAGCTACGTCTCGCCGGGCGACATGCTGCGCGAGCTGATGGCCGACAATAAGAAGGTCATCGAGGCCATGCGTGAATGCCACAAGCTTTGTGACGACCACGAGGATGTGGCCACTGCAAGCATTTTGGAAAACTTTATCGATCAGGCCGAGCGGCGGGTCTGGTTCATGTTTGAGACGAGCCGCATGGCCGACGAATCGGGGCACTGACCCGCTTTACGCCGCACGCAAGCGACGAAGCAATCCGGGACCGTTGCGGTCTACACGGGTTGCTCCGCGCTTCCGCGCGCCGAGCTGAGGCGCTAGGGTTTCCGGGACCAACTCGGAACGCCATATGACCCCTTCCCGCGACATCGGCCGGCTGATCGAAATCATGGCCGCGCTGCGTACGCCCAAGACTGGCTGTCCCTGGGATCTGGAGCAGGATTTCGCGACCATCGCGCCCTACACGCTCGAGGAAGCCTATGAGGTTGCCGATGCCATCGCGCGCGACGATCTCGCCGACCTGGAGGAAGAATTGGGCGATCTGCTGCTGCAGGTCGTCTTCCATGCGCGCATGGCGCAAGAGCAAGGCGCGTTCGATTTCGGCGACGTGGTCGAGGCGATCACCAGCAAACTCATCCGGCGGCACCCGCATGTCTTCGGCGACCAGAGGGCGCACGATCCGCAAGCGGTCAAAGGACTGTGGGACGAGATCAAGGCGCAGGAGAGAAAAGCCAAGGCCGCGCGCGGCAAGCCGGCTCAGGAGGGCGCGCTGGCCGGCGTTCCGGTCGCCCTGCCCGCGCTCACGCGCGCGCTGAAGCTGCAATCCAAAGCGAGCAAAGTCGGGTTCGACTGGAACGACCCGCGCGCCGTGCTGCGCAAAATCCGCGAAGAAGCCGACGAGATCGAGGCGGCGCTGGATCGGGACGATCCGAGCGCGGCAGCCGAAGTCGGCGATCTGTTGTTTGCTGCCGTGAACCTCGCGCGCCACCTCGATGCCGATCCGGAATCGCTGTTGCGGCAGACCAATCGGAAATTCGAGCGCCGGTTTTCCTCGATCGAGCAGGCGCTGGCTGCCCGCGGAAAAGCGCCGCAGCACGCGACATTGGCGGAGATGGATGCGCTCTGGAACGAGGCGAAGGCGCGAGAGTAGAGCTTCGCGCTGCGGCTTCAACCACGCATCACATTATTGCAATGGAACAACTTTAGGATTTATTGGTTTCGCCAGGGTCCGCGCGAATACGGGCCTCCAGGGAGGAGTGCGCGCCGCGAGAGTGCTCGCGCCAGCGCCGGGCGGCATGGGTTCGCTCACGGCGAGCAAGAACCACCGATCCATCAGGGGGCAAAAATGAAGGCTGTAGCGTTCGCCAACAATGATATCGCAGTGGTGGCTTGGACGTTCGGCGGCAAGTTGCCGAACTGCCTCGGCTTCGCGATTTATCGGCTTGACGTGCGGGCGGGCACGGAAACCTGCCTGCCCGCCTTGGCAACCTTCTCCGGCCAGCAAGCCGCGCCCGGACGCACCACGGCCGACGACCCGGTTCAGAAATTCTTCTGGAAGGACGTCTACGCTAAGCGGGGCGGCACCTACAAATACAAGATCGTGCCGATGACCGGCACGCCCGGCCATTTGCAGCCGATGCCATACGGACCGGTGATCTCCAACCAGGTCCAGCTCAGCCCGCACTACGGAACGCTGTCGGCGTATTTCAATCGCGGGATTCTGGCGACTCAGGCGACCGCACACGTGCTGACCGACGGCTCGCTGGCCGGCTCGATGGTGAGCGAGCTTAAGGCGCACATTGTCGAACAAGGCGATCCGCTGCGTCTGGATCTGGCCGGTCAGATGATCGAGGCGATGACCGCATTGTCGGATGAAGCCGCCGGCGATGACGGCGACGTCTATTGCGCGCTCTACGAGTTTCAAGACCCCGAGCTGATCGGCCACCTCGCCAAGCTCAAGGGCAAGGCTCACGTGATACTGTCCAACATGCCGGGCACGACGGACGACAAACAAAAGACCAATGATACCTACGCCGCCGAGCGCAAACAGATCCACGATGCCGGGGCCGACGTCATCGATCGCTTCATGCCGAGCGGCCATATCGGCCATAACAAATTCCAAGTGCTGGACAAGGACGGCCCGCAAGCCGTGCTGTTCGGCTCGACCAACTGGACCTCTAACGCGCTATGCGCGCAAACCAACAATTCGATCATCGCGCGTTCGCCCGCATTAGCGTCGGCGTACAAGTCCTACTGGACAAGGCTTAAGGCAGACACCAACCCGCCGGGAGCGAACGGCAAGGCGCAGCAATCCAGCCAATTCCGCGGCGAAAACGCAAAGGCCATTCCGCCCATCCCGCTCGAAGACGGCAGCGGTACGGTCGATGTGTGGTTTTCGCCAAACACGCTCCATGCTCGCGGCAAGACGCATGGCGCAAACGAAACCAGGCCGCCGGATCTGACTGAAGTCTTCAACATCATCGCCAATGCCCAGCACGCGATCCTGTTCCTCGTGTTCGAGCCAGGCGCACCCAGCATCGTCGATGCGGTGGCCGATGCCTTGAAGGCGAAGCCCTCGCTATTCGTGCGCGGCGCCGTGACCGCAGCGCAGGCATCGGGGGAGTTCTACACGGCGATTCACGGCGGCGGCGACGGCAAGCCGACGAAGCACCAGAAAGGCGATCCGCCGTTGCCCGAGGACTATCGCGTGATCCGCGCTCAAGGCCTCACGGCTGATGACGCCTTCGGCCAATGGGAGAAGGAACTGAACCAAGCCGGTCACGCGATCATCCACGACAAAATCATCGTGGTCGATCCATTCTCGGACAATTGCGTGGTCGTGACCGGGAGCCACAACGAGGGCTACACGGCGTCGTACAATAACGACGAGAACATGGCGATCATCCACGACCATCGTGCGGTCGCGGAGGCCTATGCAGCGCATTGCCTCGACGTGTACGATCATTACGCTTGGCGTTACTGGCTGAGCACCGAGCAGGACAAGGCGTGGCACTTCCTCGCTGCCGACGACAGCTGGCAGGATGAGTATTTCTCCGCGGACAACCAAGTTAAGTCCGCCGAACTGAACTTCTGGCTCGGCGCGACGCCGGCGGCGGACGCGCTGACGACGCCAAACGACAGCGCCGCCGCGCGCCCCCGCCCTGCCCTGCAAGCGCAAACCGGCGGCGTTACGCCGGCAGTTGGTCCGCACTCGGCGGCCGCGCACCCGAGCGGAACCCACACGTCAAAACCCGCGCACCGCAGCCATCACAGAAAGGCCAGTTAGTCTGGATCGCGGGCATCCACGTCCAAACGCGTTGCCAAACAAAGGCGTGTCAAACAAGACTTGTCAAACAAGACTTGTCAAACAAAGACGTAGATGACCGAAACGAGTCCGGCCACGACGAACTGTCCGTTCAATCTAAAATCATCCGGCTCTGGCGTCGCGCAACGGCCCGTCGCGGTTTACAAAACGCCGGAAAACCTCTGCCGTACCGCGTCGGCCTTTGTTGGATCGACCCGCACCGTCATGCCGATGCGGCCGGTCCTGTCGTCGGCCGCCTTGCGCAGAACTTCCGTGTGGCGGTGAAGCCAACTCACGCCGGCGCCATCGGCGGGATCGAGAACGAGTTCGATCAGAACGCGACCAGCCGCGAGCCGGCTCTCGATAGCAGCGTCAAGCACATCGATCCCCTCCCCGGTTATCGCCGAGACCGGAACCGGCCGCTGCTCCGCCGGGCGGCGCTCCGCGAGATTGCGCAGGCGTTCTTTTACATCCGGATCAAGCCGATCGATCTTGTTCCAGACCTCGATCAGCGCCGGTTTTCCGGATAGCTGGCTGTGCGGATCGATGCCAAGCTGCCGCAAGATGTTCTCGACATCTTGCAATTGCGCCTCGGCGTCTTCATGCGAGACGTCGCGCACGTGCAGGATGATGTCGGCCTCGATCACTTCTTCGAGCGTGGCTCGGAAGGCGGCGATCAGCATGGTCGGCAGATCTGAAATGAACCCGACCGTATCGGAGAGGATAATGCGTGCGCCGTGCGGCAGATCGACAGCGCGCAGCGTCGGATCGAGTGTCGCAAACAGCATGTCGGCGGAGAGCACGCGCGCTTGCGTCATCCGATTGAACAGCGTCGATTTGCCGGCGTTGGTATAGCCGACGAGCGCCACGATCGGATACGGCACGCGGCGTCGGCTCTCGCGGTGCAATTCGCGCGTCCGTCTGACCTTGCCAAGCTCGGTTTCGATCTTGGCGAGACGCTCCTCGATCATGCGCCGGTCGGCTTCCAATTGTGTTTCGCCCGGCCCGCCAAGAAAGCCAAAACCGCCGCGCTGACGCTCGAGATGGGTCCAGGTGCGCACCAGGCGGCTCTTCTGATACGTCAGATGAGCGTGTTCGACTTGGAGTGCGCCCTCGCGCGTGCGGGCGCGGCGGCCGAAAATTTCGAGAATGAGGCTGGTGCGGTCGAGCACCTTGGCGCCCCAAGCCGTTTCGAGATTGCGCTGCTGCACCGGCGAGAGCGCACAGTCCATGACCACGATGCCGGCATCGTGCGTTTTGACCAGACCGGCGATCTCTTCCACCTTGCCCTTGCCGAGATAGGTTGCCGGCCGTATCGCGCCGAGCATCACAATGCCGCTCTCGGCGACATCGAGATCGATCGCGCGGGCGAGCCCGACGGCTTCGTCAAGGCGCGCCGCGGGCTCCCGTTCGGAGGGCGCCGTGCGCGCGGCGGCTTGCCGCACGACCGGCTCGATAACGAGCGCGCGCCCGGTGGCCAAGCCCGCCGGGCTTAGCCGATCAGTCCGCGGGTCGCGGCGGCGCGGCTCCAATCAGACCTTTTCCCCAGCCGGCGCATCCTCGGCCCCTTCGAAAAGCTGGACCGGATGACCGGGCATGATGGTCGAGATGGCGTGCTTATAGACCAGTTGCGAATGGCCGTCGCGACGCAAAAGCACGCAGAAATTATCGAACCAGGTCACGACGCCCTGCAGCTTGACCCCGTTCACCAAAAAGATGGTGAGCGGGATTTTGGCTTTGCGGACGTGATTGAGGAAGGTGTCTTGTAGATTTTGTGCGCGGTCGGCTGCCATGGCCGTTGTTTCCGTTCTTGTACCGCGGGCCCCTTCCCGCGGGTCTTTTCTTGCCAAGCTAGTGATTAGAGGCCACCAGGGGAAGGGTTGCAAGCCCGCTGGCGACACCTACAGGAAAGAAATGCACTCCAAAAGCCCCCGGTCCATAGGCCCACAGGCCTACAGGTAGACTTGCACCGCCTGTACGCCTACCCCCATTCTGCGAACTGGTGAAACGCACGACGGAGTCCGATCGCCAAGGGCCCGGGCTTGCCCTCGCCGATGACATGGCCGTCGATGCGCACCACCGGCAACACGATCTGGCTCGCCGCAGTCACGAAAGCTTCGCGGGCGGCATAGGCTTCCGATAGTGTGAAGGCACGCTCCTCGACGGTAAGTCCCTGCGCCTTGATAACGTCAAATAGCACGGTGCGGGTAATACCCTTGAGGATGCCGTGATCCGCCGGGCGAGTGACCACGTTGCCCGCCTCGGTCACGATCCAGGCATTGGCCGAAGCGGCTTCCGTAACGGTGCCGTCTTTGTCAACAAACCAGGCGTCGCGCGCGCCTTGCGCGATGGCGGCTTGCCGCGCCAGCACATTGGGCAGGAGGCCTATGGTCTTGATGTCGACACGGCCCCAACGGTTGTCCGGCACGCTGATCACGGCGATACCGGCCGCCGCCAGCGCCTCGTTGCGCCTGGCATTGAGCGGGCGTGCCGTCACCACCAGGCTCGGTGGAACTTCCGGCGCCGGAAAGGCGTGGTCACGCCGCGCCACGCCGCGGCTGACCTGCAGATAGACGATGCCATAGCGAATGCGATTGCGCGCGATCACTTCCCGCAGCACGATGCCAATCGCCGTTGGCGACATGGGCGCGCGGATTTGCAATTCGTCGAGCGAGCGCTCGAGACGCGCAAGGTGACGGCGTTCATCGATCAGCCGCCCTTCCCTCACCTCGCAAACTTCGTAGACCGCGTCGCCGAACTGATAGCCGCGATCCTCGACATGCACCATGGCTTGGTGCATCGGCAGATAGTGGCCGTTGACGTAAGCTACTCTGGACATGGCTTAAGCTTTTCGTTTCCCCAGATCGGAGATCTGGCGAGCCGAGCACACCGGCGGGAGTTTATTGCCGCTACAGTGATTCACGCGACCCCGTCCGGATCGCCGTCGGCGACCCGCCCCTTCCCCTTCGGCGGGATAAAATTTCAATCGATCCCCAGCGCCTTGAGCTTGCGATGGAGCGCCGAACGCTCCATGCCGACAAACTCGGCGGTGCGCGAAATATTGCCGCCGAAGCGGTTGATTTGCGCCAGCAGATATTCCCGCTCGAAGACTTCGCGCGCTTCGCGCAACGCGAGGCTCATCAAGTGCTCGCCGCCGTTGCCGTTCGGCATTGACGGAATCATCGAGCCGACATCCGGTGGGAGCATCGACGCCGTGATGACCGCCTCCGGGTCGCCGCCGGCGAGGATCATCAGCCGTTCGACGTTGTTGCGAAGCTGCCGCACATTGCCCGGCCAATCATGCGATTGAAGCACCGCCAGCGCGTCCGTGCCAATATTGCGTTTCGGAAGCCCGGTGATCTGCGAGATCTGCGTCATGAAATATTCGACGAGCTCGGGCACGTCTTCGCGCCGCTCGGCGAGCGGCGGCACCCGGATCGGCACGACCGAGAGCCGGTGATAGAGATCCTCACGGAATTTTCCGGCTGCGATATCGGCTTCGATGTTGCGGCTGGTTGACGACACGATGCGCACGTCGACGGTCACTTTCGTGCTGCCGCCGACGCGCTGGAAGGTCTGATCGACAAGCACGCGCAAAATCTTGCTTTGCGTCTCGCGCGGCATATCGACGATCTCGTCGATGAACAGGGTGCCGCCGTGAGCTTCCTCGAGCGCGCCGACCTTGCGGCTTTGCGTGCCATTGCCGACCTCGACCCCGAAAAGCTCGACCTCCATGTTTTCCGGCATGATGGCCGCGGCGTTGATGACGACGAACGGTCCGTTGGCGCGCGCTGACAGCGAGTGAATGGTGCGGGCGGCAAGCTCCTTGCCGCTGCCCGAGGGGCCGATAATCAACACCCGGCTGTTGGTCGGTCCCACTTTCTCGACGATCTGGCGCAGCTGATTCATGGCGGGCGAACGACCGACAAGGGTATTCGCCAGCGGGCCGAGCTGCTTGAGCTGCTTCACCTCGCGCTTGAGACGCGAATTCTCCAACGTGCGTTCGGCGACGAGCAGCAACCGGTCGGCCTTGAACGGCTTTTCGATGAAGTCGTAGGCGCCGCGCTTGATGGCGGACACTGCGGTCTCGATGTTGCCGTGACCGGAGATCATGACGACCGGGAGCTCGGGATGGTCCTGCTTAAGCATGTCGAGCAATTGCAAGCCGTCCAAGCGGCTTCCTTGCAGCCAGATGTCGAGGAATACGAGATTCGGCCGGCGCGCGATCACGGCGGCGAGCGCCTCGTCGGCGTCGCCAGCGGTGCGCGTACCATGGCCTTCATCTTGCAAAATGCCGGCGACCAGCTCGCGGATATCCGCTTCATCATCCACAATGAGGATATCGGTTGGCATTGTCAGACTGCCGCTTGCTGCGTTTGCGCCGGAGCCGTTGGCGCCTCGATCGCCTCGGCCGCAAAGCGCAATTGCATCCACGCTCCGCGCGCACCCGGGATCTTTTCCGAAGCGTCGCGCAGCTCGATATGGCCGCCATGCTCTTCGAGGATGCGGCCGACGATCGCGAGCCCGAGCCCGGTGCCCTTTTCGCGGGTCGTGACGTAGGGCTCGAGCAGGCGCGACCGGTTCTCTTTCGGCAGGCCTATGCCGTTATCGATGACATCGATGACGACGTCCGCGCCGTCGCGCTGCGCGCTGACGGCAATGCGGCCGCGGCCAAGCTCCGCGGCCGGCACGGCGCCGATGGCTTCGGTCGCGTTCTTGACGATATTGGTGAGAGCCTGGGATATCAGGCGGCGGTCCAAGCGCGCGGGCATGCTCTCCGCCGGCAGTTCGACCTCGAAATCGATATCCGGATGGGCGACCCGCATCAGGAACACGACCTGACGCACCGTCTCCGCCACATCCTCGCCGGCGATGACCGCTTTCGGCATCCGTGCGAAACGCGAAAACTCATCGACCATGCGTTTGATGTCGTCTACCTGACGCACGATCGTCGCCGTGCACTGCTCGAACACGGCCGCATCCTCGACAATCACTTTGCCGTATTTGCGGCGCAGCCGCTCGGCCGACAACTGAATTGGCGTCAGCGGATTCTTGATTTCATGCGCGATGCGGCGCGCAATGTCGGCCCATGCTGAGCTGCGCTGCGCTTGCACAAGCTCGGTCACGTCGTCGATGGTAATGACGTAGCCGTGCTCCGATTGAGCGGCCTGTTCGCTGGTCACGCGCACCGAAAAATTTCGCTCCTGACCGTTGCGGTTGACCGTCACCTGGCGCTGGATCAGCCGCTGACTGCCGTCTCGGGCCGCATCGAAGATCTCGGCCAGCTCGGGCGCTACCTCCGCCAGCGGATGCCCGAGGGCCTCCCGCTCCGGATGCGCGAGCAGCCTTTCAGCCGAGCGGTTGAGGATCGTGATGCGGCCGTCGGCATTGAGGCCGACGACGCCGGCGCTGGCCCCGGCGAGCACCGCCTCGGTAAAACGCCGGCGGCTGTCGATCAGATCGCGCGCGCGCACGATGTCTTCGTGCTGGGTGCGCAGCTCCTGCGTCATGTTGTTGAAGGTCTCGCCGAGCTGAGCGAGATCGCCCTCCGAGCGGCGGATCGGCACGCGCACGTTCAGATTGCCGGTCGAAACGACATTGGCGGCGCCGATCAATCGGCGGATCGGCGCCACGAGGCGGTTGGCAAAATCGAGCCCGATCCATGCCGAGGAGAGCAGGACGATCAACGCAATGACCGCGAACATCAGCGCGAAAGCGATCTGAATCCCGAGCCGGCGCGCTTCGAGATTGGCATATTCGCCGGCGCTCTCCTGTGTCGCGCGCAGCTGCGCGACCACGCGCGGGTCGAGCACGCGCGCGGCATAAAGGTACATGTCGTCATAGCCGTGCAGCTTGACGGCGGCCGCGACGTGATCGCCTTCCGGGATGAGCGCGATTTGCGGCTCCGTCTCGGTGATCTGACTGAGCAGTTTCGCCGACGGCAGCACGATCGCCTTGTCCATCTTGACGTCGGCGCGTTCCACGGTCGAGCCGTCGGCATGGATGATCATGGCGGCCGAGAGACCGCGGGCGGTGGCCTGTGCGGTGAAGAATTTTTGAAAGCGCTCGCGGTCGGAATCGAACATCGGTTTGGCACGGCCGAGGTCGAAAGCCATCGCCATGATCTCGCCGCGGATCGCCTGGGCATGTTCGCTCACATAAGCGTCGGCGACGATCAGCGATTGCTCGATCATGGCGCGCGTGCGGGTCGAGAAGAAGCGATCGAGGCCGCGATCAAGCGTCGTACTGGCGACCACAGCCACGAGCACGGTCGGAACGGCGGCGATCACTGCGAAAAGTCCGACGATCTGCACATGCAGCCGCGAGGCCGCATAACCGCGCCGCCGCGCCCGCACGACCATCCACACTTCCCGGCCGATGATTGCGAGCAGCAGAAGTCCGGCGGCAAGATCCGCCAGCAGCAGCTTGACCACGACTTCGTGGACCGGCGCGATCGGCGTGAGGCCGGCCAGCACGACGAAGGTAGCCGCAGCCGACAACAACGCGACACCAACGGCAAGGGCGCCAATCAGGCGGGAGGCGACCGGCATTGCCTCCGATGACGCCGGGTCGAGCGATGCAGCCGCTGGCTGTACGGACACCGCCGGCTCCAGCGGGGCGACCTGATCGACAATCGTCATGGACGCCTATGAGGGGGACGGTATGCGGCGACACGGATGGAGCCCCAGCCATCCACGCCGGTGATGCTTTTCTACAACAATGTTGCTCGATTGCGACAATTCCTGGGCGTGAGGAGGAGTGTCGCCGCGCCGAAATCGGGGCTTCAGCCCGCGCTGCTGCGATAAACCTGGATTTCCAGAGGGCTTCAGCCCGCGCTGCTGCGATAAACCTGGATTTCCAGATCGCGGATTTTCTTCCGCAAGGTGTTGCGGTTAACGCCCAGCAGGTCCGCGGCGCGGATTTGATTGCCGCGGGTCGCAGCGAGCGCCGCCGACAAAAGCGGCGCCTCCACCTCGCGCAATATGCGGTGGTAAAGGCCCGGGGGCGGCAGACCCTCGTCGAAGCCGGAGAAATACCGCGCGAGATAGCGCTCGACCGCGTTGGACAGGTTCTCGTCGCCACGCTGGTTCTCTCCGTGTGCAACCAAGGATGGTTGCGAGAGCTCGGCGTCGATTACGGCGCCGGTAATCGTTTCCTGTGGATAAAGGGCGGCGAGGCGGCGGGCGAGATTCTCCAATTCGCGGACATTGCCCGGCCAGCGATGCCGCCGCAGCCGGTCGAGCGCGGCCTGGTCGATCTGCTTTGCGGGCAACCCTTCCCGCTCGACTTGCGCAAAGAAATGCCGGATCAGATCGGGAATATCCTCAGTGCGCTCGCGGAGCGGCGGCAGGCGCAGCGGCACCACGTTGAGACGAAAGAACAAATCCTCGCGGAACAGGCCCTGCTGGATGAGTTGGCGCAGATCCTTGTTGGTGGCGGCAATAATCCGCACGTCAGTCTTGATCGGCGTGCGCCCACCGACAGTAGTGTATTCGCCCTGCTGAAGGACGCGCAGCAGCCTGGTCTGCGCTTCCATCGGCATGTCGCCGATCTCGTCGAGAAAGAGCGTACCGCCTTCGGCCTGCTCGAAGCGACCGGCGCTGCGCGTATTGGCGCCGGTGAAAGCCCCCTTCTCGTGCCCGAATAATTCCGAACTCGATGAGGTCGCGCGGAATCGCCGCCATATTGATGGCCACGAATGGACCCGTGCGGCGCTTGCCGTAGTCGTGCAGCGCGCGCGCAACCAGTTCCTTGCCGGTGCCGGATTCGCCCGAGATCATCACGGTCAAGTCCGTCTGCATCAGGCGCGCCAATACACGATAGATTTCCTGCATCGCCGGCGAGCGGCCGACCAGCGGGATGGATTCGAAATCGTCGGCTTTGACCGGCGGGCGCGCGCGCTCTTTCGGTTCGGACAAGGCGCGGCCGACGATGGCGATCAGCTCTTTGAGATCGAACGGCTTCGGCAGATATTCGTAGGCGCCGCGTTCGGAGGCACGGATCGCGGTCATGAATGTGTTCTGCGCGCTCATAATGATGACCGGCAGGTCGGGGCGCGCCTTCTTGATGCGCAACAGCAGATCGAAGGCGTTTTCGTCCGGCAGCACCACGTCGGAAATAATCAGATCGCCGTCGCCCTGGCTAATCCAGCGCCAGAGCGTCGCCGCATTGCCGGTGGAACGGACCTCGTAGCCGGCGCGCGAGAGCGCTTGATTGAGCACCGTCCGGATCGCCGCATCATCATCGGCAACCAGAATATTTCCCGCCGGCATCAATATTCCCCTTGTGGCTGCAAAGCGCTGTCCGGCACTGCGCTTTCGCCGGTATAGACCGGCATCAGAACGCGAAAGACCGTCCGCCGCGGCTGCGACTCGCATTCGATGATGCCGCCATGATCGCCGACGATCTTGGCTACCAGCGCAAGCCCGAGACCCGAACCGGTCGGCTTGGTGGTCACGAACGGATCGAACAAATGCGGCATCAGCTCCTCGGACACCCCAGGTCCGTTGTCTCTCACGCAGAATTCGAGCGGCAGCGAAATACGGGTCTTGGATCCGGGAACGGAGAGCCGCACGCCGGGACGAAATGCAGTCGAGAGCACGATCTCGCCGCCGGGACTGTCGCTGATCAACTCGGCGGCGTTCTTCACCAGATTGAGAAACACCTGCACGAGCTGATCGCGGTTTGCCAGCACCGGCGGCAGCGATGGATCGTAGTCTTCGACGAATTTGACGTGACGCGCGACGCCCGATTGCGCCAGCCGTTTCACGTGATCGAGCACGACATGGATGTTGACCGGCTCGCGCTCGATCGGCCGCTCGTCGGCAAAGACTTCCATGCGATCGACGAGCTTCACGATGCGATCGGCTTCGTCGCAGATGAGCCGCGTCAGCGTGCGGTCTTCGTCGCCGACCGATTGCTCAAGCAATTGCGCCGCGCCGCGGATGCCGGACAAAGGATTTTTGATTTCATGGGCGAGCATGGCGGCAAGCGCGATGACCGAGCGGGCGGCGCCGCGATGGGTGAGCTGCCGGTCCATCTTGTCGGCGATCGATCGCTCCTGCAGCATCACGACCACATAGTCCGGCTGTTCGGGCAACGGCGCGACATGCAAGTCAACGGAACGGTCGCCGGGATTGCGCGGGGTGCCTAGATCGACCTTGTATTCGTTGACCGCGGCCCCACTCGTGCGCACTTGCTCGACCAGCGCGAGCAAGGGACTGCCGAACGGCACGAGATCGCGAAGCACATGGCGCCGCAACAACGGCAGCGAGACTTCGAAGAAGGCTTCCGCTGCCACGTTGGCGTGAGTCACCTTTCCATCGGCCGACACCACAATGACGGGATGCGGCAATGCGTTGAGTACGGCATCGGGCGCCGCAGCCATGACAAGTGGCTCGGCAGTCCTCATGCGATCATCCTCGACGCTTGTCCCCGGCCAAATGCGGCCTGCGCTGGCTCGGCCAGCAATGACGCTTGACCTGGAGGCAGCCGGGTCGGAAAAAGGAAGCAGAATGACGTTATGCACACGAATTAGGCGACGCCTCTATTCTGCATAGAGAATAGCCAAAATCACGCCTGGCGCAAGTGTTGCGGTGCAATATAAGGAGCTTTCGGGCGGTTTGCATAGCTGCTCTGCCGATTTCGGAAAGAACTCGGCAAATCTGAGGCTTAGCTGAATATCAAGGCTCGTCGTCGGGGATGCAGGACGTCGATAGCGCAAACGTGAGGGAGTTAAGTTCCATGCCCGGCAAAGTCGCGGCTGTTATTGTTGCAGCCGGACGCGGCTATCGCGCCGGGGGCGATATGCCCAAGCAGTATCGGCAGATTGCCGGCGAACCGGTCATAAGGCCAACTCTTGCTGCCTTTCTCGCTCACCCGCAGATTGCTGCCGTGCAGCCCGTCATTCACCCGGATGATGAAGGGATATTTCGCGCCGCGACCGCGGATTTAGTGCATTTGCTGCCGCCGGTCCCGGGTGGCGCTACGCGCCAAGCATCGGTGCGTGCAGGTCTCGAGGCGCTACGCGCCGCCGCGCCGGAACTGGTGTTGATCCATGATGCCGCCCGGCCGTTCTTGAGCGGCGATCTGATCGCGCGCGCGATCGCCGCCGCCAAGGAGCATGGTGCCGCCGTCCCCGCCGTCGCCATCACCGACACTGTCAAGAAGGTCGATGACCGCGACATGGTGAGCGAAACGCTCGACCGGAGCCGCTTGCGCACGGTCCAGACGCCGCAAGCCTTCGCTTACGATCTCATTGTTGAACTTCACCGCCGCGCCGCCGCCGCCGGCCGGGAGGATTTTACCGATGATGCGGCCCTTGCTGAATGGGCCGGTCATCAGGTCAACGTGTTCGTCGGCGAAAGCACGAATGTGAAACTCACAACAAACGAGGACTTCGAAAGGGCCGAAGCCCTGCGCTTGGCGGCACTTGGCGATGTACGTACCGGCAATGGCTTCGACGTGCATGCTTTCGGCGACGGCGATCACGTCATGCTGGCGGGTGTGAGCATTCCGCACACCCGCGGCGTAACCGGTCATTCGGACGCCGACGTGGCGCTGCATGCGCTGGTCGACGCCATATTGGGCGCGCTCGCTGAGGGTGACATCGGGGTGCATTTCCCGCCCAGCGATCCGCAATGGCGCGGTGCTTCGTCGGACCGCTTTCTCGCTTTCGCCTGCGATCGCGTGCGCGCCCGCTCCGGCATGATCGCGCATCTCGACGTTACGATTGTCTGCGAGACGCCCCGGGTCGGCCCGCATCGCGATGCGATGCGCGCGCGCATCGCCGCGATCGCCGGCATTCCGATCGGGCGGGTGGCGATCAAGGCCACGACCAGCGAGAAAATGGGATTCACCGGCCGCGCCGAAGGTCTCGTGGCCATGGCGACGGCGACCGTCCGGCTGCCCTGGAGCCGGGCGTGATCGACGGCGCCTTGCGCGAAGCGGCGGCGCATGTGCTGGAGGTCTGTCGCGCGCGTGGTCTGAAAGTTGCGACCGCAGAATCCTGCACAGGCGGCCTTGTCGCCGCCGCGCTGACGGAGATCGCCGGCTCCTCCGACGTGGTCGACCGCGGCTTTGTCACTTATTCGAATGCAGCCAAAGAAGCCATGCTCGGCGTGCCCGCCGCAACCCTCAAGCGGCATGGCGCGGTAAGCGCGGAGACCGCCGCTGCCATGGCGGCCGGCGCGTTGAAGCATTCTGACGCCGACATCACTGTGGCGATCACCGGCATTGCCGGTCCCGGCGGCGGCAGCAAGGAAAAACCCGTAGGCTTGGTCCACTTTGCGGCCGCAAGCCGCGACGGGCGCCGCCTCGCGCGGCATCGGTGTTACGGCAAGATCGGACGCCGCCGCGTGCGCGCGCGATCAGTCGCGGAAGCGCTGGCGCTGTTGCAAGCGTTAGCCGAAGGCGCCTGAGCTAGCTAGGCCGGTTGCGTCCCATAGACCTGATCGGCGCGGCGTTCGAAGGCGGACGCAAAGCGCCGAAAGGCCGCGTCGAAGACCGCGCCCATCAGCACGCCGAGCGTGCGGCTGCGGAATTCGTAGGCGATGTAAAATTCAACGTCGCAGACGCCGTCGGCGACCGGGCGAAAATTCCAGCGATTGTTCAACCGTCGAAACGGACCTTCCAGATACTCGACCAAAACTTGCAGATTGGCCCGGTCGAGCGTGACCCTGCTGGTGAACGTCTCGCGCACGAGCTTATAGGCGACCGTCATGTCGGCAACGATGATGTCCTTGCCGCCTTCTTGCATGCGCTTACGAACGCGCAGCGACTCACACAACGGCACGAATTCCGGATAATGCTCGACGTCGGCGACCAAATCGAACATCTCGGAAGCGGCGTGGCGCACGCGCCTGGTCGTCGATAACTCCGGCATGGATCAGCGTGTCGTCCGCTGCGCCTTCAGCCGCGCAAAGTCTTCACCCGCATGATGCGAAGAACGCGTCAGCGGGCTTGCGGACACCATCGAGAAGCCCTTGGCATAGGCGATGGTGGCCAAGGCCTTGAACTCATCCGGCGGAATGTACCGCACCACCGGATGGTGCTTGCGCGACGGCTGCAGGTATTGCCCGATGGTGAGGAAATCCACGTCGGCGGCCCGCAGGTCGTCCATCACCTGCAGGATTTCGTTGCGCTCTTCGCCGAGCCCGACCATAACTCCCGACTTTGTAAAGAGGGACGGATCGAGCTCCTTGGCACGCTGCAGCAGGTGGAGAGAAGCGAAATAGCGCGCCCCCGGCCGCACGGTGAGATAGTTGGACGGCACCGTTTCGAGGTTGTGATTGAACACATCCGGCTTCGCCGCGACGACGGTTTCGACGGCGCCGGCCTTGCGCAAAAAGTCGGGCGTCAGCACTTCGATCGTCGTTTGCGGACAGCGCGCGCGGATCGCACGGATCACAGCCGCAAAATGGGCGGCGCCGCCGTCGGCAAGATCGTCGCGATCGACCGAGGTAATCACCACATGGGCGAGCCCGAGCTTGGCCGTGGCCTCGGCGACATGCTCCGGCTCTGCCGGATCGAGCGCACCCGGCAAACCGGTCTTGACGTTGCAAAAGGCGCAGGCGCGGGTGCAGGTGTCACCCATGATCATGAAGGTCGCGTGCTTCTTTTCCCAGCACTCGCCGATATTCGGACAGCCCGCCTCCTCGCATACGGTATGCAGGCCGTTGGTCCGCACAATCTCGCGGGTCGCGGCATATCCCGGCGAGACCGGCGCCTTGACCCTGATCCAATCCGGCTTGCGCAGGCTTGGCTGATCCGGCCGATGGGCTTTTTCCGGATGGCGCGGCCGGCCGGCATTGCCCAACACGGTATCGATGATGATAGCCATGTACGCTCCAGGCAGGCCTCTGCGCTCGAGGAAGGCCTCGCCTCAACCGATACTTACGAGCCGTGGCGCCGTATCGCAAGGCGGCTCACCGGGCACCGCGTCGCTCTTTCAGTCAGATCGCGGACCGAGACGGATGGCGATAGGGACGAGCGTTTTTGCTGATCGGGTGCGATGCCATTTTCATGAACAATTAGTAAGCAAATCAGCACACTTCGGGCCGTTCGCTACGTAAGTTTTGCCACAATAAATTGCTCGATTGAACGCGGCGATAATTGCTGTCGCCGGAGGAATTCTCTTTGAATATGCGGGGAAAAGAAGCGGCGGCGCTCGCTCTGCACAGGTTCGGGTTCGGCCCGGGGCGCGATTCGATTTCTGCCATTGCCGGCGATCCTCGCGGCGCGTTGCTCTCGGACCTCGATCGCCCGGCCGCGGGTTATTTGGCGGCGAAGCTACCGTCGAGCGCGGCAGCCGCACGTGCGATTTCCGACTTCCGCGCCGAGGAGCAGGCGAAATCGAAGCTGGCACAACGCGCCAAGAAGGAAGCCGAGGCAAAGGGTATGGCGGCAAGCGCTTCCGATGCCGCTGTCGCGGCGCCGCCCAAGCCACTTGAGCAGCCGCTGCCGCAACAGATTTTCCAGAATGAAGCCACGGCGCGCTACGAGGCGGCGGTCGGCGGCGACATCGGCTTCGTCGAGCGGCTGGTATGGTTCTGGTCGAACCATTTCTGTATCTCGGCCGACAAGGACATCGCGATGGTGGGCGCCTACGAGCGCGAGGCGATCCGCGTCCATGTGCTCGGCCGCTTCGGCGATATGCTTACTGCCGTCGAAAGCCATCCGGCCATGCTCTATTATCTCGACAATGTCCGGTCCATGGGCGCCAATTCGATTGCCGGCATCAATGGTGACAAGGGCCTGAACGAAAATCTCGCGCGGGAGATTCTCGAGCTGCACACACTCGGTGTCCGCAGCGGTTATTTGCAAAGCGACGTCACGAGCTTTGCCAACGTGCTCACCGGGTGGACGTCGACCGATGCGGCTGAACCCGAGCGTGGCGGCGAGTTTCTCTTCAACAAGCGCCTGCACGAGCCGGGCGAGCAGACCGTGCTTGGCAAGTTCTACGCCCAAAGTGGCGTCGATCAGGGCCGCGCCGTGCTCGCCGACTTGGCGCGGCATTCGGCGACGGCGCAACACATCGCGCAAAAACTCGCCGCCCATTTTGTCGCCGACCAGCCGCCACCACCGCTCGTCGCCAAGCTCACCAAGGCATTCAAGGATAGTGATGGAGACCTCAAGACCGTGGCCAAGGCTTTGGTGACCGCGGATGAAGCGTGGACGCCGGCACGGACAAAGCTCAAGCGGCCCTCGGAATGGATCGTCAGTATGTTGCGCGTCACGAACGCGTCCTTGAACACCGGCGCGCCGTGGAACATTGGTCGCGTGTTGGGCGTACAGGCCGCGCTAGGCGAATCGCTATGGCGGCCGCCGGCACCGAATGGCTGGCCCGACACGGAAGCGGCGTGGATCGACGGCGTCCCGCATCGGCTCGACATTGCCAATGACTTTGCCGGACGGCTGCCAAATGCAAACCCCGCGGCGTTGCTCGACAGCGGGCTGGGACCGCTCGCCTCCAACAATACCCGCGAAACCATCGCGCGCGCCGAGAGCCGCACCCAAGCCCTGGCGCTGCTGGTGATGACCCCGGAATTTTTGCGGAGATGACCATGCGGCTTTTTCATGCGCCAACGCGGCGCGAGTTCCTGCTCGCTTCCGGTACGCTGTTCGCCTGGGCGCATTTGCCAAGACTGGCTCATGCCGAAGGCCGCGATCCGCGCTTTCTCACCATCGTGTTGCGCGGCGCGCTCGACGGACTTGCCACCGTCGCGCCGGTCGGTGATCCCGATTGGACCGCGCTGCGCGGCGACAATGCGCTAATGCCCAACGGCAAGACGCCGGCGCTCAAGCTCACCGATTTTTTTGCGCTTAATCCGGCGATGCCCAATCTGCATCGCATGTTCAAGGCCAATCAGGCGATCGTCGTTCACGCCTGCGCCACGCCGTACCGCGAACGCTCGCATTTCGACGGCCAGGATTTGCTCGAAAGCGGCCTACCCAAGCCGGCCGTGAGCGAAAGCGGCTGGCTCAATCGCGCGCTTGCAAGCCTGGCGCCCGGCGGCCGCGTCGACCCCCGCAGCAGCAAGGCTTTTGCCGTCGGGCCGGTCACCCCGCTCGTGGTGCGCGGACCAGCGCCAATCTTGTCATGGTCGCCGCAACGTGTGCAGCCGGCGAGCGCCGACACCGTGCAACGCCTGCTCGCCCTCTATCGGCATTCCGATGCCAAGCTTGCCGGCGCGATCGACGAGAGCACAAGACTTGCTGCTATCGAACATTCCGGCGAGATGGCGCAAAAGGCGGGCGGCTCGCACCCGGCGCAAGTGCGCGGTTATTTCGCCGAGGCCGCCGGCACGGCGGCGAAATTCTTAGGCCAGCCGGACGGGCCGCGCGTCGGTGCGTTGGCGCTCGACGGCTGGGATACCCACAACAATGAGGGCATCGCCCAGGGCCGTCTGTCACAGTTGCTCGGTTCGCTCGACGGCGCGCTTGCCGCGATCGAAACGAACATGGGACCCGCGTGGCGTGAAACCATCGTCGTTTTGGTCACCGAGTTCGGCCGCACCGCGCGCATCAACGGCACCGACGGCACCGATCATGGCACCGCGACGGTGGCGCTCTTGGTCGGCGGCGCGCTCAAAGGCGGACGCGTCATCGCCGACTGGCCGGGGCTAAAGCCTGCGAACCTTTACGAGAACCGCGACCTCAAGCCGACGACCGATCTGCGCGCCGTGCTCAAAGGCCTGTTGAAGGACCACCTGCGCGCCGACGACCGCATGCTGGCGGAGGGTGTGTTTCCGGGCAGCGCAGGTGTGAAACCGCTGGCGGGATTGGTCGCGTAGCTGTCATTCCGGGGCGGCCCAAAGGGCCGAGCCCGGAATCCATAGCCAAAAGTCAGTGAGAACTGGCGCAGGGAGTCTTCTGCGCAAATTGTGACTATGGATTCCGGGCTCGCGGACTGCGTCCGCGCCCCGGAATGACGGGGTCAAATATTCAACACCCGCCCATAGGCATCGAGGACCGCTTCCTTCATCATCTCCGACAGGGTCGGATGCGGGAAGACCGTATGCATGAGCTCTTCTTCGGTGGTCTCGAGATTCATCGCAATCACATAGCCCTGGATGAGCTCGGTGACTTCCGCGCCGACCATATGCGCGCCGAGAAGCTGACCGGTCTTCTTGTCGAAGATCACCTTCACCAGGCCCTGGTCTTCGCCGAGCGCGATCGCCTTGCCGTTGCCGACGAAGGGGAAACGGCCGACACGGATATCGAGTTTCTTGTCTTTCGCCGCCTGCTCGGTGAGCCCGACTGAAGCAATCTGCGGCGTGCAATAGGTGCAACCCGGAATGAGCCGCCGGTCCATCGGATGCGGATGCAAGCCTTTGATCGCTTCGACACAGATGACGCCTTCGTGCTCCGCCTTGTGGGCAAGCAGCGGCGGCCCGGCGACGTCGCCGATGGCATATATGCCCGGCACGTTGGTCTTGCACGCGCCATCGATGACGATGGCCCCGCGCTCGGTCTTTACGCCAAGCTTTTCCAGCCCGAGATTCTCGATATTGCCGACAACGCCGACGGCGGAGATGACCCGATCGACTGCGAGATCGTCTGCGTGCCGCCCTTGCCGTCGTCGATGGTCGCCGTAACGCTGTCGGCTTTCTTGTCGAGCTTGGTCACCTTGGCGCCGGTCATGATCTTGATGCCTTGCCGCTCGAAACTCTTGCGCGCAAAGGCGGCAATTTCGGCATCTTCCGCCGGAAGGATTTGCGGCAGCACCTCGACCACCGTCACCTCGGCGCCGAGCGTGCGGTAGAAAGAGGCAAACTCGATGCCGATGGCGCCGGAGCCGACGACCAGCAGCGATTTCGGCATGCTGTCGGGCACCATCGCCTCGAAATAGGTCCAGATCAGTTTCTTGTCGGGTTCGAGACCGGGCAGCACGCGCGGCCGTGCACCGGTCGCGAGAATGATGTGCTTGGCCTGGTAGGCGCCGGGCCCGAGCGCGCCCTTCGGCGTTTCGCTCCGGCCGGCCTTCACCGTGATCTTGCCGGGTGCGTCGATCGCCGCCTCGCCCCAGATCACCGCGACCTTGTTCTTCCGCATCAGGAAGCCCACGCCGTCATTAAGACGCTTGGCCACGGCGCGCGAGCGTTTCACCACGGCTGACGGATCGTATGTCACCTCGCCGGCCGAAAGCCCGTAATCCTTGGCATGCTGCAGATAGTGAAAAATCTCCGCCGAGCGCAGCAGCGCCTTGGTGGGGATGCAGCCCCAATTCAAACAGATGCCGCCCAGATAGTCGCGCTCGACGATCGCGGTCTTGAAGCCGAGCTGCGCCGCACGGATGGCGCAGACATAGCCGCCCGGCCCGGAGCCGATGATGATGATGTCGAAATTCGTATCAGCCATTTGCTAGCTCGTGGTCACAGCGTATTGGGCGATGCCGTTGCCGAATGACCAATTCTCTTTTTTACATTCGACGAGATTGATGAACACGTCTTCCTTACGTAAGCCTGGATTCTCCGCAAGCAACGCTGCGATACGGGCAAAGAGCGCCTGCTTCTGGTCGACGGTACGGGTATCGTTGGCCGTGATCTGAATGATGACCAGATCGTCGGTGTAGGCCATACCTAAATAGCTTTCCGCATGAACGAAATTGTCGGAGTCGTGTTCGCTGACGATCATGAAGCGATCGTTTTCCGGAACGGCGAACGTCTCACGCATGGCGTGATAGACGCCGTCACAGACCGCTTTCCTGTAGGCCGGCGACTTGCCGCGCCGCAGATCGATGCGAACGAGTGGCATCCTACACCAGCATCATCACGGGATTTTCGATCAGCGCCTTGAAGGCGCCGATCAGTTGCGCGCCAAGCGCGCCGTCGACCGAGCGGTGATCGCAGGACAGCGTCGCGCTCATGATCTGCGCCGCTTCGATCTTGCCGCCCCTAACCACCGCGCGCTCCTCGCCCGTGCCGACCGCAAGGATGGTCGATTGCGGCGGATTGATCACCGCGGTGAAATCCTTGATGCCATACATGCCGAGATTGGACACCGACGACGTGCCGCCTTGATATTCCTGCGGCTTGAGCTTGCGGGCGCGCGCACGCGCCGCGAGATCCCTCATTTCGTTGGAGATCGCCGACAGCGACTTCGTCTCCGCATTGCGGATGATCGGCGTGATCAGCCCGGCCGGCAGCGCCACCGCGACGCCGATATCGGAGTGCTTGTGCTTGAGCATGCCGGCCTCGGACCAACTCACATTGGCGTCCGGCACACGCTGCAGCGCCAGCGCCAACGCCTTGATGACGAAATCGTTGACCGAAAGCTTGTAGGCCGGCTTGTCGTCCTTGTCCTTCGGCGCCTGCGCGTTGATTTCTTCGCGCGCAGCGAGAAGCCGGCCGATATCGCAGTCGACGGTGAGATAGAAATGCGGAATGGTCTGCACGGACGCGGTGAGCCGCTGCGCGATCGTGCGGCGCATGCCGTCATGCGGCACAAGCTCGTAGCTGCCCTCCTCGTAGAGCGCGCGGATCTGCTGATCCGACAGCGACGGCGCGATGGCCGGGACGGGCGCTCCCGCCGGCGCCGGCGCAACGCCCGGCGCGCGCAGGCCCTTGCCCTCCTTTGCCGCGGCAACGTCGCGCGCGATCACCCGGCCATGCGGACCGGAGCCGGCAATGCGGCCGATATCGATGCCGGCATCCTTCGCCAGCCGCCGCGCCAGCGGCGAGGCGAAGATGCGGTTCGCGCCATGCCCGTCGGCAGCGGACGCACCGGGAGTCCGAGCCCCCTCACCCCCACCCTCTCCCCGCTGGGGAGAGGGAGCGGGCGGCGCTTGTAGCGCGCTTGGCGATTTCGCGGCAGGAGCCGTTGAGGGAGCGGCAACTTGCTGGGCAGCTCCTTCTCCCCGAGGGGGAGAAGGTAGGGATGAGGGGACACGGACTTCCGGTGTTTTCTCCGCCACCTTCCCGGTCGCAGCCGCCGCGGCTTTCGGATCCTCGCCCTCCTGCGCCATGACGGCGATGAGCTGATGGACCGGCACATCGCTGGTGCCTTCCGGCACCACGATCTTCGCCATCACGCCGTCATCGACGGCTTCGTATTCCATGGTCGCCTTGTCGGTCTCGATCTCGGCGATGACGTCGCCGGTCTTGACCGCGTCGCCTTCCTTCTTGAGCCACTTGGCGAGGTTGCCCTTCTCCATCGTGGGCGACAGCGCCGGCATGAAAATGTTGATGGGCATCGGACAACAACTTCAGCAGGAGAGGTCAGCGATAACAGACGGCCTTCGCCGCCTCGACGACTTCGGCGACCGACGGCAACGCGAGTTTTTCCAGATTGGCGGCGTACGGCATCGGCACATCCTTGCCGGTCACGCGAGTGACCGGCGCGTCGAGATAATCGAACGCCTCTTCCATCATGCGGGCGGCAATCTCCGCACCGACGCCCGATTGCTTCCAGCCTTCCTCGACGGTGACCAGCCGGCCGGTCTTCTTCACCAATTCGATAATGGCCTCCGCATCCATCGGCTTGAGTGTGCGCAAATCGATGACCTCGGCGGAAATGTTCTCGCTGGCAAGCTCATCTGCCGCCTTGAGCGCATAGGTCATGCCGATCGACCAGGCGACGAGCGTCACATCGTTGCCCGGGCGCACCACACGCGCGCGGCCGATTGGCAGGACGTAATCGTCGAGCTTGGGCACCGGCGACGAGGCGCCATAGAGGATCTCGTTTTCCAGGAAAATGACCGGATTGGGATCGCGGATTGCGGCTTTGAGCAAGCCCTTCGCGTCGGCGGCGGTCGAAGGCGCGATCACCTTGAGGCCGGGCACGTGCGAATACCAGGAGGAGAAATCCTGGCTGTGTTGCGCGCCGACGCGCGCGGCGGCGCCGTTCGGTCCGCGAAACACCATCGCGACGTCGACCTGACCGCCCGACATGTAACGCGTCTTCGCTGCGGAATTGATGAGATGATCCATCGCCTGCATGGCGAAATTGAACGTCATGAATTCGACGATCGGCTTTAAGCCGGCGAGCGCGGCGCCGACGCCCAGTCCGGCAAAGGCGTGCTCGGTAATCGGTGTGTCGATGACCCGCCTGGCGCCGAATTCCTGCAGCAGGCCCTGGGTCACTTTGTAGGCGCCCTGATACTCGGCGACTTCCTCCCCGATGACGAACACGTCCGGATCGCGACGCATTTCTTCCGCCATCGCATCGCGTAGCGCCTCGCGCATGGTCATGGTGACCATTTCGGTGCCTTCCGGCAGGTCCGGATCGGGCAGCACTTGTGTCTGCAGCACTTGTGTCTGCAGCACTTGTGTCTGCAGCACTTGGACCTGCGGCGGCTTGACCGTACCAGTCTTCGGCTGCGCCGGCGCTTGGGCCTTTGGCGCCGGCCCGTCCTTCGCGGCGGGCGGCGCGGATTCCGCGGCCTTCTGCCGGCTTGCCGGCTCCGTGCCGCCGCCTGCTCCCGGCACCGATTTGCCGTCCTTGAGCGCTGACGTGTCCTCGCCCTCGGCGAGGATCATGGCGATCGGCGTATTGACTGCAACATCATTGGTGCCTTCGGGCACCAGGATCTTGCCGAGCGTGCCTTCATCGACCGCCTCCACTTCCATGGTGGCTTTGTCGGTCTCGATTTCGGCGATCACGTCGCCTGATTTGACGGTATCGCCTTCCTTCTTCAGCCACTTGGCAAGATTGCCCTTCTCCATGGTCGGAGACAGCGCGGGCATGAGGACTTCAGTCGGCATGGCGGGCTAACTCTGGCGGGCCAAGTCTGGCGGGCTAAGTCTGAAAAGCGAGCATTCGGATTGTCGCGCCGACGAAAAAGGACAGGCGCCGGAAAACACGCAGTGCACCTTCACCGATAAACGTCCGTGTAAAGTTCGGATGGATCCGGTTCGGCGTCGTGGGTAGCAAATTCGGATGCTTCGTTGATTGTCGCACGCACGGACGCGTCGATCTTTTTCAATTCGTCTTCGCTCGCCCATTTCTTGGCGAGAAGGCGCGCCCGCACCTGCTCGATCGGATCGTGCTCGGTGCGGACTTTATCGACCTCTTCCTTGGTGCGGTATTTGGCCGGGTCGGACATCGAGTGCCCGCGGTAGCGATAGGTCAGCATTTCGATAATGGTCGGGCCCTTGCCCGAACGGCACCAGGCGATCGCCTCCGCGCCGGCAGCGCGTACGGCCCGCACGTCCATGCCGTCGACCTGCACGCCCGGGATGTTGAAGGATACGCCGCGCTTGGAGAAGTCGACTTGCGCGGAGGAGCGTGTCACCGAGGTACCCATGGCATAGCGGTTGTTCTCGATGATGTAGACCACCGGAAGCTTCCAGAGCTCCGCCATGTTGAAGCTCTCGTAGACTTGGCCCTGGTTGGCCGCACCGTCGCCGAAGAATGTCAGGCATACCGCATCGCTATCGCGATATTTGTTGGCGAAGGCCAAGCCCGTCCCGATCGGCGCCGGCGCGCCGACAATGCCGTGTCCCCCGTAAAAATTCTTCTCGCGGGAAAACATGTGCATGGAGCCGCCCTTGCCCTTGGAATATCCGCCGCGCCGGCCGGTGAGCTCGGCCATCACGCCTTTCGGATCCATGCCGCAAGCCAGCATGTGACCATGATCCCGGTAGCCCGTGATCATCTGGTCGCCATCGCGCTTGGCCATTTTCATGCCGACCACGACAGCTTCCTGCCCGATATAGAGGTGGCAGAAACCGCCAATCAGTCCCATGCCGTACATTTGACCGGCCTTTTCCTCGAAGCGCCGGATCAGAAGCATTTGGCGCAGCGCGTGGAATTCCTCCTCCTTGTCGAATTCCGGACCGGGCGCCAGGGGCGTCACCTCCACACTCGGAAGGCGCGCATCCGTAATCAGTTCAGCGTCTTTGGTTTGGGCGACGGCCATCAGCGTCCTCGAGACATCGCGAGTTCCATCCCATAGCCGAATTCGGCTTATGGCGGAAGTCGGCGCCGCACGATCGGTTCCGGCGACCAAACCGTTGGCAATAAAAATATTTCGGCGAGACCGGCGCTAAGTTCAAGAGCCGCCGGCTGGCCGCGGCGGGGGCGGCCCGAGCATGAGGGTCAAATCGTTGGGGTGCACGTAATCGAGCAGCGCGCGCGCCCGCTCGTCGAGCATGTCCGGATCGAGCCCGCGGGAATTCAAGAGCGCAATGCGCCGCTCCCATTGCTTGCGCTCGAGCTGGAGCCCGGAAAGCTCGGTCGAAAGCGAGGCGATCTGCTGGTCGAGGTCCTGCTTGGCCTTTAGACCGTGATTGCCGCTAAAGGCGTTGATCCCGAAATAGCCGATGAGCAGGGCTGCCAAAACGTAAAGGCCCAGCGCGGTGAGGATCGAGCGCAATCGCTTGCGGGTGACCATCCCGTCAACATGCGAGGGGGCCGCTTAAGGGCGGATTAATGGGCGAAGCCGCTGCGATCGCCGGCGTGTTCGGCGGACTGGAACTCCGCCAAATGGCCGCTGAGCGTCGCGAGCATAGTCGGCGCCGAGCAGCGCCGACCAAGCCTAAGGCAGGCGGTTGCGAACTTCGCTGAGGACGAAATTGCCGAGCCGCTTGCCGCGGTTGCGGAAAAAGCGGAGCACACCGGCGTCGACGAAATAGGTCAGCAGGATGCTGTCGCGAGTCGTGACCTCAGGCCCGATGCGGTCGGCCGAGTGCCACGTATCGGTGCCGACCGCAAATGCATAGCCGGTATTCGGCGCGAACGTCATCTGCTTGTCCTTGGGCATCGAGCCATCGGGCAGCTTCTTGTGGAAGATGGTGCCGATATGCGCGACCGAGCGATCACGCGGCAAATAGAGCTGGACGGTAATACCCTTCCAGCGCGTGTCGGTATGGGGCGTGATCAGGTAACCCGGAATATCCCGGGTGAGCACGGGGATCGGAAACATGCCGGTCTTGGCATAGTCGGGCCCAAAGCGCCGCTCAAGCGGCGGCGCCAGCCGCCGCATGAAAGCGTCGCGCACCGGCGACGAGCAAAGCGCGCGGCCGACCACGTCCCACAACCCGCGCTTTTCCGGCGGCAGATGCCTGATGTATTCGGGGAATAGATCGATCTTTACCCGCGTATGCGTGCCGTCGGGCAGGTCGTGCCCCTTGCTGCGGCCGTGCATCGGCCGATAGTCCGACGCCCCCGGCATGTTGGCGAGCATGGCGGCATAAATGTCATCGGGAAACACGTGGTCGAGAACGAGATGATAAAACGGCGTTTCGAACGCCGGCGCCGCGTCGACCGCGCCGACCACGAAATCGCGCAGCCGCTCGATCGCACGCGTGCGGCTGCCCACCTTCAGTTCAACGGATTGGTCCATTGAAGAATCGCGCCACGGCGCGTCCCCGGCTCATCCCGATGCCAACAATAACTCCGATCGGCGCGGCGGGACAAGGTCGCCGTACGCGGCGCTAGCGCAGCGACTTGAATGCCGCCGGTCCCGGGTACAAAGCTTGCGCGCCGAGTTCCTCCTCGATGCGCAAAAGCTGATTGTATTTCGCGGTACGGTCGGAACGCGCGAGCGAGCCGGTTTTGATCTGGCCGCAATTAGTCGCAACAGCGAGGTCGGCAATGGTTGAATCCTCGGTTTCGCCCGAGCGATGCGACATCACCGCGGTGTAGCCGGCCTTGTGCGCCATTTCGACGGCGGCGAGCGTCTCGGTCAGCGTGCCGATCTGGTTCACTTTGATCAGGATCGAATTGCCAATCCCATTCTTGATCCCATCTGACAAGCGCGTGACATTGGTGACAAAGACATCGTCGCCGACAAGCTGGCAGTGGGCGCCGATTTTTTGCGTCAGCATTTTCCAGCCGACGAAATCGTCCTCAGCCATTCCGTCTTCGATCGAAACAATCGGATAGCGCTTCACCAGCTCGGCGAGGTACTCGACCTGCTGCTCGACCGAGCGGGTTTTGCCTTCGCCTTTGTACTGGTACTCGCCCTTACTGAAGAACTCACTCGCCGCCGGATCGAGCGCCAGCGCAACGTCATCGCCGGCACGATAGCCGGCCTTCTCGATGGCCGACAGGACGAAATCGAGCGCGGCCTCGGCCGAGGGCAGATTGGGCGCAAAGCCGCCTTCGTCGCCCACATTGGTGTTGTGACCGGCGGCCTTGAGCGCCGCACGCAAGGTGTGAAAGATTTCCGAGCCGGCGCGCAGCGCTTCAGCGAAGCTCGCGGCGCCGACCGGAACGATCATGAATTCCTGGAAATCGATCGGATTGTCGGCATGCACGCCGCCATTGAGGATGTTCATCATCGGCACCGGCAATAGCCGCGCCGCCGTGCCGCCGACATAACGGTAGAGCGGCAGGTTGTTGGCGGCGGCGGCGGCCTTGGCGACCGCAAGCGACACACCGAGGATAGCGTTGGCGCCAAGCCGGCCCTTATTGGGTGTGCCGTCGAGACCGATCATGGTTTCGTCGATCTTGACCTGGGCCTCGGCGTCCATACCGCTCAGCGCGTCAAAGATTTCGCCGTTGACGGCTTCGACCGCGCTGCGCACGCCCTTGCCGAGATAGCGTTTCTTGTCGCCGTCGCGCAGTTCGACCGCCTCGTGCGTGCCCGTGGAGGCGCCCGACGGCACGGCAGCGCGGCCGAGCGAACCGTCCTGCAAAACGACATCGACCTCTACGGTCGGATTGCCGCGGCTGTCGAGAATCTCGCGGCCGATAATGTCGACAATGGCGGTCATGCGCGCTCCCCTGGAATCGCACGGCGCGCGATCGGTGACGGTGAGAACCGCGCGCCGCAAGGCTTCTACAGGATCGGCAAGGCGGCTGTCACCAGCGCCCTTCACCACGTATAACGCAGCGTTCCGGTTCCGCCGTAAGTCTGTGAACCGGCGCCGAATTCGCCGTCGAATTTGGCCAGCAACGTCCAGCGCGGGGTAAGGAAGAGTTCGGCGCCCGCGGTGGTAAGCGCTGAGTCGCGCGGGATGGGCGCGCCATTGACCGTGAAGGTGCCGCCCGGCAGCGCCTGGAAGGCGGCGCTCAGCGTTGGGTTGGCGGCAAAATCATGCGCCCAGGCGAGGCGGCCGCGCAGGACGAGCGGCATGCCGCCAACAACCATCGGCGCGTCAAGCCGGCTGCCCAGCTCGGTCCGCACATCGGTCGCGTTCATCGCATTGTAAGCGAGGCCGAAAGCGCCGCCCATCGCGGCGCTCTCGCTGTAAGCCGGCGTGTGGAAATCCTGGAACTGCACGGCGCCATAGGGCGTCACGCCCAGCGTCGGCAGCACGCCGTAACGCCAACCGCTTTCCAGGCGGGCGCCGTAACTCTGGCCGACGAAGTTTGCCGACAGCGAACTACCCAACGCGCTGCGATTGGTCGTGAACCATTCATTGGCGAAGGCGAGCGCGCCGGCCAGATAGGCCGAGCCCCAACGCGTGACTCCATAGACGCCGGTCTGCATCGCATCGCCGCGGCCGGTGCCGAGGCCGCTGGCCAGCCCCCAGTTGGTGCCGGCGCCGGCGAGCGAAAAGCCCACAATCGTGTTCGGGCTCACGTGATAGTCCATGCCGCCCGCAAAACCGAATGTGCTCGTGGCGACATTGTTCGAGCCGCTCGCCGCATTGCCGTTGGTGTTGTTGGCGCCGCCATAAGCGGACCCCCAGGCGGTCCAGCGTCCATCGAATGTCGCCGTCGGCGGCGCCTTGCTGAGGACCGAGGCATAAGCAAGCGCGATATCGGGCGGAAGATTATCCTTCTGTTCGGGCGCAAAGCCGATGGCGCTACCGCCGGCGGTGCCGAACCCGCCCAGCCGTCCGTCGACGAACGGATCGAGCATGACGCCCAAAAACTGCGTCATCAACTGAAAGGCGCCCCGCTCCGCGCCGGTGGCCGCCTCGCCGTCGATCTGCGTGAGCGAGTTCGCGAGTTGCGGGCCGGAAAGGTTGAAGAGATTTTGGAATCCGGGCGGCAGCCCGCCGCCATTGTTGAAGGCATTGTTGATCGGGTTGGCGACGTTCCGCTGGTTGGGGGCGACCCCAGCATTGGCCCCCAGATTCGCCGTCAGGCTCAGCAGCACGTCGTTGGGTTGATAGGTCAGTGTGCCGCTGAAGCCCGGCGCATTCACGACCGTAAAGCCAGCGAAGGTGCCGCTGATGCTCGCCGCGTGGAGAATGTCGTAAGTAGTCTTGGAATTGTAGCTTCCCGGCGCGATGGCGGCTTCCACCATTCCATTGAGGGAAGCGTTGCCCGTCACATTGGCGCGCGAAGCCGCGGTCGGACTGATATTGACCAGATACATGGCGCCGGGCTGGAAGGCGAGATTGCCGTTGATCGCCATCGACGTGCCGGCCACACCGGGCGTGCCCGGTGCGAATGTTCCGCCGGTGTGAATTGTCATCATGGCCGGGGCAATGCTGCCGGTGCCGGCCAAGGTGCCGCCATAGACGTCGACATTGGTGGCGCTGTTGGTGCCGTTGAGCACCACGGTGCCGGAATTGATGTTGACCTGATTGACGCCGGAGAAGCCATAGGCCGTGTCGTAGGTGAACGTTCCGCTGCCGAGATTGAAGTTGACCGTGTTGCTCGAGCCCTGGCCGACGATATTGCCTGTGACCGTGCCGCCGAAAATATTCAACACATCCGCATTGGCAGAGAGCTTGATCGCGCCCGAGATCAAGCCACCCATTTGATCGATCGTGATCGCACTTGTCGCCACCTTGAGATCAATCGCATCGACGCCGCCGATGATCGTGCCGGTGTTGAGGATGGCGTTCCCGGGCCCGAATGTGACGCCGGACCCGACGAAGATGCCGATGGTGCCGGCCGAGATCGTGCCGGTGTTGCTGATATTGCCGCCTAAGCTTGCGACGTTCACAACAAGCAAGCCGTCCTGAGCTGAAATAACACCGCTGTTGGTGATGCCGCCGTTGAGTGTCGTGAGGCCGCCCACCGAAATCCCGGCAATCGACGCGTTGACCGTGCCGGAATTGCTGATGTTGCCTGTAAGGGTCCCCGCGCCGGTATTGTCGCCGCCGACGTTGATCCCCGTACTTCCTACCGAGATCGTGCCGCTATTGCTGATATTTCCGGTAAGGGTCGTGCCATTCACGGACATGCCGAAACCGCCCGGCGCCGTGATCTGCCCGCTGTTTTCGACATTGCCGGAGAGCGTTCCGACCGACAGGCCAATACCGTAGCCGGCCCCGCCGACGGTAATGGAGCCATAGTTCGAAACGTTGCCGATGAACGTCGAGATCGATCCGCCCGAGATGCCGCTCTGGTTTTGACCAGCAGCGATCGTGCCCGTGTTGACGATGTCACCATTAAAAGTGCCTATTTGTTGGAGACTGATGCCGGCGGCCCCGCCGCCGGCGCTCCCCATGATCATGCCGCTGTTGCTGATCGTACCCGAGGCGCTTGTGACATTGATGATCTGAATGCCAGCGGCGGGGATGTTGATGTCGGTGACCCCTCCCGTGACCGAGATCGTTCCGCTATTGGTAATGCCGCCGGACAGGTTTGCGTTGTTGGTCACGAACTGATTGGTGCCAATGGTGATCCCGGCATTAGCTGCGGTGATCGCGCCGCTATTGCTGATCCCGCCGCCGACCGAGCTGTTGTCGACGGTGATGCCGTTCTCAGTCGGGGCGCTAGTGCCGTTGGCGTTGATCGTTCCGGCATTGCTGACAGTGCCGGTAACGGTGAAGTTGCTTTGGACGTTGATGCAATTGACCGTGGTGCCGCTCGGATTACTCACCGTTGCGGCTGTACCGGGCCCGGTCAGAGTGATAGCGCAAGCGTCGGCAAAGGCCGATGTGGAACTGCCACCGAGGATGAAAGCGAAAATCGAACCCGAAGCCAGCAACACTCTCCGGCGGCCAACTCCGACGCGGACTTGCATTTCAAATTCCAATTTCTAGCTACGGCAGTGCATAAAGTGGTTAAATTTATTTGCCGCATATAACCTAGTTTGATAAAGTATTTTTGCGCGTTAGCGCACATTGTGACTGATGTCCTAAGAGATTCGAAGCTTATGTTGCAGCGGCGCCACACTCCGCGCTGACTCGGCTTTGCCTAGCCCCAGCACTTGTGGCAGGTACACGGCTTCTCAGCATCAGAAGTTGGCGGACCCGCTCGCATCACAATGCCGAAAAAACCCTTGCAGCTCGGCCAGCCCACAGCAATTCCCGCCTCGCCTCGCGACGCCGTCCTCGACCGCGTGCCCAATCCGCATCCGGACACGGATTATGTCGCGCGTTTCACCTTCCCAGAATTCACGGCGATGTGCCCGGTGACCGGCCAGCCGGATTTTGCCACGCTGGTGATCGACTACGTGCCGCGCGGCTTTTTGGTGGAGTCGAAATCGCTCAAACTCTATCTCAACAGTTTCCGCAACCACGGCGCATTCCACGAAGATTGCACCGTGGCGATCGGCAAGAAGCTCGTTGCGCTGCTGAAACCGAAATGGCTGCGCATCGGTGGCTATTTCCATCCGCGCGGCGGCATGCCGATCGACGTGTTCTGGCAGGCGGGAAAGCTTCCCGCCCGAGTGTGGGTGCCCGATCAGGGCGTCGGCACGTATCGGGCGCGGTAGCGCATGTTCCGGAAAAGTGGGAACCGGTTTTCCGACAAGGACATGCGCAGATCGAAGAATTTGTCATTTCGGAACGCCGGCGAGGAATCCAAGCCTGTTCAAATTTCAAGTTCTTATCGCCCGCGCGCCTTCGAGCGCTGCGATCAGCGCCGCCATCTCGCCGGCCGGATCGAAGGCGCGCATGACGCCGCCCATGACCGCAATCCCCGCCGCCCCGCCGGCAAGAACTTCGGCGATCCGCGCCGCATTGATGCCGCCGATCGCCAAGACCGGAACGCGGGCGGCTTGCGCTATGTCGGCAAGTCCCTTGCGGCCAATCTCGGGGCCGTAGCCCGGCTTGCTCGCCGTCTCGAAGGCCGGACCGGCCAAGGCATAGTCGACAAAGGCAGGGTCAAGCTGCTCGGCCTCCGTCACCGTGTGAATAGACACGCCCAAGATCTTTTCGGCGCCGATGACTTGCCGGGCGGCGACCGCATTGCGACCCGACGGCAGATGCACGCCATCGGTCCCGGCGTCCCTGGCCAGCGAAGCCTCGCCGTGCAGTATCAGCCTGCCGTGATGTGCATGGACGATCGGCAACAGCCCACGCGCCAAGAGGATTTGCTCGTCTGCGGGCAGATCCTTTTCGCGCAGGCTCACCCATCGGCAGCCGGCGCCCAGTGCCGCCGCGATAATGTCTTGTAAGGGACGGCGCGCCTGCCGGCGATCTGTCACGAGGAGGAGCGGCGGCCGCGGAACCTTGCTCATCATTGCCCTGCTCCGGCGGTGGCCGAGCGTGCGGGATTATGCCAGGGCGGCGAGCCGCTTGACCTTTGCGGGCGGCGGTCCCAATTCGTGCCGCGTGCATTCAACCAAGCCAGAACCCGAATCTGAGTTTCCCGTGAATCGGCCACCCCGCATCTCCTTCGTTTCGCTCGGCTGTCCGAAGGCGCTGGTCGATTCCGAGCGCATTATCACGCGGCTGCGCGCCGAGGGTTACGAACTCTCCCGCGACCACGCCGATTCCGACGTCGCCATCGTCAATACTTGCGGCTTCCTCGATAGCGCGCAGGCGGAATCGCTGACCGCGATCGGTGCGGCGCTGAGGGAAAACGGCAAAGTCATCGTAACCGGCTGCATGGGCGCCGAACCGGAAAAAATCACCGCGGTGCATCCGAACGTGCTCGCGGTGACCGGGCCGCAGCAATACGAGAGCGTACTGGCGGCAGTTCATCAAGCCGCCCCTCCCCGGCACGACCCATATAGCGACCTGATCCCGCCCGAAGGCATCAAATTGACGCCTCGACATTACGCTTATCTCAAGATTTCAGAGGGTTGCAACAATCGCTGCACGTTTTGCATTATCCCGCATTTGCGTGGCGACCTGGTTTCCCGGCCGGCGGCGGACGTGCTGCGCGAGGCAGAGCGGCTGGTTGCTGCGGGCGTCAAGGAGCTCTTGGTCATCTCCCAGGACACGTCGGCCTACGGTGTCGACCTGAAATATGCGCCAAGCGAATGGAAAGGCCGCGAGGTGCGGGCGAAATTCGTCGAGCTTGCGCGCGCGCTCGGCGAGTTCGGGGTCTGGGTGCGGCTGCACTACGTCTACCCCTACCCGCACGTGGATGACGTCATTCCTTTGATGGCGGACGGCAAGGTGCTGCCCTACCTCGACGTGCCGTTTCAGCACGCCAGTCCCGCCGTCTTAAAGCGGATGCGGCGACCGGCGGCACAGGAAGAAACGCTTTCGCGTATCCGGAAGTGGCGCGCCGCCTGCCCCAGTCTCGCCATCCGCTCGACCTTCATTGTCGGTTTTCCCGGCGAAACCGAGGAGGACTTTTCTCTGCTGCTGGAGTGGCTCACCGCAGCCGAGCTCGACCGGGTCGGCTGCTTCCGTTACGAGCCCGTCGCCGGTGCCCGGGCCAACGACCTCGGCGCACCCGTGCCCAATGCCGTCAAGGAAGAGCGCTGGCACCGCTTCATGCAGCTCCAGCAGGAGATTTCCGCAAAGCGACTGAAACGCAGAATCGGCGCCCGCGAGCAGGTGATCATCGACGAGATCGGCGTCAACGAATCAGGCCCCCGTGGCGCCAAGGGCCGCGGCAAAGGCGACGCGCCGCAAATTGACGGCACCGTTTTCGTCCGGAGCCGCCGGCCGTTGCGAATCGGCGAGATCGCGACCGTGAAAATCGACCGCGCCGACGCCTATGATCTGCACGGCACCGTCGTCGGTTACTAACCGCTTCACGGCGAGCAGAAGTATTAATTCCTGTTTTTGCTGGTATTAACCATTTTTCGGCGCTTTCATGATATTTGAGACGCCAAATCGTGACCGCAATCTTTATCACCGCGACCGGACCAGACGTGGGAAAGACCCTCGTGGTCGCTTCTCTCATCCGGCATTTGCAACAGATCGGGCATACGGTCGACGCGATCAAGCCGATCGTGTGCGGTTACGAGCCGGCGCAAGCGGCGACAAGCGAACTGGCAACGCTGATCGCCGCACTGGGCCTACCATTCTCGCCGGAATCGATTGAGCGTATTTCACCCTGGCGCTTTCGCGCCGCGCTTCCGCCCGATCTCGCAGCGCAACTCGAGCGGCGCAGCATCGACGTCGACGAGGTGGTGGCCTACTGCAAAACTGCGGTGGAGCGGCGGCGCGGCGTTCTTCTGATCGAGGGTGTCGACGGCGTCATGACTCCGCTCGACCCGAACCGTACGATCCTCGACGTGATGATGGCTTTGCGCTTGCCGCTGATTTTGGTCACCGGCTCCTATCGCGGGGCGCTCAGCCACACGCTGACCGCGCTCGATTCGCTGTTCCGCCGGGACATGAATCTGCTGGCGACCATCGTCAGCGAAACGCCCGGCAGCAAGATACCGCTTGACGAGGTGGTGGCATCCATTGGGCGTTTCACCGAGCCGGTCATCGGCCTGCCGCGCGCGCGATCTTGAGGAAACCACGCGCGCTGGCCAGGAGCCAGACGGTCCAATCTAACTCTGCGGCGAGCGGGTGACGGCCTCATCGAGCGCGACAGCCTCGGGAGCGGACTGCTGCGGACGCAAGGCTTCCAGCGATTGCTGCCGGGTCTCGATGCCGAAAAACGCCACCGCAATCGCTTGAATCAGCAACAACGCTGCCAACATCGCTACAACACCGACCACGCCAGCCCTGAGGAAGATCACGGGCACGATTTGCGGCGTGATGATCGTCATCAGCCGCCCCATGGTGTTGCAGAACCCGGCGCCCCGCATCCGTATCTCAGTCGGAAACAGTTCCGGCACGTAGAGCCCCCAGGCGACCGCCACCATCACATACACGCAGGTCACCAGAGCGAAGCCGACCAAGACCAACAGCCCCTCGGACGGCGCGTACGGATAAATAAAGCCGAGGACAAGGGTCGCCAGCGAGAATCCGACCAGAACCGGCTTTCGTCCGACATGATCGCCGAGCCACATGCCGGCCACGGCTCCAACCGGGCCGCCCAACGACATCAAGGTCGTGAAGCCGAGCGACGAAACGATACTCACGCCTTGCTTGACCAGAAAGGTCGGCAGCCATGCGACGAAGCCGTAGATGACGGTGTTGATGGCGATCAGGATGAGACTGCCGACAATGGTCCGCGACAGCATTTCACCTTGGAACAGCGCCTTGATCGATTGTCGCGGCATAACCGGCGTCGCCTGCTCGACGGCGGGGGGCAGCGGCCCCCTTTGCCGTGACACCTCGGCTTCGATAGCGGACAGGACCCGCTCGGCTTCCTCGGCATGTCCCTTGGACTCGAGCCAGCGCGGCGATTCCGGCAGGGCCCGGCGCAAGTACCAAACGATCAACGCGCCGACACCGGTGATGACGAACATCCAGCGCCATCCGAATGTCGGTATGATCAGGAAGCCGCCGAAGGCCGAAAAGAACAAGGCGGAATTCGTGATTGCGGACAGCGCCGAGCCCCATCGGCCGCGCTGCAGCGGCGGAACGAACTCCGACAAAGTCACATAGCCGACAACAATTTCGGCACCGAGTCCGACTCCCATGACAAAGCGCGCGGCGATCAGCCACTCGATCGACGGCGACGCCGCTCCCGCGAGCGAGGCGATGCCGAAGATAAGAAGGTTGAGTTGATACGAGAACCGGCGGCCGTAGCGATCGCCGAACACGCCCGCGAACCAGGCGCCGACCATCATGCCGGCGAACGTCGTCGAAATGAACCAGCCATTGTACGCGAGATCGGACCAGCCGCTCTTGACCAGCGCCGCAAGCACGCCGCCCGCAAGGTAGATCTCGAAGGCGTCGAGAAACATTCCGCCGCCGACCAGCCCAAGCACGCGATAATGGAATGCCGAAATCGGCAGGCGATCGAGCCGCCCTCCGGAATTGACTGCGCCCATCGGCATATCGTCCTCCCTGTGTGGCCCGCCTCCCGAATTCTTGTTCAGGTCGAAAGTTCGGGATTCAAATTGAAGAGCGGTCAGTAGTCCGCACGATCGTCCACGGCATGGCCGCGTTTGGGCACCAATACGCTGCGCTCATAGGTCATGAACACGGTGCCGTCGGCTTTCTTGCCGGTGGTCTTTACCGTGACGATCCCTTGCGTGGGGCGTTTGGCCGACTCGCGCTTTGAAAGCACTTCGGACTCTGCGTAAATCGTATCGCCCACGAACACCGGCGCGGTAAGCCGGATATCGGTCCAGCCGAGATTGCCGATCGCCTTCTGGCTGACGTCGCTGACGCTCATGCCGGCGACAATCGAGAGCGTCAGGCAGCTATTGACCAGCGGCCGGCCGAACTCGCTTTTGCTCGCATAGGCGGCATCGAAATGCAGCGGATGCTGGTTCATGGTGAGCAGCGTGAACCAGGTGTTGTCGGCTTCGCTGATGGTGCGGCCCGGACGGTGCTCGTAAACATCGCCTTCGGTGAAATCTTCGAAATAGCGGCCGTAGCTTTCGCGATAGCGATGCGCGCCCACTTCCTTTGCGACCGCAACCATCGGACCTCCCTACCCTTCAACTTGTCCGGACAACCTAGCGCGGCGTAAACTGCACGGTCAAGCCGGGCGCACCGCGGCCTGTTAAGGCTTGCCTTCTTCTCGTTCGCGAATACACCTGAATGCCGGTCGCCTTTGTCACGAGCTTTTCGATTCTTTGCCGATCCTGTCGCCGCCACCATGGCCAAACCCGCAGCCAAGCCCGCAAGCGCCCGCGCACAACAAGCCCGCCGCCCCGCACAAGGCGGCACGCTATACAAGCGGATCGTGCGTGTTCTGCAAAATGAGATCGTGAGCGGCAAGCATCCGGTCGGCGCGCGATTGCCGACCGAGAGCGCGCTGTGCCGGCGGTTTTCCGTAAGCCGCCACACCGTGCGCGAGGCGCTGCGGCATCTGCGCGAATCCGGGCTGGTCAGTCCGCGCCAAGGCTCGGGAACCACGGTCGCCGCCGCGGCACCCTCCTTCTACGTGCACCCGGTCGCCTCCGTCACCGATCTGATGCAATACGCCGTTTCGACGCGCTACGTGGTCGCCCATTCGCGCTTTGTCATCGCGGACGCGCGGCTTGCGCGCCGGCTCGGCTGCAGTCCTGGACGGCGATGGCTTTATACCGAAGGCTTGCGCTATGCCCCGGACGGTTCTCCTCCGATTTGCTGGACCGAGGTTTATGTGCACGCCGCGTATGCCGGCATTCGTTCGCTGATCGGCAAACGGACCGGTCCGATCTACACCTGGATCGAAGAAATGTACGACGAGCGGGTCGTGGAAGTCGTTCAGACGCTGCGGGCCGTGACGGTTCCCGCGCCCATCGCGGCCAAGCTTGACGTCGAGCCAGGTTCGGCGGCGCTCGAGATCGAGCGCGTCTACAAATCCGCCAAGCACCGCGTGATAGAAGTGGCGTTCAATCTGCATCCGGCGGAACGGTTCAGCTATTCCATCTCGCTGCGGCCCGAGCGCGGCTGATTGCGCGCCATTGACATGCGGCGCTCGCCGGGCGCAAGTTTGTCCGGACAAATATCGGCGGCTAGCGATAGCCCATCAGGGAGGAGCGCATGAACGCGCCAGTGACCGTCCTCAAGACTTCGCGGCCCGAATCCGTTGCAAGCGCGCTGATCTCCGAAGACCTCGGGCGTTTCGCCGGCGGATTCTCAACCGATGCAATCCCGGCGGCGGTGACCGCGCGCGCGAAACATTTGATTCTCGACGCGGTCGGGATCGCGCTTGCGTCCACCGGTTACGACTTCGCGCATCGCGCCATGACGGCCATTTCCGGCCTTGCGGGCGTCGGCGACTTCGCCGTCATCGGCATGCCGGCGCGGCTGCCGCTGCGCGACGCCGCGCTGATCAACGGCATTCTCGTTCACGGCCTCGACTTCGACGACACCCACAGCGGCGGCGTCATTCATGCGACCGCGAGCGTCTTGCCCACCGTGCTCGCGGTCGGCGCGCAACAACGCGCCAGCGGGCGGGACATGCTCGCCGCCTACGTGCTTGGCGTCGAGGTCGCGGCAAGATTGGGCGCGGTGGCGAAGGGTGCCTTCCATCAGGTCGGCTTCCACCCAACCGGCCTTATTGGCGCTTTCGCCTGCGCGCTCGCGGCCGGCCGCCTGATGGGACTTAACGAGAAGCAGCTCGTCATGGCGCAAGGACTGACCTTGTCTGCGGGTTCGGGCAGCCTCGAATTTCTGGAAGACGGAGCCTGGAACAAGCGTTTTCATCCGGGCTGGGCGGCGGTCGCCGGAATTACGGCCGCCGCGCTTGCACGCCAGGGCTTCGTCGGGGCGAAGCGCGCCTATGAGGGCCGCTTCGGCCTTTATGCGAGCCATCTGCAGAACCATTTCGACCCGGCCAATCTGGCGCTTGCGACTGCCGGCCTTGGCGAAATCTGGGAATTGCTGCAGGTCGCGGTGAAGCCCTACCCGGCGTGCCACTTCGTTCACGCCTGCGTCGACGCCGCGGTGACGTTGACGCGGGAGCACAAGCTCGATGCCGGCGAGATCGAGCAGGTGCGCGCGCTCGTCCCCGCGGAAGTGGTGAAGACCGTTTGCGAGCCGGCGGCGAACAAACGGCGCCCGGCGAACAGCTACGACGCCCAGTTTTCGATTCCGTTTACGGTTGCGGCCGCGCTGCGGCGCGGCCAGTTCACGCTCGATGAACTCGAAGACGACGCGCTCGGCGATGCGGATATTCTCGAGCTTGCCGACCGGGTCAATTACGAAATCGACCCGGCCTCGACCTTCCCGCGCCACTATACCGGCGAAGTCATTGTCACGCTGCGCGGCGGCCGCACCTTCCGCCATCGCGAAGCCGTCAACCGCGGCAACGGCGAGCGTCCGTTGAGCGAAGCGGCGATCATCGAAAAATTCCGCTCAAACGCGGCGCGCGCCGTCTCGCGCGACAGGGCCCGGACGATCGAGACGCACGTGCTCGCGCTCGACGAGGCGGCCGACATCGGTGCCGTCGTCGATCGGCTGGCGGGCGAGTAGAAACGTGGCCGTGAGCGCCGTGACCCGCGAAGTTTCGCCGCACGATGACGAAGCCGAAAGCGTCATCCTTGCCAGCATCGATCGCTTTCTCGAACGCGACGTAGCTCCTTACGCCCACGCTCTCGAACACGACGACACTTACCCGGAGGAAATCGTCGCCCGGATGAAAGAACTGGGCCTGTTCGGAGCCACGATCGATGCCGCCTATGGCGGGCTTGGTCTGTCGACCACGATTTATGCCCGCATCGTCGAGCGCATCTCGCGGGTGTGGATGTCGGTTACCGGCATCTTCAACTCGCATCTCATCATGGCGGCGGCGGTTCAGCGTTTCGGGACGGATGCTCAGAAAGCCGCCTACCTCCCCCGCTTCGCAACCGGCGAATTGCGCGGCGGCCTTGCGCTTACCGAGCCGGATTGCGGCACGGACCTGCAAGCGATCCGTACGGTCGCACGGCGGCGCGGGGAGGGCTACGTCGTCAACGGCACCAAGACCTGGATATCCAACGGCATCCACGGCCAATGCTTCGCGCTTCTGGTCAAAACAAATCCCGAGGCGGAGCCGCGCCACAAAGGCATGAGCTTGTTCATCGCCGAAAAAGGCGATGGCTTCAAGGTCAGCCGCAAGCTTGAGAAACTAGGATACAAGGGCATCGACTCCGCCGAGCTGGTATTTGACGACTACGTCATTCCGGCCGACCGGCTCATCGGCGGGCAAGAGGGCCTCGGTCTTAAGCATGCGCTGGGAGGACTCGAGCTTGGCCGCATCAACGTCGCCGCCCGCGGCGTCGGACTTGCGCAAGCGGCGCTCGATCAGGCGCTCGCTTACAGCCAAGTGCGCAAGACCTTCGGCAAGCCGATCTGTCAGCACCAGGCGATTCAGCTCAAGCTTGCCGACATGGCGACACAGATCCACGCCGCGCGGCTCCTCACGCAAGACGCTGCCAAGACGTATGACCGGGGCCAGCGCTGCGATATGGAGGCGGGCATGGCGAAACTGTTCGCGACCGAGACGGCGGTAAACGTTTCGCTCGAGGCGATGCGCATTCACGGCGCCTACGGCTATTCGAAGGAGTTCGTCGTCGAACGCATCTACCGTGACGCGCCGCTGCTTGTCATCGGCGAAGGCACGAACGAGCTGCAGCGCATCATTATCGCGCGGCAGCTGGTCGAACGTAACCCCGTATAGGTTGGCGGATGCTTCCACTCTCGGGAATGCGCGTCATCGCCATCGAGCAGTATGGCGCGGGCCCTTACGGCACTATGCAGCTTGCCGATCTTGGCGCCGAGGTCATCAAAATCGAGAACCCGTCGGATGGCGGCGACATGGGCAGGCGCGTCGGTCCGTACTTCTTGAGCCCCGACGACAGCCATTTCTTTGAGAGCTTCAACCGCAACAAGAAAAGCATCACGCTTGACCTGAAGGGCGACGGCGCGCCCGAGGTCCTTCATGCCTTGGTCCGCCGCGCAGACGGCGTCCTCAACAATCTGCGCGGCGATCTCGCCGATCCGCTTGGGCTGACCTATGCGGCACTCAAGGACGTCAATCCGCGTATCGTCTGCGCGCATCTGTCGGCCTACGGGCGCAGCGGACCGCGCGCGAGCTGGCCGGGCTATGATTATCTGATGCAAGCCGAAGCCGGCTATCTTTCGCTCACCGGCGAACCGGAGGGACCGCCGAGCCGCATGGGTCTTTCCATTGTCGATATGATGACGGGCTTGTTTGCGGCCTTTGCTTTGCTCTCCGGCATCATCGCCGCTCGCGACACCGGGGTCGGCCGCGACATCGACGTCAGCTTGTTCGACTGCGCGCTGCAGAATTTGAACTATCTCGCGACGTGGTATCTCAACGAGGGTCACAAGCAGGGCCGCGAGCCGCGCTCGAGTTCATCCATCGCTCACCCCGAGCCAGCTTTACCGCACGCGTGACGGCTATATCTTCATCATGTGCAACAAGGAGAAGTTCTGGCCCGTCTTCTGCGAGATGATCGGGCGTCCTGAGCTCGCCAGCGATGCGGATTTCCGCACGTTCAAAGACCGTCTCGCCAACCGCCAGAAGCTCACCGCCCTGCTCGACGCGGCGCTGAGCCAGCGCACCACCGCCGCATGGCTCGATCTCTTTGCGGGACGCGTTCCAGCCGCGCCGGTCAACGACGTCGCAGCTGCCCTCGACAATCCTTTCGTGCGCGAGCAGGGACTCATCTGGAATGTAAGCCATCCCAAGCGCGCGGACTTCAAGATGGTCGCCGCGCCCTATACGTGCCCAGGCGACGCGTTGCCGCGGAGCCCTGCCCCGGCGCTTGGGCAGGATACGGATCGGCTGTTGGGCGAATGCGGGCTGTCGCGCGAACGCATCGAATCCCTGCGCCAGCGCGGCGTCATCTGAGCGCAGATGATCGCTGGCGTTTGGGAGGCGGCGAAAAAGCTCAACTGAAAAAATGCACCTGCACGACGGTTTCCAGCGTTCCTTCAATATTGAACAGCGCGTGCAGAAAAAACGTGAGCAAGGTCGAGCCGCTGCGCCAGCGCATCCAGCCGAGAAATAATCCGACGACGAAAATCTGCAGGATGCCGGTCCAGTCGTATTGGACGTGGAGCGCCGCCCACAAGATCGAAATGACGATAATCGCCGGCCAAGCGGCGCGGTCCGACCGCGCCCAGCCGCGGAACAAAAATCCGCGGAACAGGGTCTCCTCGCCCGCCGGCGCCACGATGACCGCGCTGAGCCAGAGCGCCGCCAGCCATCCTTCGGAGGCGGCCGTTGTGTAGGACTGGACCTGGAACGGCGTCACCAGCGGATATCCGCTGAAATACAGAAGCGCGTCGCCGATCGCGATCAAGCCAACGAGCCCGATGAGCCCGATGCCGACATGGCGTGACCGCGGCCAATTCAGCGCGAGATAATCCGCAAACGGCGCGCGCGCGATCAATACGGCAAGCGCGATCACCGCAATCATGATCGGATTAGAGATCACGATGAACAGCGTGACGAGCATGCCGTCAAACGGCGCGTTGACCAGCGAGTTGAGATCGCTGATCCGCAGCAACAGGAGAATTGCCAGCGCGAGGAATTGGCTGGCGACAAAGGCGAGAAACGCCCAGCCCAGCGTCGCCCAATAACCCCAAATCCTCATTGCGGTACCGTTGGGCGTCGCCAGTCTTTACGGGATCAGGATCGAGGAACCCGTCGTGGCGCGGCTCTCAAGGTCGCGATGGGCTTGGGCCGCAGCCTCGAGCGGGTACGTCTGGTTCACCGGTATTTTGACGGCGCCGCTGCCGACAACCGCGAAAAGATCTTCGGCCATGGCCAGCAGGTCGGCGCGCTTGGCAGCATAGGTGTTGAGCGTCGGCCGGGTGGCAAAGAGCGAGCCCTTGAATTGCAGAAGATTGATATCGAAGGCGGAGATCGGGCCGGACGCACTGCCGAAGCTGACGAACATTCCGAGCGGCCGAATGCAATCGAGCGACGCCGGGAACGTGGTCTTGCCGATGCCGTCATACACAACGTCGCACAGCTTGCCGCCGGTGATGTCCTTCACCCCGGCGACGAAATCCTCCTCGCGATAGAGGATCGTGTGGTGGCAACCGTTTGCCTTCGCCAATTCGGCTTTGTCTTTTGAACCGACCGTACCGATCACATTGGCGCCGAGATGCTTGGCCCATTGGCACAGAATAAGACCGACGCCGCCCGCGGCCGCGTGCATCAGCACGTTCATGCCCTTCTCGACCTTGAAGGTGCGGCGCACGAGGTATTGCGCCGTCAAGCCCTTCAGCATCATGCCGGCAGCCTGCTCATAGCTGATCTTATCGGGCAGCTTCACCGCGCGGTCGGCGGGCAAGACCCGTTCTGCCGTGTAGCATCCCGGCCCCTGGACATAGGCGACGCGGTCGCCGGGCTTGAACTCGCTGACGCCGGAGCCGACTTCGACGACTTCGCCGGCGGCTTCGTTGCCGGCGACAAAAGGCAGGCCGCTCGGCGCCTTATAAAGACCGGTGCGAAAATACGTGTCGACGAAATTGACGCCGATGGCGTGCTGCTTCACCCGGATTTGGCCCGGTCCGGCAGCGGGCACTGCAATGTCTTCGTAGGTCAACACTTCGGGACCACCGACTTTATGGACGCGGATCGCGGCAACCATTGTTCACTCCTGTACAGACCCTTCGCGGACGCGCGATCATAGGTAGTCGCCGCGACCGCGCAAGTCGATTGGGTAAAGTCACGGGCGGCGTCGTTTGCGCCGCTGCCGCGCGAGAATGTTGAATGCTTCGACGGCGGCCGCAAAGGCCATGGCAAAATAGACATATCCGCGGGGAATATGGACGTCGAAGCCATCGGCAATAAGGGCAACGCCGATCAGGATCAAAAACGACAACGCCAGCATCTTTGTGGTCGGGTTACGCAAAATGAAGCCGGCGACCGGTTCAGACGCCACATACATGACCGCGATCGCGATCATCACGGCGGCGATCATCACCTCGATCTCTTGCGCCATGCCGATGGCGGTCAAAATCGAGTCGATCGAGAATATGAGATCGATGACCGCGATTTGCAGAATGACCATGAAAAGATTGGAGCGAGCGCCCCTTGTGGTTTTTGGCTCGGTCTCGTCCGCGTCGATCTCGCCGTGAATATCGAAGACGGCCTTGGCGATGAGGAAGAGGCCGCCGCCGATCAGAATGATGTCGCGCCAGGATATCTCGTTGCCGTAGATGATGATCAGCGGCGTGCGCAATCGTCCCAAGACGGTCAGCCCAAACAGCATCGCGACCCGAAAAGCGAGCGCCAACAGAAGGCCAATCTGTCGCGCCCGGCGGCTGGCCGCCGGCTCGAGCCCAGCGGCCAGGAGCGAGAGAAAGATCACGTTATCGACGCCAAGAATGATCTCGAGCGCCGTCAATGTCAGCAGCGCCGCCCATGCATTCGGATCGGTAACGAGCGCAAGCATCGAGCGCGCCTCAAGCCTGCGAACGCAAAAGACCGACAATCACGAAATAGACGGCGATGGCGGCGAGTATAGCGGCGGCCCAGGCCGGCGGGTCGAGACCTTGCGCCAGCGCCAGGATCGCGAGCACCGCCCACAGCACCAGCGCCACGAGATTGGCGATCCGCCAGCGCGGCACACGAACCGGGTGGACGAAATAGATCGGCGCGAATGTCGCCGCGGCCAGTACGAGAACGGCAAGCGCGGCGAGCCAAGGCGCCGGCTTGAGCAGGAACAGATAAAATGCCACGATATTCCACAGCGCCGGAAAGCCGCGAAAATAGCTATCCGACGTCTTCATACGGCGGTCGGCGAAATAGATCGCGCCGGTGATTGCGACGATGAGGCCGAGCGGGAGCGCTACGCTCGAGGGCAAGACGCCGCCGGCGGCGATGGCGTAGGCCGGCACGAACACGTAGGTGGCGAAATCCACGACGAAATCGAGCACGTCGCCCGACCAGCGCGGCAGCAGCTCGGCCACACGCAATCGGCGGGCAAAGGTGCCGTCGACGCCATCAACGATCAAGGCCAGTCCGAGCCACACAAACATCTGCGTCCAATCGGCTTTCGTGGCCGCGACCAACGCGAGCAGAGCGCAAGCCGCCCCGCACGCTGTGAACACGTGCACAGCGAAGGCGGCCAGGGTGCGAGGCGAAATATCCGTCCCGGGTAAACGCGAATCCATGAAAACGGACCCTACACGCGAACAGCGGGCGGGTCGCTGTTCCATCGAACGACCGTCAAATCACCGCGAAATCGTCCGCCCGATATAGTATTTCAACAATTCATTCGGTAGCGTGAAATACCGAAGGGCTCGCAAGTCGGAGCATCCGGTGAGGTCTTTTGTTGCGTTCGTGCTGGTGGCAGTGCTCGGCGGTAGTCCCGCATTGGCCGCCGATTTTCCGCTGCCCGCTGGGGAGCCCATAAGGGCGCCCGCAGCCTATGACGCCAATGGCCCCTACACCAACTGGGCCGGCGCCTATCTGGGTCTTAACGGCGGCTTCGGCTTGGGCAGCAGCCAGTGGACCTTGGGTCTCATGGCCACCGACGTGTTCAATACCAACGGCTTTCTTTTCGGCGGCACCGTCGGCTTCAACTATCCCGTCAGCGCGGTCTTGTTCGGCCTTGAGGCTGATGTCGATTGGTCCAGCCTCAACGGCAGCGCGGGCACCTGCGCCGTAACCACCGCTGGCGCAACGGCGGCTTGCGAGAGCAAGAACAACCTGCTCGGAACGGCGCGCGGCCGCGTGGGCTATGCGCTCGACCGGACGCTGATCTATGTGACAGGCGGCGCTGCCTTTGGTCCCGTCCAAACCGGCTTGAATCCGCCGGCGACTTTCGACACCACAACCAAAGTGGGCTGGGCGGCCGGCGCCGGCGTCGAGTTTGCCTTTTTCGGTAACTGGAGCGCCAAGGCCGAATATCTCTTTGTCGATCTCGGCTCCGCCTCCTGCACGACCGCCGCCAATTGCGGAAGTGCGACCGGCTCGTCGGTCACGCTCACCGAAAATCTGGTGCGCGGTGGCGTCAACTATCGATTCTCGTGGTGATCGCCGAGACGGCCTGTGAATAGCCTGCGTGAAAACAAAACCGCCGAAGCGGCGGTCATCGGCGGCGGGCCGGCCGGCCTTGTCAGCGCCATTGCGCTCGCCACCGCCGGAATCGATACGCTGATCATCGCACCTCCTGCAAAGGAGGATTTTCGCACCACGGCGTTCCTGGCGGGATCGGTTACGGCGCTCGCCACATTGGGCGTGTGGGATGCCTGCGTTGCCCACGCCGCGCCGCTCACCGGTATCCGTATCATCGACGACACGCGTCGCCTCTGGCGCGCCCCGGAAGTAAGTTTCGCGGCCGCCGAGATTGGCCTCGAGGCGTTCGGCCACAATATCGAGAACCGCCATCTCATCGCCGCGTTGCAAGACCGGGCGGCGCAGTTGAAAATTCCGCGCATCACCGCGCCCGCTCTCTCCGTCGCGCCCGATGAAGCCGGCGCCACGATCAGGCTTGCCGACGCCGAAGCGCGTGTGCGGCTCGTGGTCGGAGCCGATGGTCAGCACTCGCTCTGCCGCGCCGCCGCCGGGATCGGCAGCAATCGGCACGCCTATCCACAGACTGCGCTGACGCTCAATCTCGGCCACGCACGAGCACACCGGGACACGGCGACGGAATTCCATACCGAGAGCGGTCCATTCACGCTTGTCCCTCTTCCCGGCCGGCGATCGAGCCTGGTCTGCGTGCTTGATCCCGAGCGCGCGGCCGCGCTGTCCGCCATGACGGACGCGGAGCTCGCCATCGAGATCGAGCGCCGCGCGCATTCGCTGTTCGGGAAAATGAACGTCGAGCGCGGACGCGGCATGTTTGCGCTCGCAGTCGAGACGGCGCAGTCGGTCGCGCGCAACCGAATTGCGCTCGTCGGCGAAGCGGCGCATGTCGTTCCGCCGATCGGCGCGCAGGGGCTCAATCTCGGACTGCGTGACGCCGCGACGCTCGCCGAGATTGCCGCCGACGCGCGCCGCCGCGGCCTCGATATCGGCTCCCCTGCCGTGCTCGCGCGCTATGAGACGCAGCGGCGCGCCGACATGACCAGCCGGCGGATTGTCATCGACCTTCTCAATCGCAGCCTGCTCACGGATTTCCTGCCGGTACACGGCGCGCGCGCTCTGTCGCTGTTTCTCGTCGACCGCATCGGGCCGCTGCGCCGCATCTTGATGCGCGAAGGTGTCAGCCCGGCCGCCTCGCAACCGCGCCTGATGCGCGGCGAAATGCTCTAGCTGTCCTCAACTGCCGAGCATCGCTGCTATGAAAAACGGCTTGGCCGGTCCTACCATTCATCATACGGTCGGACGGTCTGAAAACGTGAGCTGACCAGCCATGTGTTCAGCCAAGATTGTCGCATAAAAATATTCGCAACGGGATCGCCGCATGAAACTGCCGCGCAACTTCTTCAAGCCGCTTGCGCTCGGAGCGCCGGCACCGTTGCGCGAACTGCCGGTACGGCTCGAGCGCATGATCCATTTCGTGCCGCCGCACATCGGGAAAATGCGCGCGCGCCTCCCGGAGCTGATCAACCAGGTCGACGTCGTGCTCGGCAATCTTGAAGACGCGATACCGGCTGACGCCAAGGAAGCCGCACGCGCGGGCTTCATCGCCATGGCCAAAGAAAACGATTTCGGCGCCACCGGATTGTGGACGCGGATCAACGCGCTCAATTCGCCGTGGGTGCTCGACGATATTCGCGAGATCGTGGGTGCGGTCGGCCACAAGCTCGATGTGATCATGCTCCCGAAGGTCGAAGGCGCCTGGGACATTCATTATCTCGATCAACTCCTCGCGCAGCTTGAAGCCAAATACGCGGTGCAAAAGCCGATCCTCATTCACGCCATCCTCGAAACTGCCGAGGGCGTCGAGAATGTATCAAGCATCGCGGCCGCGTCGCCGCGCATGCATGGGATCAGCCTCGGGCCGGCGGACCTGGCCGCTTCGCGCGCGATGAAAACGACGCGCGTCGGCGGCGGCCATCCCGAATACAAGGTGATGGCCGATCCCGCCCCAGGCAGCGCATCCGATGCGCCGCGCGCGATCTATCAGCAGGACCTCTGGCACTACACGACCGCCAAGATGGTCGATGCCTGCGCAGCCGCCGGCATCAAACCGTTCTATGGTCCATTCGGCGACATCGCCGACACGGTCGCGTGCGAAGTGCAGTTCCGCAACAGCTTCCTGATGGGCTGCGCCGGCGCCTGGACCTTGCATCCAAATCAGGTCCCGATCGCAAAGCGTGTCTTCTCGCCCGATCCGGCCGAGGTTGCCTTCGCCAAGAAGATCGTCGCCGCCATGCCCGACGGCACCGGCGCGGTCATGATCGACGGCAAAATGCAGGACGACGCCACCTGGAAACAGGCGAAAGTGCTGGTCGATCTGGCCCGGCTGGTCGCCGCCAAGGATCCGGAAATGGCAACCCAGTACGGACTATGAACAGCTGCGTGATCGCGCTATGAATGGTCGTTCAGCTTTTCGTCAGCGGGTGGCCACAATCATGTCGTTGCATTGTCGCAGCGTGCAGCCGGGAATAGAGGTCGCGATTGCCCCAAGCCATGAACAAGATTCGCAACGCCAAATATCAAATCGGCCAAGTGGTGCGGCACCGGCTGTTCCCGTTCCGCGGCGTCGTCTTCGACATTGATCCGATCTTCAGCAATACCGACGAATGGTACGAATCGATTCCCGCCGAAGTGCGGCCGCACAAGGATCAACCATTCTATCACCTGTTCGCCGAGAACGACGAGACAGAGTATATCGCCTACGTGTCGGAGCAAAATTTGCTCCCGGACTATAGCGGCGAACCGGTTCGGCACCCGCAGGTGGCGGAAGTTTTCGTGCAGGACGGCAACGGCGGCTATCGGCCGCGGCAATCGACCACCCACTGATAGACCACCCACTGATTGAACCGTGCGACCTTGAAAGCGTCGCCGCGCTCTGCGATCTGCGCTCGTCAAGTCACAGCCACAGAAGCGCGCCGATAGCGCGCCTCTGAGCGGTTAAGCCTTACTGCGTCTTCCCGCCCGCCGGCGGGGCCGCCGACGAGGTGGGCGCGCCGCCCTGCTGGCTTTCCAGCTTCTTGCGCGCTTCGTCGGCACGCCGCTGCAATTCTTCCTGCAGTTTCTTCTGCTGTTCTTCAAAGACCTTCGGATCGGTCGGCGGACCGTCATAGGCTTTGGCGAAATCGTTCAGCGGCATCACCAGGCTGATCGGTTGGCCGGTGGCGTTGATGGCCTGGATGACCAGGCCCTGCCCCTTCTTCATTTTTCCGATGAGATCGACGCTGGCGTCATAATCCGCCATGCAGCCGTTGGTGAAGCAGATCACATAGGGTGCGGTCATCGGCTGATTTTGGTCGACAATCAACCGCGTGCCATGGGCAAGCTGCATGCCCAGCGGCAAGGTGACGCGCAGCAGCTTCTTCTCGGCCCCCTGCGGCTCGATGATCACGGCAGCCGCGACCGGCTGGCCGGACTCCACCCGCGCATCCTTGCCGGTAAAGCACACTTCCTTGGCGTTGGGATCCGGCTGCTGACCGGGCTGGCCCTTGAGGCAGAACTTGGTCCACGGCGAGAAGATCAACTGCACCGGCTGTTGGCCGTTTTGCGCTTGTCCTTGCTGGCCAGCCGGCTGCCCCGGAGCCTCGCCGGCGGGAGCAGGAGCCGGCGCCCGTTGCTGGGCTTCCGGTGCGGGTTTCGGTTTCGCGGGCTTTTTCGCGGGCTTCGGCGCCGGCGCCGCGGCGTCGGGCTGTTGCGCGAAGGCGGGGGAGCCCGCCACCAATGCGCCCGCTGCCGTCAAGCTTACGCACAATACCATCGTCTTGACGCACGTCTTGGCGCACGTCTTGGTCGAACGCAGCGGGCGTTGCGGCAAAGGCAGCGGCCGTCCGGGTCGCCGGCCTCAATACGGCCGACGCGGTCCAATAAGTCATGCGATTCAATCCCTCGTAGTGTGCCGCTGCAGGTCGATGCCCATCGACTTGCGCATCAGCTTCCTGGCATTGGCCGGCACGCAACGCCGCACGCAGCCCCCCACGCCGGTCCTTCGGCGCAGAATGCGGCAACAGCGTGACACCGCGACCCGGCGAGAGTGATCCGGATAGCCTACTTTGATGGCGAGATAAAGCACCGGCCCGTATTCTGTTACATTCACCTGCCACCCCACGCGAATCGTGCTGAGCTTCATCCATCGTTCCATGCACAACGCCAATCCCGTCCGCCAGAGCAGTGCCGCGCGAATCGTGGGCGGCATCGTGTGTGGAATGATTGTAGGATGCGCGTTTGTCCCGCCCGCAGCGGCGGAGGCCACTTACGCTATCGCGATGCACGGCGATCCGGCCCTGCCCAGCGAGTTCGCCGTGGTCCCCTATGCCAAAGGGGATGCCCCGAAGGGCGGCCGCATGGTGCAAGGCGTGCTCGGCACGTTCGACAGCCTCAATCCTTTCATCGTCAGAGGCCTGCCGGCACAGTTCCTGCGCGGTTACGTCTTCGAGAGCCTGATGGCGCGCGGTTACGACGAGCCGTTCTCGCTCTACGGCCTGCTCGCCCGCACGATCGAGACCGACGACGCGCGCAGTTACGTCACGTTCGCCCTTGACCCGGCGGCCCGCTTCTCCGACGGCGCGCCGGTGACGGCAGCGGACGTGATCTTTTCCTGGCAGCTTCTGCGCGACCATGGCCGTCCCAATTACCGCACCTATTATGCCAAGGTCGCACGCGCCGATGCGCTCGATGAACGCACGGTGCGCTTCGATCTCGGCGGCGCGGACGACCGCGAATTGCCGCTCATTCTCGGCTTGATGCCGGTGTTGGCCAAGCACGCTATCGATGCCGCGAGATTCGAGGACACCACATTCGCGAAGCCGATCGGGAGCGGGCCCTATACCGTCGCCGACCTCGATCCGGGCAAGAGCGTCACGCTCAAGCGCGATCCCAATTATTGGGGCAGCGAGCTTCCGATCAACCGCGGCCTGTGGAATTTCAACGAGATGCGTGTCGATTACTATCGTGATGCCAACGCCTATTTCGAAGCCTTCAAGACGGGCCTCTACGACGTGCGAGCCGAACACGATCCGACCCGCTGGCGGACCGGCTACGACATTCCGGCCGTGCGCGACGGACGCATCGTCAAGGAGGCGTTTGTCAACGGTCTGCCCAAGCCCGCCTTCAACTTCGTCTTCAACACGCGGCGACCCATTTTCGCCGACCTGCGCGTGCGGCAAGCGATTACGATGCTGTTCGATGCCGAATGGATCAATCGCAATTTCTTCTTTGATCTCTACCGGCGCAGCGCGAGCTATTTCGACGGCTCGGATCTGTCGGCTTATCATCGCGCGGCGGATGAGCGCGAGCGCGCACTGCTCGCGCCTTTTCCCGACGCGGTACGCCCCGACGTGCTCGACGGCACGTGGTCGCCGCCGGTCAGCGACGGCTCCGGGCGCGACCGGAAAAGCTTGCGCGAGGCGCTCGGTCTGCTCGACGCCGCGGGTTATGAATTGAAGGGAACGACCTTGCGCGCCCGCGGCAGCGGGCGGCCGTTTCATTTCGAGATCATGGTCACGAACCGCGACGACGAGCGGCTGGCGCTCGCCTTCGCCAGCAATCTCGCCCGCGCCGGGATCGATGCCCAGGTGCGCCTCGTCGATGCCGTGCAATACGACCAGCGGCGCATCTCCTTCGACTTCGACATGATCCAATATCGCTGGGAGGAATCGCTCTCGCCCGGCAATGAGCAAAGCTTCTATTGGGGCTCGGCGGCCGCCGACCAGCAGGGATCGCGCAACTATATGGGTGTCCGCAGCCCCGCCATCGATGCGATGATTGCGGCCATGCTGGCCGCCCGCGAACGGCCCGATTTCGTTGCGGCCGTACGCGCGCTCGACCGCTTGCTGATCTCCGGATGCTACGTCGTGCCGCTGTTCTATCTGCCGGAGCAATGGGTGGCGCGCTGGACCTCGATCCGTCATCCCGGCCACACATCTCTGTTCGGCTATCTGCCGGAAACCTGGTGGTATCAACCCAAGCGGGCGCTGCAATGATCCTCGGTGAAGCCGCAAGCGCCAACGATCAGTCACGCGGGCCCTCCCTCACCCTCGATGGCGTTTTTCATCGCCAAGCGCTGCGCCGTCCCGACGCTCTCGCGCTCATCGATCCGGCCAATCGCGCCACTTTCACCGATGGCAGCCCATATCGGCTCACCTACGCCGAAGCCGACCGCGTCGTGACGGCCATTGCCGCGCGCCTGCGCGACATGGGGCTGTCCACCGACACGGTCGTCGGCATTCAGTTGCCCAATATCGCCGAAAGTTTTCTGGCGACGCTTGCGGTGTTGCGGGCGGGAATGATCGTCGCGGCGCTGCCTTTGCTTTACCGCCGTGCCGATGCGGTCGCGGCGCTCGCGCGCATCGGGGCGAAGGTGCTGATCACCTGCGATCGCGTCGGCGCGTTCAACCAGGCTCAATCCGCCATGACGGTGGCGGCCGACGTGTTTTCCATCCGCTACGTGTGCGGCTTCGGACAAAATCTCCCTGATGGCGTGGTGTCGTTCGCCGATTTGTTCACGGCGGAAGATCTCGATCCGGCGCCGGCGCGCGAGCAAGAGATTAGGAGCAACGCGGCCGCCCACATCGCGGCCATCACCTTCGATGTCGGCGAAGGCGGCATTGTGCCGGTCGCGCGCAGCCACGCCGAATTGCTGGCGGGCGGTCTCGCGGTGCTGCTCGAAAGCGGCATCGCGCAGGATCAAATCATCCAATCGGCGCTGGCTCCATCCTCCTTCGCCGGTATCTGCCTGACGCTTGTGCCGTGGCTCCTGTGCGGCGGCACGCTCGTCCTGCACCATGCCCTCGACCTGCCGACGCTGGCGCGGCAAACGCGCGAGGAGGAAAGCGCGACCCTCATTCTGCCCGGCCCGGTCGCTTTCCGCCTGGCGGCCGCCGGCGTGTTCACCGATACCGGCCCGGCCTCGATCATCGCGGCATGGCGAGCGCCGGAGCGGCTTGCGACAAGCCAGGCTTGGCGCGCCGCGAGCGGCGCCCTCATCGACGTTGCGATTTTCGGGGAAGCCGCGCTGGCGCCGGCGCGCCGGGGCGCCGGAGGCAGGCCGAGCCCGATGCCGCTCGGTCCGGTAGTGGCCCCGCGCGGCGCGGCCGACGGAATTGTCGTCGCCGAATTCAGCCGGACCGATGCCGGCACCATCGCGGTGCGCGGCCCGATGGTGCCACACCATCCATTCCCGCCCGGGATCGACGGGTCGGGCCTGCCCTACTTCAAGATCGGACCGCGGGGCGTCGTCGACACGGGCTACACCTGCCGCTTCGATTCCAGCAGCCAGGCGGTCGTCGTAACCGGCCCGCCGGCCGGCATTGTCAGCGTCGGCGGCTATCGCTTTCGGCTGCAAGATCTTCGCGAGGTCGTCTGCCGGATCGATCCCGGCGCAACGGTCGCCGCGCTGCCGCACGCGATCATCGGCCAGCGGCTCGTCGGCACGGCGGCCGACCGCAGCACCATGCAGGCGGCGCTCAATGCCGTCGGCGTCAACCCGCTGATCGTCGCGGCCTTCGACAGCCAGGCTGCCTAGAACACGTCCTGATTTAGTTGAATCGGGCTGCGCCCGAGATTCTAGCGCGGTCGCATGTCCTTTTCGGACAACCGGTTTCCACCTCTCCGCGACATGCTCTGACGGCGATCCGAAGCGCCGCAGAATCGCCGATCGCATTGACGGCCCGACAATGGGATGAAGCCAAGATACTCGAAAGATTTCGTATTATCAGCTTGTTATGGACATAGCGCTTCCCGCATTTCCATCCGGGAAGCGCCGGGGAAGCCCGCCCATGCGTTGGAGTTGTCCACCGCTATGGTCGGGACCATCCGGCCCGGAAAACGAACAGGCGAGACCCGGAGACGCCCTGGCGGCGGCGCTAAGGCCCAATCGCCGCCCTGCCTTTGACTCAACTCTGCCGACGCCCGGCCTATCTTTGGGTCGATGTCCGCAACGCGTGAGCTTCAGCGCCGGGTCCGCGCCGAGCAGTCGCTTTCCCGCTTTGAACCTTGTCTGCCGAAGCCGGCCAAAGTGCCGCCGGCAGGACCGGGCTGGATTCATGAAATCAAGCACGATGGCTTCCGGATCCTGGCGCAGCGGCGCGGGCGCGGCGTCCGCCTGCTCACACGCAACGGCCACGACTTCGCGGACCGTTTCCCGCTCATCGCGGAGGCCATCGAGGCCCTGCCCGTCCGCTCGTGCGTCGTCGACGGAGAGGCGATCGTCTGCGACGAGAGCGGCCTGGCCATGTTCGAGCTCATCCGCTCGCACCGGAGCAACGCGGTCGCGGTGCTCTGCGCGTTCGACCTGCTCGAGGTGAACGGCGAGGACACCAGGCGCGAGCCGATCGAGGACCGAAAGCGCCGCCTGGCCGGACTGCTGCGGCTCCCGCACGAGGGCATCGCCCTTAACGAGCACTTCGGCGGCGATGGCGCCGTCATCTACAAGCACGCGTGCGCGCTCGGCTGCGAAGGCATCGTGTCGAAGCGGCTCGGCTCGCCGTACCGGGCCGGCCGATCGGCGCACTGGTTGAAGGTCAAGAACCCGGCGGCGCCGGCCGTGAAGCGAGAGGCCGAGGAGGGATGGAGCGGCAGACCCGCCAAACACAAATCACAGCCTGACCACTCTGACGGCGAATAGGCCGCGCGATGCTATTGAAGCAGCCGCTGCCGCGATCGGAGGAGTTGCTCGGCCAGATCCGAGTGGCCCTCACTCCGCAGTGGCACAAACTCCTGATCTGCATCGATGGCGCTAATGGTCTAGGCAAATCGTCTCTTGCCTTATGGCTCGCTTGGCAACTTGGGGCCGTCGCGATCCCTCTCGATCTGTACGTCGTACAAGACAGCAACCCTTTGCGATGGAGAACCGAGGATTTGCGGCGCGTGATCGACGCTCGGCTCAGAGTTGGCCCGGCGGTCGTCGAGGGAGTTCTCGCCCTGAATGCGCTCGAGGCGTTGAAGCGTTCGCCGGACTTTCTAATCTTCGTCGAGGGTGACAGCTCGTCGCGGCGGCTCGCACCTGAGATCGCGGAATACAACGCGCGCCAACGACCGCGCGACCGGGCGAACTTCACGCTACCGGGATTTGTCGATGAGGCCGGAGCCACGTGAAAAAACGCACGTCGAGCTATCCCATGCCTGCCGAGGAGCACGAGGAGCTCGCCCACGAGCTCAGCGAGTTCGGCTACCGCGAGACGTCAGACCCAGATGAAGCCGACCGGCGCCGCTTCTACAAGGTCGAGAAGTGGGACGGCGCCGAGCTGCATGTCGAGGCCCTGCTCCACGCGAGCAACGACCTGACGCGGGCGCGGGCGGTCTTCGCCGCCGAGAAGGCGCGCCGGCCGCGCGGCCGCTACACGCTACGCCAGAACATCCGCGTCCTGGAGCGCTGGCCGCCCGACCGCGATTAGTGCACGGCGCGGCTACACAAGGCCTTCTCGTATCATCGCCAGCATGATCGGCGAGTTCATCTTCACGTCGTCGATGCTGCGGCCGACCAATTTGTCGAGACGCCCGGCGCTCAGCGTCTTCTTCGCGAGCAACGCTTCGGCCACGCGCTCGATCCGCGCCCGGTGACGACGCACGAGCATGCGCGTCATGGCGCGCAGGCGAGGTTCCAGCCTGTCCCAAGGGGAAGAGCAGCAGAGCTCCGCGGCCATCAACGCGATCTCCGAGCGGTCATGGCCGTCGCCGGCCGGCGCCCGGCGCAGCAGCACCGCCTCAGTCTCGGCGCCGGCCATGTAGGCCATGATCCGCGCGTGCCAAACCGCGTCCTGAAAGCCGCGCACCTTGCCGCGCTTTTGCCACTCATAGAGACAAGCATAAGGATCGGCGGTGATGGTGTGCCCGGCCTCGCCCTCCTCGTAATCCGGATCGATCGTCGCGGAGCCGCACGCGAGCATCAGCACGCGCCCGATCACGGCGTGCCCGGCTTCGTGATATGCGACTTTTTTGACGTGAGACCCGGTCATTTGCGGACGCTTACTCATTGGACTTCCTCCCAGTCTTTGAGCACGCCAAGCTCGCGGGCCAATGCCTCCGGGTCGACATTGTGCTGCTGGATCGCATTGAGCCGATAATCGATGACGTAATATTCGCCGACATCGAGCCGCATGCGCTCGCTGCGGCTGATCTTCAATGCTTCAAGGTCGGGCTTCAGTTTCCGATTGATGCGCTGGATCACTGCCCGAGTGCTCACGCCCACTTTTCGATTCTTGGCCATGTATCGAGTCTCCTCTTGCTTTCCGATGGCGAGCATGCGAGCGGATGAGCCGATAGGTCAATGAGCGGGAAATGGCTTTGCACAGCTTTTTGCGAATTCACGCGCGACGAGGCGAGGCGCATAGCGGCCAACATCGCCAGGCTGCCGGGGCTGCTACTGTAAGGGGTTAGTCTGCGACCACAGTCCAGCCCGGAAAACGAAAGGATCGCAATGGCTCGCCATCATTTTGTGCCGCAATTCTTGCTGCGGCGGTGGGCGGTGCAGGGCAAATTCGTCGCCTACCACTTTGAACCTGCGGCTGGCCGGGTGATCGAAAATCCTAAGGCGATCGTCGCCTCAGCTTGTCAGATCAAGAACCTGAACGTGTTTTTTGGCATGCCGCGTTACAGCGCGACTTTCCGGAAACGCAATTTTTCTCTCCCCATGTAGATACGCCGGCAGCCGCCGCGTTGGAGGTGATGCTTTCGAGGGGAATCAACGCGCTAAGCGCGAGCCAAAGGATCGACTGGGCCCGAACTCCTCGTGTCGCTCGGGGTTCGCACCCCGGAGATTCTCCGCGATATGGGTCCGAGAGAAACGACAAACGCCTTTAAGCTCGTCGAGGCTGCTACGGGTCCGTCCGCAGACGAGCAAAAAGTAACGGCAATAATCCAGGCAAACATGCACCTATTTAGACGCAACTTTCCCCTGCAAGCTGCCATTGACCTTAGTACTGATCCTCAAAAGCTCGCGACCGTCGATGGCATGACATGGTGGGTTCGCCGATGGCGTCGCCCTTCCATTTTGATTGGCGATCGGCCACTACTTACGTCGCCTCGCGCGCCGTACCCGTGCGGCATTCCGCTCGACGATCTTTCGTGTTTGATTGCTTTGCCAATTGCGCCTGATGCGGTCTTCTTTGCATCGGCCAATCGCAAGACGAGGGACAAGGTCAGGAAAATGTCCTTGGGCAAGATCGCGCGTATCGTCAATGAGGAGACGATCTGGCGTTCGTCGTGTGTATTTTTCCCGAACAAGACGTTGGGCGAATTTGTAATGCCGCGCGTCGGCGGTAAAGCCACGGGCAACTGGCAACCTAGCCAGCATTGACATGGGGGGGGCGGGAGGGCTGCGGCCGCCTCCTCGGCCGAGAACGCGCCTGCCAGCGGCGTGCCTTTGCTCTGCTCGGACCAGGCCCGCCAGAACTCGGCATCGACCTCATTGCGGCCCGGCCGCAGCTCGACGGCCTCGCCGCGCTTGGCGGTCGGGACCCCGGTCGGGTTGATCGAGTACGATCCGTGCTCGCGGTCGTGCATCTCGTCGACGTGCAGCGCGATCGCGTGCGGGAGGTGGCAGTGAACCGTGACCGTCTCCGCCATCTCGGCCCTCGGATCAGCGCTCGACGATCGAGATGTTGCCGACCGCGGAGCCCGTGAAGTTCGAGGACAGCGTGCGCAGGCCGACGCCGGTGAGGTTCGTCGCCGGGATCATGATGTTGTCGCCGTCGTCGAGCGCGCGCCACCGGTAAGAGCCGCGCTGGTTGATCGCCCAGTTCTTGAGCGAGAGGCCGTTGCCGGCGGTCGTGTACGTGAGCTCGGCGGTGGCATTGTTGGCGAAGATGGTGACGGCGGTGCCGTCCGCCTGGTCGAGCTTGTTGAGGACCACCGTCGAGGCGGTCAAGATGTTCGTCGAGCTGAATAGGCTCAAGTCCCACTGGCACTGGCAGTCGGTGGAGGCGAGCGAGCCGGTCTGGCCGAACTCGATCTCGTAGAGCATCACCCGCCGGCTGCCGACCGACCAGAGGGCGGCCGCGCTCTTGTACGCGGTCGAGACCGTGGCCTGCAGCACCGGGCCCTCGTAGTTGGCCTCGCCGAGCTGCGGGTCCACGAAGATCGCGCCCGGCAATGCCAGGAAGCCGAGGAATACACGAAAATCCATTTTTAACTCCTGCGATTTTTCGCGATCGTGCACCCGATTTCGTTGCCCCGACGTGCTCCGTTTGATTCTACCGGAGTCGGCGCCCCTCTGGAATACGTCGCCGCAAAAAGTCTCGCCGCGCTCTCGCTCCAAACAAACAGAGAGCAGCTGTCGATAATCGTGCCTGTTGTTTGTTTTTCAAACTTTCAAACTAGGCCTGTCTCGCAGCCGCTTTCGCGATTTCAGAAATCAAACTTGCAATTCAAGCAGCACCGCGTCGACCGCGGAGCCGCTCAGCTCGCCGAGATCCTCGAGCCGAAAAGCGACCCGAGCGACCAGGGGAAAGTTCGCTTTGACGAGCGCAGCCGCCTCAGCAGCGAGATGCTGATAAAGCGCGGACGCATCTTCGAGCTGGATGTCATCCAGCTTCTCGACGTTGACGCCGTCCTCGAGGGCTATCGCCTGGCGGGACCGCGCGAACGCGTTTTCCCTGTCCGTCACGGCGGCCGCGCCGTTCGGGTCGTCTTCGACGATCGCGCCCGCGAAGTCGATCACGGCCAAACGCCGCTGCCAGTTCGCCAGCTCGTCGGGGTCGCCGTCCTTGCGCGGCGTGAGCGTGGTCACATGGGGATAGTCGCCGGCTGCGATGGCGTGCTTGACGCGCACGCCGAGGAGCCGCGCGACGGTGGCATGGGCCGCCTCGTGGAGAGCGATCAGGTTCACGTGCCATCCCCCAGCAGCAGCCGGCGCGCCGTGCTTTCGATCAGAACTTCGCCGACAAAACTATCATCGGGGACGTGCTGCGCAATTCTGGCGAAGGCGTCGCCACAGGCCGCTACTTCACGACCAGTGAGGAATCTAAGCCGCTTGCCCAGCGGGGTGACCATGTCCAAAACGACAGCGATTTTGATCTGCTTGGCGATCGCACGCACTTGCTCACGCTCACGGCCGCGGTCCGTGACGACCCTCTCGGCGCGGCGCTGAGCCGTCAGTGCCGAGTGGACGAGGCGCCGGGCGAGGACCAGTAAGATCTCGTCATGCTCCTTGAGATAATCGACGAAAAGTTCGACGAGCCGGTCCTCGCCGGCGTCGCCGTGCTCGCGCCGGATCACCTCGACGAGCCGGCGCGCGTCGACGTCTTGGGCCGGTGGCGCCGGCGGTTGCTGCGGCGACGTGGGCATGTCGAGAAGCGTCATACTTCGATCCCGAGTTCGCGCAAGACGGCGATTGCCCGCCGCCCGCGGTGGTACGCATCTTTTGCCCTGGAGTTGGCGCGCGCCGCCTCGCCGTCATCTGACCAGCGCCGAACAGCACATTCCCGGCAAGCGCCCGTGGACGTGTAGCGGGTCGTGTGGCCGAACGCGCAGACGCGGCCCTCGTAGTATCGAGCGCCGATTTTCCGTGCTTGCACGCGAGGCGTCACGCTGCCTGCTCCGCCGCCAGCGCGCCCATGAGCTCGCTCTCGACCGCCTGCGGGTTATCACCCCGTCCCAATCCAACGATGAAGCGGGTCATCGTTCCGTCCGCGGCCCGGTGCCATCTGGTGACGAGCATTTTCTCGGCGCTGGCGCATGTCGCCTGAATGTCGCGGCGCCGGCGAGCTTCTGCCTTCGCGCGTTCGATTTCAGCCTTGAACTCCGTCTCGTCCATGCGCGCGAGCGATTGCCATTTGCGCGATTTGAACTTTCCGACGTCGCCCTGGCCGGCGAGCAGACAGGCGCCGCCCTTGCGCTCCGCTATCACTATCGCGGTAATGCAGGAATCGAACAGCGGATCGGCGACGCCCACCCGGCCGCACAGATCACGCAGCCTGGCGATGCCGAGCTCGACCGCGGCGGCGTCGTCCGCCGCAGCAAGCTCAATGCGGATCGCTTCGAATAGCTGGTGCCGCGACAGAACAGGAGCCATTTCCTCACTCGGCCGGCGGCGACGTAGGATGTGTGGGCTTGTCGTCAACCCGCTCCTCCGGCGCCGCCGGCGCGATCTCGGCGAAATCATGCGCAACATGTGCCGGCGGCATCGCGGCCCAATCTTCGAGAAGTGCTCGGCGCCAGCGCGCGAAGGCGGCGACCCGCGCATCATCGACTTCAACCATCTTGGCCTGCGCGTCCTCGAACAGGCTGTACAAAGATTTGGTTGCGGCCACGAGATCATCGCGAGCGCCGCGGCTGCCAATGGAATCGGTCGTCGAAAACCGGTCCGGCTCCAGCAGAAGTCCTCAGCAGATGCTTTGCATTGCTGATCGTCGACCTCGCGGCCGCGAGCCGCGCGATCAGATCCTCGGCGACCGGCCTCACGACCTCGAGACGGGCGATGCGCGCTTCGACTTCGGCCACTTCAAGCTCGACCTCGGCGGTATTGTCGGCCTCGAGGCGGCTCAAGGCGTCGGCGGCAGCCTCATAGTCGTCACGCATGCCCTCAAGCTCCAAGCGAGCTTGGCGGACGCCGCTCGCTGGCTTTGCCCCATCGTCGCCAGCGGCTGCGGCCAGAGCCTGAGTATGCTGTTCGCGCGACTCCTCGAGTTCGGACCTCCGCGGCCGCGATGCCCTGTTCGGCATCTTCAACAAACTGACGTCCACGCCGCACTGCGGCCTGATGGGCCTCGACCCGCGCTTGGCACTCGACAATGCGGTCCTGCGCTTGCCGCAGGACCTCGCGCGCCTCGCGCGCCGGGTCGACGGTCTCGTCGGCCGGCGCGACTGTTGCAAGGGTGCTCATGGTCAACCGGCTGTGATGCCGCGCGCGCCCGGAAAACGATCATAGAACCGCTCGAGCTGTGCGCGGCTCGGTCCCGGCCGGCGGTCAATCTCATGCCGGTGCACGCCGAAACCGGAATCCGTCGTGATGTTTTCGACGCCGGGGAATTTCTTCTTGAGCCGGTCCATTGCGATGGCTTTATCGCCGGCGAGACGGCCGCCAAATCCACCACCGTCGCGCAACGCGTTTTGCCCCAACGCGTCCCTGGCAGCGCGGCGCCGGTCGACGCCGCCGAGCCGGAAAGCTTCCGCAATGTCGACCTCGCCCAATCGGTGATCGCGAAGGAATTTCTCGATGTCGTCGAGCGCCGTGCCGTCCGGCGCTTCTTCTCGGCGCAATCGGTCGCGGTCCCGCTCGTTGAAGCCTTCGCCGGCATCATCCTCGCCGCCGTTTTGCAACGCTTGCATGCAGGCCTGAATAGCGCGCGAGCCCACGCCGGCTTCGCGCAACAGGCGCACGATTTTCTCGACTTCGGCGCCGGTCATCTGGCCGCCGTCCTTTGCCCGGGCCAACCTTTCACCTTCCTCGACCGCAGGATTGCGCAGCGTCGGCAAATCGGCATGCCAACTGACATCCTGGTCGTCGCGCGCCAGGCCGCGCTTCGCATCGTTTGCGAGGCGAACTGCTTCGCGCCGGGCCTCGTCCAAAAGGCTTGGGTCAAGGTTCAATGCCTCGAGCACTTTTTTGGGGGTAGAAAACTTGGCGCGGAGCGCGGCCGCTAACTTACTCATCTGTTTGTCCCTCTCGGTTCGAAGCAAATCAGCTCGGTTTAGTGGCGGTGTTCCCGTCGTTGCGGGTT
>CAWHPH010000065.1:0-88733 GCA_963831135.1 uncultured Alphaproteobacteria bacterium
CGTGCTGGGCTGGCTGGCGAAGCATTCCGGGCAGATCGACCGCGAGGGCGACAAGCGCCTCGCCGTGGTCGAGAAGCTGATCGCCGAGGCCGATCTGCCCGACCGCATTCCGGGCTCGAGCACGGAGCAAAGTGTCAAGCCGGCCGCGCGCCGGCGGCTCGCCGCGCTGGTGGCCGAGCTCGAACGCGATCCCGGCAGCAATCCCGCCAACCTTGGGCTTGCGCACATGCTCGCCGATTTTTTGCAGCATGCGCCGGTCGTTGCGTTGCGTGCGATCCGTCCCTTGGCGATGGCGCGCCTCTGGCGCACCGATCCCGACGATACCGTCGAATTGTTTCTGGCGGCGCAACGCCTCGGCATCCTGGTGATGGGCTGGGATCTGCTCTGCCCGCGCTGCCGCGGCGCCAAGTCGAGCGTCAAGCATCTGCATGAATTGCCGCAAGGCGCGCATTGCGCCTCGTGCAATATCGATTACCGGCGCGATTTCACCCGCAATGTCGAACTGACCTTTCATCCCGAGCCGTGGCTGCGGCCTTTGCCGAAAGGCGAGCTTTGCCTGCTCGGCCAGGGCTCGACGCCGCATGTGCGGTTTCAGGCCGAAGTTACCGCGCAAGCGAGCAAGACCTTCGCCGTCATGCTGGCGCCCGGTCCCTACCGATTCCGCACTGTCGAGGCAGGCGGCGAAGTTGATGGGCGTATCGCCAATGACGGCCTCATCCCCGAGATCGAAGCGCGCGGCTCCGACATCGTGCTGCGGACGCCCGGCCGCGAGGGCGAAGTCGTCATTCACAACAACACGGACCGGCCGTTGTTCTTTGTCATCGAGGATCGCGACTGGGCGAAGGACGCGCTGACCGGCGAGCGCGTCATCGCCATGTCCGCCTTCCGGCGGCTCTGCCCGGAACAGCTTTTGCGTCCCGGCGACGAAGTCGAGATCAGCCGCGTCGCCATCGTCTTCACCGACCTGCAGGGCTCGACCAAGCTCTATGACGAGCTCGGCGACGCGTCGGCTTATCGCCTCGTGCGCGACCACTTCGCCTTTTTGTCGGAACGGGTGACGCGCCATCACGGCTTTATCGTCAAGACCGTGGGCGACGCGGTGATGGCGGCATTCAACGATCCCGCCGACGCGGTGCGCGCCGTGCTCGCGATGCAGGACGAGGTGGAGGACTTCAATCGCGGGCGCGGCGACACCGGCATCGTGCTGAAGCTCGGCCTGCATATCGGCGCCTGCATCGCCGTCACCGCCGGCGACGTGCTGGATTATTTCGGCTCGGCGGTGAACACCGCTTCGCGGCTGGAACATCAATGCCGCGGCGGCGAGGCGATCGTCTCGCAAGCGGTGCTGACCGACCCGGAAGCGCGCGAGGTTTTGCGAGGTCGCCAATTCAGCGAGGACAGCGCGACTTTGCGCGGCTTGGCCGAGCCGGTGCGCTTCGTGCGGGTAAGCGCGGCGAAGAACGCTAGCGACTTTGCGGCCGCGGGCTCATAAGGTCGCCGGCACGACGGCGCGCCTGCGCCGAATACCAGCGCGTGAACCACACCGCTCCGGCGAATGCGGCGATCGTCGCCGCGATGTCGATCCATAGCGGAATGGCTTCGACATATTGCGCCGCCGCGTCGGCGCCGGTCATCACCGCGAACGCGGCCGCCCAGGCCGCGGTGATGCGCCGGTTCGTACTCATAAAGAGAGGCGACGACCAAAATTCCTTCGGCACGCTCTCGCGCGCATATTGCAGCGTGAAGGGCTGGCCGATGAGAAGCGAGACCAGCGCGATCGCGAACAGACCGGCGTCAACGGCCAACCGCACCGTCGCCACGGTCCATTCGGGCGCAGCGACGAGCGTGTAGAACACCAGCGCGCCGAACAGAAGGAGGCTGCCGACCTCGAGCACCTTTGCGGATTCGCCGCGGCGCCATTGGCGAAATCCCAACAGCAACGAAACGGCAAACGCACCACTAAGTCCGGCGAGCGGATGCACGAGCCGCATCAGCACGAAGAAGGCGATGAAGGGGCTCAAGCTGAGCAGAATGTTCATGGCGATGCTCGCGTTGGGCTGGGTGATTTTGCGCGGGCGCGTGCCGCATCCGACGCGTCGCCGCAAGCCCGCGCGCCCCGCACCAGGAGCTGCATCATCTGCCCGTGGAGCGCGCGGAAGCCGGGCTTTCCGGAGAGCTTGCCGGCGAGATGCAGCACGACGAGCCCGTGGCTCGCCGCCCAGAACAGCTGACCGAGCACTTCCGGGTCGCCGGTGAGAACGCCCTCCTCGACCATTTTTTCGACAAAGCCGCTCATGGTGCGGCGTGCGCGCGTGCTGGCGCGGACGAGATCGGGAAATCGATCCTGATCGGGTTGCGACAGATCGAACATCAACCGGTAGGCCTGCTGATCGCGCAAGGCAAAGCGGATATAGGCCGCGCCGACGGCCCGCGCCTTGGCGGCCGCGTCGCCGTCAATGTTGGCGGCTTTTTCCATCGCATCGGCGAAGCGATCGAACGCGGCGGCGCGTACCGCCGCGAGAATTTCCTGTTTGTCGCGGAAGTATCGATATGGCGTCATGGCGCTGCAGCCGACTTCCTCGGCGAGCGCCCGCATCGACACGCCGTCGACGCCATGCTGGGCAAAGCGCCGTTCGGCCGCGTGACAAAGACGGGCGCGAAACGCCTCGACCTTCGCCGACGAAAAATTCTTCGGCATGAGAGGCTTCAGGCTGCGAGCGGTTCCGCGCGCGGAAACGCTTCGACATATTTCAGGAAGCGCGCGAGATGTCGGTCGGAGGCGACCAGCACGCCTTTGCGGAAGCGGATGGTGTCGAGCCAGGCGCTCTGCACGATGATCTTGCCGGCGCCATCGCGGTAGAGCACGACGCGCGTGCCGAGAAAATCGCGGCCGATCACTTGGCCCACCGGTAGCTCGCTCGCCAAGCCCAGCGGATACCAGCATCGATGAAAGCCGGAAGGCGCCCGGTCCGCGGACTCACCGAGGGATGCGGCAGCGCGCACGCCCATAATCGCCTCCGTTCATGATCGCTTTCGTTGAAGATCGCCACGCTCGGATAGTTTACATCGTAAATTTACAACGTAAATTTGTCAAGCGTCCTGCCGTAAGCCGCGGGCTCTTCCGATCCGGCCCGACCTTGATGTAGCGTTACGCCCGCCGGGGTGTGCCGCGTCGTGCCGGAGATCACGATCTGGGCGATATTCGTCGCCTGCGGATCGTTCACCGCGCGGGCGCCGGCGATGGTGGCGTAGGGCGAGATGGCGCTGACGCCTGTCCAGCAACACACTTGCACGACGGCCGCCGCACGTCCGCGAGCGCGCGTTGGCGCCGGGCGTTTCAGGCGGAATGCAACGCCGCCATAAATCGTTGTTTGATCGCGTGGCCGTCGCGCAGCGGCAGGACGCGTGGCGCCTCTTCAGGCTTGATACGTGCCGAGACGAAGATTGGGCCTTCGCCCGCCTGCAGCAAGGCGCGGATCTCGTCGGCCTGCTCGTCGCGCGACACCGCGCGGGCGGCCGGGAACCGGCAGGCGCGCGCCATCGCGACCAGATCGATGCCGGCCTGCGTATGGCTCGGCTGCATGCCGGTTTCGCCGTAGCGGCCGTTGTCGAGCACCACGATGGCGAGATTCTTCGGCTGCTTCACGCCGATTGTGGCGAGGCTGCCGATGCTCATCAGCATGTCGCCGTCGCCGGTGATAACGGCGACGCGACGCTCGGGACGCGCCAGCGCGAGCCCAAGCCCGATCATGGCGGTGCCGCCCATCGCGCCCCAGAGATAAAAATTCAGCGCATGATCGCCGGCGGCGGCCACATCGTAGGTCGCGGAGCCCAGGCCGGAAACCACCAGAAGGTCGCCGCGATCGCGCAAGAGCCGCCGCACGAAATCCCGCCGGTCGAGCATGGCCGCGTCCATAGTCATCGCGTCCATTGCTTGCGGCCGATCAGCCGCTGCGACAACAGGATCGCGACTTGAAGATTGCCGTCGAAGGCCATGTCGCAACCCGCACCGACGATCTCATCGACGGCCTCGGCACTCTCGATCCGGTAGGTGAGAAAGCCGCAGAGCCGCAAGACATCTTCGGTGATGGTGCCCATCGGCACCTGCCAGGGATTGAACTCGCCGAACTCGCCGCGCATGGTCACAAGCAGCAGGCAGGCGAAGCCGCAAGTACGCAGCAGCGACAACATGTTGATGCAGTTGCCGACACCGCTTGATTGCATCAGCAAGGCCGCGCGTTGCCCGCCGAGCGCGGCGCCGGCGACAAGGCCCACTCCCTCTTCTTCGGTGGTCAACACCACGTCGGCAATATTCGGATCGTCGCGGCACAGCGTGATCAGGCGGCTATGCCCCGCGTCGGGAACATAACCAACCTGCCGAATGCCGGCCCGGGTGAAATGGGCATGGATGGCGTCCGGCCAGGAAATCTCGAGCGTCGTCGGGCGGTGCAAGGGAAATCTCGTATGCGTGCCGCGCACATAGCCTGGAATTCGCAATTATCGCACCTCGCCGCCGAAAACCAAGCTGGGAACCGGCGAATCCGCGGGCTGAAATTCGCGCGACGGGCGAATACACTCTGCTAAATCGCCGGAACGCAGGGAAAATTCCGCGTCAGCACGTTGGCAACGCCATGTGGCGCTACACACGCGGAACTCACATGCAAGCTTTCGGTGCTATCTCACCGCCGTTCATCAATGCTATACTTTGTTCTTAGCGTCACGATGAGAATCGTCCGCGATGAGAAGTCCAACGATCGGGGATGGTGGATTTCCCATTTTCCGCAGCGTTCCGAACGCGGCAACCTACGCGCTCGAACTGATCATCGCGGCTGCCTGTTACGTCGGTCTCGCCGCCGCGCCGCTGGTGCTGCCGTCATTCAATCCTACCGGAACACCATTGTGGCCGCCGACCGGATTTGCGCTGGCATTATTCCTGGTCAGCGGTATCCGGATGTGGCCGGCGATCTTGTTGGGATCGTTTTCATTTGGCGCGATTGCAACCCGCTCGTTGATCGCACCGGGCTTCAGCGCGGTCGGCGCCGTGCTTGCGGCGTTCGCCGGCGCCTGGCTGATCGACCGCTGGTCGAACGGCCGCAAGACGTTCGAGACTCCCTCCGGCACGGCAAAATTCGGGCTCATTGCCTTCGCTCCTACGGCGCTGATTGGCGCCGTCGTCGCGCTTGGCGGAGCCATGCTTGCGGGCGCTGTCGATGCCGGCAATTCGGCGGCCTGGATCGCGAGCGGAACAACCTGGTGGCTGGCCGATGCGGCCGCGAGCTTGATCATTGCGCCCGTGGTCGTGCTGTGGGCGCTGGCCGATCTGCGGCCGCTCGCCCGCTGGAATACGTTGGAAACGGCAGCCGTCCTGCTGCTTGCCGCGGCCGTTGGTTTTCTTGCCTTCGGTCCTCCGGTCGAGGGTATTCTCGACGCGGTGCAGCCTTATCGGGCGCTGCTGGGCTTTCTCGTTGTCGTCCCGCTGATCTGGGCGGCCTTGCGCGGCAATCGCCGCAATGCCGTGACGGCGGCGCTGATCTTCTGCGCCATCGCGGCCTGGGGGCTCATATCCGGCGAGGGCGCACCCGCGCCGGCGAACGTCAACGTCTCGTTGCTGCTGCTCGCCGTTGCAGTCGCCACGTCCCTGCCGCCGCTCATGCTCAGCGCGGCGATTGCCGGCGGCCAGGACGACGCGGCGCGCCTCTTGCGCGCGCAGGAGCAGCTGAACCGGCAGCTCGCGCAAACGAACTTCGCGCTGGAGAGTTCCCGACGCCATTTTCAGATCCTGATCGAGGGAGTGGTCGACTACGCGATCTTCCTGCTCGACACGGCCGGCCGCGTGGCGAGCTGGAACAAGGCGGCGGAGCATATGATCGGCTACACCACCGACGAAATCGTCGGCAAGCATTTCGGAATCTTTTACCGGCCCGACGAGCGCCGCGCCGGCGAGCCGAACCGCGCGCTCGAATGGGCCTTGCAAAGGGGCAAGCATGAGGTCGAGGGCTGGCGCATCAAAAAGAACGGGACGCTGTTTTTCATCACCGGCTCGGTCACCTCGATCCGCGACAACAACGGCAATCTGATCGGCTTTGCCAATATCGTGCGCGATGCGACCGAGCGGCGCGATACCCAGGAGAAGCTCGTTCAGGCCCGCGAACAGCTCGCCATGGCGCAGAAAATGGAGGCCATCGGCAAATTGACCGGCGGCATCGCCCACGATTTCAACAATCTGCTGATGATCATCGGCGGCAATGCGCAGACCTTCAAACGCCTGCTTGACCCGAAATTGCCGCGCGCGATCGAAGCCATTCAGACCGCGGCCAAGCGCGGCGAAAGCCTGACCCGGCAATTGCTGACCTTCGCCCGCCGCCAGCATCTGAGCCCGACGGTGATCGATCTGAATGCCTGCATCAGCAACATGCGCTCGATGATCGAAAGCTCGTTGCGCGGCAACATCGTTTACGACGAAAAAATCGGCCCGGATGTCTGGCCGGTGAAGGTCGATCTGGCCGAGCTGGAACTCGCCATCGTCAATATTGCGGTGAACGCCCGCGACGCCATGCCGAACGGCGGCACGTTCCGGCTATCGATCCGCAACGTGCCCGCCGATCATGGGGACGACGAGGGCGGCAACGACTTTGTCGCCATCGAATTCAGCGACAGCGGCACCGGCATTCCGCCGGATCTGCTCTCGAAGGTTTTCGATCCGTTTTTCACCACCAAGGAGGTGGGCAAGGGCACCGGACTCGGCTTGTCGCAGGTCTACGGTTTCGCCCATCAATCCGGCGGAATGGTCAAGGCCGACAGCAGGGTCGGAGAGGGAACGACGATGACCGTGCTGTTGCCGGCTTTGCCGGCCGAGGAAGTCGTCGACGAGGATAGCGACGACATCGATGACCTGTATTCACGCCGCCCGGCGGTGCTCATTGTCGACGACAGCGCCGAAGTGGCGGAAGTCACCTCATCGCTGTTCGAGCATCTCGGCTACCAGACGCTCTACCGGGAGTCGGCCGAAGCGGCCCTGCAATTGCTCGCGGCCGGCGCCAAAGTCGATCTTGTCTTCAGCGATATCGTCATGCCGGGCACGATCGACGGCGTCGGGCTGGCGAGCGAGATCCGCTCGCATTATCCGCATTTGCCGGTGATCCTGACCACCGGCTATAGCGACGCCGCGCGCGCCGCGCCGGCCGATCTGCGCATCCTGCGCAAACCCTTCGACACCGACGCGCTGCGCGGCTTCCTCAAGGAAGCGATCGACGTGCGCTTGAACAGCTGAGCAAAATTCGATCGATTTGAATTGGCTAGTCTCCTTCCGCTGGTCCCAGCGAAAGCGGGGACCCAGTAGATCAACCGCGAGCTTGACATGCTCCCACTGGATTCCCGCTTGCGCGGGAATGAGCGGAAATTACGTCACGCGATCGAAGCGATCGCTCGCAGAAAGCAGAGGCCACAAACAAGCGCGTCAGCTCACATTCTGCTGCGCGGCGAGCAAACAAAGATATTCCCAGGTCATCGTCGCGCCGGCGAGCGCGGTGATCTCGGCCACGTCGTAGGCCGGGCTCACCTCGACGAGATCCATGCCGACGAATTGCAGGCCGGCCAGCCGCCGCAAGATCGTCTGCGCCTGCCACGTCGCCAAGCCGCCGATTTCCGGCGTGCCGGTGCCCGGCGCGAAGGCCGGATCGAGCACGTCGATGTCGAAGCTCAGATAAACCGGGCCGTCGCCGACGACGTCACGGATTCGTTGCGCAATTGCCGGCGGACCCTGTTCATGCACGTGCTGCGCCGGGATGACCGTGACGCCTTGAGCCAGCGTCCAATCGTAGACGGCGCGCCCGACCGGCGAGCGAATGCCGATCTGGATCATCTGCCGCGGCTTGATCAGCCCTTCGTTGATGGCGTGATAAAACACCGAGCCGTGCGCATGGGTCTGCCCGAAATTCTCGGGCCAGGTGTCGACATGAGCGTCGAAATGAACGAGCGCCGGCGGACCGCGGCGCTTGGCCAGCGCGCGCAGAAGCGGCAGCGTAATGCCGTGATCGCCGCCTAGCGCCACCAGGTGGGCGATGCTCGCCGCCTGCTCCTCGATCACCGCCAAGCTCTTGGCGATGTCGCCCAGCGCGATCGCGAAATTGCCGATATCGGCGAGCGCCAAAGCCGCGGGATTGACCCAATGCACCGGATGATCGCCGTCGATCAGCATCCGGCTCGCTTGTCTGATCGCCGCCGGTCCGGACCGCGCGCCGGCCCGATCGGTGGTGCCGAGATCGAACGGAATGCCGGCGACACAAATCGGCGAGGCCGGATCCTTGCGGTCGGTGCCGAGAAAGCTCGGCGGCACGGCGAAGGTGGCGACGCCGGCCATGGTCAGACGGCATCGGCCGGGCTGAAGAGAAACACCGCGGCCGCGACCACGCAGGTCCATTCGCCGCGCGGCGCTCCGCTCGCGGCCGCCGCGATCGAATGGGTATCGACGATGAGATTGCTCATTTCATAAACCCGCTTGCGTTCGTCCCAAGCGGCATCCGGGTTGAATTCGATGCCGAGCGTGGAGGCGAGCATGGTGGCCGCGAGATCCTCGACGAATTCGCCGGTTTCAGTTTCGGACATGCCGAACCCGTGGTGCTCCGAGATATAGCCATAATGCGCGGAATTCGTCGGCCGGGCGAGGCCAATCCCGGCCGCGACGCGACGGCCGGCCTCATTGGTTTCGGCCCGCGCCAGGACGCAGAAGGTGATCTCGCCGGGGCTTAAAGCAGCCGTCCCGACCTGGCGCGCAATGAGCTCGCATTGCGCCGGCAGAATTGAGGAAACCGAGACCAAGTTTTGTTGCTCGATATCGGCATCGCGCAGCGCGTACTCGAAAGCCGGAAGCTGCTGGCGGTGGACGCCGACGCCGCGGGTGAGAAAGACGCGCTTGGGAAGTGGAAACATCAGCTATCCATCAGAAGTCTATTCGGAGCGGCGGAGCAATACATCGTCTCAGATTGTGGCCGTCATAGCAGGAAACCAGCCGTATCAAGAAAGTTTCGCCCGCGATCGATCATCGACCCGTCTCATTTAAATGCGATCGTGTGGCGTATGGGACATCGGCTCGCCTCGTCATCATTCTGTCATCTCGATCATCACGCGGCGCTGGCGGCGGCCGGTCCTCCTTTGATGCAACTCAATGCAACGTCATGTCGGTCGCGATCAAGTCGGTTAAGATAGAGCAACGTCGGGATTTCCGCACAAGAGGCGCGTGGTGTTTTCTCTCGCCGGCAAGAAAGCGCTCGTCGTTGGGATTGCCAACGGAGATTCGATCGCCTTTGGTTGCGCCAAGGCGCTCCGCGCGCAAGGCGCCGAGCTCGCCATCACCTTTCAGAGCGAGAAAGCCGAGCCGTTCGTGCGTCCGCTGGCGGACAGCCTCGAAGCAGACATCGTCATGGCTCTGGATGCGCGCGACGATGCGCAATTCGCGGAGCTTTTCAACGCCATCCAGCGGCGCTGGAACAAGCTCGACATCTGCCTGCATTCCATCGCTTTTTGTCCGAAGGAGGATTTGCATGCGCGCGTTGTCGATTGTTCCCGCCAAGGCTTTTCCGTCGCCATGGACATTTCGGTGCACTCCTTCATCCGCATGGTGCGCGCCGCCGAGCCGCTGATGAGCGCCGGCGGCGTGTGCATGACCGTATCCTATCTCGGCGCGGAAAAGGTCATTGAACACTATAACATCATGGGGCCGGTGAAGGCCGCTCTCGAAGCCGCGACACGCTACATGGCTGCGGAGCTGGGGCCGAAGGGCATCCGTGTCCACGCCTTGTCGCCCGGACCGCTGCGGACGCGGGCGGCATCGGGCATCGGCCATTTCGACGAATTGCTCGATGCGGCTGCAGCGCGCGCCCCGACGCATCAGCTCGCCAGCATCGAGGATGTCGGCGCCTATGCGGCATTTCTGGCCAGCGCCGAGGCGGCAAACGTCACCGGCGGCGTCCACTATATCGACGGCGGCTATCACATCGTGGGTTAAAGCATGACCGACAGCGACGCGCTCGCGCAGGACCAGCAGCGATACTTGCAGATGCTCAGGGAGAATTGGGCGAATGCGAGCGAGCAAGCAACGCTGCTGAGCCGTTTGAGCCTGCACCACGGACAAGCCATCGCCCGCAGTCAGGCGCAGGCGGCGCGCGCAACGATGACGGCGCTGGCCGAGCTGGCGCCGGCGCTGTTGGTGCCGAAAATTGTCGACGCGTTTGCCGAGTACACGAAGGACCGCGGGCAGCGCTGGATACTTTTTCTCGATACGCTTTGCCAACGCGGCGACGCGTGCATCGCGCGCGAGAAAGAGGGCTTCAAACCCGTGCTGGCCTTCGACTACGACATCATCGTCGACGGCCGCACCCTCGTCCGCCCGGTCAATTACGCGCTGGTGCGCATCCATCCGCCGGCCGGAACGATGCCGCCGCGCGAGGACGGGCGCCCGTGGGTCATCATCGATCCGCGCGCCGGGCACGGCAGCGGCATCGGCGGCTTCAAGAGCGAGTCCGAGGTTGGCGTCGCATTGAAGGACGGCCATCCGGTTTATTTCGTCATCTTCTTCCCCGAGCCCGAGCCGGGGCAGACGCTGGCGGACGTGTGCGCGGCCGAAGCGACGTTTCTGCGGGAGGTCTACGCGCGTCATCCGCGCAGCCCGCGACCGCTCATCACCGGCAATTGTCAGGGCGGCTGGGCGACGATGATCCTTGCCGCCACCCATCCCGACTTGATGGGGCCGATCGTGATCGCCGGCGCGCCGCTGTCCTATTGGTCGGGCGAAAACGGCCGCAATCCCTTTCGCTATTTTGGCGGCGTCGCCGGCGGGGCCGTGCCCGCCCTGCTGGCGTCGGATTTCGGCGGCGGCAAGTTTGACGGCGCCAACCTGGTGATGAATTTCGAGTTGCTCAATCCGGGCAAGACCTTGTTCCGCAAGAATTTCGACCTGTTCGCCAGGATCGATAGCGAGGCCGCGCGTTTCCTCGAATTCGAACGCTGGTGGTCCGGCTTCTATTTTATGAACGGCGACGAGATCCGCTGGATCGTCGAAAATCTCTTCGTCGGCAACAAGCTCACCCGCGGCGACGCGGCGCTCAGCGACGGCACACCGGTCGATCTGACGCGCATCGACGCGCCGATCGTCGTCTTCGCTTCTCACGGCGACAACATTACCCCGCCGCAGCAAGCGCTGAACTGGATTCCCGACCTTTATGGATCGGCCAACGAAATCGCGGCGCGCGGCCACATCATCATCTACACGCTGCACGAGAGCATCGGTCACCTCGGCATCTTCGTCTCGGCGCAGGTCGCCAACAAGCAGCACGAGCAGATCGGCTCCGTGGTGAAGACGATCGAATCGCTGGCGCCCGGGCTTTACGAGATGCTGATCGAAAAGCACGAGGGCGCCTATACGGTCGCCTTCGAAGCGCGGACCATCGACGACATTCTCAAGCTCGGCGGCGACCGTCACGAAGAGGTCGAATTCGCCGCCGTTGCCGGTTTCTCCGAATGGGCGGCAAAATATTACGAACTGACCTGGCAACCGCTGCTGCGGGCTCTGATCACGCCCGCCGCCGCGGAAGCGCGCAAGCGCCTCCACCCGATGCGCCAACAGCACTATTTTTTCTCACGCAAGAACCCGCTGTTTGCCACGATCAGCGACCTTGCCGACACGGTCCGCGAGAAGCGCGCGCCGGCGGCGGAGCACAATCCGTTCGTTCAGCTCGAACAACTTTATGCCGACAGTGTCGAACGCAGTTGGGACTTTTATCGCGACACGCGCGACGCCGCGATCGAGCTCACGTTCCATGCCCTCTATGGCACGCCGTGGATGAAGCGGATCGGTGCCGGGCGGCCGGCGCGGCCGCAATCCCACGACGTGCGCACCTTTCCGCAGGTGCAGCAGGCGATCAAGCGCGCGAAAATGGGCGGTTATGCCGAAGGCATTATCCGCATGCTGGTCTTGCTCGCCCGCGCGCGCGGCGCGGTGCGGCGCGATCGCCTCGAACGCTCCGACCGGCTCTTGCACGCTCACCCGCCCTTCAGCTCGATGACGCTGGAGACGCGCCGAGCCATGATCCGCGAGCAATCGGTGATCGTGGAATTTTGCGGCGACGACGCGATCGCGACGTTGGCCGATATCCTCAAGGACCCGGTGGACCGCTATCGCGCCTTGAACCTGGTCATGGATGTAGCCGGACCGATGGAACAGCTGGATGCGCCGACTGTCGCCATGTTCAAGCGCTTCCAGGCCGCACTTCTGACGCTGGCGCACGAATGGCGCGACCCGGACCTTGCGCACCGTGCGCAAACATCTGCGCACGACGTTGATCAGGCCAAACCCGCTGCCGGCACGTCGAGCGCAGCCGCCGCCGCAAGCGATACCGACCAGGAAACCGCGGCTTGAACCGGACCGCGTCCGGGCGGTCGTCGCGTTCGGCCGTCTTAGGCGAGCGCGTCTAATGAATGATTTTTGTACTTCATTAGAGCAGCGCCATCCGGGCGCAATTTCTACTCGATAAAAGCAGAACGCCTCAGGTAACAATGGTCGCGGGCCTGCTACGCACACCCGCATCGAGGGCGGCCGCAATCGACGAGTTTCCTGAAAAAGCGGACTTGGATACCACCATCGAACAGGCCCGCGCTCTACTCCGAAATTTAGTGAGATCTTTAATGGCGACCGTCCGGGCCAAACTAGGAAAACCAGCCCACGATTCATCATGTCTCTCGCGGCATTTACGTGGCATACTTATTGGCCGGCGGCCGAGTTCCGACTGTTTCGGTGGAGGTTACAATGCTTCCGAAGCTTGAATCGGCCTAGTTCGCCATCGCCGATATCTCTGGCTATAGGAGCTTCCGATCGCGCGCGGACATCATTGCCGACCTCATGGACACGCGCGGTCAAGGATCTGAGACCGCCCCTTGCCGTGATAGGCTGACAGCGCCGTTTCCCGGTGGACAGAATTTAACTTCCCGGCCATCTTTTGATGCAGCGGGAGTCCATCGGAAGGGGAGATGAAGCCTGGTTCGTTAGTGGGACGCTCCGCAGATCGTGAGGCAAGTGCACGAGCAGTTGCGATGTCTAGCGAATTTGAAAAGCGTTTCGCCGCACTGATAACTGAGATTGGCGACATCGAGGCCGACCTCACGAATTCGGGCAAAGTGCGCGAGCGGCTCGTGGCCGTAAAGCAAGGCATTGAAAGCCTCTACACGCAAACCATTGCAGAGCGCCACCGGAACGAGCTGACCGAAAGCTCTCTGCAGGAAAGCGAGAGTTACAACAAAATCTTGTTTCAGCAGTCGCGTCAGGCAATCGTTGTGTTTGACCCTGAAGCACGGTGCTTTATCGACTCAAACGAGGCGGCTGCGGAGATATTTGGGTACTCTTCGCCCGAAGAAATAGTCGGCAAGACACCCTTGGATATGGCGGCGCCGACTCAATATGACGGGACCGATTCCGCTGTTGCTTCGCAGCGACGAGATCAATCCGCCCTAGTCCAAGGAATTGAAAGCTTCGAATGGCGCCACCGGAGACCCAACGGGGAAATCTGGGACGCCATGGTCCATCTCATGGCTTTCAATTATCGCGGCCGTCGTCTGCTGCAGGCGACACTGGAAGACATCACCGAGCGCAGAAAGACTGAGGAAGATCACCGAAAGAGCCGTCAGCTCCTGGAAAGCGTTTTGGAGAATAGCCCTGCGGTCATCTACGCCAAGCGGAAAGACGGTCGATATACGTACATAAATCGCGAGTGGGAGAGAGTATGCGACTTGCGCAGGGAACAGGTCATTGGCAGAACCGACCACGATCTTTTCCCGCCTGAAATTGCCGAGCAGTTCCGGACCAACGACCTCGCTGTTTTACAAACGGGCAGGCTGACGGAATCGGAGGAACGGGTTGGGACCCCCTGGGGCGAACAGCTGTTTCTGTCAAAAAAAGTACCGCTGATTTCAATCGATGGTGAGGTGGAAGGCCTTTGCGGCATTTCAACCAACATCACCGATCAACGACGGAACGAATTAGACCTCCGCGAAGCAATCATGACGCTGGAGCGCGAGCGGGAAAATAAACTGATGAATGTCGAAGCGATTATCGCTTCGATTGCCCATGAAGTTAGACAGCCGCTAACCGCGATCACGGCGAACGCCGCTGCGGCTCTGCGCTTTTTTGCAAGGACGCCACCCGATTTCGACGAAATAAATGCTGCCTTGAGCAGGGTGGTCAGTGACAGTCACCGTGCCAGCGAGGTGCTCGACGGCATTCGCGCCTTGTTCCAAAAGGTTGGTCAGGCACGAGAGGCCGTTGATCTGAATGAAATAACTCGCGAAGCCTTGCAATTATTGCAAGGAGAGCTGACGGATCATGGCGTTACGACTCGCACGGAGTTTGCATCCGAACTGCCGCATGTCCAGGGCCATAGGGGTCAATTGCAGGAGATCATGATCAACCTTTGCCACAACGCGATCGAAGCAATGGCCACCATGACTGATCAAAATCGCCTGCTGCGGATAAGAACCGGACGCTATGGCGAAAAGGCAATTGCCGTCGCGGTGGAAGATTCTGGACCTGGAATCGATCCAAAACAATTGCAGGGCATCTTTGATGCCTTCGTAACGACAAAAGCACAGGGGATGGGATTGGGACTAGCCATTTGCCGGAGGATTATTGAAAGCCACGGCGGTCAAATTTCCGCGCTTTCGGACGGTAAGAGTGGAGCGCTGTTCCAATTCGTTTTGCCGATCCAGCTTCCCGATGGCGATGCGAACGCGACGACTAGCGGCGTGATGCAAACTAACCCGTGACCTCGTATCGGGCTCGCATCTACAGAAAGTGTTGGCACGGCGGCCAGCTGGTTGCTGTCCGTTCTGGGGCATCCGCGTCGCTTCACGCTTGCGCTAGGAACAATTGCTTATCCCTCAAAAGCGGACTCTGCTGCCCGACGCGACTAATAGCGTTGGAGAATCCGTGGAAAGCCATTTCCAGCGGCGGCAACCCATTGAACTTGCTGAGTGTGGGGAATCCCTCGGGGAACTTGCGTGCGGCACGCGTGGCGCCGCCCGTCATGTCGTCGTCACCGACCGGCGGCAATGTAGCTCGAAGGTCCGTGTCGGAGCTGTTCGGCGTGATCATCGTGGCTGGAATCGGCGCAATATGGGCGCTCGGCTTGCTGAGCCTGCTGTTCACTTTGCCGCATGATTTTATTTCGCCGGCAGACCCCGCTAGCGACACGTTGAAAAGTGACCGTGCGATAGATCGGGTCGTCCGCTGAATCGTCAGAGAGCAGACACCGATCGGCGTTATTTGTACGTCGGCTTGGGGCCCATTAAGAGGCATTGAGCCTGTTTCGCGATGATGCAAATTGGTGCTACAGTTCAGGTCGTTTTTGGTGCTCAGCCTGGATGGTCCAGCTCGGGGCGTGCGCTGCGCATGCGCGATTGCCGAAGAGATCCGGCCGCTCGGGATCGAAGTACGTGCCGGGCTCCATACCGGCGAGTGCGAAATGATGGGCGATGATGTCGGCGGCATTGCCGTCCACATCGGTGCGCGTCTTCGCTCGCCGGCGCCGGCGAGGTGCTGGTGTCAAGCACCGTCAGGGACCTAGTGGCTGGCTCCGGCTTGCGCTTCGGCGACCGGGGCAGCCAAACGCTCAAAGGTGTTCCCGGCAACTGGCACATCTATGCGGTGGAACGGTGAGCGCCCAATGATTGGAGCCGAGGCGCGACGTTTGCGACCGATGCTTCAGCTTACACTTGGCGAGTATCGAACATGAATATGTCGACACCCCCAGTGGCGAAATTCTGAACGTCCGCCACTGTCGTCTGCCCCTCAGCACTCGCGAAGGCGTTTTGAATGGCGGCGAGATTGTCATACTGCAAGATCGCAACGAGGTGGTACCCAGACGGTCCGCCCGGAGTAGCTACGGGACCTTGGCTGACCTCATATTTTCTCAGACCCGGTATTTTCTTTGCAAGCGGCACATGCCTTTCGAAGTAATGTTTGTCAAACGCGGCCGCATCCTTCGGTGTTTTGTACATCACTAAGAGCTGAGCCATTGCAATCCTCCCTTTCGGCGTAACTTCACGCACATAATACCATGATAGATGCCCGTCCTGAAGCGCGGATTGGTGGGAGATAGCAGGCCCGCCCGACCTAACGACGACTAGACCATGATCCGCTCAAGTTGAATCGGATCATGGTCTAGATTTGCAGTGAAGCATGATCTTTTCCGAAAACCGGTTTCCACTTTTCAGGATCATGCTCTAGGTCAACTCCACTCGCGAATGTCTGACACGAGTCAGAAGCGGAAGTCTGAGCATCCCGCATTCTCTGTCCGCTTCTCTCTCGATTGTGTTGCAAAACTCTTTTTCGGGGTGTGTACAGATTTTTTCAGGGGCGCCGGTGCGCCCACTCGAAAATGATGTGAGGGATCACATCATTGATCCGATTTCCAGCCGACTGTCTTTGCAAGCTCTCTACCGGGCATCGGAACGCCAAATATCCGTTCCGCCGGACGCGGCGCGAAATTTTTCTGTCGTCTCATTTTTGAGTTTTGCAACACTATCTCGTCGTTAGCGGATGTGTCGGACGAAGCCCTACTCCGCCGGGTGCGCCGTCAGTTCGCGCTTTTTGCCCCGCCGCGGGCCAAGCTGGGCGACCCAGCGGGCGATGACATAGAAGACCGGCGTGAAGATCAGGCCGAATGCGGTCACGCCGATCATGCCGAAGAAGACAGCGGTGCCCAGCGCCTGCCGCAGCTCGGCGCCGGCGCCGATCGCCCACACGAGCGGCGTGACGCCGAGAATGAAGGCGAACGACGTCATCAGGATCGGACGCAGCCGCAGCCGCGTCGCCTCGACGGCCGCGTCCCAGCGGCTGCGGCCCCGATCCTCGAGCTGACGGGCGAATTCGACGATCAGGATCGCGTTCTTGGCGGCAAGCCCGATCAGCACCACGAAGCCGACTTGCGTGAGGATGTTGTTGTCCATCCCGCGTAGAATGATGCCGGAAATGGCCGCCACCAGGCACATCGGCACGATCATGATCACCGCCAGCGGCAGCGTCAGGCTTTCATATTGCGCAGCGAGCACCAGGAATACGAAGACGACAGCCAGGATAAAGGCGAACATCGCCGTGTTGCCCGCCCTGATCTGCTGGAAGGCAAGCGACGTCCATTCGGTGGCGAAACCGTCGGGCAGCGTTTCGGCCGCGAGCTTATCCATGATGGCGATGCCCTGGCCTTGCGAATAGCCGGGCGCCGCGGCGCCATCCATCTCGGCGGCGGGATAAAGATCGTAATGCGGCACGCGGAACGGACCGGCAATGTCGCTCACGGTCGTGAACGAGCCGAGCGGCACGGTATCGCCATTGCTGTTGCGCACGCGGATCTTGAGCACGTCGGAAACGTTGCGCCGATCCTCGTCGCGCGCCTGCGCGGTCACCCGGAAGGTGCGGCCGAACAGATTAAAGTCGTTGACGTAAACCGAGCCGATATAGACCTGCAGCGCGTTGAACACGTCCGTCACATTGACGCCCAGAAGCTGCGCCTTGGTGCGGTCGATGTCGAGATAGACCTGCGGGGTCGAGGTCTCGAACAGGGTGAAGACCTGGGTGATGCCCGGCGTCTGCGCAGCCCGCGCCATGAAATCGCCGGCGACTGTGCGTAGCGCGGCCGGTCCGCGGCCGGCGCGGTCCTCGATGATCATGCGGAAGCCGCCGGCATTGGAGATGCCGCGCACCGGCGGCGGCAGCACCGCGATCAAAAAGCCCTCTTGAATTTGCGACAGCCGCTTGTTGAGCTCGGCTTGGATGCCCGCTGCCGACTGGCGCGGGTCCTTGGCGCGTTCCTCGAACGGCTTGAGGGTGAGAAAGATCGCGCCGGAATTCGGCGCATTGGTGAAGGTGGCGCCGGAGAAGCCGATGACATTGACGCCATGGGCGACGCCCGGCACCTGCAACGCGATATCGAGCGCGCGCTGCTGCACCGCGTCGGTACGCGCAAGCGAGGCGCCGGGCGGGAGCTGCACCACGACGATGAGATAGCCGCCGTCGACCTGCGGGATGAAGCCGACCGGCGTTTGCCGGAAAGTGTTGAGCCCGAAACCGATGATCACCAGATAGATCACGAACATGATGGCGGCGCGGCGCACCGTGCGCCCGGCGAGCCAGGACAGACCCGCGCCGACGCGATCGAAGCTCCAATTGAACGCGCCGAAGAAGCGGTGGATCGGCACCTCCCACCAGCGGTCGCGACGCGTGGATTCATGCGGCTTGAGCAGCAGCGCGCACATCGCCGGCGAAAGCGTCAGCGAAACGATGAGCGAGATGATCGTGGCGCCGGCGATGGTGAGTGCGAATTGCCGGTAGAACTGCCCGGATATGCCGGTGATGAACACCGACGGCACGAACACGGCGCATAAGACGAGCGCGATCGCGATCAGCGCCGAGCCGACTTCGTTCATGCTCTTCTTCGCCGCCTCGCGCGGGGGAAGCCCGGTCGCGATGTTGCGCTCGACATTCTCGACCACGACGATGGCGTCGTCGACCACGATGCCGATCGCCAGCACCAGACCGAACAACGACAGATTGTTGAGCGTGAAACCGAACGCCGCCATCAGAAAGAACGTGCCGACCAGCGACACCGGGATGGCGACGAGCGGAATAATCGCCGCCCGCCAGGTCTGCAGGAACAGGATCACCACCAGCACGACCAGCACGATGGCTTCGGCGATCGTGTCGATCACGGCGTCGACCGATTGGCGGACGAATTGCGTGGGATCGAAGAAGATGTCGTATTTGACGCCGGTGGGGAAACGCTTCGAGAGCTTTTCCATCAGCTCGCGCACGTTTGCCGCTGTCTCCAGTGCGTTCGAGCCCGGGCGCTGAAAGATCCCGAGCGCGACGGCCGGATAATGATCGAGATAGGAGTTCGACGAATAATCCTGCGCCGCCAGTTCGACCTTGGCGACGTCCTTGAGCCGCACCACCGCGCTCGGCGTCTGCTTGATGACGATCGAGGCGAATTCATCGGGATCGGCGAGCCGGCCGAGCGTCCGCACGGCAACCTGGAAAGCGCCTTGCTGCTTGGCCGGCGGCTGATCGAGCATGCCGGACGCGACCTGGATATTCTGGCCTTGCAGCGCGGTGGTGACGTCGTTGGCGGTCAATCCCAGCGATTGCATGCGATCGGGATCAAGCCACACCCGCATCGCATAGTCGCGCGCGCCGAACACGGTGATCGAGCCGACGCCGTCGACGCGGGTGACCGCGTCGGTCACTTCCAGCGTCGCGTAATTGGAGATGAAAAGCGTATCGCGCGACTTGTCCGGCGAGTAGAGGTGCACGACCATCATCAGATCGGGCGACGCTTTCTGCACCGTCACGCCGATGTTGCGCACGTCGACCGGCAGGCGCGGATTGGCGATGGCGACGCGGTTCTGCACCTGCACCTGGGCGATGTCGAGATTGGTGCCAAGCTCGAAGCTGACCGCGATGGAGAACCGGCCGTCGGCGGTCGAGTTCGACGCCACATAGATCATGTTCTCGACGCCGTTGATCTGCTGCTCGATCGGCGTGACCACGGTCGCGGCCACGACCTCGGCGCTGGCGCCGGGATACTGGCCGGTGACGCTGATCAGGGGCGGCGCGATCTCGGGATATTGCGCGATCGGCAGGCGCAGGAACGAGACCGCGCCCAGGATCACGAACACAATCGAGATCACCGCGGCAAAGATCGGCCGGTCAATGAAGAAATGCGAGATACGCATCTAGTGCACGCGCCAATCGAGAGGAGCGCTGTTCCGCTCATTCCCGCGAAAGCGGGAATCCAGGGGCTGGGTCCCCGCCTGCGCGGGGACGAGCGGAGTCCGGCTAGGCGTTGCGCTCATGATCTTTACTCCGCCTTGGTCTGCGCGCCGGCTTTCGGCTCCGCCGAGGCAGCCGGCGTGCCCTGCTCCTGCACGGTCACTTTGGAGCCGGGGCGCGCGCGCATCAGACCGTTGACGATCACCCGGTCGTTCGCGGCCAAACCCTCCTTGATCACGCGCAGGCCGCCGTCGAGCTGGGCGGGCGTGACGTATTTCAGGCGGACGACGCCGCCGTCATCCACCACCAGCACGTATTTGCGCGATTGCTCCGTGCCCAGCGCCGCGTCGGGAATGAGCAGCGTTATGTGCGGCACCGAGCCGGGCACGCGCACGCGGCCGAACATGCCGGGCGTGAAGAAACCTCCGGGATTGGAAAACACCGCGCGTCCGCGGATCGTGCCGGAGGAGCGGTCGATGACATTGTCGACGAAATCCATTCGTCCGGTGTGGCGGAAATCGTCTTCGTCGATCAGCTTGACCGTGACCGGAATGCCGCCCTCCCCGCTCCCCATCTGGCCGGAGTTTCCGGCGAAGCGCTGATAGCGCAGATAGGACGCCTCATCGAAGGTGAATTCAAAGCGGATCGGATCGACCGATACGATGGTCGCAAGCAGCGTCGTGTTGGAGCCGTTGCCGCCGGTCACCAGGTTGCCGACGGAGACGCGGCGGTCGCCAATGCGGCCATCGATCGGCGCGCGCAGATTGGAATAGTCGTTGAGGTCGAGCTCGGCCTGATGGACCATCGCGTCCTGCGCGGCGACGGCGGCTTCGGCCACGCTTTTTGCCTGCTTGCGCTGATCGAAGACCTGTTCGGTGAGCGTCCTGTTGCGGACGAGTTCCTGGCCGCGGGCGAGATCGGCTTCGGTGAAGGCGAGATTGGCGCGCGCTTGCGCGAGATTGGCGCGCATCTGGTCGAGCGCGATCTGGAACGGCTTATGGTCGATGACGAAGAGGAGGTCGCCCTTTTTCACCAGCTGGCCGTCGGTGAAATGGATTTCCGACAAATAGCCGGAGACGCGCGAGCGTATTTCAACGGTATCGACGGCGACGAAGCGGCCGACATATTCGTCCTGATCGACAACAGTGCGCTCGGTCGGCTTCGCCACCGTGACGGTCGGCGGCGGCGGCGCAGACGCCTGCTTCTGGCCCTCGCCGCACCCGGCGAGAGTCAAGAACGCTGCCGCGATCGAGAGGGCGGCCACCGGCCGCGCCACAGTGGCAATGACCATACGGTCTCCTTCGGGGATGATCTTCCGCACCATATGCGATCGGGCGGGTCACCCGCAGCAGGAATCGTGCCCTTTTACCAGCCGCCCTGAATTCCCATATGTGCTGCCCGGCGCGCGGGTTCCACCTGCGAAGTGCCGGCTAAACAAGGCGAAATTCCGTGAAAATCATACCCCTCAACGCCGGCCTGGGCGGGGGTTATTCCGCCGCAGAGCCATCCACCCCGTCAGCTGTCCCCGCCAACGACCAGGCGCTGCTCGACGCCTATTCGCAAGCCGTGATCGACGTGGTCGACCGGGTCGGCCCGACCGTGGTCGGGCTTGCCGTTCGCGCCAACCCGCCCTCCCCCGCAAATGGCGGAGGAAGACATGGAAGCCGCGGCGGCACCGGCTCGGGCGTCGTCGTGGCGCCGGACGGCCTCATCCTCACCAATAGCCACGTCGCCGGCTCAGCCGGCGCCGGCGGCCGCATCGCCGTGACCACCGCCGACGGCTTGGACCTGCAAGCCAGGCTGGTCGGCGACGATCCCGACACCGATCTGGCGCTGATCCGCGTCGACCAGGCGGTGACGCTGCCGGCAGCGCCGCTCGGCGATTCCAAGAGCCTCAAGCGCGGCCAATTGGTGATCGCCATCGGCAATCCGCTCGGCTTCGAATCGACGGTGACCACCGGCGTGGTCTCGGCGCTCGGCCGTTCGCTGCGGGCAAGCAGCGGCCGCCTGATCGACGACCTGATCCAGACCGACGCCGCGCTCAATCCCGGCAATTCGGGCGGACCGCTGGTGTCGTCGCGCGGCGAGGTCGTCGGCATCAACACCGCGGTGATCATGGGCGCGCAAGGCATCTGCTTTGCGGTCGCCGCCAACACCGCAAGCTTCGTGCTCGGCGAACTGGTCCGGCACGGCCGCGTGCGCCGCGCCTTCATCGGCATTTCCGCGCAGCAGACCGCGATCCCGCCGCGGCGGCAGCGCGCGGCCGAGCTCGATCAGCCAAGCGCGGTGATGGTCGCAACGGTGGAGACCGGCAGCGCCGCCGACCGTGCCGGCCTCAAAGCGGGCGACGTCGTGCTGAGCCTCGACGGACAAAAGATCACCGGCGCCGACGATCTGATCCGCGCGCTCACCGGCGACAAGATCGGGCGGAGCGTCGCGCTCGACGTGCTGCGCGGCATCGAGCGGCTGACGATTTCGCTCGTACCGGAGGAGCGCAAGCGCGCGGCTTGATCCGTGATCAATGCCCCGGCGGCGCGCCGGGCGCTCCGGGCGGACGCATGATCTTCGGCATGTTGAGCACGTTGAGCTTCATGCCGTTGGGCATGATCATGTCGCCGGGCTTCTGATCGGCCGCGCACGGACCAAGCCATTTGGCGCTCAACGTGGTGGTGCGCGCGGCCGGCAGCGCGTCGCTCTGGCTGGTGATGGCCATGGTGTAGTTGCTGTCGAAGCTGCCGGTGATGACGATGTGCGACGTCATGGTCTTGCCGGCGATCGTGCAGACCGAATTGATCGTCATGGAGCCGGCGGATTTCTGCACGTCGCGTTTCGCGCAATTGGCGCCCGGCGCCGAGCCGGCATGCGACTGCATGGCCTGATCGGTCGCCGCATCGATACATTGCTGCATCTTGATGGAATGACCGGCCGCGTCGGTGGTGACCTCCCACAGCCCGGCCTTGCGCGTCGGCATTTCGGCCGCAAAAGCCGGCGCGGCAAACATAGCAACAAGGAACAAGGCGTTTCCCAAACGGCCCATGGCGTCCTCTCCCGATGGCAAATCCGGCGTTCCGGATTGGCTTGACGAGAGGACGCTAGCGGCTTTCGCCGGTCTTCGGAATAGCCGCCTGGACCAAGGTGTAAGCCGCCATTACTTGCCGTCCGGGTGGCTGATCGCCCAGACATAGGCGGCGACCGCGGTCACCTCGGAATCGGTCAGCGGCGCACCGCCGCGCGGCGGCATGGGCACTTCGTAATTCTTCGGCTTCGGCACACCGTCCATGATGGTCCGGGTGATGCGCTGCAAGCTGCCGTCGCTGTGCAGCCACTTGCCGTCGATCAGCGAGGGCGCCTGCGGCGAGCCTCTGGCGTCCGAGCCATGACAGCCGGTGCAGGTGCCTCCGTCCACTTCGCCATGGAAGATGCGATCGCCCAAGGCGACCTGGTCCGCCGTGGCGCCGGGCGGCACGGGAAGCGAAGCCAAAACCGTCCGCCCGGCGTCGGGATGCATGCCCTCCGGCGGTCCAGGCTCGCCGGAGGTCAATCCGGCAACCCTCGGCGCCGGCGCCGCCGCGGGAGCCGCATCGGGAGCGCCGTGATAGGTGACGCGCCAGATGCGGCCGTGCACGTCCTCGGAGATATAAAGAGCGCCATCGGGTCCCATGGCGAGCCCCGACGGCCGGAACGCCGCCTGGCCCGGCTCTTTCACCGCGCCGGCAAAGCCATCGGCAAAAACGACGAAAGGCCCGGCAGCTTTGCCGTCGGCGAGCGGCTGAAAGACTACGTTATAGCCGCCCTGCGGCTCGGGCGCGCGATTCCACGAGCCGTGGAAGGCGACAAAGGCGCCGCCGCGATAGCCGCGGGGGAAGGCGTTGCCCGCATAGACCAGAAGATCGTTCGGCGCCCAGTGCCCCGGGAAGGCTGCGACCGGTCCTTGCTTCTCGGCGCAGACCCCGACCTGCTTGCCGTCGCCGCCATATTCCGGCGCCAGCACGAGCTTGTTCTGGAGTTGATCGTAGTAGCATTGCGGCCAGCCATAGTCGGCGCCTTTTTCCAGCTGCACGATCTGCTCGGCCGGAAGCTCGGCGCTTTGCGCGGCGGTAAAGAAGCGCGGCCAATTCTGCGAGAGCTGGTCGCGGCCATGCTGGGTCACGAACAGACGCCCGGCGGAGTTGAATGCAAATCCCTCGCCGTTGCGCAGCCCGGTGGCGTAGCGTTCCGCCGGGGAGAAATGCTGATCTTTTTTGTTGGCGTCATAGAGCCAGATGCCGGCGCGGGTTTCGAGCTCCGTGCACGGCTGATGGCCGGGCGAATTGGCGATGCGGTTTTGCAGCTGACAAGAATTGGTCGCCGAGCCGAGATCGACGAACAAGCGGCCTTCGCCGTCGATCGTGAAGGGATGCATCGGATGGTCGCCGGTGATCGGCAGCCCTGACAGAATGACTTGCGGCTGCTCCTTCGGAGCGATGCCATCCGTCGGCAGCGGATAGCGAATAATCTTGTCATTCTGTTCGGCGTAGAGGGCGTTTTTGTAAATGCGAATGCCGGTGCCGCCTGCCGATCCTTGCGCGACACCGTCGCCGAACCGCTCGATCACATCGGCGCGGCCGTCGCCCTTGAGTGCAATAAGAAAACCGGCGGCCGGCACTTTGTCATTGTGATAGTAGCGGCCGCTCCAGGTGTTGACATACAAGACGCCGTCGGGACCGAAGGCCATCTGGCGGGCATGGCCAAGATTGTCCGCGAAAACGGTCGCGCAGAAGCCGGGTGGAAGCGTGATGCCGCCATTGTCGGCGGGGCAGGCATCGGTTTGCTGGTTCGCTCGCGCGGCGCTTTGCGGCGCCTGCGCGACGCTCGCCGGGGCCGAGGCGGCCAGCGCGAGCGCGATGACGAATAAAGATGCAACGGCGGGGCGCGCAACGCTTCCGCGCTCGCGAATATGACAAATCGCGCGGTCAGCCATGACAATGCTCCGAATTTTTTCAGCCTAGGCTCAGAGAGCGACGGCGAGCGCCACCATCCTTCCAACGACGCGATCAGAAAAAAGGCGTGAAGCTCGCGCAAAGTTGATCGCCACACGGGCGAACAAAGCAACGCGGCGTGCTGTTGCGTGCCGGCCGATGTCGAGCGCCATCCCTCCGGATTCAATCGATCGACACTCTAACTTTCTGTGGAGCATGAATTTTTCGCCGTGGCAGCGTCACCGTCCGGGGCGGCTGTTGGCTGATCGTGCTTTACGCGACGCGACTGGCGTCGGCGGAGCTTTGCTGTTCGCCGAGCTTTGCCGCTTCGTCGATCGGCATTGGGCGGCCGAGAAAATAGCCTTGCGCTTTCTCGATCCCGATACTGCGCAGCGTGCTCAATTCGGAGGCAGTCTCGACGCCCTCGGCGATGATACGGCTGCCGGTGTCGCGGGCAAACGCGACCAGCGCCGCCGCCAAGGCCTTGCGCACCGGATCGAGGTCGATGTGGCGGGTGAGCGCGACGTCGAGTTTGATCAAATCCGGCCGGATCTGCAGGATGTGCTGCAACGTTGCATAACCTGCGCCGGCATCGTCGACCGCAACGCGTATGCCGCGCTCACGGAATGGCTGCAGCGCGCGCAGCAAACAATCATAATCGCCGACATGCGCATGCTCGGTTATCTCGAGCACAATGCGATCGGTCGGCATGTCGCGCAGCATGGCGGGCAGATCGGCGCTCAAAATGGTTTGCGGAGAAAAATTCACCGCGACGTAGGCGTCCGGCGGCAGGCGGTCGAGCGCCGACAGACCGAGCCGGGCCGCGGCAATTTCGAGCGGAGCGCCGAGACCCACTTTAGCGGCTTCCGTGAACCATTCGTCCGGCGGGCGGCGCGGGGCCGCCGAAAAGCGCGTCAGGCACTCGAACCCGATTGGCTGGGGATTTTCGAGCCGCCAGATCGGCTGGTAGAGCGTCGACATTTCCTTGTTTTCGATCACGCCGCGGATGCGCTGTTCTTTTTCCCTCGCGGCTTTGGCGGCGGCGAAATCCCGGCCAATTTCGAAGGCCACAAGATCGGCGAAAACTTTCAACATCTGCAGGTCGCGCTCGCGGAGCGAGCGGTCGGCGGTGAATCCCAAGCAACAGAACATCCCGTAGACGCTGCCGTCCGGCATCCGGATCGGCACGCTTACATGCTTGCCCACGGGGATCGCGCGGGTGATCGGCGTAGCGACCGCCAGCGGCTCATCCGCGGTGTCCGCCATAAGCTGCGGCAGGCGGCCCTCGAGGATGTGACGGCAATAAACGTCGTCGAGCGACAGCGAATTGCCGGGCTTCACCACCTGCTCCAGCCCCGGCGCGTCAACGACGCGAAAGATCGACCGGTTGCCCTCGAATTCGGAGACATAAGCGACGTCCATGCCGAGATGGGAGCGCATTGCTTGCAGCGCCCGTTGCACGAGCTCGTTGGCGGGCAGCGCTCCGCTTGCCGAGGCGATCAGCGCATAGAGGCTGGCATTGCTGTCGTCTCTATCGCTTGTCGGTTGCTCCATGCTCGCCGTCCCCTGCTTCACCGCGCGGACCGATCACCGGACCCATTGATGCGCTTGCAGATAATGCCGCAGCCGACGGTTCGCGGCGGACGAAAGGCTTTGTTCGTTAAAGCGCGGCTAAGATTCCATTTCTTCGATTATTTTGAACCGAAACGATGCAAATTAAGCCGACCGAAATCTTCCGGATATACTTTGCTCATACTGAATCACATTTCGATTTGATCGGCTTGGCCGAAAGCAGCTAGGCATTTTGTCGGTCCGTGCTTTCTTTCAAGGAGGAGCCCCATGTCCCGCTTGCCGTCCCGCTTGCCGCTCATTGTCACTCTCATCGGGGCGCTGACCATCGCGCCGGCGGCGAACGCCTGCACCGGCATCCGGCTCGTCGCCAAGGATGGCGGCGTGGTCGCCGCGCGTTCGCTCGAATTCGGCTTCGATCTGCATTCGGAAGTCATGATCGTTCCGGCCGGAACGTCGCTTACCGGCTCGCTGCCGGACGGCGGCAAGGGCATCAGCTACAAGACCAAATACGGCTTCGCCGGCGCCAACGCCGAGGGCATGACGGCGATCGTCGACGGCATCAACGATCAAGGGCTTTATGTCGGGCTTTTCTATTTTCCCGGCTATGCCAGTTATACGGAAGCGACCAAGGACAACGCCGCGCGCGCGATGGCGCCGCACGAATACGCCAATTGGCTGCTCGGCAACTTCGCAAGCGTCGAAGAGGTCAAGGCCAACTTCAACAAAGTCGTTTTGGTGCCGGTGGTGGTCGAAGCCATCGAGCAGGCGGCGCCGGTGCATTTCGTCGTGCATGACCGCAGCGGCAAGTCGGTGGTGATCGAGCCGGTCGACAAGTCGCTGAAGATCTATGACAACCCGCTCGGCGTCGTGACCAACTCGCCGACCTTCGATTGGCATATGACCAATCTGCGCAATTACGTGAATCTCAGCGCCACCAACGTCCCGCCGATCAATCTCGGCGGCATCACGCTGGCGCAGCTCGGCCAGGGCTCGGGCATGCGCGGATTGCCCGGCGACTTCACGCCGCCGTCGCGCTTCGTGCGCGCAGTTGCGTTTTCGCAATCGGCGCTGCCGTCCGAGACGGCGCCGCAAGCCGTGCTGCAGGCGTTCCACATCCTCAACAATTTCGACATTCCCTACGGCGCCGTGCGCGAAGTGGACAACGGCCAGATGCACGCCGAAGCCACGACCTGGACCAGCGCCTCCGATCTGAAGAATTTGCGCTGGTATTTCAGAACCTACGACGATCAGTCGATCCGCAGCGTCGACCTGGCCAAGGCGCTCAGTGCGGCGCAAGGCGCGATCAAATTCATCAAAATGAGCGGCCCCCAGCCGGTGCTGGACGTTTCGACCAATTTCAAATAACCGGCCGCGTCGTCGGGGCGCGGCGGCCCGTGCCGCGCCGCCGCTGCGTCCGTTCGGATTTTCGGTGAAACTCATCATAAGGCAGCGCAGGCTGCATGATGGGTTTCACTCGACTTACCCGGAGCTGAATAAAATTGGGTTGACCGGCAGCGAAACCCATCGTCAATTTTATGAAGCCGCATGATGGGTTTCATTTTCACTCGACCCATTCTACAAGCATTGCCGAACCAAGTTTTCGAGCATGACAAAGATATTACAGACGCCGCCGGAGCGGTTCGCCAATTTGCCCGGCTTTCCCTTTCGCGCGCACGCCAGCGCCGATTTGCCGGGCTATGCCGGCTTGTCCATGGCTTATGTCGACGAGGGACCGGCCGAAGCGCCGGTGTTTCTCTGCCTGCATGGCCAGCCGACCTGGAGCTATCTCTACCGGCGCATGATCCCGCATTTCCTGGCCGCCGGCGGTCGCGTGGTCGCGCCCGATTTCTTCGGCTTCGGGCGTTCCGACAAACCGGCTGACGAGGCGGTCTATACGTTCGATTTCCATCGCGGCAGCCTTATCGCCTTCGTGCGCGCGCTCGATTTGAAGGACGTGACGCTTGTGGTGCAGGACTGGGGCGGTCTTCTCGGCCTGACGCTGCCGATGGACATGCCGGAGCGCTTTCGCCGATTGATCGTGATGAATACGGCGCTGCCGACCGGCGAAGTGCCGTTGCCGAAGGGCTTTCTGGATTGGCGCGCCTTCTCCAACAGCCAGCCCGACATGGCCGTCGGCAAATTGATGGCGCGCGCCTGTCCGCATCTGACAGCGGCGGAAATCGCCGCCTATGATGCGCCCTTCCCGGACGCCGCCTACAAGGCCGGCGTGCGGCGATTTCCCAATCTGGTGCCGGAATTTCCCCATAGCGACGGCGCCGCGATCGAGCGCGCCGCCCGCGACTTCTGGCGCGATAGCTGGCGGGGGCAAAGCGTCATGGCGATCGGCATGACCGATCCGGTGCTCGGCCCGCCGGTGATGCGCGCGCTCCACCGCGACATCCGCGGCTGCCCGCCGCCGCTCGAATTCGCCGAGGCCGGACATTTCGTGCAGGAATGGGGCGATGCCGTCGCCCCCGCCGTGCTTGCGGTGCTCAAGGCCTGAGGCCATGGCGTTCCTTCACTCCTTCACCTTACCGGACTTTCTGGATTCCTTGGTCAGCCTGGCCGCCGCCTTCGTGCTGGGCACGCTGATCGGCGCCGAGCGGCAATACCGACAGCGTGGCGGCGGCTTGCGCACGCACGTGCTGGTGGCGGTGGGCGCCGCCACCTTTGTCGACATCGGCATGCACATCAACGGCAATGCGGGCGCCACCCAGATCATCGCCTACGTGGTCTCCGGTGTGGGCTTTCTCGGCGCCGGCGTGATCATGAAGCAAGGCAACAATGTCTGGGGGCTCAACACCGCGGCGACGCTTTGGTGCTCGGCCGCCGTCGGCGCCTGCGCCGGCGCCGATCTCGCCGTCGAGGCGGTTGCGCTGACCTGCTTCGTGCTCGCCGGCAACACGCTGCTTCGGCCGCTGGTCAACGCCATCAACCGCGCGCCGATCGATGAAGCCGGCACGGAGGCCATTTACGAAGTTCACGTGCGCACCAACCCCGAGCACCGCGACGACGCCCGGGATTTGCTGCGCGACCAATTGGAAGCGGCAAACTATCCGCCGAAGGACGTCGAGGCCGACGAAGAGAAGGACGAGGTGGAGCTGGTGGCGACCTTGCTGGGGACCACGGCCGACCCGGACGAGCTCGATGCTATCGTGACGCGCCTGAAGGCTAATCCGATCGTCGAAAGTGCAAGCTGGAGCCTGCGGACGACGGAGTGACGGACGATCGTCCGCCACCGGCCGTCGGCGTCAGTCAGGCAGCCGGGCAGTCGTCGAGCGCGCGCAAGCCTTCAACCCGCAGTAACGCTCGACTACAACGCTCGGCTGCTTCCCGCGACGATTGGAATTGGCGATGCTCGTCTCCGCAATGCGGAGGGGGCAATGAACGATGTTTTGCGCGAACGGCTGAGTACGTTCTACGCAGCCGTGAGACTGGGGCGATTGGATTTTGTGCTCAATGCATTCGACGATGACGTGGAATACATCAGCTATGCGCCGATCAAAGTGTTTCCCTTCCTCGGGCGTCGCCGCGGCAAGGCGGCGATGTCGGAGTCCTTGCACGGTGCGCAGGCCGCTTTCGAATTTCTCAGTTGTGAGCCGATTTCAATGGTTGTCGAGCTTGAGAGCGCCGCCGTCATGCTGTTCGCCCGCACCATCAGCCGCGCCACCGGGCGATCCGTCCAGGGCATGCTCGCGCACTTCGTGCGCTTTCAAAACGGCAAGATCGTCGAATTGCGTGAGTTCATGGACTCGTTCGATGCCGCCGAACAGGCGCTCGGACGCGAGCTGATTGAGGGCCCTTAGAGCATGATCCGGAAAAGTGGAAACCGGTTTTTCCGAAGAGATCATGCTCCACTAGAAAGTTAGCGCGCAATCGCTTCAGACCGAATCCATTGGCGCTCCAACTTTACGTGGAGTCAGCTCTCGAATACCCGCGTCACCAGCCAATAGCTGCCCAGGACGGTGATGACCGCCGAGAGCGTATAAACCAACGCTGCCGCCCGTACAGGCTTTGTGCGGTCGGCGGCGAACAGCCGGTCGAGCACAATCAGTGCCGGGACAACGATCGAAACGATCGCCACCTGCCCGATCTCGACGCCGATATTGAAGGCCGCCAGCGCCGGGACCACCGCATTTGCCGGCAGCCCGAGTTCCTGCAGCGCGCCGGCAAAGCCGAAGCCGTGGATCAGCCCGAATGCAAACGTCACGCGCCAGCGGCCATCGACGTTGCGCGAGAAAAAATTCTCCACCGCCACGAAGATGATCGACGCCGCGATCGCCGGCTCAACGATCGCGCTCGGAATGACGACGATCTGCAAGGCAGCGAGCGACAGCGTGATCGAGTGCGCGATGGTGAAAGCGGTGACGACCTTGATCACCGGCAGAAGCCGCCGCGCCCACAGCACGATGGCCACCAGGAACGCGATGTGATCGTAGCCGAGGAAAATGTGCTCGATACCGGTGACCAGGTAACGCTGCATCGTCGACCAGAGCGACGGTGCCGGGGCGGAGATCGTCAGCGTGGTATGGGCGTCGTCGAGCAGCGCCTGCGGCGCGTTCTCGCCGGCGCCGATCAGCACAACCTGGCGGGCGGAGCGGTCGCTCGCCGTCAGCACGGTCGAGCGGTAGACCAGATCGCCCGCGACATTGCGGCACGAAAAGACATTGCGCACGATGACGCCGTCGCCGTCCGGCACGACTTGCGCCGTGCCGCGCGCGCATGCCTTGCCGTCAGTGCCGGTCACGTCGGTATGCGCGCTCACATAGCCCGCAATCGAAGCGGCGGATGCCGCAACCTTCGCCGGATCGGCGAAATCCTTTTGCGCGTCGTAAATCTGCGTGCCGGCGAGGCGGTCGGCGTCACTTCCTTTGAGGGCTATTTCGACCGCGACGGTCCGGTCCGGCCGCAATTCGACACGCGCCGTCGACAGATTGACTTGATGCGCTTGTGCCGCGCCGCCGACAGCGATCGCGACGACAACGATGAGAGCAAAAACGCAGCGCAGCTTTGCACTCGTGCCTGCGGAGTCAGAAACCCAGTCCCAAAGTCGTCGCCGGATTCCCGCTTTCACGGGAATGAGCGGACGTGGCATCACGACCCCGCTCCGACCGCCTTGAGCAGATCGGTGAGCCGCTTGACCTCGAACTCGGCAACGGTCACGACCTCGCCATCGGGAGCCAGCCGCGCGTAGCGATCGAGGCTGTCGGCTGTGCCGCCGAATTCGACCCGCGCCAATTCCGTCGAGCTGTCGCGCGGATAGAGCAGCACGATCACCGCCGGATAGGTCAGGCCGAATTTCGCAAGCTGACCCGCTTCGGCGGTGCGCCCGACGCGCGTTTCCACCGCGGTCGTATCGAATGCCGCAAGCGCCGCAGCAATGAGGCGTGCCTGCGCCGGATCGGCCACGTGGGCATTGGTGTTGGCGGCGTGCGAATGCCCTCCGACATGGCGGAACCAATTGCCGGCGCTGTCGCGCTCGAAGCGGGTGAGCTTGCCGCCGAACACGATCTCGACCGCCCAGATCTGCTCCATCGAGACCGGCAGGAAGAGACTCGGGCCGCGGCGCGCGACCGCGGGCTCGGCTTGCGCGCGCAGGCGGCGCGCCATGTCGGCCGCCACTTGCCATTCGCTGCCGACATGCCGCGCCATCAGATAGACATTCGCCGACCCGCCGATGCGGACATATTGCGATGTGCCGGCCGGATTGAGCACGCCGAAATTCACGGTCGCGGCCGCCCCCTGCGCGGTATTGACCGCAACCACGCTCGCCGGCGGATCGAGGCCGAATTCGGCGAAGCTTCCAACCGCCAGGCTTTCGCCGGCGATCTCGCGCGAAGGCTCGCTGACATGCAGGAGCCGGAGCCCCACCTCGATATGCGAGGCAAGCTCGGCCGGCGCGGCCGCCGCCGCGTCATCCATCGTCCAGCCGGCCGCCCGGCGGCGAAGCAAGACGCTCTCCTGCCCGACACGAATCTCGACCAGGGTGACATCGGGCGGTGCGATGGCGACCAGCCCCTTCGCCGTGAACGGCACCATTTGGCGCAGCTCAGGCCAATGGCCGCTCATCGTGATCGCGGCAAGCAGAACGATGAGCAGCGCGGCGGCAAGCGGCGCCGCCAGCCGCGCGCGGCCGCGTTTACTCGTCTCCGCATTCACCGCCGCCTCCACCACACCAAGACGCCGCAGAGCATCGTGGAGAGCGGCAGCAGCACTTCGAGCGCAATGAAGACGTCGCGCATCTGGCGGCTGGTGAGAACGATTTCGGGCAGCTGATAAGTCTGCGGCTTGACGCCCGGCGTCGTCTCGTCGGCCGCCAGCCAGCGCAGCATCGCAACCGAAAGCTCGCCGTTGGAAACGTAAGGGAAATACTCGTTGCTGGCGAATTTGCTGGTGCCGGCGACCACCAGGCGGAAGTGCTTGTCCGGCGTAGCACCCGGCCACACGCCCTCGACCGCGACCGCAAGCACTTGCGCGCCGCGGTCTTCGGCATCCGGCGCCGCCTGATCCGCGCTCGCAAGCGCTGTGCCGCCGGCCGAAGCCGGGCGCCGATAGCTGTCCTGGCTGCTGGCGGCGAGGATCGTGGTGCGCACGCCTTCGGGGGGCGGAACAAGCTGAAGCGGGCGCGCCTGCGGAAACACCGTGAGCGCGATGCGCTCCGTGATCTGGTGCGGCGGATAATACGGCACCGCTACCTTGTCGGGATCCGTGCGGAAGTGATTGAGCGGGTCGATAACGATGGCCGGCTCGGCAGCAAGGCCGACCGCGCCGAGCAAATGCTTTTCGAGGTCGGAGCCAACCGGAAACAGCGGATCGAGCAGCAGCAGCAAGCGGCCGCCGCCCGCCAGATACTTCACCAGCAGGTCCGCCTCGCCCGCGGTAAACGCCGTGCGCGGCCCGATATCGGCGACCACTGTGCAATCGGACGCGATCGCCGTCGCCGACGCCGTCACGATGCCGCGCAGCTCATAGCCGATCTCGCCGAGCGCAAGCTGCAGCCGGTCGAGCTGCTCCGGCTCGCCGACCAGCACGTCGCCGGCGCCCGGTACGTCATGCCCGCGCAGCGTCTCGACGTGACTGTAGTGAAAATGCGCCTGGGTCGGACGGAAAGTCTCGCCGTGGCCGGTGATGAAGCAGACCGTCTCGACCCGCTCCTTGAGGACGCGCAAGGCGGCGTAGGCGAAGCGCGCCGCGTCCGTCGTGTTCTCGACCAGGACCTTGCGGCCGCCCGCTTCCAACACGGCCGTGTTGTAGGCGCGCACGCCGACATCGCGCGCAAGACCGGGCTCCTTGTCGAGGTCGATGGCGCGGAAGACAAACAGCGGATGGCCGTGCGCAGCGATCTCGATCAGCTCCTTCGCCACGAGCGCGTTGGGATCGCCCGCGTTGTAGAAATAAGTCAGCGACAGCGGCGCGCGCAGATTGTCGACGACCGTCGTGAGCTGCGCCGGCGGCGTGTTGCGGCCCTCGCGGCTGACGTCGAAATGCTCGTCGTGGCGGAACAGCGCCACATTGGCGGCGATCACGATCGCGAGCGCCGCAGCGGCCACGAGCGCGGTGGTCAGCCAGGCCGACAGGCTCGAGCCGCTTCCGCGCAGCGGCAGGCGCAGCGCCAGCATGAAGAGGGCGAGCAGCGCGAGCGACCAGGCCGCGAACAGAAGGCTGTTGGCGGTATCTTCGGCAAAGCCGGCGAAGCCGAGCGCACCGAGCGCGATGGCGCCGATGACCAGAACCGCGACGACGATATCGGATCGTCCGGGCTTAGGCATGCGTTCTCTTTCTCAGCGCCGCGCCAGCGCGCGCACGCTCAGTAACAGCGTCAACAGAGCGACACTCAAAAAGAATCCGACATCCGACAGATAGATCGAGCCGACGGCAAACGGCCGGAAATGCACCGAGAGCGACAGGTTGACCACCAGCGTGTCGAACGGGCTCGGCAGCAGCCAGCCGAAATTGTCGATGATCCATAGCAGCATGAAGACGCTGAGCGAGATCAGCGCGGCGACCACCTGGTTGCCGGTGAGCGCGGAGGCGAGAAGGCCGGTGCCGACCAAAGCGGCGGCGAACAAGAGGAGGCCGAAATAGCCGCTATAGATCGGGCCGAAATCCGGATCGCCGAACAGGCCAAGCACGACGGCGTAGGACGCGGACAGGAGCAGCATGAGCGCGATCAGGCTCATGCTGGCGACGAATTTGGCAAGCACGATCTCGATTTCCGACACCGGCGCCGTGAGCAGCACTTCGAGCGTGCGCAGCTTCCGCTCCTCGGCGACGAGCCGCATGGTGATGAGCGGCGTCGTGAGCATGAACAGCACGAACATCTGGAAGAAGATGTGCACGAGGCTCGGCTGGTGGCTGAGAAAGAGCGTCAGCGTAAAGCTGTAGCCCATGATCAGCAAAAATACCGTCATCACCGCATAGGCGATGGGGGAAGAGAACAGCGCCGTTTCCTCCTTGAGGAGGAGAACCCCGAAATTTCTCATGCGGCTTCCTTGAGCGGCCGCCGGGTGAGATCGAGGAACACGCGCTCCAGGTCGGGCGGAACCTCGGCAAGTTCGGAAACCGCGATCCCCTGGCCGACGAGCGTGGCGACGATGTTCGCGGCAAGCGAAGGCCGCCGCTCGGCCTCGATCAGATAGCGGCCCGCGGCTGCGTTGTCGGGATCGATGGCGATCTTGCGTATGCCCGCAACCGTGCCCAGGGCAGTGCGGAGGGCTGCCTCCGGAGCGCCAGCGCCGAGCCGCAGCACGAGGCTGCCCGCGCTTTCTTTCAACGCGTCGGCGGTCAACAGCTTGCCGTCGAGCAGGATCATCACGCGCGAGGCGATCTTCTCGATCTCCGGCAGAATGTGCGAGGCGATCAGCACGGTATGGGCGCCGGCGAGCGAGCGGACGAGATCGCGCACCGCGATGACCTGATGCGGATCAAGCCCGCTGGTCGGCTCATCCAGCACCAGCACCTGCGGGTCGCCGAGCAGCGCCTGCGCGAGCGACACGCGCTGGCGGAAGCCGCGCGACAGCTTTCCGGTCGGGAATGTCATCACGCGCGTCAGATCGAGCCGCTCGGCGGCAACCTCGACCGCGCGGTTCTTGGCGGCCCCGCGCAATCCCTTGATGCGCGCCATGAAATGCAGAAACTCGACCACACGCATATGATCGTAGAGCGGCGCGTCCTCTGGCACGTAGCTGATCGCCCGGCGGACCGAAAGCGAATCCGCCACCACGTCATGGCCGGCGACTTCGACGCGGCCTGAACTCGGCGCCAGATAGCCGGTGAGGATGCGGAAGATCGTGCTCTTGCCGGAGCCGTTCGGCCCGAGCAGGCCGACGATCTCGCCCGGCTCGATGGCGAAGGAGACATCAGCGACGGCGCGGCGCGGCCCGTACCATTTGGTCACATGCTGCGCCAGCACGACGGGAGCCATCACAACTCACCCACTACAGCTCACCCACTACAACTCACCCACTACAACTCGCACATTGCCGCGCCCGGAACGGCTGCAATGCATACAAAAACAGCCGCCGCAAACCCGGGCGAATGGCCCGGGTTTGCAACATCGGTCGACCGATCTAGCGCGTGCTCACTCGTAGAATTCGGGCGAGTGCTTGTGCGCCTTGAAGGTGTCCGGATCGTGGGCGTAGATGATGTCGGCGCCTTCCCTGTCGCGCACGCGCTTCACCCACGCATAGGCGTCGAGCATGCCGACCGGGTCGTAGACGCTGCCGATGCTCGGCAGGATGTTCTTGTCGAGATTCTCCTGCAGATAGACGGCGTCGCTGGTCAGCACCACCGTGCCGGTCTTGGGCAGACGCACCACCATGATCTGGCTGCCGGGGGTGTGCGATACGGCGCGGTGGATGAAGATGCTGTGATCGCCGAACAGATCGAGATCGCCGTCGAGCTCGATGGTCTTGTACTTGCTGGGCATGCCGCCGCCGACATTGTTGCGCAGCATGGCGAAGTCCTGGGTGATGAAGAACACGGCATAGCCCGGCGCCGGCCAAAACGCGTTCTTGATCTCGTCGCGCTGATAGACGAACGTCGAGTCGAGGAACTTGCCGATATTGCCGGCGTGGTCGACGTGGAAGTGGCCGAGCACGACATATTTGATGTCGGACGGCTTGACATTGATCTTGGCGAGCTGGGCGTCGATGGCGACGTCAGGCGAGCGGCCCGGGTCGAGCGCCTTCACGAACGGTCCCCAATAATCGGGATCGGTAATGATCTTGTCGTTGTTGCCGCAATCGAACAGCACGTCGCCCTTGGGGTGACGGATCAAAAAGAAGCCGACCGGTATCTGGACCTTGCCGCTGGAGCCGTTTTGAATGATCGACTTGTCGAGGTTCAGCGCACCTGAGCTGAACACATAAAGCTTCATTTCCTTCGGCGGATCCATCGCCATCGCGGCGGTGGTTCCTAAAACCGCAGCGGCCAACGCCAACCCGCCGACACTCTTCGCCCAACTTACCGGCATATCGTCCTCCCTATAGTGATTTTGTAAATTCAACCCGAAAACACGTGCACTCTAGCACCAAATCGGGAGCTTGTGCAGGGCCAATCCGCGAAATGCAGCGCTGACAAAAATCCCAATGCCGGACGCGTTGCCGCAAGACCAAGGATCAATGCCGCAGTGCAATGAAGGCTGCGCCCACCGACTTCATCGCCGAGCCAAGGAGAGCCGAATGCCGAAAGTGACCTACGAGAAGGACGGAAGAATCGGACGTATCACGCTCAACCGGCCGGAGGTGATGAACGCCATCGACGACGACGTGCCGGTCGAGCTCGCCGAGTGCGTTGCGCGCGCCAACGCCGATCCCCACGTGCATGTGATCGTGCTGGCCGGCGCCGGCGAGGCCTTCTGCGCCGGCTACGACCTGACCTATTACGCGCAAGGAAGCGGCGGGACCGGCGTCACGCAGAAAATGCCGTGGGACCCGATGAAGGATTACGCCTTCATGATGCGCAATACCGAGCTGTTCATGAGTCTCTGGCGCTCGTACCGGCCGGTGATTTGCAAGGTGCACGGCTACGCCGTGGCCGGCGGCTCCGACATCGCGCTCTGCGCCGATATGATCGTCATGAGCAGCGATGCCATGATCGGCTACATGCCGACCCGCGTGTGGGGCTGTCCGACCACCGCAATGTGGGTGTATCGGCTGGGGCCGGAACGGGCCAAGCGGATGCTGTTTACCGGCGACAAGATCACCGGCACCGAAGCCGAGAAGCTCGGCCTCGTGCTCAAGGCGGTGCCGCCGGAAAGGCTCGACGCCGAAGTCGAGGCGCTGGCGGAGCGGATGGCGACGGTGCCGGTCAATCAGCTCATGATGCAGAAGCTGGTCGTCAACCAGGCGATCGAGGCCATGGGATTGAAGAATACCCAGCTCCTCGCCACTATATTTGACGGGATCACGCGGCATTCTCCCGAGGGTCTCAATTTCAAGCACCGGGCCGAGACGGTCGGCTGGAAGGAAGCGGTGCGCGAACGCGACAGCGGCACCTGGGATTGGACCGAGAACCGGCCGATCAATCCGCGCTGAGAGGAGCGCATGGCCGATGAGCGACGACACGCAAAGCGGTTACAGCCCAAGCCGTTCCCGGGTCGTCGTGGAGGGACAGACCGTCGTCACGACCGAGGTGGTCGAGCGGCCGGTCGCCGAGCGGCCGGCCAGCGACAGCATCGAAGCGATTGCCGAGTGGCTGATCGGCGATGCACGGCGAGTAGGGTCGGCCGCCCGCGCGATCGACGAATATGCCTGGCGCCTGCACGCCGCCGGCCTGCCGCTCCTGCGCGTGACCTTGCATAGCGGCACGCTGCATCCGCAATTTCTCGGCGCCGCTTACGTATGGTGGCGCACCACTGCGCAGACTCAGGAAATCATGATCATGCACGAGGTCGCAGACATGATCCCCTACGAGGCGAATCCGGTATTGCGGGTGCGCCGCGGCGGCGAGACCTTGCGCCGCCGGCTGGACAGGGCCGCCGACCAACTCGATTTTGCGGTCCTCCACGACCTCAAGGCGCGCGGCGCCACAGAGTATCTCGCGTTTCCCGTCAGCAGCGCCTATGCCCAGTCCTATATGGCGACCTACGTCACCGACCGGCCCGGCGGTTTTTCCAACGACGAAATTGCACAACTGAAGTCGGTGACCGAACGATTGTCGGTGCTAGCCGACATGCACAGCCAGCGGCAGATCGCCGAGAATGTGCTCAAGGCCTATCTCGGGCCGCAGACCGGCCCGCTGGTGCTAGCCGGCAAGATCCGGCGCGGCACCGGCGACACAATCCAAGCAGTGTTGTGGTCGTCCGACGTCCGCGGCTTCACCGCGCTTTCCGACCGCATCCCGGGCCAGCAAGTCATCACCATCCTCGACCAGGTATTCGACGCGCAGGCGCGCGCGATCGCCAAACACGGCGGCGAGATTTTGAAATTCATCGGCGACGGTCTGCTGGCGATGTTTCCGGTGAAGACGCCAGACGAGGCGCCGCGCGCCGCCGCCGAAGCCTTGGCGGCTGCCGGCGAGGCGCTCGATTCCGTGCACGCGCTGGGCGCACAAATTCAGGGAGAACAGCCGCTCAAAATGGTGATCGCCCTGCATTACGGCTCGGCGATCTACGGCAATATCGGCGCCGCCAACCGGCTGGATTTCACTGTGATCGGCCCGGACGTCAATCTCGTCAGCCGGATCGAGGCGGTGGCCAAATCGCTCGATCTGCCGCTCATCGTCAGCGACGATTTCACGCGCGCCTATGGCGCGGCGCTGCGCTCGCTCGGGCAGCATAAGCTGCGCGGCCTGGAGCAGCCGCATGAATTGTTTACGGTCTGACAGACAGCGCAACGCCGGCGCGCGGCTTCAGACAGCGAGCTCGGGGACTTTGTTGCCGACCGATTTGCCGTTCATCGCCGCGGCCTTGCGCCGGCGCGGCAGCGGGCTTTCCACATGCCGTTCCGCCGTCGGCCGCCCGACGGCGAAATAGCGGAAATTCGCCCGCTTCATCTCCTCGGCACGGTAGATGTTGCGCAGATCGACAATCACCGGCCGCGCCATGACGGAGCGCAGCCGGTCGAGATCGAGCGCGCGGAACTGCTCCCATTCGGTCGCGATCACCACCGCCTCGGCACGCTCGGCGGCTTCATAGGCGCTGCCGCAATAGATGACGTCGGGAAGCTGCGCTTTGGCCGCCTCCATGGCGGCCGGATCATAGCCGCGCACCGTGGCGCCGAGGTCGTGCAGCGCGGTGATGAGGGGAATCGAGGGCGAGTCGCGCATGTCGTCGGTATTCGGCTTGAAGGAAAGACCGAGCACCGCGACCGTCTTGCCGCGGATCGAGCCGTCCAGCGCGGCCACCACCTTGCGCGCCATCGCCCGCTTGCGCTGCTCGTTGACGGCGGCGACCGTCTCGACGATGCGCAACGGCACGCCGTGATCATGCGCAGTCTTCAACAAGGCGGTCGCGTCCTTGGGAAAGCAGGAACCGCCGAAGCCCGGGCCGGCATGCAGGAATTTGCCGCCGATGCGGTTGTCCAGCCCCATGCCGCGCGCGACCTCCTGCACGTCGGCGCCGGTGCGCTCGCACAGGTCGGCGATCTCGTTGATGAAGGTGATCTTGGTGGCGAGGAAGGCGTTAGCCGCGTATTTGATCAGTTCCGCGGTGCGCCGGCTGACATAGAGCATCGGCGCCGCATTCAAATAAAGCGGCCGGTAGACTTCGGCCAATACGGCGCGGGCCTGCTCGTCCTCGCTGCCGATGACGATGCGGTCCGGATGCTTGAAATCGTAGATGGCGGCGCCTTCGCGCAAAAACTCCGGATTGGAAACGACCTGCAGGTTCGCTTCCGGCCGCACTTCGCGCAGGATGCGCTCGATCTCGTCGCCGGTACCGACCGGCACCGTCGATTTGGTCACCACCACCGCCGTGGGCGACAAGAGCGGCGCGATCTCGCGCACCGCACTGTAGATGTAGCTCAGATCGGCATGGCCATCGCCGCGGCGCGACGGCGTTCCGACCGCGACGAACACGGCGTCCGCCTCGCAGAGGCCGTCAAGCTTGGTGGAAAACGAAAGCCGCTCCTGCGCCATATTGGTCGCCACAAGCTCGGCAAGACCGGGCTCGAAGATCGGAATTTCGCCGCGCTTGAGCGCCGCGACCCGCCCCGCATCCTTATCGATGCACGCGACGTGATGGCCGAAATCGGCAAAACAGGCTCCCGAGACAAGCCCGACATACCCGGCGCCGATCATGGTGACGCGCATAAAAGCTCCGCTTATTTCCTCAATCAGGAGATGACGACGCGGCCGCGCCAGCAGACGCAGCTTCGCTCTTCGGCTTCACCCGCATGAGCGAGATTCCGGCACCACCAGCAGCACGCGAACCAACCCGGCTCACGCGGCTTGATGCCGGCAACTCTGATTCGAGTGAGAATTTAGAGGCCCAGGATAACAATCAGGTGACATAACAAATAGATGACAAACGCCTACGGTGACGTAACAGACAGACGACAAAGCGCGCGAACGCCGCGTTTAGGTCGGGAAGCGCGGGCCTGATAAGAAGCGAGCAGCGTGACAATGTGGAGTAGAGAGGAATGTCCCGAACTTATGCGGCTGCGGCCTTGCTGGTTGGCGTCGCGATCGCCTGTGGCGCCATCCTCTCGTGGGTGTACACAGCCGAAAGAAAGTGGGCACCGGGACATGCTCTCGGGGAAGGTAACTATTTCGACGCAGATTTTCCCACAGCGCTCCGCGGGTGCGTTGCAGCGCACGATAGCGGGCGACTGGCCGATCTCGACCAAGCGCACGAATACCGTATTTCAGGTTGGTTTGTGGATTACGAGTGGACGACGCCAGTCATCCAATGCATGAGAGAGAAAGGGTGGCTTGCTGTTCCGACAACTTTATACGCCCCGTGATCTTTGCCGGAGAAAAATTCAAACCGAGACACACCCGAATTTCTGGTGGAAATCGCGTCCCTGCGATTGCTGACCGGTAAAGGCCGGCGCTCGCCGAGCTCACCGGTCTTCAAACAAATGCGGCATCGCCCGCATGACCGAAAGCAGCGCCGGCGAGAGCATCTTGTCGAATAGTCGTAGCGCGGACGGTTTTACACACAAAAGCCCGCCATACGCGGCGGGCGAGAACAGGAGACTGTCGATCGGCCGGGCAAATTTCCAGATCGTATTGATTTCGTTGTCGGCCGGATTTGGCACCGTACCGAGGACGGACCAGTCATTGGCCTCGGTAGCCAGGCGGAACTTTTCGCGGACCTGCCGCAATACGCCATCGATCGTGTCGCCGTCGGCGCCGACGAACGAGAGGCTGTTGGCATTGGTCCAAGCACCGGGAGCGCGATAGACGCAGTACAGGTATTGGCGCGAGTCAAAGATGAGAAGCTTCGACGAACGCTTCGCGTTGGTCATGAGCAGGTCGTCCAACAGGTCGTCCAACCGGTCGTCCAAGTCACAAGAGTACAACGCGCCAAGCGAGGCGCGCGATCAAGCGTCGCCGACGGGCGGACTAATCGGCTTCGCTGGGGACCGCCTGCGGACGAACGAGAGCCATCGGCGCCCGAACAAGGCGGCCACGAGCCCGCCGTAAAGCGCGCCTCCCAGCAGCGCCAATGCGACCAACTCCGTTTCATTGCGCAATCGCGGAAGCGACGAGGTGGCGTGGGCGACGAGCGGCGCCGCAGCGAGCAGCAGCACCGCCATCGCGGCACCGGCGCCGAACAGCTTGACCAGCGATGACTTGAGCGTCGCGTCAGCGGCGATGTAGCCGGAGCGCGCGGCCCAATAGAGCACCAGCGCGAAGTTGATCCAGGCGCCGATCGAGGTCGCGAGCGCCAGCCCGACCTGCGCCAGCGATCCCATCAGCGCCACCTTGAACGCGATGTTGATCGCGGTGCCGATCAGGGCGGCTTTCATCGGCGTGAAGGTATCGCCGCGGGCGAGAAAAGGAGCGACCACGCTGCGAATAAGGACGAACGGAACAAGCCCGATCGTGTAGGCCATCAGCGTTAGCGCCGCCGCGTGCGCATCGCCGGCGGTGAAACGGCCGCGCATGAACAAGCCGCGCATGATCGCCTCGGGCACCACCAGGAAAGCGACGATGCAGGGGATCCCCAGAAGGAGCGCAAATTCGATCGCGCGGTTCTGCGCCGAGCGGGCGCCGTCATGGTCGTCGGCCGCGATCCGCTGCGTCATCTCCGGCAAGAGCACCGTGCCGACGGCGATGCCGATGACGCCGATCGGCAACTGGTCGATGCGGTCGGCATAGTAGAGGGCCGAGATCGCACCGGTCGCCAGAAAGCTTGCGATGATGGTGTCGGCGAACAACGCCAGTTGGGTGCCGGCCGAGCCGACCGTCGCCGGCAGCAACGCCGCGAAAAACCGCCGCACGTCGCTGTCGAGGCGCAGCGCCCGAAATCCGGTGAACACGCCGGCGCGCCAGGTATCGCCGCCGACCAGGAGCGCCTGCAGCACTCCCGATATGAGCACGCCCCAGGCCGCGGCATAGCCGGCGCCGCCGAACTGCTTTGACAAAGCCAGCGTCGCGATCATCGCCAGATTGAGGAGGATCGGCGCTGCCGATGCCGCAGCGAAGCGGTGCAACGCATTGAGAATGCCGCCCCACAGCGTCACCAGCGTGATGAGAAGGAGATAGGGAAAGGTGATGCGGGTGAGCGAAACCGCCAATTGATATTGCTGCGGTTCGCGCGAGAAGCCGGGCGCCAGGAGATCGATGGCTTGCGGCGTGAAAACAAGCGCCAGCGCCAGCAGCACCACCTGGATCGCCAACAGCAACGTGAAGATGCGGTCGCCGAAGACGCCGGCTGCGTCCTTCCCCTCCTGCGTGCGAATGCGCGCATAAGCCGGAATGAAAGCGGCGTTGAAGGCGCCTTCAGCGAAGATTGCGCGGAAATGGTTGGGCAAGCGGAAGGCGACAAAGAAAGCGTCGGCGACCGGCCCGGCGCCGAGAAACGCCGCCAGCATAATGTCGCGCAGAAAGCCGGTGATGCGCGAAAGCAGCGTATAGCCGCCGACCGTGAGAATCCGCTCGATCATAAGGGCAACAATTACGAGTTATTGCGAGGCCCGTCATTCCGGATCGCCATCGAACTCGGGTGTTCCCGAGTTCGACATTTAAAATCCCAAGTCGGCAACAGCCGACTTGGATGGCGGCGAGTCCAGGATCCATATCCACAGACGGTGATTATTATGGATTCCGGGTTCCACGCTAAGCCTGTCATCGGGCCGGCCACTTCGGGCCGGACCCGTTGGCGTGGCCCCGGAATGACGGCTACCCCTTAAGCGCCTGCCGCACCGCCACGATGATCCGGTCCTGCGTGGGGTGATCGAGATAGGCGTGCATGGGCAGGCTGATGACTTCCGCGGCGAGCCGTTCGCTCACCGGCAGCCCGCCCTCGGCGATGGGGAAACCGCTATAGGCCGCCTGCCGGTGCAGCGGCTTGGCGTAGTAGATCGCTGTCGGAATGCCCTGCGCCTTGAGCGTGGCGGCGAGCGCATCACGCCGTCCGGGCGCAAGCCGGATGGTGTATTGCGCCCAGACCGAAGTCGAGTCCTTGGCAAGCCGCGGCACGATGGCGAGACCGGCAAGGCCGGAGGCGTAACGCCCGGCAACGCTATTGCGCGCCGCGATCTCCTCCGGGAAAATTTTCAGCTTTTCCAGCAGCACCGCGGCCTGGATCGAATCGAGACGCGCGGCAAGCCCGATGCCGGCGGCGTCGTATTTGTCGACGCCCTCCCCGTGCACCCGCAGGCTTTTGATCCGCGCCGCCAGATCGTCGTCGTCGACGAAAATGGCGCCGCCATCGCCATAGCAGCCGAGCGGCTTGGCCGGGAAAAAGCTGGTCGCGGTGGCCGAAGCGCCAGGCTTGCGGCCGGCAAACACGGCGCCGAGCTTACGGTTCTTGTACGTTGCGCCGAAAGCCTGCGCCGCATCGTCGAGAATGAAGAGGTTATGCGCGTCGGCGATGGCGGCGATCGCATCATGATCGGCCGGCTGGCCGAACAGGTCGACCGGTATGACCGCCCGCGGCTTGAGCCCGAGCTTCTTGGCGGTCGCAATCGCGCGCTCGAGGCTCGCCGGATCGAGGTTGAAAGTGTCCGCATCGACATCGGCCATCACCGGCGTCGCGCCGCACAACGCCACCACTTCGGCCGTCGCGCAAAAGGTGAAGGTCGGACAGATCACGGCGTCGCCGGGGCCGATCCCCCAGGCCATGAGCACGAGCCGAAGCGCATCGGTGCCGCTCGAACAGGTGATCGCATGGCGCGCGCCGCAGAACGCCGCCAACTCGCTCTCGAGCGCACGCACCTCGGGTCCGAGAATGAACTGGCAGTGCGTCAATACGCGCGCGACTGCGTCATCGATGGCGCGGCCGAGCCGGCGGCGCTGAGCGGCAACGTCGATGAACGAGATCGGCCGCTCGTCCAGGCGGGTGTGCTGATTTATTGCAAGATCTTTTGTTGGCGCGTGATCTTATCCAAAACCGGCATCCGCTTTTTCGGAATCATGCATTTTTTGTTGGCGCATGATCCTGTCCGAAAACCGGCATCCACTTTTCGGGATCATGCATTTTTAGTTGGCGCATGATCCTGTCCGAAAACCGGCATCCACTTTTCGGGATCATGCGCTATCCAACGACCCGCCGCGGTGCCTTGCGTTGCGGCGCGCGCGAAAGTTCCGCGCGCGTATCGAGGCAGCGAATGGCGATTTCGAGACTGGCGACGCCCTCCTCGCCGGTGACCGCGGGCGACCGACCGGTCCGGATGGACTCGACGAAGGCGCGCAATTCCGCACGCAAGGGCTCCGAATAACCGACGGACAAATGCCGCATCGAGTAGCTGCCGTCCGGCTGGAAGCCGAAACACTCGGTCACCTGCAGCGTCAACAGATCGCCGATCAGATATTTGTCGCGGGTGGCGACATGGATGGTGCGCGCCTTGAACGGCGTGAGCCAGTTGGTGTTGATGTGCGCCAGCACGCCGGAAGCGGTGCGGAACTGAAGCAGCGCGATATCCTCGCGCTCGGCCACCGCGCTCGACAATTGCGGCTGGATCTCCACGATCTCCGAGTTGGTGAACCAGCGGATCAGATCGATGTCGTGGACGGCGAGATCGATCACTACGCCGACATTCGACATGCGCGGCGGAAACGGGCCGACGCGGGTGATGGCGATCGAGAGGATATCCTGGCCCTTGATCGCGCGCTTGATCGATTCGACCGCGGGATTGAATCGCTCGACGTGACCGACCATGAGCGTCACCCCGGCGCGGCGGGCCGCCGCCACGATGGCGCCGCCCTCCTCCACCGTCGGCGCAATCGGCTTCTCGACCATGACGTGAAGGCCGCGCGAGATGCAGTCGAGCGCCAGATCGTGGTGCAGATGGGTGGGTGCCGCGATGGTCACCGCCTCGACCCCGGCGCGCACCAGCGATTCGATGTCCGTAAACTCAGCGCAACCCAAGGTGCGCCCGACGAATTCCCTCTGGGTGCGGTCGGGATCGACCACCCCGACCAGCGTCACGCCGGCCATTTCCGACAAGACGCGCGCATGGTTGCTGCCCATGACGCCAACGCCGATCACCCCAATTTTCAATGGACCACCCCTATCAACCCCGCCGGCAAGCCGGCGGAGCTCCCGCGACTCCGTCTTCCCCCCTCCCCCTAGCATGGCTAAAGCCCCCTTGGCGACCCTAACTGGACGGAACCTGAACACGTTTTGCTTCCAATACTTACGCGTACCGGAGGCGCTATATTGTGGCTATCTCGGCGCGGCAACGAGGACAATTCGGCGAAAGCGGCCGCCCAAAATTGCCGGCGCAAGCGTTGGCCCTGAGGCGGCGGTTGCCGCCGCTTCGGCCTAAGCTTGCGGGAAGGGATCGCATCATGCGCGCTTTTGCAGTTGCTTGGGTGCTGGGCTTAGGCTTCGCCACCGCCATGGCAGGCGGCGCGCCTGCAGAGCCGGCGAACGAGCAACCAGCCTACGGTCCGGAGCTGCAAGGCTTCGAATATCCCTGGCCGGTTTCATATTTTTCCTTCACTTCGCAGGGTGAGGCGCTGCGCATGGCCTATATGGACGTGAAGCCCGCCGCCGCGGCCAACGGCAAGACGGTGGTGCTGTTTCACGGCAAGAATTTCTGCGCGGCGACCTGGCAAGACACCATCGCAGCACTCAGCCAAGCCGGGTACCGGGTGATCGCCGTCGATCAGATCGGCTTCTGCAAATCGAGCAAGCCCGCGCACTATCAGTTCAGCTTCCAGCAGCTTGCCGGCAACACGCATGCTCTGCTTGCCTCGCTTGGAATTACGCGCGCCACCATCATCGGGCACTCGATCGGCGGCATGCTCGGCATGCGCTATGCACTGACCTTTCCCGATGACGTGGAGCAGCTCGTGCTCGTCAATCCGATCGGACTCGAGGATTGGAAGGCCAAAGGCGTGCCCTGGCAAAGCGTCGATGCCTGGTATCAGCAAGAGCTGAAAACGACGGCCGACAGCATTCGCGACTATCAGCGCTCGACCTATTACGCCGGTACGTGGGACGCCGAGTATGAGCGTTGGGTGCAAATGCTGGCAGGGCTCTATCGCGGTCCCGGGCACGACATCGTCTCCCGGAACGCGGCTTTGGCCGACGACATGGCCTACACGCAGCCGGTCTTCTATGAATTCGAAAAGCTCTCCGCGCCGGTCTTGCTGTTGATCGGCGACAAGGACACGACTGCGCTCGGCAAGAATCTCGTGCCGCCGGCGGTGCGTGCGACCTTGGGCCATTATCCGGTGCTGGCGAAAGAAGCCGCTGGCCGCTTTCCGCACGCGGAGCTCGTCGAGTTTCCCGATCTCGGCCACGCCCCGCAGATCCAGGCGCCGGATGTCTTCCACAAGGCCTTGCTGGACGGCTTGCGGATATCTGCGTCCGCAAGCCCCGCTAAATCCGAATCACCTGCAGCGCGATAAAGTAGTGCGCAAGAACGACGATTTACTACTCCTTGTTGCATCATCCGCTTTCCTCAATCGACCGCCCAAACGGGCGAGCATCATCGCTCGCCGCCAGCTTGCTGACGCTGCTCCCACGCGCGCCGTGCGGCGAGTCCGCGCTGCTGTTTGGTCGGCGGCCGCAGAAAGGCCGCGACAATCAGCGTGCAGAAAGCTTTCGGATTCGTCGACGGCGAGCTGCATCAGCGAGCCAACGGGAAAGTCCTGGCCGGTCCAATCCCACGATGACCGCAGACTCGGTCTCGAACAATTTGCCTCTTCGCCGGTCCTTGCCGAGCAGCCCAATGTAGTCGCGAACATCATTCGTTACTTTCTTCTTTGGTCCGATGCGGCTGCTCCGACGTGGAGTCCTCGGCAAATTCCAGCGGCAGGATGTTGATCAGAAGCACCATACAGAAACATCCGCGGATGACGTAAGGCGACCCAGCTGAAATAGCCAACTAATCCGTCCTTACCGTTGCCGTCGTTTCCGACGCGATACGCCGCCTCAAGGATCGCCCTTTTGTAATCCGCCGAAAACGCGTTCGGCGTACCGCGCTTGCGACCGCCGCGCTTCGTCGTGGCCCGGTTTGAAACTGCCAGGTCGTAAGTAGTCGGGTTGTTCGCGACCCGGTGCACTTCCTCGTCGGAAAGGATTCGTCATCGTGAGCACTCCGATTTTGACTATGAAGGAACGTGCCCAGATACTCTTCTCACTTTACGGCTCATGCCGCAAAAGGTCAACTCGATAGCGTCCTAATTTGAAGGAACCGACGCGGGGCGGAACGCCTGCGGATTGAATCCGTTTGATGCGCACACCTGGGGATCCCCGCCAAATACGAGGTTACGACGGTGGACCTCTCTCACGGCGCCGACCAGGCTCTAAGGAGCGTCTCAGCGGATTAGCAATCATGCGCATTTTTCAGAAAGGATTGCTTGCAGCGTGGACCAGCCACATCGAATGGATAGCGGGAAGATAGCCTCCGACCGGGACTGCCGCACCAGATCGCACGCTGGCCAGAAAATCGCTGTACGAGGGCTACAAGACCATCAACGACTTCTGCAAGGATCTATCGCAGCGCCCGCGCAGGCATACCGTCTTCACGAGGGAGAGTGGATGTACGGCACGGATCGCACTAGCGCTGCGAAGCACGCTATACCGAGCTCTCAAGAATTGAACTGGTCGAAAATTTCCATAGGCTGCCACGCGATCGATATGTGGAATTGTGACATAGCACGCGCTCAGGCATCCACCTGAGCCCGTTTCTCAATCCCCTAAGTCTCGGCGGCTCTCCGTCGGGACTTTCTCTTTTGCCCGGTCGCACCGCCTCATGGTGTGATCATTCATGCTACTCCCGCGTCGACTGTGTGCTTTCGGCCTAGATTTCTCACTTCCGTTTTCGCAGACGGACCCCTGGGCCGCCCCCATTCTCGTCGATGAATTCGACGCCGGCCCGCGTGAGCACTGTTTCAATCGTGGCCAGAGAAGCTTCGTCGCCGACGTACCTTCCGGTTTCGATGTTGCGTGATCGTGTTCCGATGGAACCTCGTTGCTTCCGCCAAATCGCGTACCGTCAAATTTAGCGCCGCTCGAGCCATACGTACTTGTGCGACCTGTCACAGGCATGATATTGTGCTTTTGTCACAGTGCAGCTACACAACGAGATTGTGAGACACAGGTTGCCATGCACAAGAATTTCCCGAAAGCCGTTGCGACCGCCCACGACCGAACGCTCCTTTATCGGCGGATCGGACGCTCGGGTCATCATGGGAACTGATCAGGCGGCTTGCTGCAGCTATGGCGGGAGAAGCGTGGCGAGGCGCAGAACCGGAGGACCTCTCGGGCAACCTGGTCGTCCAGTTGGGACGAGCGACCGAGGAGCTTAATCGATGCTGGTACGAGGCCAGTAGTCGGCAGGAAGTCACGGACGTCCAGAAGCATTTACGACACCCTTCGTCTGCCCTGGATGGGGGCCACGCTCGATGGTCGCGTCCGTTCAAGTGGAGCGGTCTTCGAGGCCAAGTTCATGCTCCCTTGGTCATTCTCGGAAGAAGCGGCGGTGGAAAAGTATGCGCCACAACTCCAGCACAACATGTGGGTTGTCGCGGCACGGACTGCGGTGCTCTCGATCATTACCGGCGGCGGCAAGTGGGTCGAGATCAAGGTGACGGCCGATCCACTTTATCAACACCTGATCGTCACAGCCGAGCGGAAGTTCTGGCGCTGCGTCGAGAGCGGCGAGCCCCCTATCCTGTTCGGGGTCGATCCGCCAAAGCCGCGCGTCGAGGCCGTTCGCGTCGTGGATATGACCACCTCCAATGCTTGGGCGGACTTTGCGGCGGTTCTCCTGAGAACCCGCTCGGCCCATGTAGAGCATGAGGCTGCCAAGGTTGAATTGAAGAACCTCGTACCGGCGGACGCACAGCAAGCGATCGGCCATGGTATTCGGGCCAAGCGCTCGAAATCTGGCGCGATCAGCTTTGATCTCTTGAGTGTGGAGGGCGAGCATGCAACGAGCCAGTGAAACCATTGGCGCCCTAGCCGCGGCCCTGGCCAAGGCACAAATTGAGCTGATCAATCCGGAGAAGTCGCTCGTTGCGACCATCCGTGAGGAAGGCGCACGGGGGCGAGAACAAACGTTTCGCTACGCGCCGCTATCGAGCGGTCTCGAGATCGTCCGCAAGGTTTTGGGCCGGCACGAGATTGCGACTGTGCAGACAACCTCGATCGATCAGGGCGCCGGGCTAGTCAATCTCACCACCGTGTTGGCGCACTCGTCGGGGGAGTGGATCGCTTCCGACTGGCCGGTGTGCCCGGTCACGGATATGTCCTCTCCGCGTCGCATGGGAGGCGCCCTGACTTATGCACGACGGTACGCGCTCTTCGCTCTCGTCGGGATTGCTGGTGAGGATGATCTTGATGCTCCAGATCTTCAAACGGCGACAAGCGAGATCGGACCGGAGGGGCCGAAAGCAAATGGAGCTGGCCAGTTGAACGGTGGACGAGAGCTCGGCCAGCAAGCGACACCCCGCCCAGAGCATGCAACATCAGCGCGGAGCGGCAAGCCGCTACCGAAACAGGCTGAGGCAAGTCTTGGATTACATGCATCCGCCAAATTGCGGGAGCGTTTGATCGCCGAGATCAGGTGCTTGAGTTCCACCGAGGATGCCGCGGAATGGGTGCGTCAAAGCCTTCCGGAAAAGAATCGCTTGCGGGCATCTGATGCCGCACACGTGGAGACGGCGTTCGAGATGAAGCTCGGCCGAGGTGATGGCCTCCGGCGACGAGTCCTCAACCCAAGTGACGACTTCCGCTGAACATTCGGCATCCTCAACGCCGAAAACAGATTTGCAATCGGACAACGCGAGAGGTCCTTCGCGCCAGGACCGTATCGACAAGGGCGTCCTGACCCTCCCGGAACCGCGGCGCATTCGCGATCGCGATCACATCAGGCTGGTTGCAAGCCGTCCTTGCTTGGTCTGTGGCCGGCTTCCCTCCGATCCTCATCACCTTCGCTTTGCACAAGGCCGCGCTCTATCCCGCAAGGTCAGCGACGAGTTCACCGTTCCATTGTGCCGAGGTCATCACCGTGAGCTCCACCACTGCGGCGATGAAGCGGTGTGGTGGGAACGTGCCGGGATTGACGCGATGGAAATTGCACGCGCGCTGTGGCGCGAGACCCATCCGCTGCCTATACCATGTGACCGCGAGGCAACTTCGCTCGCCTCGACGCCAATCAGGCTCCAACGGCCGTCTCGGCGGAACCGCATTGATTCGCATCCTTCAAAAGGAAGGACAGCCAAAATTCAGGCCGGATCGTTCGGGTGACCGACCACAATTTCCTTTGCGCAGATAGCGGCAAGTCAGGTCACTCTGGGTGAGACCTGCCTGTAACGCATGAGGCTAGGAGGCCCTGTAACTGACTCGCAAACGACGAGCGCTTCAAGAGTATCTGATGATGCCTTTATTGCTCGGGAATTGGGCCGTGGGATCAATTAACAAAGGCCAACGCGCAAGGCGATCAGCTAGCGGCAAGTCGCTCCCAAACGTCATAGCTCAGCGAATATCCGTTCCACGGAAGTCAAAAGACGCCGCAGAATACGATCCATCTCTGCTCCAACATCGTCGGCGATGCCGGCCGCTAGCAACTCCGCCGAAAGCAAGTCCGTCGCGCGCTGGCGAATGTCGGCAAATACCGCGTGCGTCTTCTTCCGCTCGAATCCCCGACCGTTCTTACCAATGCCGCGCAGTCGCAGCGCTTCTAACTGAACGGAAGAATATTGCGGATTGGCGTGATCGCGCAGGGCAGCAAGCAGCATGAGCGCAGCTCGATCGATCGCCTGGTCGTAGGCGTCGGACGATCTCGAGTTTTTCGCCTTACGCGCCCACATCCTGGCCAGTTCTCTCCACGATTCGGTGCAGGAGAATACTGATATGACATATCGACGACCAGCTCCGTCCTCGCTGGCGAACTGCCTGGCACGCGTCCTATCCAACACCTAGCCAGTCATCTCGGTTGCTCGATTGACGTCGTCGAGTTCGTCCGCTCAAGACAACTTATACGAGCGGTTCTGGGGTGTCACCCGCCGAATCAACGCACCGCAAGCCTCCGGCCTGGATCCTCGCGTTGCTATTTCTTTTTATTCTTTTCAGGGCCGAAGCCGACCCACAGTTTTGAGTGTCCGCCGCTTGCAAGCGTTGACGCGATTGGCTCGCTCAGAGACCGGGAACCAGGGCCCGGCTGCAACCGTAACGTTAATGCCAAGACCGATTAGACTATCGTTCGCTGAGTTGCTTTCTGCTCTACCGAGGCAGCACCCCATCCCCGACCCTAAGCTGTCTCACACGTGGCCCCAAGCGCAGCCCCCCGCAGCGCTTGGGGTTTCGCATTCGACGATCTGCGCTTGATTCGTTTTCGTCTCGTGAGCCGAGCGATCTCTAGGCACGCCGCGGCTGCGCACGCCATGTTCAGATCGGCGACCGTATTTGATCACTGAAAATTAAATGACAAAGGAGGTCCCGGCATCGCGTCAATAACCTAACTCTCGTGGGAAGGTTATCGTTGGCTGGTGTGACTTGCGGAGTGACGCTCGTCTCCCACTGTGATGCGTGGGCCGGCGAATCCGCAAAGTCGTTTTCTCTGCAGGCAAGGATAAAGGATCGGCGGGCGTCCATCGAACGAATTCTCTTCAGTCCGGCTCGACCAGGCTGCCAAGCGAAGATGGCAACGAAAAGGCGAAGGTGCTGCGGCTCTATGTCAGAGTCTCTTTTGGCGCCGGACACGCCATGCCGCCGTTCGCCAGCACCGGATGCCAACCCGTTCGCCGGGGCACCTGCAGGGCCTTAAGGCTGCTCGTACTGTTTGGCACTGTTCTTCTATGAAACAGTCCACGAGGCTCAGAGCTGCCGAATGGCTGACACCGATAGATGGCACTGTTCTCACCGCGTGACACCGTTATCTCTAAGTCGCAGCAGCCCTGACATCAAACCTTGGGCCGTACCACGGCCGCAATCTTTAGCCGTCTCAAAGCAGGGGCGCCTCACATCCGCCGTATCCCACTCCAATGAATTTTACTGCTGCATCGCGTGCCAATGGGAGGGGGAGCGATGAAGGTGTTTTATATTGTCGTTGGCTTGATAGTCGCAGCCACGTTGGCGCATGCAGAAGACATGGCCCAGATGATTTCGCAGTACCGACGCGAGCATGGCCTTTCGGCGGTCAAAACTGACTTGCAGCTAACTGCGATCGCCGAGCGGCAGGCAAAGGCGATGGCCGCCTCCGGCATCATGGATCACAACGTGGCAGGGTCATTCGCCTCCCGGGTGTCCGGGGCACATCTAGGCGTAGCGGCGGAAAACATCGCCGCCGGCAGTAAGACTTGGACCGAGACGCTCCGCATTTGGCAGACCTCGCCGGGTCACAATGCCAACCTTTTGCAACCACAGGCCGACAGCGTGGGGATCGCCGTCGCCCGCAACGACCAGAACTCGCTACAAGACGTTCTGGGCCATGGTGATCGCGGAAAAGTCGCCGAAAAGGAAGTACCGCAAGGCGACGGGAGACAGGATTATCGGCACCTCCGAAAATGCGATCCATACCGTTAAGAACTTCGTCTGCAAGTACCTATGCTAATGCGCGCGCCGGCGAGCGCGGCGGCTACCACCATCGGCGTCTCCCCCAGCCTCCGAAACGGCCACCCCCTTGTAGAAGCCGGACCACAAGTAGAAGCAAGACGGCGCCAATGGTGGCGTTGACGATTGCCGAAACAATTCCGGTACCAAGATGGATACCAATTTGAGGCAGCAGCCAATCGCCAATGAACGCGCCGACAATACCAATTGCGATATCGCCTATAAGTCCGAAACCAGCCCCTTGTACGATTTTGCCAGCCAGCCAGCCGGCAACAAGACCGACCACCAATATAACCAGCAGACTTTCATTTGAGATATGCACGATCTCTCCTCCTCAGCGCCGTCCACTTAGGCTCGAGCCTCGTATCACACCAATACGAGTGGTGTCTGCTTGTTGGGTAAGCATGGACTTGGCTGGCTCGGCCCCAGGCTGCGGACCTATTGCGCCGCAAGGCGATCTCGGGCCTCTCCATTTCACCGCCCCGGCGATCAGTTGCACAGTTCGTTGGCGGTCGGAAAATCCGCATGGCGGGATAGACGATGTGTTGCTGCCGGCTCCGCCGGATGCGACGCTCGACTCGGTCGCGCCGCCTGATCCGTAGCCAGCCGTGTTCGGGCTGGAGGGTACGTTGCAAAACGTCGCTGCCATTAGCTCTTCGCAGATAACGCCGGTCGTTGGGGCTTGGGATGCTGCTGACTGGCCGGCTTGACCAGCGGACTGTTGTTGGGCGTTCGCCGTATTCGCTTCCGCTGCGTTCGACGTAGTGACCTGCGCTTCCGCCGGCGACGCCGTCAGGAGCAGTGCAGCAACAAATGCGAGATTCTTCATATGCGCCCTCAACCTTACCAACCGTGCGGCCCAATAACCGGTTCCCTACCTCGATCGCCCGCTCTGCAAATTGACTGATTTCGGTCAGTCGGCAGGTAGCGTCTTGCAGACCGGAAACGACAGGAAACCGATATCGGCGCCACCCCAGCCCGGATGCTAGATAGTCGCGCCGTTGTTGCTAAAGGCGGTGCAGCGCGCGCATCGACGCAGCTTATCGCTCGATGTCTTAGGGCCCCACCGGATGACCGGCACCGCCCAAGCGAGCGGTGCATAATGCTGGCACTTCTCGTCGGCCCGATGCCTTACTCTTTCCGCTCGCGCGAGGGAATGCCGGCGAGGGCAGCGATCATCACGCTAGCCGCTATCAGCGCGTCATGTCGGGGGGCATTTCGATGTCGTGGCCCGCGATCAGCCAGCAGCAACGCCGTCGCCGTGGCAGCGATCATGCCGAGAATCACGTCCACCGGCTGCTTCATGCCGCGACGATAACATGACAGCACGGCCGCCTTCGTTAGCGCGGCACCAAAGTGTATGCTTCACTGCGACTGTTCCTTTAGCTTGGCACCAGTGTCGCTGTGAGTATTGCGATGAGCATTTATCGCCGCTTACTTATTGTGGCGGATCTCCTCTTCGTTTCCGGGCTCGTGTGGGCTGCGCTGACCGCCATTCGCCTATATGTAGGGCGTGAAGCAGCCTGGATTGTAGCCTTGACAATACTAGTCTTGGTGCTCGTCGTCTTTTTCACCCCTCGCGGCCAGGTCTAAAAGTTTTGAGCCACGGCCGCGGATCGGCGCATCGAGCACTCCGCCGCCGGCCTGCTCACGTGCGACGAGGCCCCGGCGCATCGCGGCGAACTTCGCCAAGCTCCCAAGGGGGCTATTGCGTAATCGTGATTTCACGTTCTAATCTTAAAATGGGGCGCGCGAGCGAGGGAGAATTGTCTTGAGCAAATTAGTTTGGGTGCTTACGGCAACAGTCCTTATCTGCGGAGCAGCTTTTGCCCCATTGATTGCCGTCGCTGAGACTGACGCTGATAAATCGGCGTTGAAGCGAGCAACCGCAGATTGTAAGGCGCAGGTCAAGGAGTACGCTAAGTATAATGAGACGTCATGGTACGCGCGGCACAAGATGGTCAAGAGCTGCATTAAAGACGCTCTTGCCAAGAAATAACTGCTCTTAGAATTGCACGCTCGCCCGCCATGTTCTTTGCTCTCCGAAACAAAGAAAGGGCCGCTTAGTAAACGCCCGCATTTGCCGTGCCCAGCCGCTGCGCTAGGACACGCATCACGTTGAACACAAAGTGCGTGGTGCGGCTCACCAATGTAGAAAGCATTCCCATTTGCGTAGATTGGCACTCCGCGCCCGGGGCATTGCCGCTGTCAGCTACGTTCATCCGGGCGCGCCGCGCCATGAAAACCCAATCGAAGCATTGCTTCCCCCAAGGACGAGACATTCCCGGCCGCCGACACCTGACGCTGTGATGGGACCCGGCGCGTGCAACCTCGGCGTCTGGGGTAGCGCGGGGGGAGAGCGCCTGCGCCGGGTCAATCACGGCCGCTCCGAATGGCCTGTTGATCCAATCGGTTCGGGATCAGGCCAATTGCAGGCCCGGGCGATCTTGTCTTTGATCCCAGCTAGCGCACCTGTCTGAAAAATTCCTTCCTTGGTCTTTCCATCAGATCGGGTGGTGCGGATGACCAGTTTCGCGTTATCCGGCAGAGCACTAATGAACGCTATAGCGTCTGGCGCGAAAGCCGCCCGCCCGTTGGTCGACGCCGACCATACTTCTTTCGTCGGCTCTTGATCGTTGATCCGAACAAGCATGTTCACCGAATTGCTGCCTAGATAGTTGTATTTGGTCGAAAAAGCCGCTTCCGTGTTTTGATCTTTGCACCGCAAGATGAGGGCAGTGTCACCCGCCACCACGGCCGCCGTGACTTCCGGACCGCCTTCGGCATTACGTTCTTCCAACGACCATTCCATTTCGGGTTCTGTGACGGCAGGTGGAACTCCGGCCCTTTTGCCAAACAGGTCATCGAAGCACTTGAGACGCTGCGCATCGTCTAAAATTGCCTTGCAGGATAGTACCCTGCGAGTGACGTCCGGCCTTGTCGGCGTTTCGGCGGCCGCTGAAGTTAGAATCGGAATAACTGCAATGGTTGCAAGGATTGCTCGGATTGTCACCATGACTGTTCGCCCCTATCCCACGAGGTGCGGTGGTCAGTCACGAAGCAAACTTCACTAGGGGTTCCTTTTTGTGGCGGCAAAGACTAGCGCGGCTCATTTGGGTTCCTGCGTCCGGGGCGAGCTTTAATGGGAGGAGGAGCCGGCACGCACGGGCCGCGAACCAAGTCCAGAACGACGAACGTTTTGTGATACAATGTCAATTCGATGTACAGCAGTCGAAAAGAAATATGCTCCGCAGGCCGCCGACTGCGTCGCCCTTAGGTTTACGAAGCGATATCGCAAGCTCTTCAAACTAAGATCCTGCTTGATCTTGGTTATGGGCAGCAAGGCGCTCGCACTTGGATGTATGGAATTGGCTAAGGCCGCCACGGATTGACAAACAAGCCAACTAGACCTGCATCGCCTTTGGCGTGTACGGGAGCCCCGTCATTCGGCGCTACCTTGGCAATAACCTCGTCCCTGGTCAGGCCGGGCGGTAGTTCGCCCGGCTCGAAGTCAGACGCAATAAGCACGAAGGTGTAGTGGTGCGGCATCGTATCGGGTGGAGTGCATGGGCCTGAATAGAACCCGACGCCCCGAGTGCCCTTGCCGCCGACATACTTATCGGATGGCTTGCTGACCTCTCCTTCGGAAAAGCCCATGACCGAAACAGGGATGCCATAGGCCACCCAATGAATAACGCCGGCCCCGCCGCGCCCCTCGGGATCGGTCATGAAGATGATGAAGCTATTAGTCCCTTCCGGTACGTTGCTCCACGACAGTTCCGGCGAGACGTTATCGCCAAGGCAGTTCGGATTGTTCTGCGTATTGGCTTTGCTGTTGGCGACCTTCTTCGGCATGATCTTGCCATCCTCAAAGGTCGATGATTTCAACGTGAAAACGTTAGCCGCGTGAGCACTGCCTGCAGCGGAGCCTGAAATCAGTGCCGCGGCTATCACGCCCAAGAGTTTTCGTTTTGCGGGCACGACATCCTCCTTGGCTCTGCGGTGAAGGTGCGGGACAGGTGCCGCACATCTTCATGCGCGGTGCGCCTTCTTAACCTTTTCCTTGACGCGAGGACAGTCATTGAGCAAGACATTCAGTTACCGCGGCTGCCGCCACTTACTGGTGAGTTGCGGAGAAAACCATGGACCGGCATGCAGAGGCGTGTTTGCGGCGGAAAAAGGCGGGCGCCAAGCTCGACAGATTAGCAATGCGCGGCCCTGCCAGAGTGTTGATCCGTCATTTTCTCAACGTACCTCCCAGCCGGAGACACGAATACTATCTCACTTACGGCAAGGCCAGTTATGGACCGAGGGAACTTGAATATTTAGCGCGCCAATTTGGAATTGAGGATACATAGTTGACCGTTTGCCGTCGCGTCTTGTGCTGTTTTGGGTCAAAAAAATTGCAATTGGCGCCATGCGGACAGGTCCCCATTCCACCAATGAGGTCGCAATTTCGGCGAGAGTTTTGATATAGTGCGAGCCGGGTTTGGGATTCCTTGCACCCAGAGACCGTGAAACTTCACCTTGCGCCCGCGCGGTGCTGATTCGTTTTGCAGCCAGCATGAGTGGTATTTTTCGGCGGTACTTGGCGGCTTATGCGGATTTTCACCGCGATCAGCGTAATTGCATCCTGCACATCATGGGCACGCCACTCCTGTTCTTGGCTGCTGCACTTCCGTTCAGCTTAGTGTCAGTGACCGCCGTTGGTCTACGCACGAGTGCCGCTGCCCTTTTGGTCATTCCGGCGCTTGTCTTCTGGATGGTTCTTGACCTAGCTATCGGCGTAGGAATCGTCTGCGCCGTTATTCCACTTCTTATAACCGCAGCGATAATAACCAAGCATGTAGGTGTTGCGTGGATATGGGCAACGACAGCGACGCTCTTTGTCGTCGGCTGGGCGTTGCAAATTGTCGGGCACTCCTGCTGCGAAAAGCGACGGCCAGCGCTGCTCGATAATCCTATACACATGCTCATGAGCCCAATGTTTATCGTCGCAAAGCTTTTCGTTGCTCTTGGCTTCAGGCGCGATCTCGCTGCTCTCATATCAGAGTGGCCACGCCGAAAAAGCCCTTTGCGCTAATTTCGGCAACGGCCGTCATGCAGACGCTCGTTACCGGCGGCAGCGGTTTTATCGGCCAACACCTGGTGGCTGCTCTTCTTCGCCAGGGCCGCCGCGTACGCATTCTCGATGTTCGTCCGCCAACATACCCCTTACCCGGAGCGCAATTTCTAAAAGGCTCGGTTCTCGATCCGGCGAAGATGCGAGAGGCCGTCGCGGAGGTCGAGGAGGTGTACCACCTCGCCGCGCTGCCGGGCATGTGGATGTCGCAAAAGCAAGATTTTCATACCGTCAATTGCCTTGGCACGGAAGCAGTGATTTCCGCCGCACGCGATCGCGGCGTTTCGCGGTTGCTGCATTGTTCTACCGAATCAATTTTGTTCAGCGCTTCGAGCACGGAGCGGTTCGTTGCGGAACACATCTGCACGACGCTCGAAGAGATGCCGGGCGCTTACACGCGCTCAAAACTAGTTGCAGAACAGCGCGCTTTGGAAGCTGCAGCATCTGGCCTCCCCGTCGTAATTGCCAGCCCGACAATGCCGATCGGAGATGACCCAAACCTGACGCCCCCCGCTTCGATGCTGAAATATTTCATGAGCCGACGCATTCAATTCTACGTTGATTTCGTTTTGAACCTTGTCGACGTGCATGATGTTGCGGAGGGCTTGCTGCTTGCCATGCAACGAGGCAGAAGCGGCCAGCGCTACGTCCTAGGAGGCGAAAACATCTCGCTGAAGAAACTTCTTGCGATCCTAGGAGCTAATAGCGGTCGTAAGGCGCTTTGCGTTCCAGTCTCTGCTGGCATTGCCCAGATGATTGCGGCGGCGGTCGAGTTCATTGCCAACCATGTGACGCATCAGCCGCCGGCCGCGACTGTCGAGGGCCTGCGCATCGCGTTGTGGTCCAAGCCGTTGTCGATCGAAAAATCCCGCCGCGAACTCGGCTACGCGCCGCGTCCCATTGGGCCGGCATTGGAACACGCCATTTCATCTATAGTTCGGCAATGCCGATAGGTAGTATTGATAGGCGACCACAGGAACGGGCGAGATCGGCCTGTTGCATGGAGTTGGCATAACGTGATCGTTCGCCCGGAACAAATAGTCGAGCTTATCTGGATTGGGTGGTCGATTAGTTGGTTGACGGCATCATTCTGGTCAAACAGCGCACAAAAGCGGCTTGCGTTAACGGAAACCTGGACATACCGGGCTGCCCTGATTGCCGGAGGCATTCTGGTTGCTCCACCGACAGCTTGGTTGTTGTCAGAAGCCCCTTTATGGGATTTTGGCTATCGCGGCACGTCTGCGCTTGTGGCGATCATGTTGACAGGCCTCTTCTTGACTTGGTGGGCGCGTCTACACCTAGGGCGGCTTTGGTCAGGCGTTATCACGCGCAAGGAAGATCACAAGCTCATCGATACCGGCCCTTACGCCTTCGTTCGTCACCCAATCTATACGGGGCTTGTCATCGCGCTATTTACGACAGCGGCTGTTGAAGCCACGGTCCCAGCGCTACTCGGGGTGGCGCTCATGACCTTTGGCTTTTGGCTGAAAGCCCGCTCAGAGGAGCAATTTCTGCGCGTCGAGCTTGGCCCGGATACCTACAAGGAATATTGCCGCCGCGTCCCGATGCTTGTTCCTTTCATATAGCCATTTCGGCCAATCGCCATCGTTCTTTCGCCACACTGGAGCAAGTCCGCTTTCGGCTATCCTTGGAATCGCGGCAACCGCCGACCTCAGAAAGGCTTTCTCTTCAACAGCCGGTGCCATGACAATCAACGCGCAGCCGATTGCGCAGTTGCAAGCCGTCCGACTAACGCGTCAATTTGACTGTCTATTGCACTGAGCGCGACTTGCGGCAGGAGTACGTCGATGTCACCGACAGTCCAGTACTCGATGCGATCTTCCCAATGAGGAAAGCGTTCTAACATCAAAGGGCGATGTTCCACTTCATTGAGTGCTATAATATGATTGGCTGTTTGCAGATCGATAATGCTGCATTGCTGGGGCAAGCGATGCTCACTTTGAGCGACAACACAGCGCTCTTGCAGCGCTTCCAACGTAAAGGGTGACAATGCGCCAACGTTGTTGGTGCCGCGCTCAATCGCAAGGGCGCGAGATTGGGCCACCCAACTCAGTCCGTCCCGCGCGGCGCGATAGTTGAACACCTCTTCAGCAAAACGACTTCGATAATAATTGCCGGTGCAAAGGAAGATCACAGTCTGCAATATTTTGTGGGTCCGGGGTTTGTATATCGTCGGCATGTCCCTGTAGGCGGCCATCAACTGCTCCTGCGTCGTCGCGCAAAGGACCTTTCGCTCCCATAGATTATGATGTGTGCGGCCTTTTTTGGCGCGACGGAGGCCGTCTCGCCGGTGGTTTTGCTGTTAAGGTTGATGGCGCTTTCTATTAATGAAGCGCTGGCAGGCGGCCGTGACCTGAGTGGCAGTTCACGCCTCAAGTTGGTGGGATATTCTTGTCTGGGAACACCGTAAGCTCGGTCGCGTGGGGTTGCGGTAATGCAGCGCATTGCCGACTGGCTCGAAATTCGGCCTGAATATCACATGTAAGGTGGGCTACCCTCCACTTACGATGTACGGAACCTCACTTTGGCTCCGGTCAGACGCCAAACTGGCCGGAGCGTTTCTTTGTCTTCGAATTGACTGCCCTTCACGATGCTGCGAAATCCGCGCGCTGGTCAGGCCATAACTCGTTGAGCAACGCCCTAAACCTTGATCCAGCCGCCGCATCGCGATCCACGATCAACTCCACCGTATCTTCGGCGCGCTCCTGGTCGAACTCTTTCATATTGCGGTATAGTCTTTCGACTATTTCGTCGACGAGTGTGTCGTCATCTTTCACCGCGCACTTGAACAGACGAAAAACCTGAGACTCATCTAAACCCGTTGCGATCCTCCGACCTGTTCCGGTCATGACGTCCTCCTGCTGGATACGGGGCAATATCTTCACCGGCAGGAGCAAAATATCGCGACGTGCACCATTAGAATGTGATCGCGACCACAGTTTTCAACTTTCGAGAGTGGAAGCGGTCGAGGAAGTTGTGCTATCGCCAAATGACTGCAGGGGGCGATACCTATCGAGGCGGAGATCGATGAAATTCGGATGTTTCGGTCTGAATTCGCGAGACGTATCCGCAATTGATCGTATGCGTGACGGATTGGCGATGCTCGAGCGATTGCGCGGTAACCTTCGCGTTTCGCTGTTTCGAGCGATGATTGCTGACGCCTGCCACGCGGTCGGGGACGCGGCCGCCGGGCTCGCGGAAATCGACGAATCGACTATCGCTCTGCGTTGTCTCAGCGAGTTCGGTTGGCACGCCTACGCCTTGATCGTTCGCGCCGCTACCGGCCTCGCCCGCCTCCGGCGTACCCAAGGTAAGCTCATCGAAGCCCGCGACCTACAGGTGCCAACTTACTGCTGGTTCACCGAAGGCTTCGACACGCTCAATCTGAGGGAGGCTAAGGCCTTGCTCGACGAACTCCACGCCTGACAACTAATTTCGAAACGGCCTCTTAGGGTTCGCACGGGCTTACGCGAGCGGCGGATAACCCATAGGAAGAGATTTGCGGACTTTGGCAGCACGCAAGTAGTCGTTGAGCGCGCCACAACTCGAACAAGCCTCAGGTCTGAGTTGCCCCAGTCAACGTCACTGCCGGATCTTGATCAACTCGCACGGATCAGCGGCTTCTTTTTTCGGCTCGCCTCGCGGTCGCTGCCGCAGCCATTGTTGCCCTGCCGGCTCGGTCGTGTAATCGCCTGCGACGACAATGGCGGCTCGGACGAGATCCGTCGCATGAATGTCACGATTTATAAGCAAAACCTCTCATCGGGCGATGCCGCAGCCAAGTGGGGGGAAGGTCGTTATGCTCAAATTAGTTGCTGTCAAATTAGTTGCTGTCATAATTGCCGGCGGGTTTTTGTCCGGATTGGTACCCATGGCCGCCCAGGCGGCGAACGAACCAGATAAAGCTGCCGTGCAAAAGGCAACCGCTGATTGCCGGGCGCAAGTTAAGGAACAGGCTCGATTTCACGAAATGTCGTGGTATGCCCGCCACAAGGCGGTTAAGGAGTGTGTCAAAAACAGCTTGGCCAAGCATTGACCGCTTGCGGGCCCTTACCGCATGCCACGCGCTTATCGGCCTGGCGGCGCGCCGACGGCGTGAAAGGCCCGTGCAGGGCTTCAATAAAAGCCGCCGCACAGGGCTTCACGCGCGTTCATCTTGGGTTCATTTGAACAGCGATTAACTTGCGCCGTTGGGGGGCCCCGCAGTAGCGGAGTTCACAATGAAAGCGCCATTATTGATCGTCCTCGCGGTGGTTGTGCTCGGTACAGGCAGCGCTCTAGCGGTCATGAACAACGCCTGTAAGAGCAGCCATCACACGTGGTGTGCTCCAATTTCCGACGCTCGACACCACGCGAAGATTGGGCACAGCTAAGTCGCGTCGAAGACTCCTCGACGCGTGGCGGCCCCGGCAGCGTTGCCGACCTACCGGGGCCTGTGCACCAGAAGCTTGCCTGGGGGGCGTCGGGGGACGGAAGGGCGAGCTCTGGCCACTGTTGAAAAAGACCGCAGGCCGCTGCGGTTCCGGACTGCGACATCGGCGGCACCTGCCCAAATCGCGCCCGCACCAACGAACGTGCCCGCGACTGTTGCCAGACCTCAGAATACCCCCAACACGTAGAGCCAGCCATAAACAAGCGCGGCAAGCAGCGCTACGGCGACGACTGCGCCAAAAACGCGTTGCCGACGTCGCCGCTGTTTCCAGACTCTAACCGGTGATTGGAGATTGCTCATTTCTGGCATCTTTAGAACTCGCCTGTGTGCCAAGAGCCGCCATGCTTCGGAGAGCAGCTGGATTAGGTGTGTAGCGCACCAAGGCCCCTGTAGGGTGTGACGCGCCGCACACCCTGCGAGCCGCGAGCCCTGGCCAGCGTCGGTAGACGGCTGGGCACACGCTGCCAAACCGAGAGCACTTGCCTGGCCCTAAAGTCGGTGAAGTCAGGCTCCGAACAGCGGCAGCAACTGCTTCGGCCGGTTTCGCGCGAGGCCGACCATAGCCGCGTCCCGGCGCCCGCCGCACGTGATCAACGGAACGATAGGTCGCGCCAATTTACGTTCGCGTTACTTTGCGCCAGCCGGCGCCATTCCGTAATGACGTTAGTTGCGCACTTGCGCGAGTACCCTTCGGCCCTGAGGAAACCTCACAGCGAAGCAGCGCTGTCAAATGGTGAAGCGGGAGAGACATTAACGATCCACACGGTAGCAGTCCCGCTGCCGCGGAAACGTCAAAGTACTCGCCCCGCGACCGCGTCAAGCTTTTTCAAGAGCTCCGGATCGCGCGCCTCCGGCGCGGTGATCAGCGCGTTGTCGAGCGCGCGGTCGGAGCCGATCGGACAGGGTTCGTGCTCGCGCGGGAAATCGCGCGCCAGCCGCGCCACCAGCTGCTTGGCCTTCTCTGCGTTAGCGGTCAGCACCTTGATGATGTCCTGCACGGTGACGGCGTCGTGATCGGGATGCCAGCAATCGAAGTCGGTCACCATCGCAACGGTGGCGTAGCAAATCTCCGCCTCGCGCGCGAGCTTCGCCTCCGGCATGTTGGTCATGCCGATCACGGAATAGCCGAGATTCTTGTAGGTGAGACTTTCGGCCAAGGTGGAGAATTGCGGTCCCTCCATGCAGACATAGGTGCCGTCGCGCACCACGGATATGCCCTCCGCCATCGCCGCCTCGGCCAGATGAATGCGCAGCCGCGGCGATACCGGGTGCGCCATCGATACGTGAGCCACGCAGCCGGTTCCGAAGAACGAGCTCGCCCGCGCATGTGTGCGGTCGACGAATTGATCGATCAGCACGAAGGTGCCGGGAGGCAATGCTTCCTTGAACGAACCACAGGCCGAGAGCGAAATGAGGTCGGTTACGCCCTCGCGCTTGAGCACATCGATGTTGGCGCGGTAATTGATGTCGCTCGGCGAAAGCCGGTGCCCCTTATCGTGCCGCGACAGGAAGACGATCGGCAGCCCTGCGATCTCGCCGGTCAGCAGCGGGCCGGACGGTTTGCCCCAGGGACTTTCGATGGTGTTGCTTTGCGCATTGGTCAGGCCGGGCAAATCATAAATGCCGGAGCCGCCGATAATTCCCAAAACCGCTTTTGTCATATTAGCTCTTTCTCTCTCGGCCTCAGTACCCGGTCCCTGAGATTCGCGAAACGATTGCCCAAGCCGACGCATCCCTCTTCGGTGCTTTGGGTTCGTTTTGCCACCTTGCTACCACTACGCGTGACTTGCCGCACGGACCACCAGTGCGCGCTCCACTTCATCAAGTAGCAGTGAACTAGCAAAGAATAGCGATCCGATAGCAATTGATTAACAACCAACCTGTAGAGCCGGGACGGGGTCGGAAATATTAGCAATCCGAGTAGCGGGTGACAGCACCAAGGCCGAGCGCGTTGGCTCGCTCGGGGCGGCCGATAGGCCGATAGGGAGCAAACTGGAGCAGCATGCCCAGGGGTTCGAAACCAGGCGAGCGCCGCGGTGGGCGCCAACGCGCGACACCCAACAAGAGAACGGTCTTGACCGAGAGGATCTTGGCTGTTGCATCAGCCAATCCGACCGCGTCGTTTGATGAGCTTGTGGCAATCCTGATCAAGGATAAAACGCTGCCGGCATCTTCGCGGGTCGCCATAGCGCGGAAATGGTCCCCTGCCGCCCGGCAGCGATCCGTTCATGATCGCTCCAAGAAACCTGCCGGGGCGTTCCAAGCGATCGAGCGAACAGCACCAAACAAGTCTGATCATCGCGCCGCTAATACCACACCACAGTCAAAGACCGGCGCTTCGCCGGACGCAAGCACGGCTGCGAATTTTGCCATGCTGCCGGTCCTGTTTAGTATCGCCCAGGATTCAGCAACGACAGCGGCAGAGCGTCGTCAAGCTGCGTCGGAGCTGGCGCACTACTTCCTACCGAAAAATCCGACCAAGAAGAAGTCGAGACGCGGCAACTTCCCTCCTGACGAGTACGGTTTTGTTGTCGATCCGGGTTTAGCGAGGGAATTGCGGGATACGAAATTGGAGCTAGCCTGCTTACCGCATTCAAGCAAAAAGCGCAGTCCTTACGCCACCGCACAGAAAGCCAGCAAGCTTCAGGCTCGTATCAAGGAGATCCACGGATTGCTGCAGTGTCCGTGCCCTTCCAAATACAGATTAAAGTACTACGTCGATGGCGCTGAGGTCGAGGGCGAGATAGTACGGGACAACGATCGACTTAGGATGTTAAGGAAACGGCGAGTCGACAAGATGATCTTCACTCCAGAGGAGGATCTAGAAGAGGCTATCCGCACGGCGAGGTATGACAGCTTTATAGAGAGCCCTGAAATGGCAGCCCGGCAGCGCTTGGCGGTGCTTCGCCAAAGTAAGCGTGCCACCGACGGAGGCTACGGCCCGCCGCTTCTTCCCGCACAAGAAGCTGCCCTTCGAGTCCTGGGGTTACTTTACCCCCTGCCGCCGTCTTCTGAACCTAGCGAGGCAGCCCTCGCCGAGCATCCATTCCGGGATTTGCCGATCGCAGAAGATAACAATTTGTCTTCGCCTCACTCGCCAAAACGGCCGGTATCGTCGAACCCGAAACCTGACGTGGAAGAAGGCTTTGTAGAGTTCGTCGAGGTACCGCCCTTTTGCACTGTCGATCGCGAATTGTCCGATAAAAAAGGGCGACTGATCCTCAAATGGACGTATGAAATCTGACAGCGCCAGTTGGGTCTCTCCACCGATTCGCAATTGGCGGCCAGGCTAAGAGCCGATCCGAAAAGTTTGGATTCATGACGAGTGGCTTGCGGCAAGCCGCCTGAGCATGATGCGGATCATGGCGAGGCGGATGAACGCAGCGACGGTGGTGGCGTACCGATTGAAGTAGGGTCGTGCCGACAGCCCAATCGCAGGAACTTGGTGGACCATTGCGCGGTATCGTTGGACGGGCAAGTCGAAAGACGATCCGTTGAAGGTCGCAAGTTGCGGGTTCAATTCGGCGATGCGGTCGACGAACGCTGCGATGAGTTATCGCTCGGATCGGTCGCCGACATGGGGCGCACCGAGCGCATCAACGAGCCAATGATCATCTTGCTGATGCGCGATCAACGCGCCAATGCAGATAATCGAGTGGTAGATATGCTTTGGGAATTTGTCCCCGAGTTCGGCACGAATTTCGTCGTCGCCCTTACCGTCGTGACCATTTGCCGCCGCGAAGCCCGCGAGATCAGGTACTGTTTGAATGTCCCATACGAGCACGTGTGGCATGTCAGGTGCGTTCCTTATCGGACAGGAACATTAAGATCTTTTAATCCCCGCGTAATCTATTGCCATAAATCCGTTCCCTCTTTCCGTATGGTCGTGGAATCGATAAAATTGAGGTTCCAATGACGATAGAAGCCGATCGTCGTTCCATCTTCGGGATGACCTGCGTTCAATGCGACAATAAACTGATCGCCCCCGAATGGTCTGAGTATCGGAGTAAGCAGCAAAACCGTCATCACTGGCGCTGTTGGAAATGCGACTTCTGTTTCGAGACCGTCGTCGATATAGAGTCGATGGAAGATCCCATGACAGGGGACGAAATTTTCCCGTCGCGGTTAGTCGCGTAGGGCAGTTTAAAGGGACGGCACAAAAGCAGCGGCAACGCCGCAAAAATAAAAGCCCTCTCCTGCAGTTCTTCATGCTGTCCGTTTGGGCTTCGGAAACTAGTCGCCTAGGCAGCGCGGACTTCATCGCCGCTCTTGCGATCAGAACCATTGACAGCGACAAACTCGGTGGACATCGGCATGTCCTGAGACGACGTGACATCCCATCTAACTTGCTTCTTGAGGGTCGATGTAAAGATTATTTATTTCGGCTTAGTGTGCACAACCGACAGAGAGCACTCTGCTTTCTTGATCGAGATCACAGCAATCCACAACAATCCACAAGCGATTCGGAGCGAATCCAACTACTGACACAATGTCGTTGAGCTCGACGCGCTACCTAAGGGTAATTAGGGAGGTTACACAAAATAAGACGAGGAAGGTGAAAACAATGTCGAAAGGAGCCAATCGTTCTTCAAGCTTTGGAATGAAATGCGTTCAGTGCGGTACCGAGCTGATTGCCCCTGAAGGGTCCGAGCATTGGAATGAACGGCACGTCCGCCATCTTTGGCGCTGCCAGAAATGCAACTGCTGTTTCGAGACTGCGGTTTTGATTTCTACCGTCTCGTCGAATCGTATCATGGCAAGGGACGACATTTTGTTGCCGCCGCTGCTCGTTGCATAGGGCATCACGCTGCGCTTGGGTTTTGGCTGAGACTTCCTCAAGTCGAATGCTATTTTTTGCGCCGAACTTTGTTCTTTGAAGCGCCCATTAAATAGACGTTCCACTCATCTGGATCGTTGCGAGCATCCAAATCAATTTCCCCGTCGCTAATTGCTTGGTCGCGAGACCTTTTCCACTCGACATGTTCTGCCGCCGTCGCCTCGCGCACCTGGACGGCGGACTTCCCATCCCATAGCGGCTTTCCGTCTGCATCAACGAGCACCTTCAGATCTGATCGTATGCTGCCTTCTTGATCGTCGATCATTACGTGCGCTTGATCGTCGTCCAAAGCGCGAAATGTCAACACGGCCTTCCCGCCAATAATGGCGACGTACGTGTTCATCGTAAACTCCGTTTCAGACTGGAAGCGATCGGGTAGAGCTTGAGGCACCCGCGACACACTGCATTTGATTTTGAGTATGGCATTGTTGTAATCGGCGCCATTTACCGCAGCAAAACCCTCGAAGATCAGGCGCCGCTTCGATGTCCAAACGCTAATGCGCGAAGCGTGTAGTGTGGCATATAAAGATTCTATATTCGGCTGATGTATTTTATGAAGTCACGGAGAAAGATCTTGCTTTTTCGAGTCACATTTAAGTGAATCGCCGCGGAGGCAAGTGCCATACTTCTGTTACCTCCTCGCGCTATGTCGAAGCGACAGCAGGGGAGTCGCGATGCGGATGCTACCATCCAAACGTCGTTCGAGCTTCGGCACAAATTGCGTTCAATGCGACAATGAGCTGATTGCGCCCGAAAGGTCCGAGTATCGGGATGAGGGGCAGATACGTCATTTTTGGCATTGCTTGAGATGCGATTGCTCTTTCGAAGTCATTCTGCCTGCGAAAACCAAATCGATAGAAGATATCATGAGAAGGATAGAAGACGTCATGAGACGACGCGACGCTTTCTCGTCGCAGTGGGTCGCGTAGGAAATCTATTGCCATTTTTTTTAACCTCTCCGCGGTATGCGGAGCGAAACAGGAGATCACGGTTACATATGTCGATGATACCATTCAAACGCCGTTTCCGCTTCGGGATGAACTGCGCCAATTGCGACAATGAGTTGATTGCGCCCGAATGGTCGGAGTATCGTTATGAGCGGCAAGTCCATCATGTTTGGCACTGTTGGAAGTGCGACAGCTGTTTCGAAACCATCGTCGAAACCAAGATGACGGAAGATGCCATGACAAGCGACGAAATTTTCCCGTCGCGAATGGTCGGATAGGGTAGTTCGGGGGCAGCAGCGCAAAGCCGCTCCCCCGTATTTCTGGTCACGCCGCACGCTTAGCCTTTCGCGGGTTCGCGTGCTTGCTTGCCTCCGCAAACTGCTGATCAAGTTCACCGCTGCGGACCTACGACGGATCACGACTCGCGAATTCCATGACTACATGGCGCATCTGACCAAAACCCGCCCGACCTATCCTCCTAAGAACGGGCTGGCAGTCACTTTCCGGACACCCCCCGCGCCCTTTCGGGAACGCGCATACGCGCTAGGCCGTGGCTTTTGCTGTGTGTGCAGACAACCGGTTTATCGCTTCGGCTGGCATGTGGATCTGTGGGACATCGGGGCCAATAAGAACGCGACCTGGCACAGTGCATGCGTGGTCGCATGGCAATTCTGGACTGCCCCAAGTGATCACGCGCAGTTCCTGCGGCGTCTGCAAGCGCGGCGCTGCGGTGAAAGCGGCGGACGGCTGTGGAAGAGCGCCGAAGTTGATCATCGTATCCTGCTGTTTCGGGTGTGGAGCGAATACCGGGATGCACCGTGGCCGTCGCTCCTCGACTATTGGGGTTTGCCAAACCTTCAAGTGATCAATCGCGACGTACACGCCGCAAAATGCGTTAAGGAAGCGCGGCATCGACGCGCCGCGCGCTATCTCGCATCAGACCACGCCTGATCGCGTGAACGCCAGAAACGCAGCCACTCCGCCAGCTTCGACCAACGCCGCCGGCCCGAGACGTTGCGTACCGCGATGGCGATTGCCTTTTTCTGTCCAACCAAAACGACGAGCCGTTTGCCCCGGGTGACACCGGTGTAGAGAAGGTTCCGCTGCAACATGGTGTAGTGCTGCGTCATGACCGGAATCACCACGGCTGGGTATTCCGAACCTTGGCTCTTGTGGATGCTTGCGGCGTATGCCGGCACCAGTGAGTCGAGTTCGCCAAAGCCATAGGTGACCGAGCGCCCGTCAAAACTCACGGTGAGTTCGCCTTCTTCAGGCTCAACGTCCGTAACAAATCCAATGTCGCCGTTGTAGACCTCCTTGTCATAGTCGTTTTCGATCTGCATGACCTTGTCGCCGGGCGCGAAGGTCCAGCCGAACCGTTCCACCTTGCGATCTCCGGCAGGATTGAGCGCGGCCTGCAACTCGATGTTAAGGGAGCGTGCTCCGACGCCGCCTCGGTTCATCGGGCAGAGAACCTGGACGTCGCGGATTGGATCAAGACCAAAGCGGCGCGGGATGCGAGTTTTGACCAGCTCGATGATGCGCGAAACCGCGGTCTCGGGATCGTCAGCCTCGACGAAATAGAAGTCGCTGTCGGCTTCGGGTTTGCGAAGATCGGGGATGACACCTTGATTGACGCGGTGTGCGTTCACGATGATCTGACTTTGCGCGGCCTGCCGGAATACTTCGGTGAGCCTCACCACCGGTACGACGCCGGATGAGATGACATCGGCCAGCACTTGGCCGGGCCCAACCGAGGGAAGCTGGTCGATGTCGCCGACGATCAAAAGGGCAGCTCTGTCCGGCACCGCCTTCATCAGTGCCTGCATCAGCATGACATCGACCATGGAGGTCTCGTCGACAACTAACAGGTCACAGTCGAGCGGGTTGTCGTCGCCGCGCTTGAAGCCGCCACCCTTAGGGTCGACCTCAAGCAACCGGTGGATGGTCTTGGCCTCGAAACCAGTCGCCTCAGTCATGCGTTTGGCGGCGCGGCCGGTCGGGGCGCACAGTAGAAGATTGGTGCCCTTCGCTGCGAGGATGCGCAGAATGGCATTGACAATGGTGGTTTTCCCCACGCCGGGACCACCGGTGATGACCGAAACCTTGGACATTAGTGCGAGTCGGATCGCCGTGGCCTGGCTTTCGGCAAGGGCAAGACCGATCCGCCCCTCGACCCATGGCAAGGCCTTGTCCTGATCAATCCAGGACCAAGGCAGCCTCGCATTTGCCAATCGCATCAGTCGCTCAGCGATGGTGCGCTCCGCCCGGTGCAAGCCCGCCAGAAACACACACGGCGTTTCGCCAACCCGGTCCGCGACCACCGTGCCATCCTGCAGCTCGAGATCGAGCGCGGTGCGGATGAGCTCTTGCGAAACCTCAAGCAGCTTCTCGGCAAGCGGCACTAGTTCTTCCGCCGGCAAGCCGCAATGTCCCTCCTCCATGGACTCGGTCAGTGCATAGGAAATGCCAGCGCGGACGCGCATCATGGCCGTCTTCTCGATGCCGAGCTTCATGGCGATGGCGTCTGCGGTCTTGAACCCGATGCCGCGGATATCGCGCGCGAGCCGGTAGGGGTTCTCGGACATTACCCGAATGGCGTCAGACCCGTAGGTCTTGAAGATCCGCACGGCCCGGGCGGCGCCGACACCGTGGCTATGCAGGAAGACCATGATTTCCCGCACGACCTTCTGCTCGACCCAGGTAGCGGTGATGCGACTGGCTCGTACCGGACCGATGCCGTCAACCTCACACAGTCGGTCCGGCGTCGTCTCAATAATGTTGAACACCTTCTCTCCAAAGGCGCGAAGGAGTCTTTTGGCGTAGGCCGGGCCGATGCCCCGGATAATGCCGGACGAGAGGTACTTCTCGATACCGTCAACCGAAGTTGGCGGCGATGTCCGCAGGAACCTCGCCTTGAACTGCTGGCCATGTGTACGATCATTGACCCATTCGCCTGACGCCGTAATCCACTCACCGGCCGCAATGGTTGCGGCATGACCAACCACGGTTACAACGTCACGATGCCCGCGCGCCTTGGCACGCAGGACGCAAAAGCCATTCTCGACATTATGGTATGTGACGCGCTCGACCAGGCCGGCAAGAACTTCCTGGGTTGCCAATTGCGGTTGAGTCACATGGGTCATCGATCATCCGCTCGACCGCGTTGGGCTTGCGTCAGCTCTAGGCGGCCAGACCGCGTTCCGCGCACCGGCTGGTCAGGCCATTTTGTCAAATACCATGACTTTTGAGATGAACGCGTTGACATCGCGGACGTGCGTTAGTCCGCAGCTTTTCGCTATCGCGCCAAAGTCTTCGGTCAGATAGCTCCGATAATAAGGCTCGTGATAGCTTTGCGGAAAAACGTCCAAAAGCCCATCGTAGTCCGGCTGATCGCCATGCTGCAGCGAATCCACGAGGACAAAACGCCCACCGGGCTTCAGTACTCGCGCACATTCGCGAACAACAATACGACGCACCTTCGGCGGCAATTCATGGAACACGAATATGCTTGTCAGTGCGTCTTGGCTTTGGTCAGGCACCGGAAGCATCTCTGCGTTTCCGACGCCGAGACTGACGCGCGACCAGCGTTCCAAGTGCGCCATTGCGTATTTGACATAGGCTTCCGACATATCAATCCCGAAGACGGGAAGCCGCGGCCAGATCTGCTTAACAGAGTCGAGAAATCGGCCTGTCCCACAGCCGATGTCGATAAGTCGCAGTTTGCGTTGATCCCGGCCGGCAAATACCTCGTGGAGTTGCGGCAGGGCCTGCCGTCGGATCGCATTGGCTGAACCGTTAAAGAGAACCTCGACCTGAGTGTCGTACAGCTCGGCGGATTGGTCTGTCATCCAGCCGCCCGACTGATAGTGAAAATTCTGCAGGTAATAGCGGGGTCGCTTCCCGCGAAGTCGTGTCGTTCAGGATTTCATTATACGCGCGGCGCTGTCGGCGCCGATGGATATTGGGAAGGTCCTCGAAGAAAAGCCGTGAGCGGCGGATTGACGCAAAGAGGGATCCGTCATGGTCGGCCGGAACGGGATAGATGCCAGCTTCTACATTGGCTAAATCCTGGAAAAAAAGCTTCGCCATATCGGCGTAGATGCGCTTCCTATCAGGCACGGACGTAGTGGTGCGGATGCGGCGTCTAGCCCTCGGCTCCTCTCTTTTGCGAGTGGTATCGGCGAGTTCGCGAAGCAAGAGACTGTGTCCAACGTACCAAGCGACCCGCGGAAGCTGGGTTACGCCATAAGCCGCTTGCATCGCATAGCGAGAGAGGCGAAACGGCATCTGAATACTTCCCAGGCTCTCGTAATTGCAGAACCGGCGGTCGGTGATCTCGATCCCTTGGATCGAATGACACCACGTGCGCTCAAGTCGTGGCAAGTGGGTACGGCAAATTGCCTCGGCGCGCTTTTTCGCCAGATCAGAGCATTACGATGCCGAGTTGGGCGGCCTTAAAAACGGCCTCGGTCCGGCTCTCCGCCTCGAGGTTTTCAAGTATCGAGGGAACGTGAAACTTCACTGCATGAAAGGAAATCCCAAGGCGGCGAGCGATTTCTTTGTTGGAAAGTCCATCGGTCATGGCAGTTAGTACGGCAATTTCCCGCTGGCATCCGTTATAAGGCGCGCTTTGCCGACGCCGTGGTCGGCGTTCACAATATTGGAAAGCGATGCCAATCCGAGGAATGCAGCGGCAGGATGTACAATGACTTGCGTTGGTACCTTTGCAAGGTAAGGCCGAAACCGGCCTTTGGCCTCAAAGCGACTGCGAAATTCAGACTGATTCATGAAATCCAAAATTCGTGGAGAAATTCCACCGGCGATGTAGGCGCCACCGCGAGCGCCAAACATGAGAACTACGGATCCAGCGAACGAACCTAAAAATGCGCAGAATCTTTCGAGGGCTTCTCGCGCCACCTGACAGTCACCGCTGAGTGCTCTTTTTGTGATCTCGGCTGCGCTTTGGGGTACGAGGTTCAGTCGATCAAGGGCGACGATCGCTCGGTAGATATTTTCCAAGCCCTCACCCGAAATCACTCGCTCAGCCGACACATGTCCGAACTGTTGGCGCAAATGCTTGACAATATCGTCTTCTCGGTCGCCGCCAGTGCCTCCGAAGGTCGCGTGCCCGCCCTCGCTGGGAATGACCAATGTTCCCAGTCTCGAAACCAGGCCAGCCACGCCTAACCCGGTGCCAGGCCCAAGCACCACCATTGGCGCTCCCGGTTCCACCTTGCCGCCGCCAATTTTCACCAGGTCTGCCGCGGTAAGCGAGGGCAATGAATGAGCCACCGCTTCAAAGTCGTTGATGATCCGCGCTTCCAGGCCGAGCGTTTGGTAGAGCTCCCGTGCGTCGATCACCCAAGAACAATTCGTGAGGACGCATCGATCAGCTTCCACCGGACCGGCGACAGCGAGCACCGCTTCAGTGACGGCTGCCCGGTCACAATGCTCCTTCAAAAATATAGCCGCCGCATCGGTAAATCGTAAAAAACCAGCAACATCAAAGCTTTTCACTGGGCCGAATTGGCCGTCCGCCAGAAGCGCAAATCGTGCGTTCGTCGCCCCGATATCACCCAGCAGGATGCGCTTAGCCGAAATCGATCTCTCCCCGTGATTGCGAGACTTAGCGCCAGCTTTCCAAAGTTCCAATCCGATCGCCCAAGGCCACATGATGAGGATGCGTGCTAATCTGTTGAAACGTCAAGAGCCAGCAGTGGCAAGGCGGATGGCGAGCAATCGATGAAAGTTCTGACGATCGGGAGCGCGACTATTGACACGATAGCTATCATCGATAGCGCTCGCATTGAGCGGATGAGTATGCGCAACGCCAATTCTTCGTTCCTGCTGTTGGAGGAGGGTCGCAAAACGGAAGCTGAAGAGGTGTCGACACATACCGGCGGAGGCGCCGTAAACGCCGCCGTGGCCATGGCGCGGCTCGGCATGGATGTCATGATCCTTGCAAAGATTGGGAATGATGAGCGCGCAGAAATGATCCTGCAGCGTCTCGAACAGGAAGGCGTATCAACTTCATTGGTAAAGCGAGATCCGCACTCTCCGACCGGCACTTCAGTTCTCATCTCCTCGCATGATCGCGATGCGGCGATTTTCACCTTCCGCGGTGCGAACACCCTGCTCAGGCCCGAGGATTTTCAAAATGAAGCATTCGACGCTGATCTGATCTATGTCGCTAATCTGAGCAACGAATCCGCAGACTGCTTTCCGCTTATTGTTGATCGAGCCAAAAAGCACAATGCTCTCGTCGCAGTGAATCCCGGCCCGCGACAGCTTTCCGCTCGAGGCGAGACGTTTCTCAAGAACCTCGCGTCAGTCGATATTTTAATACTGAACCATACTGAGGCTGACCTACTGGTGCCAAAGCTAATTCCCCGCTGGGGAGAAGGCGGTCCAACCCTGAGCGTCGCGCCCGGGGAAGAGGTTCCTTCGCTGGCTGCGCGGGGGCTTTCCTCGGGTGGTTATGAAATGAGCGTTGCCGGGGTTTTGCGTGCGTTGACGCAGTTAGGCCCCATGCACGTGATTATAACCGATGGTGCCAGAGGCGCATTCGTCGGATCCCCTGATGAGATAATCTTCGGACCGGCTCAGAAATCGAACGTGTTCGGTACTGCCGGTGCTGGAGACGCGTTTGGTGCAACCTTTGCAGCTTACTTGGCGCAAGGCCATCGAACAGACGAGGCTCTTATGGCTGCATCTATCAATTCTGCGTCCGTAGTTCAGTACGTTGACACCCAAACGGGGTTGCTTCGACGTCAGCACCTGGATCAGAAGATTGCGTCGGGACGCCAAGCTATCAGAAGGTGGTCGCTATAGAGCGGCAGATATGTCCATATTCCGAGTAGCCCGGAAAGGCATTGGTAGGAGTTGGTTTCAGGGAAGAGCTCAATTGCGCATCGCTATCGCAGACTGGCTCAATGCAGCCGGAATACCCCTTCGATGGCGCGCAACTCTGCCGGCTTGATCAGCTTTTGATGCGCCACCTGCACCGAATGCAACGGGCCCTCCAACTTCTCCTGCCAAAAGGCAAGGAAGCGCTGCAACTCAGGAAAATTCGGAAACAGATCGTAGTCCTGCCAAATATACGACTGCAGCAACCAGCGATGATCTGGACGCCGGTACAGGATTTGAGCAGTCGTCAGGCCATAACCACTGACCTGTTTTTTGAAGTCTGAGGATACCATCGAGTCTCCCTTCATGAGGTCAGACAGAAAGTTTCCCGTCCAAGCCCCTGTTATTGCAAGCAAGAACAAATAGACTGGTTAAAATCAGCGCCTTGGAAGCAACGGCCATAGGTGCAGTTCCAATCGACGTCGCGGTCAATCGCAAAGTACGAGGCACCGGCCTCACGCGCGTGACTTGGGATGTCAACGCTTGGGCCTGCTGGCACTCGCATTCGGCGAGTGTCAAAAATCTTTTGGCCGGCCCTTGCGGGCAACGAGACCGCTCCCAAGTCTTGAAGAGCCGGCAGGGGGACCTGCTGGACATCAAAATCAACATTTTCTGGTAACTTAGGAGGCCGCCATGAAGTTCCGTCCGCTTCACGATCGCGTCGTCGTCAAGCGCATCGATGCCGAGGAGAAATCTGCCGGCGGCATCATTATTCCGGACACCGCCAAGGAGAAGCCGTCGCAGGGTGAGATCATCGCAGTCGGCCCTGGTGGCCGCGACGAGGCCGGCAAGCTGATTCCGATCGATCTCAAGGTCGGCGACACCGTGCTGTTCGGTAAATGGTCGGGCACCGAGGTGAAGCTCGACGGCGAAGATCTCCTGATCATGAAGGAGTCCGACGTGATGGGCGTGATCGAAGGCGGTGCCGCTACGCGCAAGAAGGCCGCCTGAGCCGCGCCGACATCCAAAAGCTTACATCCAAAAGAGGGAGTTCAACCATGGCTGCAAAAGACGTCAAATTTTCCGTCGACGCTCGCGACCGCATGTTGCGCGGCATCGATATCCTGGCCAATGCGGTGAAGGTCACCCTCGGCCCCAAGGGCCGGAATGTGGTGCTCGACAAGTCGTTCGGAGCCCCGCGCATCACCAAGGACGGGGTGACAGTGGCGAAGGAGATCGAACTGGGTGATAAGTTCGAGAACATGGGCGCCCAGATGGTGCGTGAGGTAGCGACCAAAACCTCGGACGCTGCCGGCGACGGCACCACAACAGCGACCGTGCTCGCTCAGGCGATCGTCAAGGAAGGTGCCAAGGCTGTTGCCGCCGGCATGAACCCGATGGACTTGAAGCGCGGCGTCGATCTTGCTGTCAGCGCCATCGTCGAGCATCTCAAGAGTAACTCCAAGAAGGTCACCTCCAACGAAGAGATCGCCCAGGTCGGCACGATTTCTGCCAATGGCGACTCCGAGATCGGCAAGTTCCTTGCCGACGCCATGAAGAAGGTCGGCAACGAAGGTGTGATCACGGTCGAGGAAGCCAAATCGCTCGAGACTGAACTCGATGTGGTCGAGGGCATGCAGTTCGACCGAGGCTACATTTCCCCCTACTTCGTCACCAACGCCGAAAAGATGCGCGTTGAGATGGAAGACCCCTACATCCTGATCTACGAGAAGAAGCTGTCCGGCCTACAGGAACTGCTGCCGCTGCTCGAAGCCGTAGTGCAGACTGGCAAGCCGCTGCTGATCGTGGCTGAGGACGTCGAAGGCGAGGCGTTGGCCACCCTGGTGGTGAACAAGCTGCGCGGCGGGCTCAAGGTCGCTGCTGTAAAAGCTCCCGGCTTTGGCGATCGCCGCAAGGCTATGCTGCAGGACATCGCCATCCTCGCTGGCGGCCAGGTGATCTCGGAAGATCTTGGCATCAAGCTCGATAAGGTCACCATCAATATGCTTGGTCGTGCCAAAAAGGTGACGATCGACAAGGAGAATACCACCATCGTCGACGGCGCCGGCAAGAAAGCTGACATCCAGGCACGCGTTGCCCAGATCAAGGCCGAGATCGAAGAGACCACTTCCGACTACGACAAGGAGAAGCTGCAGGAGCGGCTGGCCAAGCTCGCCGGCGGCGTTGCGGTGATCCGTGTCGGCGGCGCTACGGAGACCGAGGTGAAGGAGCGCAAGGATCGCGTCGACGATGCATTGCATGCGACCCGCGCCGCGGTTGAGGAAGGCATCCTGCCGGGCGGCGGCGTCGCCCTGCTTCGCTCGGTTGAGGCTCTCACGCGCCTGCGCACTGAAAATGAGGACCAGAAGCACGGTATCGACATCGTCCGGAAGGCGATCCAGACGCCGGCGCGTCAGATCGCGATCAACGCCGGCGACGACGGCTCGATCGTTGTCGGCAAGATCATGGAGAAAGACCAGTACTCCTACGGCTTTGACGCCCAAAGCGGCGAATACGGCAACCTCGTCAGCAAGGGCATCATCGATCCGACTAAGGTCGTGCGTTGCGCCCTGCAGGATGCGGCCTCGGTCGCCGGCCTTCTGATCACCACGGAAGCGATGGTGGCCGAACTGCCGAAGAAGGAGTCTGCGATGCCGGCAATGCCCGGCGGCGGCATGGGCGGGATGGACTACTAATCCATTAGCCGTTGACGCAAATAACGAGGCCCGGGATTTCCCCGGGCCTTTGCATTTTTGCCGGGCGGCATTCTCAAGTGCAATCCGGACTCAGTCTTGGGGCTAATCGGCATCGCGACTACTCATCGCACCACCACTCAGAGCGAGTGAAACAGGCGCCGCCGTTGAGCTAACATCAGGCACTAGAGACGAGAGACCTATGAGAGGGAAGACTGTTGTCATCACGGGTGGTACGTCCGGAATTGGCGAGGTTGCCGCGGTAACGCTGGCAAGAACGGGCGCCCGTATCGTCTTGATCGCGCGGGACAAGATCCGCGCGGACGCGACCCTCGCGCGGCTTCGTGAGAACGCGCCTGGTATCGCCCACGCCGTTTATTTTGCCGATCTCTTACGCCTGGCCGAAATGAAACGCGTGGCGGCTCAAATCGCCGATCACGAGCCGCGCATCGACGTGCTGATTAACAATGCGGGTGCTTTATTCGCGACGCGCCGCCTCACGGAAGACGGACTTGAATGTACTTTCGCACTTAATCACATGGCCTATTTTGTCGTGACAGAAGGATTGCGTGAGCGGCTCTCAGCCTCGAGCCCGGCCCGTATCATCAATACCGCTTCTGGGGCGCACCAAGGCGCCACGGTGGATTTCGATGATCTTCAATCGGCAAAGAACTTCGGATCCATGAAAGCTTATCGTCGGTCGAAGCTCTGCAACATTCTGTTCACGCGCGAACTCGCTCGTCGTCTGCGCGGCGCAGGTGTCACTGCGAATTGCCTGCATCCTGGCTTCGTCGCCACACGCTTTGGCGACCAAAGTGGCGCCTTGATGTCGCGCGTCGTCTGGCTTGCCAAGTTTTTCGCAATATCTCCAGCTAGGGGCGCACAAACGATTGTCTATCTCGCCTCCTCGCCTGACGTGGCCAACACGACGGGACAATATTTTTACGAGTCTATCCCGGCTAGCCCGTCAGCGGCAGCCCAAGACGACCAGGCCGCTTCACTGCTCTGGAAGCGTAGCGCGGCATTGGCCGGCATATCGGAAGGGCCATGAGCAACCCCGACCGAAACCACGACCCAACGCCCGGAAGGCACGACCCCGCGGGGGGACCGCGAGAACAAATGATCCGCTATTAGCAGATCCTCACAGACTTTGGATCAGGTGCCCTCGCCAGGATTTGGCGAGAAATACTGTGCCTTGTCCGGCACCCTCTCCCACTCTTTGGCATCGGCTGGGGGTTCCTTCTTGAGGGTGATATTAGGCCACAGCCTCGCGTATTCGGCATTGAGGCTCAGCCACTTCTCGGCCCCCGGCTCGGTGTCCGGCTTGATCGCGTCGACCGGACATTCCGGCTCGCAAACCCCGCAATCGATACATTCGTCCGGATGAATGACCAGCATGTTCTCACCCTCGTAGAAGCAATCCACGGGGCAAACTTCCACACAATCCATCAACTTACATTTGATGCAACTCTCATTGACTATATAGGTCATAGAACGTCCCTCCTAGACGGACAGGCCGTCTCAGCGGCGGCCTACGCGGCCGGTCACACTGCGCCAGGTGGTCTGCGAGTCCGAACTAAGTGCTTTCGCTACTGAGTCGGCGCATAGGGTGACGGGTGTCGCCTCGTTTGTTTTGCTGGCGAACATAGGCGATCAGCGCCTCCGGGCGCTGCATCTTGACCTTGAGGGCGGCGATCAGCGCGTCCTCCGCGTCAACGACAACGTGTCCCGTTTTCCCTTGAATTTTAAAGCCAACCGCAAACTGCACCTTGCTGCTCCCCCCGCTTTCAGCAAAAGATAGCACAATCTAGCAGCGTAATCTCCGCTGCCCATTTCGGGTCCAAGCAGAGATCGCGAAATCCTGTTTCCTAATGCTCAACCGCAGTCGCCACCCTCGTCCTAACTTGCCGTTGGCCGGGACGACAGCGCATGTGATCATTTTACCATCCGTCGTTTCATAATACGGCAAATGAAGGAGTGGCGTCTTTTACATTGTTTCCGCTCGACTCCTCCTGCCCAATGAGGACATTTGACCGAGAAAAACCATAAGTGGCTGCTGAAATTTAGCCTCGGTTAAGCAACCGACATCCGTCAGCTAATCAATCGCGATCAGATGGCCAATTCCTCCGCGACGGCTCTTCTACGTCAGGCCGATCCGCCATACGGTAGCGGTGCTCAGGCGACCGCATAGACGCCGCAAAATCATCGTCCCTTCAAGACGGCAGCCCTGTCACAGGCTGCTGCCCCTGCCTATGTTAGCCGCGACACGCCGTTAAGGCACAGAGCACTGGAGGGTCATGATGCGACTCGTCCTCAGCCTTGTTGCGGTTTTGGTGACCTTGGGTCTGGGCGGCTTTTTCTTCATCTCAACAGACAAAAGGGCCGCGCTGCAGGCCTCGACGGCAGCCTCTGCCCTGCCGGTCAGTTCGGAATCCCAAAGCGTGGCGGCTGCGCCCCATGGGCCTCAGGCGGGTGAGCTCGTCGGACAAATCGCTGGGGCCGGCGCTTCGAGCGCCTCGGTTCCCGTGGCGCCGATGCGGGTGACCCAAGTGACCCAGACTGCGGCACCGGCCGCTCCGAATGCGCCGCCGCCGAGCGCTTCCGCTCAGGACACGCCCGCACCCGCGGACACCGCCATTCCGGCATGCGACAAGCCGGGTGGCATGGGGCTCGCGCGCATTGTCGAGATCGATACCACCGGCGGCCCCGGCTTCGGCTTCGAGCATTTCAAGCAATATGACTTCCTTCGTGACAAGGAAGTCGTTTTGACCTTCGACGACGGTCCTTGGCCGGGCAACACGCCGGCCGTGCTCAAGGCGCTGGCCGATGAATGTCTGAAAGCGACCTTCTTCGAAATCGGCAAGCACGCGACCTGGCATCCCGAGATCACCAAACAAGTGATCGACGCCGGCATGACGGTCGGCACGCATACCTGGTCGCACAAGGATTTGGCCCGGAATCCCTACGCCAAGGATCTCGAACAGGCCAAACAGGAAATCGAGATGGGCAACAGCGCAGTGCATATGGCCGCGGCCGGCGGCAAGGTCGCGCCGTTCTTCCGCTTCCCCGATCTGCAGCATCCGCCGCAGCTTTTATCTTATCTGGCCGAGCGCAACATCGCGATCTTCTCGACCGACATTGACTCGCGCGACTTCAAGCTGCACAAGCCGGAAGACGTGATTAAGTCGGTGATGAGCCAGCTGGAGAAGCACGGCAAAGGCATCATCCTGATGCACGACTTCCATCACAACACCGCCGAAGCCTTGCCCGAACTGATTCGTCAGCTCAAGGCGGGCGGCTACAAGATCGTGCATATGGTGCCGAAGAGCGAGCTCACCACGGTACCGAAATATGACGAGATGGTCATGCAGCAAGACAAGCTCTCGTCTAACAACACGCGGCCCGAGAACAGCGTCGTTCGAACCATCGGCGAGTAAGTTGCGGCCAATCAGTAGGATGATGAAAAGTCATGACGGTTTGTAAACGAACACAAACAAGGCTGCTTCGTTCCGTGGCCGACGGCAGTCCTGCGAGGCTTCGGCGCCGTTGCCCGAGAACGAGTTGACGAGACATTCTGCTGAAATTGACGACTGCTCGGACACTTCAATGTTGAGGGACGATGGCGCTATCGATCGGCGCGCCCCGCGAAACGTGCTCGGCGAACCGAATTGGGAGGTCACCATGACAAATCAGAAGTTCATCATCCAGCCGCACTTCCGACTGCAGGAGTGGGTCGCCGACGAGAAGGGCTACTTCCGCGACGAGGGGCTTGACTACGTCTTCCAGGAGACCGTCAAAACCACTGAGGGTAAGTCGCACGACCAGAACGGCGCGAAATCCGGCTCGCCTATCAGACATTCGAGCAAGGCCGCACGTCCGACGTAAACTGCGCCTGTCACTGGACGGTGAACATAGCCGCGTCGAAGGGCCTTGGTCGACTATGGGCCGATGTCTACTCGGTGGCGCCAGCTGGCATCTTCGTACCGTTTGACTCGCCAGTGAAACGGCCAGAAGACCTTGCTGGAATTCCGATCTCGGTCGGCTACCAATCGGGCAGCCACTATTCAAGCATCCAGGCGCTTGAGCAATATCTCACGGCCGACAAAATCAATTTGTCGTTCGCCGAAGGCATGCTGTTTAAGCGGCTGGACAACTTGCTCGAAGGCAAATCGCAGGCCTCGGCCTTGTTCAGCGGGCCGTACTACCTGGCCGAGCAGCTTGGCTACCGCAAGATCATCGATACGACGTTCATGATCGCCTCGATGATTACGGGCACTCCTGACGAAGAAGACCTCAAGAAGTTCTTCCGCGCGCTCAAGCGTGCGCAACGGGACATTGATCTGCGCCCCGACCTGTATACGCGCTACTACAAGAACGAGTTTCCGACGCGCTATCACGACATTATGGACACGCGCCGCTGGGGACCCGGCGAGCGCATCGTGTTCGAGCCATACACCGAAGAGGCGTTCTTGCAGTCGCGCGATTGGATTGCGGAACGCGAGATTTTCGAAGGCGGCAAGCCCAGTATGGGGTCAGACAGCTATAAAGACGTGGTCGTCCGGCTGGCTTGATGTATTACCAAGCAAGTCGCGCCGCGAGTCCCCGCCCGCAGCGCGCAGACCGAAATGAACTCCGTTCGAGTGTTCGACGCCGATCGCAACGCGCAGTCTTGACGCCTGGGGTGCGTCGCGAGGTTCCACTTTCGCGACGGCCGTCGTCCTGCCGCAAAAATCGATCTTCAATCTCGGCGTATACTTGATAAGCACTGAACTGTTGGGGGCGGTGCTTCGCGGGCATGATCTTTGGCTTTTCCATTGCTTGGATGAGTGGGTCGGCGGCCCGTCAGGACACCCTGCCGCGGTCATGTTTGTGAAACCAAGCCACCTTCATCGTACCGCTCGGCTCCCTGAAGGACCTGTGCGTTATCGATCAGGTAAGGGCTTGTATGATCGTCTCCATGAACCGACGCGAGACGGAGTGAACAACAATGGCTTCAATAGCGGCGCTCAACCGCGGCGACCAAGTGTTAAGCAAGCTTTTCGGTGGACCGATAATGACAGTATTGGCCGTCGAGGGATTGAAAGTGCGGTGTGAAGACGGACTGAATCAACAATATTGGTTCGATACGATTATGCTTGAACGCTACCAAGGCGAGGCGGAAGATTGGAATAATTCTGGCGCACGCAACGATGTGAGCGGTTGGAACGCTGGCGTAGGCATTCCCCCAGGATGAGCGATATGCCTTAGCCGATCACATCGTCCATTACCTAAGCCGGCTGTGCGCCGACAACCGGAACTCTCGTTCGCGGGCTAGTGCCCGCCAGTATCGGCATTGCATGTTGGCCGTGGGCTGCATTAACCGTCTGCAAACACACACAGATTTGTTCCGGTTTTGCTCGCCGATTCTTGGGCTCAACGGCAATTAAAGCTTCGCGTTCAAGCACTCGACAGCTGCTCGATGCCAACCCGGCTTTTCATCTCCGCGCTCGGCCCGTAGTTGGCATTCGCTCTTTTGCAGTGAGCAGGTCAACTTTCGGGGTAAAGCCGAAGTGCGTCTATCGCACGGGGCGCAGCCTTGTACGGGCGCGAGCGACCAGCCGTTTTACCGGGTCATCGTGGTGCGAAACACCAATGTGGCTGTCAAGCGACGGCGATCGATCGGCGCGATTCTTTCGGGTTCGATTGCGACGCCGCTTTAGCGAGCTAATCGCGCTTTCCAAGCTCACTTGGTCGGCGCACGCACGATCAGGCTGCCGATGCGTGCAGCAAGCCTCCGATCGCCAGCCGCGTGATGAGATTGGTCAGTTCATCCGTGAATGGTTCGTCGGTGGTAATGCCGAACGGCTCTTGCGCGAACACCTCGCGATTGCGCACGAAAACCCCACATTGGCCCATCAGCCAGATGGCTACGCACAAGGTGACACGTTTCTCAGTGTCAGGGGGTAGGAATTGGCGCACGATATCGACCGCGGTAGTCAAATAGGAGACGGTATTTGTCGCCATAAACTTGAGAAAGATCTTGCTGGGATGGGCGCTCTCCAAGGCAAACAGGCGAATGTATCGGCTCATCTCGTCGCGGAATAGCAGCGGCCGTAATTGCTGGTGCACGAAACTTTGCAAAGCGTCCTCGCGGGAAAGCGCCTTGAGCTTCTCCGGATCGAATCCCGCATGTTCCGCCAGCTTCTCGAACGCGGTTTTGAGGACCTCGAGGTATAACCCGTCCTTGCCCTTGAAATGATAATTGATGGCCGCCTGATTGACGCGAGCTTTGGCGACAATCTTCCGCACGCTCGTACCCTCGAAGCCTTTCTCCGCGAACAGCCGAACGGCGGTCTTAATAATGGCGTCGCGAGTGTTGTGAGCCGGGCGGGTCATGGGGCCCCAATTAAAACGACTGTTTGAACGAATGTTCATAATACGTCCGCCGGCAGAAGGCAACGTGAAACGCCATTATTTTGTCTCAAACAACCGTTTGAAATTCGATCATACGTATGATACACAAGTTCGAGTTTGAGGGACGTTGGATCTTTTGGGAGTTTTCCATGCTGGAGCGTACGTCGAGGTTTGTCTTGGAGGTGTTGCCTTACGTGCTATCGGCGCTGATTGCGGCAGTGGTTGTGCCCGCGTTCCTTTATTCCCAGGCTTCGGGAATGAAGGCGGCGGTTATTCCGTACGTCGACGGCCGAGGTGAGAATGTTCTCGGTATAATCCGCCAAGATCATGCCGCTTTCGTGCCCGAGCCGCTGCGCTTAGTGGTGGGTGACGAAGCTAGCGTCTCGCTCAGGTAAGAAAAGCCTCAATCAAACCGAGGAGTCCAATCATGTCGCGCAGTTGGCGAGCGGTTCCCAAGGCCATTCAACAGCTCGCGGTCGGCCTGCATGACGTCAAGAGCGAAGGAATGTCCCCTTATGAGACTTACTATGTCCTCGCAACCGATGATGAAGTCGGGCGACTCTACGATTTGGCGGCTTCAAAATGAAAACCCAGGTCGGTCCTGTTTCGTTGCGTGGCGGGAGTTGATTCAAAGAAGGCTGGCGGCCGTATGCACCTTATACCGACCCGAACTGCACTACATGCGCGGCTAACCGACTAGGAAGTCCCGATGATATTGTCGGCCTGCGACTTCCGGAGTAGAGTCCTTTGGCGGGGCTAACTTGCCGGGAGCGTCTTACAACAATGTAATCGAGGGCATTTGTTCCAGATGGCTTGGAGCCCTCGGGTCACGTTCCAGCGCAGCAATAAATCCCTCTGCCCAGCGTTGGATATCGTTATCTAGCAGGATCCGGAACAGGGAGTGGTGTCGCTCCCGCCGTTCCGCGAGTGGCATGGTGAGGGCCTGCGCGATAGCGGCCGCGACGCTATCAGTATCATAAGGATTGACCAGCAGCGCAGCTCGTAGTTCTTGAGCTGCTCCCGCGAAACGCGAGAGGACAAGCACACCAGGATCGTCCGGGTTCTGGGATGCAACATATTCCTTGGCAACGAGGTTCATACCGTCGCGCAGCGGGGTCACCAGCCCAACACCTGCGGCGCGATAAAGCCCGGCAAGTGTCGAATGGCTAAAGGCACGGTTGATGTAGCGGATCGGGGTCCAGTCTGCCTCTCCATAAGCGCCGTTGATTCGTCCGGCAGCCGATCCAATCGCTTGCTCTATATCAGCATATTCCGGAATCTCGCTGCGGCTCTTAGGTGCGATCTGCAGGTAAGTCACCTTGCCGCGCCAATCAGGTTGCGTCTGGAGGAACCTCTCGAATGCAGAAAGCCGCTGCGCAATCCCTTTCGAATAGTCTAGGCGATCGACCCCAATAATGAGCGCCCGCCCACTCAAGCTATCGATCACGCGCTTGACGTACGGCGATTGTACTGCACGCTGGGCAAGACGTGCGAAGGCCGCTGTTTCTATCCCGACCGGAAATACATCGATCCGCATTGTCCGGTCAGCAAGGATGAAATTGAAGTCTTGACTGTGCAGACCACATTCTCGCGTGAGATAACGGCTGAAATTGAAGGCATCATCGCCAGTTTGGAAGCCGACCAGATCGTATTCGCAAAGCGACGGAATTAGACGCTCGTGGTTAGGCAAGGCAGTAAGTATCTCAGGCGGCGGACATGGAATGTGAAGGAAAAAGCCGATGCAATTCTTGTGCCCGCGCTCGCGCAATGCCTTTGCTAGCGGCATCAAGTGATAATCATGCACCCAGACGAGGTCATCCGGTGCGAGAACCGCGTCCAAAGCATGTGCGAAGTGATCATTGACGCGCAGATAACCACCTAAATCACGGCGTGAGAACTCGGCGAGATCGACCCGGTAGTGCAGAATCGGCCATAGCACACGATTGGTGAATCCATTGTAGTATTCATGGTGATCTTCTTTGGATAAGTCGAGCGTGATGTAAGTAATACCGTCCTGCACAAGAGCCTTCGGGGCGATCTTCGTGTGCGTGGCGACTTTTCCGCTCCAACCGAACCAAGTGCCAGGCTTTTGCTTAAGCGCGGCCTTCACGGCAACTTCAAGCCCGCCAGCGCGCGCCTGGCCACTTTTATCGGGAAGGGCGACCCTATTGGAAACTACGACAAGCTGCGGCAATGATGGTCCCTTGGACTATTGCACGACGTCAAGCTTAACCTTCGCGACACCCTGTTCGATAATGCCTATCCGCTTAGCAGCAGAATACGAGACATCGACAGTTCGTCCAGCAACGAACGGCCCGCGGTCGTTGATCCGAACAGTCACCGAACGTCCATTCGCGACATTTGTCACGCGCAACCGGGTGCCAAACGGCAAGCTGGGATGCGCTGCAGTCAATTCGTTAGGATCGAATTTCTCGCCGCTTGCGGTGTGCGGTCCCTCATCGTAAAAGCTGGCAAGCCCATAGGACGCCCCAGCTCGTGTTGCGGTTACGGCTGCGTATGTATTATGCGGAAAATGCCTCTTCGCGTGAGTAGCCACCAGCGATGTCTGTCGATTGACGCCGCCTGATGCCGCTTTGTTTGTGACGAGAGAGGACTGAGCGCACGCCGCCAAGCCTGATGCCAACGTGACGGCAGCAAGCAATCGCACCGCCGCCCGCCAATCGACTGATAAGTGCCAAGCGCTCGGCTGGCTCTTGAGGCACACATTGGCACGACTGATCGAACGCATGTTGTATTCCCCGACCGCCACAATCGGGGGGCCAATGAGGGCTGAAGCGTGGCCGAGCAAACATCTACCAGCTCACGCACGCGATTTGCTTTGAGTGTTGCTATTATATCACGAATGGACGATGGCCGGGCAGCGCGCGTGCAATTCATTGTCTCGATCACAGCATATGTATCGGCGCGTTTGCGTATACTGCAATTTATTGAAGCGACTACTGGAGGAAATCCATCGAGCAGTAAGGATGGAAGTGATTGGATGGCATTTTTGGGCGTTGCTGCAGGAAATATCTGCAGCATAGCGAATTAGGTTTCTTCGGGGGTAATAGTTGTTCGGATTGGAACATTTACCGCGGGCCAGAAAAATTATCTATTGTCGCAGGGCAACGAAATGCGCGCAGGCTAATCAGAGGCGGGTGGATGGGCAAAGCGGAGGTCGCATCACTGTCTGGTTTCGCCTGTTCTTCTGGCGGTGCATCCGAAGCCCCGTTCTTCTTGAGCTGAGCATCATGATGCTCTTTTGCGCGTCTGAATTTCGTCTCGTCATATTCGAGGAGGAAACGATAAAATTCGCCGTCATGGTGAGATTGCGTTGCGCGTGGTACGATATCAATACTGTCTTTGCCTCATCCAGCCTGGCTTTTCGCCATTGGATTTCGCGGTGTTCCCGCCGTGTTGTCGACGATCCAAGATCTCCTCTACCTGGAGGATAAAGTCGCCCTTTGACTGAGGATCTACAAAGTCGATTCGCCCAGTTAATGCCCAGCCGTTCTGACCTGCACCGTTAGGCTTGGTTTTCTCCTTATCGTGTGACTTCGGTTTAAGACTGTGGATTGCCAAGGCTGCGACAAGGATTATGAGAACTGCCGCCGCACCGATCCAGAGCCATTGATCAGAGATCGTGTCCCACTGCATCGTTCTTCCTTCCCTGCGTCCGTCGTCAACCCTCGCCAAGTCTCACAGCGAAGCGCCGCTGTCAAATGGCGAAAACGCGTCGCGGATCGATCAAAACGCTGATGGTCCGTCCGCCGACTTATGCGTCAAATGAGGAAATGAGCGGGGTGCAGCGCTTGCGCGGCCGCGCCATCGGCCGGACGGTTTGCCCAGGGAATTTGGACGATCTGCTTGCGCATTGGTCAGGCCCGGCAAATCATAAATGCCGGGAGCCGCCGATAAACACCAAAGCCGCTCTCGCCATAATCGCCCTTCCCTCGTCCGATGCGGGCGAAAACGCCT
>CAWHPH010000066.1:0-42325 GCA_963831135.1 uncultured Alphaproteobacteria bacterium
GTTCTGACCGCCATCGTCTACTTCGCCACCGAGCACTAAAGCATGTCCCGGAAAAGTGGATACCGGTTTTCCGAAAAGGACATGCGACCGCGTAAGAATCCGGAGCGCAGCCCGGTTCGACCGAACCGGGCTGCGCTCTAGACGCTGCGCGTCATCGGCTTGGCTTTGGCGGACGGGTTTGGCAGACAGGCGTTCAAAAATGTAACGAGGAGGAATGCCGTGCAGGACGTGAACTGGACTGCGCTGACCATCTTTGTCCTGCTGTTCGCCTTCATCACCTGGCTCGGCTTTGCCGCAGCGCAATGGCGCAAGGGCGACCTCGACTTGCTGCATGAATGGGGGCTCGGCGGCCGGCGCTTCGGCACCGTCATCACCTGGTTCCTGATCGGCGGCGACCTCTACACCGCCTATACCTTTATCGCCGTGCCGGCGCTGGCGTTCGGCGCCGGCGCGGTCGCCTTCTTCGCCGTGCCTTACACGATCCTGATCTATCCGATCCTGTTCCTGGTGTTTCCGCGGCTCTGGCACGTCTGCCACAAGCACAATTACATCACGCCGGCCGATTTCGTCCGCGGCCGTTTCGGCAATCGCTGGCTGGCGCTGGCGACGGCGCTCACCGGCCTGATCGCGACCATGCCCTACATCGCCCTGCAACTGGTCGGCCTGCAGGTGGTGATCGCCGGCATGGGCGTTTCCGGCACCGGCTATGTGGGCGACCTGCCGCTGGTCATCGCCTTTATCATTCTTGCCGCGTTCACCTATTCCAGCGGCTTGCGCGCGCCGGCCTCGATCGCCGTCGTCAAGGACATTCTGATCTACATCACCGCGTTCGCCGCGGTCGTCGCCGTGCCGATGCAGATGGGCGGCTTCGGCAAGATCTTCGCCGCCGTGCCAGCGCAGAAGCTCCTGCTCGCCGTACCGGGCGCGAACACGACCGGCGCCTACAGCTATTACGCGACGCTGGCGCTCGGCTCGGCGCTGGCGCTGTTTCTCTACCCGCACTCGGTCACCGGCATCTTGAGCGCATCCAGCGGCCACGCCATCCGCCGCAACGCGGCGATGCTGCCGGGCTATTCGCTCATGCTCGGGCTCCTGGCCTTGGTCGGCTTCTTCGCCATCGCCGCCGGCGTCGGCGGCCTTCCGGAGTTTGCGGCCGGCTTCAAACAATTCGGCACCAATTTCGCGGTGCCGGCGCTGTTCCTGCACAGCTTTCCGTCGTGGTTCGTCGGCATCGCCTTTGCCGCAATCGGCATCGGCGCCCTGGTGCCGGCGGCGATCATGTCGATCGCCGCCGCCAATCTCTATACCCGCAACATCCATCGCGAGTTCATCAATCCCAATCCGACCGACAAGCAGGAAGCGCAGATGGCGAAATGGGCGTCGCTGGTGGTCAAGTTCGGCGCGCTCATTTTCATCGTCTTCATGCCCACCCAGTTTGCGATTTATCTGCAGCTGCTCGGCGGCATCCTGATCATCCAGACGCTGCCGGCGGTGATGCTTGGCGTCTACACCCGCTGGTTCAACGACTGGGCGCTGCTTGTCGGCTGGGCCGTGGGCATGGCGACCGGCGCCGCGATGTTCGTCGCGGTGAACACACCCAACTTTCCGTTGGCGATCGCCGGCTTCACCTTCCCGGGCTACGCGGCGATCTACAGCGTCGTGCTCAATCTCGTGGTCGCGGTGGTGCTGACGCCGGTATTCAACGCGCTGGGCAGCGGCAAGCCCCCGCGGGACGCGACGGTCGCGGCCGATTACGGGGCTTGATCGGTGGTCGCCGTCATTGCGGGCGAAGCAATGACACGGAGCTACATCCGCGTCACTTTGACATGCAGCAGCGCGGCGCGGCCGCCGCGGACTTCCTTGGCGCAGCGCGCGATCGCAGCCGACACGTCGGCCGGATCGCCGACCTTCTCTGCATAGGCGCCGAACGCCTCGGCGACCTTGCCGAACTCGACCTTGGGCGCGAGCTCGGCCTCGAATTCGTTGGCGATGCTGGCGTCGCCGTCGGGATAGACCCGCAGCGTCGATTGCTTCACCGCCGACCAGCCGGAATTGTCGAGCACGATGGAGAGAAACGGCAGGCGGTATTGCTGCGAGACCGCAAAGACCGACGAGGGATTGCAGAAATAAAAGCTGCCGTCGCCGGCCACCTGCACCATCATGCGGTTCGGCGCGGCAAGCTTGGCGCCGAGCGCCATGGCGCCCGACCAACCGAGCCCGGCGCCGTTGGTGTTGAACGCCGTGTTGGCGACGCGGCGCGGGATCTGCATCAGCACGGCCGGCGTGTTGGTGACCGCCTCGTTGAAAATAATGTCTTCGTCGTCGAGCACCTTGGCTAGCTCGGCCATGAAGTAGTGCGGGTTGATCGCGCCGGGCTGGCCTTTGTCGGCTGCGAGTTTCGCGGCCTGCGCCAGGCGCGCTTCGCGCATCGTTTTCAGACGCTGGCGCCGGGCCGCAGCGGCGGCCGCAAAGCCCGGCGTCGCTTTCGCTTTCAGTGCCGTGAGCAGCTGATCGAGGATACGGCCGCTATGGCCTTGCAGGCGCAAATGGCCGGGGAAGGTCCACATCGGCGAGCCGAGCTTGAGAACGTCGACATCGATATGGGCCCAGAATGCATTGTCGTTCGGCTCGACGTCGGCGGGAAACCAGGGCGCTTCCACATCGACCAGGAGCCCCACATCGACGTCGGGCAGCGCCTTGTCCGGCGAGAAGCCGGCAAAGCACGGGCTCTCGTAGGAGATGTTGCTCTTGGAATTCGCCTCGTAGATCGGGATGCCGGCGAATTGCGCGAGCTCATCGATCTTCTGCGCGCCCAGCGCATCCAAGCCGCCATAGCCGGTGATCAGGACCGGGTTCTGCGCGGAGAGGATGCGATCCGCCAGCGCCGCGATCAGGTCGGGATCGGCGCCGGCGCCCGCAAGCGCGCCGAACCGGTCGTTGGGGAAGCGGCGGATTTCGTCGACGCGCCAATGCTCCGTCAGCGTCTCCCGCTGCATCATCAGATAGACCGGCCCGCGCGGCGCGCTTTGCATGATCGAATAGGCGCGCTGCAGAGCCTCCTTCACGACCACGCCGGACGGCAGCGTCCACTCCCATTTGACGTACGGCCGCACCAGGCTTCCCTGATCGAACGGCTCCTGCACGAAATGCACATGGGTGTCGCGGGTGCCGACAAGCTCGTCATGCGACGTATAGGGGGCCTTGCCCGCCATCAGCAGCACCGGCAGCCGGCTGCGGTAGAGATTATGCATGGCGTTGGCGGCGTTGGCGGTGCCGACATCGACATGCACCAGCACGCCTTGGCCGCGCCCGGTGACCAGCGCATAGCCGCCGGCCATATGCGCGGCGGTGTTCTCGTGCGGGCAGCGCACCACGTCCGGCAGCGCCTCGCCGCGCTTTCTCCGATGCGCCATCTCTTCGATGATCGGCGCGTGATCGGTGCCGAGATTACAGAACAGGTAGTCGATGCCGATCTCTTTGAGGCCCTCGAGCAGGTAATACGCGCTGGAGAAATTGCTGACGTTGCTGTTCCGCCCTAGTGCTGTGTCCATAAGGTGCCGCCGGTCGTTTCCTGGGTTGAATTCACGATAGCATCACCATAGCGCATCTCCCCGATGCCCGCGCCGCTCGCCCCGCGGAGCGCCAAACCGTTAACGATATTGCCCTTAACACTCGGCCGCCGTTAACTTTTTTGCGGTTCCCCCGCCTTGGAAAGTGTCCAGTCTGCCCATGATTGACTGGACTGCTTTTCGAACTCTCGCCACAATAGCTTAAGATGGTCGTGGGTGAACGGGGAAAGGCATTAAGCATGAAATGGCTAGCAGCCCTGGCCGGCTCGCTCGCGTCGGCCGCCGTTACGACTGCGGCGTTTGCAGAAGTCCATATCGTTAACGATCCGGGCGGCGAGGTTTCCGCCTATGTGGAGAAATTCGAGGAGCTGCGCAAATCGGGCGAGCATCTTGTCATCGACGGCCCTTGCCTGTCGGCGTGCACATTATTCACCGGGATCATCCCGCACGACCATGTGTGCGTGACGCGGCGCGCCGTGCTCGGCTTCCACGCGGCGTCTTATTTCGATGACGCCAAGCATGCGCTGGTGCCGACCCGCCAGGGCACGCAGGTGATCATGCGTTTCTACCCGCCGGAAATCCGCAATTGGATTGCCGAGCATGGCGGCTTGACGGCGCACATTATGGCGCTGCGCGGCAAGGATCTCGCCGCTCTCTATGACGTCTGCCCGGAAGACCACGTCGGTAATTAGCAGGCAGGCTGCCGAACCGATCGGCCGGATTGCCGGCGCTTTGACTTCTTTCTGGCGGACGTCCCTGGACCCGCGCGGTCGCGTCACGTTGTCGGCTGCCCCATTCGGAACTATTTACCGCAGATCCGGGACAGTCGGATGCGCGAGATTCCGATGCGCGAGAGCTATGCACCACGCCTGACATCGCGGCCGCTCCTTGTGGCGAGCGTGACCGCCGTGCTCGCGCTTGCCGGCGCCGGCTGGCTTTGGGCCCATTACGGCGCAACCGTATTCTTCGAGACCATCCGCGCCGGCTTTGTCGCGTGCTTCGGCTGACGGAGACCGGGTTTGAGCAACCGCAAGACCGTGTCCCGCCATGCGCCGATTATCGGCGCCTTCCTTGCCGGGCTGGTTTTTGTCTTGGCCGCCGTCTTGGCAGCCTCCACCTTTTTTTCAAACCACTCGGCCTCCCCGCTCGGGGCGATCGGCGGTCCGTTTCATTTGCAGGATCAGACCGGCAAGCCGGTCAGCGACCAGGACATGAAGGGGCGGCCGTTCCTGGTGTTTTTCGGCTATACGCATTGCCCCGACGTCTGCCCGACGACCTTGTTCGACATGTCCGAGGTTTTGCGGGCGCTGGGCAAGGATGCCGATCGGACCGGCGCACTGTTCATCACCGTCGATCCGGAGCGCGATAGCCCGGCGGTGCTCAAGGACTATCTGTCGAATTTCGACCCGCATCTGCGCGGTCTCACCGGCGATCCGGCGGCCGTCGACGCCGCGATCAAGGCGTATCGGGTCTACGCCAAGAAGATCCCGCTCAAGGACGGCGACTACACCATGGATCACACGGCCGTCGTCTATCTCATGGACAAGGACGGCCACTTTGTCGCGCCATTCAACCTCAAGCAGACGCCGGAGGCGGCGGCCGCCCAGCTGCGCGGCTATTTGTGAGCTTATTGGCGCTTGTTAGAGGAGCATGATCTTTTCGGAAAACCGGTTTCCACCCCGGATCAAGTCCGGGGCAGGCTTTTCCGGACCATGTTCTTTTCGGAAAACCGGATTCCACTTTTCCGGACCATGCTCTTAGTCCGAAATCCTGCCGAGCGCGTAAAGCGCCTCCAGCAGGAGACCGGGACGCGAGCCGAAAAACCAGCGCTCGAACAGATCGGTCGTTCGCCCGGTGCGGAAGATCTGCGCGAGCCCGGTATTCACCGCGAGCCGGAAGGCCCAGTCACCGCGCGGCAGCACGATCGCATATTGCTCGATCGAAAGATCGTCCGGCAGCAGCACCAAGGCTTCCGGATGCTTGATCTGGGCGCCGGCCAACAGAAGCTTGTCGCTGGCAAAGCCATCGACCTGGCCGGCTTCCAGCGCAGCAACCGCTTCGTCGCGGTCCTTCACGGTGACCAACGTCGCGTCGAGCTTTCGCAGACGGAGTTGCTCCTTCACGACACGTTCGTTGGTCGTGCCGGAAACGACGGCGATCTTCTTGCCGGCCATTTCGGCAAACGCATGAATGTTCGACGTGCCGGCAACCAGCACGCCCGTGGATTCGACAAACACGAGGTTCGAAAAATCCACCTCCTTCATGCGGCTGAGCGTCACGGTGCTGGAGCCGCATTCCATATCGGCCTTGCCGCTGGCGACGGCGGAAAAGCGCGTCTCGACCGTCACCGGCACCCACTCGATCTTCAGCTCGGGCAATCCGAACTGCTGCTGGATGGATTTTGCGACCTGCTGGCAAAGGTCGATGGTATAGCCGAGCGGCTCTTTGGCATCGTTGAGGAACGCGAACGGCCGCGCGTCGGCGCGATAGGCGATGCGGATGACCTTTTTGGCGGCGATCGACTTCAGCCGGCTGTCCGCCGGAACCGGCGTGTCGGCAGACCACGCGGCGGCAGATACAAAAAGAGTGCACGCAAATGCCGCCAAACCAAGCGCAATACCGGCGCCTCTACCGTTAAGAACCTTGCCCCGCATGATTCACCGCCACCCTGTTGTTCCAAGCCCCGCGATCTTAAACTTTGCGATCTTAAACTTGGGGCCGCTATCGGGATAGCCGCCGCTTAAGGAATTTACACCCAAGCATTCTTTATATGGATGACAGGGGTGCGCACCCATTTCCGCCGGTCCCTTCGGACGGCAGCGGGAGCGCCACCGCCATCCAAGCTCGAACAAGCGTTGACGGGAGCGCCAGGCAGTCCTATAAGCGCCGCTTCACAAAGACCGTTGTATCGATCATGGCCAATACGAAGTCAGCCAAAAAGGCCGCGCGCCAAGCCGTGCGCCGCACCGTCGTCAACAAGGCGCGACGCTCGCGCCTGCGCGGTGCGGTGCGCAAAGTCGAAGAGGCGATCAGCGCCGGTGACCGTTCCCGGGCAGTCGCAGCTATGGCGGAAGCCGAACCCGTCATCATTCGTGCCGCGCAGAAAAACGTCGTGCACCGCAACGCGGCTCAGCGTAAAGTATCACGGCTCACGCACCGCATCGCCTCACTGAGCAAGTAAGGCGCCAGCGGGAGCTGCGCACAGTCGCGCAGTTCGACAAGGGCTTTAGTTGATCGCTCTTTGAGTTGATCCTAGCCGGCGGCGCTCGATAGGCGCCGCGGAATGCTTCCAGCACGATTGCAGTGGACTGCCATTAATCTGTTGCAGAATTGTCACGTCGATTTGCAAAAGTGGACAGTGCGGCTGTCCGGCGTGTTTTGCGCAATCCCGCGCTAAGTTTTATTTGATCCGAGCGAGGCCCCGAGGGGCTACCCTAAATTCTTGAACAGAATAATTGACGCGCCATGAAAGGGTTATCCCTCATGCGCGGTAACGGACTTCGAGTTTGTAGGGAATCCGACATGACTCGTTTTATTTGTTCGCAGGCCTGATCGCGCCGCTTCGCGACCGCGACTCAAATGTCACGGTTTTGTGAATCACCCATTGAGTCAAAGTCTTGCAAGCGCGCGCTGAAGCGAGCCGCACGCCTAGGATTCTGAAGCTCCCATAGCGGCAGGTTTTTTTGCTGTTGCGGGCCGGAAACGGCGTGGTAGCTTTCAGCTCCTGTCGGATTTCCGGCGGGCCTTCAAAAATCGTTACGGCCAAACTCATCGAGTGTGGGTGCGGGAGTATTGCGTCCAGCGTCATCTTGAAGCGCGTCTGGTTAGTGTAAGCGTCGCGGAGTTTCAGAACCATCGAAGGTGGCATTTGCGGCCGGCCCGCGAGGGCCGACGGTGAAGGTTTGCCGTCGAATTGGGAGCGATGGAGTGGGGGCATGAAAAAAATGACAAGCAGCAAACGCACATATGCAGAGTTCTGCGCAAAGTCGTGTGCGTCCTCAGTTCGTCGGTTCGTTGTATCCGTCCGACCCCCGGCGTCGTGTCGTTATTGTCGATCGACTATCGATTCCAGCGGCTGAAGAGCCCGTCGATCGGCGTGCACCTTGGTGCTCGCACACCGCAAAACATTATCCGTTGAAACGTCCTTTGCGTGTCCCGAGGTGGAACATGGTGGGTGGTAGCTCGCCTGAGCTTCTCGTTTCGAATCCTTTCCCGGCAAAGAAGCAGGCCGACATGACCAGCACGGATCAGGAGCGCTGGCAGCGGGTCAAGAACCGGCTGCGCACAGAGCTCGGTGACGACGTCTTTAGCAGTTGGTTCGCGCGTATGGAGCTGGACGCCGTTGACAAGGGCGCGGTGCGGTTGTCGGTACCGACGCGATTCCTGCGCAACTGGATCCAATCTCATTATAGTGAGAAGGTTCTCAGCAATTGGCAGGCCGAGGAGCCGACCATCACGCGGCTGGAATTGACCGTGCGTTCGGCCACGGTGCGGCCGATGGCGGTCAAGCCGCGGTTGCCGGAGACCGCTATCCCCACGCGTGAGTCGCATGAGGTTCATCTGAATGGCGGGGACACGCGTGCCAATGGCGGCGTGCCTTTCATGTCCGTCCACGAAGCGCTCGGCGGCTCACCGCTCGACCCGCGCCTGACATTCGATAGTTTCATCGTCGGGCGTTCCAACACGCTGGCGCACGCCGCGGCGCGGCAAGTCGCCGCGAGCCGGCGCGGCGATCAGCTGATGTTCAATCCGCTCTACATCCACGCCGGCGTCGGTCTTGGCAAAACCCATTTGCTGCAGGCGATTACCTGGGCGGGAAACGGCGGCGACCGCAAGGTGCTCTATCTGACGGCCGAACGCTTCATGTACGGATTCGTTTCGGCGCTGCGCAGCCAGACCACGCTCGCCTTCAAGGAGGCCGTGCGCGCCATCGATGTCTTGATCATTGACGACCTGCAATTTCTCCAGGGCCGGTCGACCCAGGCCGAGTTCTGCCATACGCTCAACACGTTGATCGATGCTGGCCGTCAGGTGATCATCGCAAGCGATCGCCCGCCGGCCGATCTCGAAAGCCTCGACGATCGCGTCCGCTCGCGCCTTGCCGGCGGGCTCGTGGTGGAGATCGGCTCGCTCGGGGAAGAATTGCGGCTCGAAATCCTCAAGAGCCGGATCGCCGCCGCCTGCATCCATCATCCCGGCTTCGAGGTACCCGCATCGGTTCTGGTTTTCATCGCTAAATCGGTCACCCATAACGGCCGCGATCTTGAAGGCGCCGTCAATCGCCTCTTGGCTCACAATAAACTCACCGGTCAGCCGGTGACGCTCGAAATGGCCGAGCGCGAAATGCGCGACCTCATCCGGCCGGCCGAGCCGAAACGCGTGCGCATCGAGGACATCCAGCGCGTGGTGGCCCGCCAGTACAATGTGAGCCGCGCCGACCTCCTTTCCTCGCGCCGGACAGCCAACGTGGTGCGGCCGCGGCAGGTGGCGATGTATCTGGCAAAAATCCTGACGCTGCGGTCATTGCCGGAGATCGGCCGCCGCTTTGGCGGCCGCGATCACACAACCGTGCTGCACGCGGTGCGCAAGATCGAAACGCTGGCCGGCAATGACAGTGCCTTTGCCGAAGAGATCGAGGCGCTCAAGCGTCAGCTCCAGGATTGATTTCACCGCCGTGCGAGTCCGGCCCGTTCGGGTCGGACTGCTCTGGCAACCGCTGAGGCAGACGACCCAGGCGAGCGAACCTGCCCGGCCGACGCTCGATGGGCTCCGCAGCAGCGGCATCTCGCCCTTTCCCGCCATTCGGCCTATGACTGCCATGTGAAACGCCGGGGAAAAGCTTTCGCAAGCCACCCTCCGCCCTTGCCGAAAGCGCTGCGCCGCGCCACTTTTGCTACCCCCTAGAGCGTGATCCCGAAGGGCGAAAGACCCGGTTTTCGGACAAGATCATGCCCAACCGCGTGAACGGATGTTGCGATGAAGGTCACCGTTGAGCGTTCCGAATTGTTGAGGTCGCTCGGGCATGTGCATCGCGCGGTCGAGCGGCGCAACACCATTCCCATTCTCGCCAACGTGCTGCTGCGCGCAGACCGCGCGACGCTGAGCCTGAAGGCGACCGATCTCGATCTCGAAGTGACCGACTCGATCGCGGCCGAAGCCGCGCCTGGCGGATCGACGACGGTCCCCGCGCATATGTTCTACGACATCGTGCGCAAGCTGCCCGAGGGCGCGCAGATCGTTCTGGAATCCTCCGGCGATCGCGCGGCGCTCGCCATCCGCGCCGGCCGTTCGCGCTTTACCTTGCAGACGCTGCCGGAGAGCGACTTTCCCGATCTTGCGCCCGGCGAGATGACGCACAAATTCGCGCTCAAGGCGGCCGACCTCAAGCGCCTGATCGACAAGACCCAATTTGCCATCTCGACCGAAGAGACTCGCTACTATCTCAACGGCATCTATCTGCATATTGCGGGGACGGGGAACACACAGACTTTACGCGCCGTGGCCACCGATGGTCACCGCCTGGCGCAAATGGAACTCCCGCTGCCGGACGGAGCCGCCGGAATGCCGGGGATTATCGTTCCCCGCAAAACGGTCGGTGAAGTCCAGCGGCTGCTCGAGGACGGCGATGCCGAGGTCGCGGTCGAGCTGTCGCCGGGCAAAATCCGCTTCACCGTCGGGGCGGTGATTCTCGACGTCCAAGCTGATCGACGGCACGTTCCCCGATTACGCGCGCGTGATCCCGCTCAACAACGACAAGGAGCTTGTCGTCGACAAGAAAGAGTTCGAAGCGGCGGTCGATCGCGTGTCGACGGTGTCGAGCGAGCGGGGACGCGCGGTCAAATTGTCGCTGAATTCCGGCAAGCTGCTTTTGTCGGTGACCAACCCGGATTCCGGCAGCGCCACCGAGGAATTGGAAGTCGAATACGAAGCCGAATCGATCGATATCGGCTTCAACTCGCGCTACCTGCTCGACATCGCCGCGCAGATCGAAAGCGAGGCCGCGGTGCTCAAGCTGGCGGATCCCGGTTCGCCGACGCTCATTCAAGACAAAGAGCCGCACGGCGCCCTCTATGTCTTGATGCCGATGCGGGTTTGAGCGGCGGCGGTCACTAAATTCTGTCATGGCCGGCCATGGCCGTTCGGAAGAACGGCCATGACAGCGAGAAGCTTAAGCTTATGGCCCTCGTCCGCCGCCTGACGCTGAGCAACTTCCGCAATTACCGCGCGGCTTCTCTCGAAGCGGGTGAAGGCCTCATCGTGCTATGCGGACCGAACGGCGCGGGCAAAACCAATCTGATCGAAGCGATTTCATTTCTCGCGCCGGGTCGCGGCCTGCGCCGAGCGACCCTGGAAGAAGTGGCCTTTCAGGAAGGCGACGGCTCCTGGGCCGTTGCCGCCGAAGTCGAAGGAACGCTCGGGCTCGCCACCCTCGGCACCGGGGTCGAACGCGCGGCGGAAGACGGAACAACCATCCAGCGTAAATGCCGGATCGATCGCGAGCCCGTGTCCTCGGCCACGGCCTTCGCCGATCATCTCCGTGTCGTCTGGCTGACGCCGGCGATGGATTCCTTGTTCGTGGGCGCGCCCTCGGAACGGCGGCGTTTTCTCGATCGCCTGGCGCTGGCGGTCGATTCCGAGCATGGCAGCCGGGTCAATGCGCTCGATCGGGCGCTCCGTTCACGCAACCGGCTCCTGACCGAGCCGCGGCCCGATCCGCATTGGCTCGACGCGGTCGAGCACGAAACGGCGGAGCTCGCCGTTGCCGTCGCCGGCCTGCGGGCCGAAACGGTCAGCCGGCTCCAGCGCGTCCTTGAAGGCCGCCGGGACTCCGATTTTCCGCCGGCCGAACTCGCGCTTGAAGGCTGGATGGAGCGGCTCTTGCCGACCCATCCAGCCGTCGAGATCGAGGAACGCTATCGGGCCGTGTTGCGGGAGAACCGCGCCCGCGATGCCGCCGCAGGGCGCACGCTCGACGGCCCGCATGTGACCGACGTGTCGGTGGTCTATCTGCGCAAAGACATCGCCGCCAGCGCCGCCTCAACCGGCGAACAGAAAGCGTTGCTGATCGGGCTTGTGCTTGCGCACGCGCGACTGATCACCGACATGACCGGCTCGACGCCGGTGCTCCTGCTCGACGAAGTCGTCGCGCATCTCGATCCCGGGCGGCGCAACGCGCTGCACGGCGAGCTTGCCGAACTCGCAGCGCAAGCGTGGATGACGGGCGCCGACCCAGCGCTTTTCGCCGAGATCGCCGACCGCGCAACCATGATCGAAGTCCGTGCCGGGCATGTTGAATTGCAGCGCCGCTAGCGCCCCGCCACCGACATTCGTGACAGGCGCCGCGACCGGTGGAGGAACTTCAAATCGGCGAGGGGCGTTTCTTTCGTGTTTGCCGCCGCTCCGATGCATTCCTTTGGCTTGCAGAATCGCCCTTTGCGGGGTGGCGAATCGGGGCGTTTTATGGCACCGTGAAACCTTGAAAAATCGCGATCTGACAATATCTTATCGGTAACCAATTAGCCCTGTACGAGCCGCCGTTTTCGTGTACAAGTCACCCGGCGATTCAGTTCGCTTTCCGCAAGCGATTCGAAAGCTGTTTTGATGGCCGAAGCCGCCCGCAAACCCCCTGTCGCGCCTTCCGATTACGACGCAGAATCGATCAAGGTTCTCAAGGGCCTCGATGCCGTGCGCAAACGGCCGGGCATGTATATCGGCGACACCGATGACGGCTCCGGCCTGCATCACATGGTCTACGAGGTCGTCGACAACGCGATCGACGAAGCGCTGGCCGGCTTTGCCAAGCAGGTCGTCGTCACGCTCAACCCCGACGGCTCCTGCACGGTGCGCGACGACGGCCGCGGCATACCGACCGACATCCACAAGGGCGAAGGGGTATCCGCCGCCGAGGTCATCATGACCCAGCTGCATGCCGGCGGCAAATTCGATCAGAACGCCTACAAGGTTTCCGGCGGTCTGCATGGCGTCGGCGTCTCGGTCGTCAACGCGCTGTCGACGTGGCTGAAGGTCACGATCTGGCGCGACGGACATGAGCATTTCATGGAGTTCCGCGACGGCGAGGCGGTCGCGCCGCTCGCCGTGGTCGGCGCCGCCTATGACAAGCGCGGCACCGAAGTGACCTTTCTGCCGTCGAAGGCGACTTTCACCATGACGGAGTTCGACTTCGCGACGCTGGAACACCGGCTGCGCGAACTCGCCTTCCTCAATTCCGGCGTCACCATCGTCCTTTCCGACAACCGGCATGCCGTCGAGAAGCGCGAAGAGATGCGCTATGAGGGCGGCGTCGAGGCTTTCGTCAAATATCTCGACCGCAACAAGACGCCGCTCATCCCGCAGCCGGTCATGATCCGGGCCGAGCGCGAGGGGGTCGCGGTCGATTGCGCGCTGTGGTGGAACGACGGCTACCACGAGTCCGTGCTCTGCTTCACCAACAACATTCCGCAGCGCGACGGCGGAACGCATCTTGCCGGTTTCCGCGGCGCCCTCACGCGGCAGATCACCGCCTACGCCGAATCCGGCGGCGTGACCCGCAAGGAGAAGGTCGCGCTCACCGGCGACGATTGCCGCGAAGGCTTGACGGCGGTGCTCTCGGTGAAGGTGGCGGACCCGAAATTCTCCTCGCAGACCAAGGACAAGCTCGTTTCTTCCGAAGTACGGCCCGCGGTCGAGGGCGTCGTCAACGACATGCTCAAATCATGGCTCGAAGAGCATCCGGGCGAGGCCAAGATCCTTGTCGGCAAGGTGATCCAGGCGGCGGCCGCGCGCGAGGCGGCGCGCAAGGCGCGCGAGATGACGCGCAAGAGCGCGCTCGGCATTACTTCGCTGCCGGGCAAGCTCGCCGATTGCCAGGAGCGCGATCCGGCCAAATCCGAGCTTTTCATCGTCGAGGGCGATTCCGCCGGCGGCAGTGCCAAGCAAGGCCGCAATCGCGAATTCCAGGCCGTCTTGCCGCTGCGCGGCAAGATCCTCAATGTCGAGCGGGCGCGGATGGACAAGATGCTCTCATCCGAGCAGATCGGCACACTGATCACCGCGCTCGGAACCGGCATCGGCACCGACGAATTCGCGATCGACAAGCTGCGCTACCACAAGGTCATCATCATGACGGACGCCGACGTCGACGGCGCCCATATCCGCACGCTGCTGCTGACGTTCTTCTATCGGCAGATGCGTGAGGTCATCGATCGCGGCCATTTGTTCATCGCGCAGCCGCCGCTCTACAAGATCACGCGCGGCAAGTCCGAGCAGTATCTCAAGGACGAGCGGGCGCTCGAAGATTATCTCACCGACACCGGTCTCGAGGACGCTTCGCTGCGGCTGTCGTCCGGAGAAGTGCGCGCCGGCAACGATCTGCGCAAGCTGGTGGAAGAAGCGCGCTCCATCCGCAATCTGCTCAACGGCCTGCACAGCCGCTATAACCGCAAGGTGATCGAGCAGGCGGCCATCGCCGGCGTGCTGCGCACGCAGGTCACCGACGATCCGGCGACCGCCACGGCGGCGGCCGCCTATATTGCCAGGCGCCTCGACGCGTTGGCCGACGAGACCGAGCGCGGCTGGACCGGCCAGTTCAACGAGCTCGGTTTCCAGTTCGAGCGCACCTTGCGCGGCGTCAAGGAAGTGGCGGTGATCGATCAGGCGCTGCTCGGTTCCGCCGATGCGCGCAAGCTCGACGAATTCGCGCCCTCGCTGCAGGCGATCTATCCGCGGCCGACGCCGCCGGCGGTGCTGCGCCGCAAGGACGAAGAGACGCCGATCCATGGACCGGTCGGGCTGTTCGAGGCGGTGACCGCGGCCGGCCGCAAAGGCGTATCGCTGCAGCGCTACAAGGGGCTGGGCGAAATGAATCCCGGCCAGCTCTGGGAAACCACGCTCGACACCAATGCCCGCTCGCTCCTGCAGGTCAACGTCAAGGAGATCGACGACGCCAATACGATCTTCGACGAATTGATGGGCGACAAGGTCGAGCCGCGCCGCCTCTTTATCGAGGAGCACGCGCTGGCGGCGAGCGTGGATGTTTAGTTTGGTCTTCCGGCGCCAACTTCCTACGGCCCGCATACGGCCAATTTCGCGCGCCAGAGCATGATTCCTTCGGATTGACCCAACGCATCCATTTATCGTCACCCTGAGGCGCTCGGCGCGCAGCGAATGAGTTTCAACCCAACGCGCGGTAGGAAAATTATCTTCGCCGCGCTTGCCTGCTTGCCGCATGCGGATTACCACTTTGTTTTGACACCGTCGCGGAGCCGCGGGATAAAATTGGCGGTTTCCCGGGGGAGGAGCACCGCCATCATGCAATTTTCCATTTATTCCGAGCTTCAGACCTGGCCTGGCAAAACGCAGCAGCAGGTTTACGCCGAGGCGCTTGAGCAAGTGGTCAATGCCGACCGGCTCGGCTACTCGACCTACTCGATCATCGAACATTTTTTCTTTCCGAAATTCGGCGCCTCGCCGAACCCCTTCGCATTCTTCGCCAAGGCCTCGGAGCGCGCGCGCAACATCAAATTCCGCACGCTGCTGCACGTGCTGCCCTATCACAACCCGGCGGTGCTCGCTTCGCAGATCGCCCAGTTCGACATGCTGGTCGACGGCCGCTACGAGTTCGGCCTGGGACGCGGGCACGCTTGGATACCACTGAAGGGCGGCGTGCCGGTCGAAGAATTGCGCGAGCGCTACGAAGAGGCGCTCAAGATCGTCATCGCGGCGCTCGACAAGGAGCGCTTCTCGCATGACGGCAAATATTACAAGATCAAAGACTCGCACATCGTGCCGCGGCCGACGCCGGGGCGGAAGTTCCGCATCTTCCTTGGCGGCACCAGTGACTCGACCTATGAGCTCGCCGGCGAGCGCGGCTATGCCATGGTGGTGCCGCCGCTCCTGCCCTACGAGGCACTGCGCGCCCAGCTCGACATCTACCGTGCATCTTGCGCCAAGCACGGCAACAAGCCCGACATCGTCTGGATTCACGCCTGCCATCTCGACCACGATCGCGACACCGCCAAGCGCGAGGCCGAGAAGATGATGCGCGGATTCCTCAAGGGCAACGCGTCGGTGTTGTTGGAGAACAAGGACGAGATGCCCTCCAAGGAGACGCTGGAGAAATCCGGTTACGGCTTCTACGCCTCGGGCATCATGGAGAATTTCTCCGACATGCCATACGACGAGATGATCAAGAACGACATCGTCTGGGTCGGCACGCCGGCGGACGTCATCGAACGCATCGAGGCGGTGCAGAAACTGTGCGAGGGATTGACCGAGGTCGCGATCACGGTGAATCCGGGCGGTGTCGAGCACTGGAAGACGATCAAGACGCAAGAGATGTTCGCGCATCACGTGATGCCGCACTTCGCCGCGAAGAAGTAAGCGCGCTGGCGGCGAGCGTGGATGTGTGGGGGCTTCTTTCCTCCCCCGCTTCGCGGGGGAGGATATTTATCAAAACAGATCGAAATACTCGTTCTGCTCCCAGGCGGTGACATCGGCTTCGCCCCCGGTTTCGGCGGTAAAGCGCGCGAATTCCGCCTCTTTGAGGTGCGTGAAATAGTCGACAAAAGCGGCGCCAAAGCTTTTGCGGAAAACTTCACTCCGCCGCAACGCGCTAAGCGCTTCGCCGAGATTTTTCGGCAAGGCCGGCGCCTTGGTCTCGTAAGGCGTGTCGGCCGAAGGGCCGGGATCGCGGCCTTGCGCGATGCCGTCGAGGCCGGCATGGATCTGCGACGCCATGTAAAGATACGGATTGGCGGCGGGCTCGCCGACCCGGTTTTCCAGATGCGTCGCCGGATCGCCGGGCCCGCCGAACACCCGCACCATCACGCCGCGATTGTCGCGCGCCCAGATGGCACGATCGGGCGCGAGCGCATAGGGCCGGTAGCGCTTGTAGCCGTTGACGGTCGGAGTGGTGAAGGCGGCAGCCGCATGCGCATGCGTCAAGAGCCCGCCGAGATAATGCAGACCGGCCGTCGAAAGACCCGCGCGCTCATCGCCGGCGAATGCGTTGCGCCGCCCTTTGCGCGCGATCAGCGACTGATGCAGATGCCAGCCCGATGAAAACAGATTGGGCAATCCGGGCCGGCACATGAAGCTGATCAGGAGGCCGTTCCGGCGCGCGATCTGTTTGGCGGCGGCGCGGAACAGAATCATCGTATCGGCGGCCGCCATACCGAGTTGCGGACGGAAGGTGAATTCGCACTGGCTCGGGCCGAGCTCCACTTCGAGCGAGCGCAGCGGCATGCCGAGCGCCTCGACCCCGCGCCGGATCGGCTCCAAAGCCGCGTCGAGCTGATCGAAGCGCGACTCGGTCAGATATTGATAGCCCTGGTTGAGCAGGCTCACCTCCGGCGCCTGCGGCGGCCAGGTGGCATCGGCCGGGGCGAGCCGCGGATTCTCCAGCTTGAACAGATGAAATTCGACCTCAAGCCCGGCAAGAAAATCGAAGCCGTCGGCCGCAAGCCGCGCGAGCGCATCGCGCAAGATCTGCCGGGTTGAAAACGGCACCGGCTTGCCGTTGGTGAAATAAATATCGCACAGCAGCCAACCGGTATTCGGCGCCCAGGGCAGGATCTGGAACGTATCCGGGTCGGCGACCATGACGAAATCGCCGGCGCCCTGCATCTCTTCCATGGCGAAGCCGCCGCCGGCGGTGAAGACCGGATAGGCGGTTTTGTGCGCGGTATCCTTGGCGAGCAGCGTGGTGGTCATGGTCACGCCGCTTCGCATCAGCGCCGGCGCGTCGGCGGCGACCACCGTCTTGCCGCGCAGCACGCCGTGCTGGTCGGCAAAGGAAAACCGCATCAGCTCCACGTTATTTTTCTTGATGGACTGCTCGACCGCCTTGGCGCGGCGGGCCTGCTCCTCGCTCCAGAGGCCGTGGCGCTCGACAAAGCTCGCGGCGGCGGAACGACGGCGTGACGCCATCAAACACCGTCATTCCGGGGCGCCATCGATCTCGGGTGTTCCCGAGATCGACACTTCGGCGCCCAAGTCGGCAACAGCCGACTTGGATGGCGGCGAACCCGGAATCGATACTCACTGGTCGGGGTTATGGATTCCGGGCCCGCACCTTCAGCGCGTCCCGGAATGACGCGACGACTAGTGCGCATTCGCCCAGCTCTTCGTCCCGTGGCGCTCCCGGCTGGTGCGTTGCCAATAGCCCTGCCAATCGCCGGCCGGGCCGATGCCGTCGACACAAGCCGGTCCCGTGATGTTTGCTGCTTCGGCGGGGTCGAGCACCATCATCGGCTTAGCGCCCTTGCCCGACTGATCGAGCGCCTGCCGCAGCAGACGGCGATAGGCGCCGATCGCCTTGTCCGAGGTGCCGAGATGCTCCTGGGTGCGGTCCTGAATGGCGCCCATCGACTCGCAGGCCCATTGGTCGTGCACATTGATGTCGGTGCCCATGCCCGTATAGGTCATGTGCTCCTGCTCGTGCGGATCGAAACCGTAATCGTTGCTCTTGTTCTTGCGCGGCACGTAATCCGGCAGCTCGTAAAGCTCCAGCCGCTGGCGGCGCATCTCGTCCTTGTCTACGGCTGAGCCGAACGACGTGAAGATCGCGTACCAATAATGCTTCACGTCGTCGATCGGCACATGCCATTGCGAAATGGTCATCTCCCGGCTCATCGGAATGATGAAGGCATTGGGGAAGATCAGATTGGTCACGCGCACATGCGCCTTCTGGGCGCTGATCTGGCGGAGCGTGATCAGGCGGAAGCCGTAATCGGTCGGCTCCACTTCGATCCGCGGCCGGGAAAATTCGCGCATGATCTTGGTCATCGGCATGTCCGAGTCTTTCGAGGTGTCCCGGAACATCTTGCCGTAGCCTTTGTTCGGGTCCTCATCCTCGAAGAAGCGGTGCAGGAAAGACGTGTGCACCGGATCGATCCCGACTTCGAGCGATTGCAGCCAGTTGCAATCGATCATGCCCTTGAAGGCGAAGGTGTGGGTCGAGGGCGCGATGAAGCAATCGAATTCCGGAAAAGCCGGCGGCTCGCCGGGGCCGAGATAAGCGAACAGGATGCCGCTCCTTTCCACGACCGGATAGGATTTGTGCTTGATGTTGGCGCAGAGATTGCTGTTGTCGGGCTCCGCCGGGGTCTGCAGGCACTGGCCGTCGACGTCGAACAGCCAGCCGTGAAATGCGCAGCGCAAGCCGCCGTCCTCCAGCCGCCCGTAAGCGAGGTCGGTGCCCCGATGCGGGCATTGCCGGCCAATCAGCCCGTAGCGGCCGTGCTGGTCCTTGAAGGCCACCAGGTCCTCGCCGAACAAGCGCACCGGCTTGACCGGTCGATTGCCCGACAGCTCGTCGATCAGCGCGGCCGGTTGCCAATAGCGCCGCATGAGCGCGCCAGCGGCGGTGCCCGGCCCCGTGCGGGTGATCAGATCGTTTTGTTCGGCGCTCAGCATTAGCGAACTCTCTTCCGTCACCCTGAGGTGCAAGTGAAGCGAGCCTCGAAGGGCGACGGCACCCAAGTCGGCTTTCGCCGACTTGGACACTGAAAACCCTCCGAAATCGGGTGACAGATTTCGGTTGGCGCTCCGGCCGACATCCTTCGAGGCTCGCGCAAAGGCGCGAGCGCCTCAGGATGACGGTAAATGTTTATACGATGACCGTCGATCGATCGAAAGCGGCCACGGTTCCTTATCCGTCCCGGCTTCGCGGGGGCGGACATGATCAAAAGCCGGTCAGCACCAGAACCTTGGGGCTTGCCGGCAGCGTCGTCTTCGAGACCACGATCGTCGGGACTTCCGACCGCTCCACCGGCCATTCCTTGCCGGCCCGCTCGAGGAACCGCTCCAGCGTCGCCCAGCCGAAGAAATGCATCGGGATGATGAGCGGCGCCTTCAGCGCGGTCAGCACCTCCATCATGCCGTCAAGATCGAGGGTGTAATTGCCGTCGACCGGCGCCATCACCACGTCGACCCGGCCGATCTCGTTGAGCTGCTGCTGGGTCAGCGTGTGATGCAGGTGGCCGAGATGCGCGATGCATAAATTCGCGATCTCGAAGATGAAGATCGAATTGCCGTAACGCTCGGTGCCGCCGTTCCAGTTGCGGATATTGGTCGGCACGTTGCGCACGCGCACGTCTCGATATTTCAGATCCCAGATCGCCGGCTCCTGCGGGCTCGGCCCCCAGCCGCGCAGCACGTATTTGATCGCCGGATCGGGATGATCGCTGAAGTGGGTGTCGTGCGCATGATTCATCGTCACGATGTCCGGCACCACCGGCAGCTTCAGATAATCGTTATAGTCGGTGGCAATGCGCACGCCTTCCGGGCTTTCGATCAGGAACGTGGCGTGGCCAATAAAGGAGAGCCGCACCTGGTCGGCGTTCAGCGCCGCGAGCTTGAGCGCCGCCGGCAGCATGGGCGGCCGGGCGCCGGCGACCAGGCCGGGACAATTCTCCCGCATTTCGGGTTGCGGCTGCGCCTGCGACGGCGGCGCGTCGGATGGCTGCGCCAAGGCTGCGGAATGCAAGGCTGCGGAATGCAGTGCCGCCGCCAGGACGGCCGCGACGACGACCCGCGTCACGCAGGCCACAGCGCCGATGGGCGACGGGCTCACCTCGCCAACTCCTCACGTCTGCGCCCCGGCGCCACTATTAGTAGCGCATGATCTTGTCGGAAAACCGGCCTCCACTTTTCCGGATCATGCGCGATCCGAGTGGAGAGATTGGCACGGAATGAGGCGCCGGACTACCCGGTGTGCCTCCCGGTGTCATTCCGGGGCGCGCCGAAGGCGCGATCCCGGAATCGATAACCCCCGCCTGCTCAGAAATTATTTCAGCGCCCGTTCTGCACAGTCAGCGGTTATGGATTCCGGCTCTCGCTCGTTGCACTCGCTCGGCCGGAATGACCGTAAATGAACCGACGGCATCAAGGCGCCGAGTAGATCATTCCGTGCGCGGTGACGACGATCCATTGGCCGTCCTGCCGCTTGATCGTCTCAATGCGGCCAAGACCCGGAAGCACGCTGCCGGTCGTTACGTCAAACATGCCGCCCTGACGGTTCTCGATCAGCGCCCGGCCGGCGCGTACGTCCTGGACGATCCAGTCCTGCAGCACTTTTTCCGCCAATTTCGCCTCGGCCGTCGCCGGCGCAATGTTCGGGATCGTGCCGGTCGTCTCCGGCGCAGCCGCGGCGGCCGACGCCGCCGTCATCGCGTTTTTCTTCTCAAGCCGATCGAGCGCTTCGGCGATGCGGGCGAGCTTCGCCGCCGGCTCGGCCTGAGCGCGCTCGAGACGGTCGAGACGCTCGGCGAGCTTGGCCAATTGGCCGCTGGCGCCGCGTGACGCAGCGTCAAGATTGCCTTTGAGCGCCGACAGATCGGCAGTCTCCGGCCTCGCCGCCGCGGGAGCATTGCGGCCGGCGACCGCGGAATTCGCTGCGGCGGGCCAAAGATGGACAACGCCGTCGGCGGAGAGAGAGCCGATAAACGAGCCGAGCGCGGCGGCCGCCGCAAGCGAGGCCGCCACCAGGGCGAAGCGCACCGGGCGCGGCCATGCCGCACCGTTGGCCCCAGCGGTTTCAGCCGCTTCGTCCGCGGCGGCATCGCCGGAGGATTCCACGCCCTCGTCGGCAGCAAATTGGGGGATTTCGTCCGCACTCACCTCGTCGGCGCCGAGCTTCGGCGACCAAACGACCGGCAGCATGCTGTCGCTGGTGTTGCTCTGAGCCTGCGGCTCCGGCGGCGTCTCGCCGGATGCGGCAGCGTCGTTGGCGGGGGTCTCGTTGGCAGGCGTTTCGCCAGCACCCTTTTCGTTGGCACCTTTGGCGGCTTCGGGTTCTTGCGATTGACGCTTGCCCGAGGTCTCTTTCGAGCTCTCGTCCATGGTTTCGGATCCTCCGGATGGTGGACAATCCGTAACCGGGTTTTGGTTAGAAATTGGTTACTTCAATCGGCCCCCGCAAAGCAAGGCGTGACTGGGGAGCGGACCCGCCCGCGGCGCGCGGGGTTTCAATCCGCCAGACCGTTTTCGCGCGCAAGGTCGCGCAGCGACGCCTCCGGCCGGGCGCCCAGATGCTGAATCACCTCGGCCGCGGCGAGCGCGCCGAGCCGGCCGCAGGTGCGATCGTCGGCGCCGCGTGCGAGCCCGGAAAGGAAGCCGGCGGCGAACAGGTCGCCGGCGCCGGTGGTGTCGATCACACGCTCCACCGGGAAGGCCGGCACGGCTTCGGTCCCTTCCGGACTGATCACCATGCAGCCCTTTTCGCTGCGCGTCACCACCGCCGCGCTCACATCCCCGCGCAAGGCGGCGATCGCCGTGTCGAAATCCGCCGTCTGATAGAGGCTGTGCAATTCCGTCTCATTGGCGAAAACAAGATCGACCGTGCGCGAGCGCATCAACTGCAAGAATTCAGCGCGCCACCGGTCGACGCAGAACGCGTCGGACAAGCTGAGCGCCACGGTGCGGTCAGCTCCATGCGCGATCTGCGCGGCTTTGAGAAACGCATCCTTGGCGTTCTTCGGATCCCACAAATAACCTTCGAGATAGAGCACCGCGCTGGCGGCGACCAAATCGGCGTCGATATCGGCCGGATGCAGATCCTGCGCGGCGCCGAGATAAGTGTTCATCGTGCGCTCGCCGTCGGGTGTCACCAGTACATAGCAGCGCGCGGTCGACGGGCCGTCCGCCGCCGGCGGCGTCGTGTAGGCGGCACCGGCAGCGCGGATGTCATGGGCAAATGTGCGGCCGAGCTCGTCGTCCTTGACCTTGCCGATGAAGGCTGCACGCGAACCGAGCGAGGCCAAACCGACGATCGTGTTGGCGGCCGAGCCGCCCGATGTTTCGATGGCCGGCCCCATGGCGTCGTAGATCGCCTGCGCGCGCGCTTCGTCGATCAGCGCCATCGTGCCTTTGTGCATGCCCTGTTTGAGCAAAAAGTCTTCTTCGGTGCGGGCAATCACATCGACGATCGCGTTGCCGATGCCGAGAACGTCGAAACGAGCAGATGGCATAGCTGAAACTCTCATCAGAAGCACTGGCAGGGACGCGCACTATAACGGCCGGCCCTTGCGGGGCAAGGCGCGAACGTGGCATTGGACGCCGCAAGCGGCGGCGTCGGCAGTGGGACGCCGCGGGCAGCGTCGCGACAGGTGATGCTCGCTGATTGCGGAGACCATCGATGGCGTTTCAAGAACGGGTCTTTTCGGGAGTGCAGCCCACCGGCAACTTGCATCTCGGCAACTACCTCGGCGCCATCAAGCGCTTTGTCGAGCTGCAGGACCGCTACGACTGTATTTATTGCGTGGTCGATCTGCACGCGATCACGGTGTGGCAGGATCCGGCGGAACTGCCACATGCGACGCGGGAGGTTACTGCCGCGTTCATCGCCTGTGGGATAAATCCCGCAAAGCACATCGTCTTCAATCAGAGCCAGGTGGCGGAGCACGCCGAGCTCGCCTGGATTTTCAATTGCATCGCCCGCCTCGGCTGGCTCAACCGGATGACGCAGTTCAAGGAGAAGGCCGGCAAGGACCGGGAAAACGCGTCGGTTGGACTCTACGCCTATCCGACGCTGATGGCGGCCGACATTCTGGTCTATCGTGCGACGCATGTGCCGGTCGGCGAGGATCAGAAACAGCATCTCGAGCTGGCGCGCGACATCGCGCAGAAGTTCAACAACGATTTCGCCCGCTCCATCCACGACCGCGGCTATGGCGAGGCGTTCTTTCCGCTGCCGGACCCGCTGATCACCGGCGAGGCTACGCGCGTGATGTCGCTGCGCGACGGCAGCAAAAAAATGTCGAAGTCGGATGCGTCGGATTATTCCCGCATCAATCTCACCGACGATGCCGACGCCATCGCGCAGAAAATCCGCAAGGCCAAGACCGATCCGGAACCGTTGCCGAGCGAGGAGGCCGGACTGAAGTCGAGGCCGGAGGCCGACAATCTCGTCGGCATCTATGCCGCGCTCGCCGATACCACGCGCGCCAATGTGCTCGGCCAATTCGGCGATGCGCAATTCTCCGTATTCAAATCGGCGCTGGTCGATCTCTCGGTCGCCAAGCTTGGCCCGATCGGCGCCGAGATGAAGCGGCTGCTGCGCGATCCGGTCACCATCGATTCGATTCTCGCGGACGGCGCCGCAAGGGCGCAGAAGCTTGCCGGCGAAACCATGAAGGCGGTCAAGGATATCGTCGGCTTCGTGCGGGCTTAGATTCTGAATCTGTCATCGTGGGCCGTGTTGGCTTACCGCTTCGCCCGATACACACCCGGAACGACGGCAATAACCCGGCTTGTCGGACGACGTATCGCCGTGGCAGCATCAATAGCTTGTGGCGTATCGTTCGTGCCGGGGGGATTGGATGTCGCGCAGGCGCCGCAGCTACGAAGCCGGCCACAAGCCGAAGCTTCTGGTCGTCATCGATGATACCGAGGAGTGCGACCGCGCCGTCTATTTCGCCAGCCGGCGCGCGGCGCGCATCGGCGGAAACGTGATCATGCTGCGCGTGATGGAAACGCACGATCAGAGTCAGCAATGGCTCGGGGTCGCCGACATCATGCGCGCGGAAGCGCGCGAAGAGGCCGACGCGCAGCTCGATAAGTACACCGCCCGCGCCAAGGCCATTGCCGGCATCACGCCCGAACGCGCCGTGCGCGAAGGCGACACGGCGGAGGAAATTCTCAAGCTCATCGACGAGGACGAGGACGTTTTCATTCTGGTGCTCGGCGCCGGTACAGGCTCGGAGGGACCCGGCCCGCTGGTGGCCACCATCGGCCGCGCCGCCGGCGATTTTCCCATTCCTATCGCCATCGTGCCGGGCCATCTGACCGACGAAGAGATCGAGGCGCTGTCCTGATCGTCTCCGGGGCTGGGCGGCCCCGTTGGCGCGCCGACCTCCCTTTCAGGGAGGGAAAGGCGCATGCGATTCCTCTGAGCCGGCGCAGGATTTACAGTCCGGCACCCCAGGATCATGGTTGCCACTTGAACTTCCGGTGGAATTCGCCACGTATTACAATGAATTTATGCCGGGCGCGCCGGCAAGGCCGCGCAGGCAGCTGAAGGAAGACACCGATGTTTATCCAGACGGAAGCGACGCCCAACCCGGCAACCTTGAAGTTCCTGCCTGGCCGGATCGTGCTCGAGACCGGAACGCTCGACCTGCGCAACCGCGACGAGGCGGCGCAATCCCCGCTGGCCGAGCGGCTGTTCGCCGTCAACGGCGTCAACGGCGTGTTCTTCGGTTCCGATTTCATCGCGGTGACGAAGGATGAAGCCGGCGAGTGGCAGCACCTCAAGCCGATGATCCTCGGCGCGATCATGGAACATTTCATGTCAGGGGGGCCGCTGCTCAACGCCGCGGCTGATACCGGGCCGAGTGAGGCCGACGAGTTTTTCGACGCCGCCGACTCCGAAACCGTCGCCACCATCAAAGAGCTGATCGAGACTCGCGTACGGCCGGCCGTCGCCAATGACGGCGGCGACATCACGTTCAAGGGTTTCAAGGACGGCATCGTCTATCTCAATATGAAGGGCGCTTGCGCCGGCTGTCCGTCATCGACCGCAACGCTGCGCCACGGCATTCAGAATTTGTTGCGACATTTCATTCCCGACGTCACAGAAGTCCGGCCGATGTAGTGCGGCATTCGAGCCGGACGCTGGCCTGCATGACCGATTATGCGCGTACTCGCCATTGATACGGCGCTGGCGGCTTGTTCGGCGGCCGTGCTCGATACCGAGTATGGCGGCATCGTTGCAAGCGAAAGCCTGCCCATGTTGCGCGGTCACGCCGAGGCGCTGCTGCCGTTATTGCAGCGGGTGATGAACGAGGCAGGCGTAAGCTTTCCCGATATCGACCGCATTGCCGTAACGACAGGCCCGGGCAGCTTCACCGGATTGCGGGTCGGCATCGCGGCAGCGCGCGGCATCGCTCTCGCCGCGGAGAAACCGGCCGTCGGATTGTCCACGCTGTCCGCCTACGCAGCCCCGCATATGGCGAATGACGAAAGATTTCCGGTCATTGCCGCAATCGACGCGCGGCATGAGCACGTTTATCTGCAGGTGTTCACGCCCGGCGGCCGCTCGTTCACGGCGCCGCGGCTGGCGCCCTTGCGCGAGGCGGTACGAGCCGCGGCAGAGACGCCGTCCTGCATTGTCGGTTCGGCCGCGCAACTGATCGCCGCCGCTTTGGCGGCCGATGATGCCGTGCCGGTTGCCGTCGATGCCGGCCCGGCGCCTGATATTGCCTGGGTGGCGCGGATGGGTGCCGTGGTGCCGCTTGAGCAATCGTCGCTGAAGCCGCAATATCTGCGGGCGCCGGACGCGCAGCCGCAAAACGCCGCGCAATTGCCGCGCCGATGATGAACCTGGTGGCGCGGCTGATCGGCCGGACCGAGCCCGTGATGGCCGAGGCGAGCGAGCGCGACGCGGCCGTGATTGCTGCCTTGCATGCCGCATCGTTTCAGCGCGGCTGGGGCGAGGATGAGTTCCATCGGCTGCTGCTCGACCGCAATGTGGTCTGTCACCGCGCCACGGCGGGCCGGAGCCTGATCGGCTTTATCCTTTCACGCCTGGCGGCAGGCGAAGCCGAAATCCTGTCGGTCGCGATCGCGCCCTCCTGGCGGGGCCGCGGATTCGCCCGTCCGCTGCTCGACTTGCATCTCCGCCGCTTGGCCGGCCTGGGCGCCCGGACGGTATTTCTCGAAGTGGGTGAAACGAACGTCCCGGCTGGGCGGCTTTACCGTAGGGCGGGCTTTTACGAAGTCGGCCGGCGGCAAGGTTATTATGAGGGCGGGGCGACGGCGCTTGTTTTGCGCCGGGACCTCGGTTGAGACGGCCTCGGCTGACGCTCGGGTCCAAAAGCGATATGATGCTGTTACAAAACCCCGCCACCGTGAGGGGATAAAGAAAGGCTCGATTCGACCGGAATGACAGGTTCCCGCAAGCTGTACGTGAAATCGTTTGGCTGCCAGATGAACGTCTACGATTTACAGCGTATGGCGGACACGCTCGCGCCCGAGGGTTACGTCGAGATCGGCAGCGCCGAAGACGCCGATCTCATCATCCTCAATACATGCCACATCCGGGAAAAGGCGGCGGAAAAGGTCTATTCCGAACTTGGCCGTATGCGCCGCTTGAAAGAGTTGGCGAATGCCGACGGCCGCAATGTTCTCATCGCCGTGGCCGGCTGCGTCGCGCAAGCGGAAGGCGAAGAAATCATCCGGCGCGCGCCGGCCGTCGATCTGGTGGTCGGATCGCAGAACTACCATCGTCTACCCGCTCTGCTCGCGCGCGCCGCCCGTGACGGCAAGGCGGTCGATACCGAGTTTCCGCTCGACGGCAAGTTCGACCATCTCGCGGCGCCGAGCGCCGCCGCCACCCGCGCGCGCGGCGTCGCGGCTTTCGTCACCGTGCAGGAAGGCTGCGACAAGTTCTGCACCTTCTGCGTCGTGCCTTACACCCGCGGAGCGGAAATCTCCCGGCCGGTCGGCAAGATCGCGGACGACGTCACGCGGCTCGCGGACGCCGGCGTGCGCGAGATCACGCTGATCGGACAGAACGTCAATGCCTATCACGGCGATGGCCCGGACGGGCGGACCTGGTCCTTGGCGCGGCTGCTCGAACGCCTCGCCCATGCGGGAATAGAACGGCTGCGCTATACGACCAGCCATCCCCTCGATATGGCCGACGACCTGATTGCGGCGCACCGCGATTTGCCGGCGCTCATGCCGCAACTTCATTTGCCGATCCAGTCCGGCTCCGACCGTATCCTGGCGGCCATGAATCGCCGCCACTCCCGCGCGGATTATATGGCGCTCGTAGCGCGGCTATTTGATGCGCGGCCGGACCTGGCGCTGACCTCCGATTTCATCGTCGGCTTCCCCGGCGAGACCGAAGCGGATTTTACAGAGACGCTTGGCCTCGTCGGCGAGATCGGCTTTTCCGGCGCGTTCTCCTTCAAATATTCGCCGCGCCCCGGCACGCCCGGCGCCGGGATGGATGACCAGGTGGACGAGACGGCCAAATCCGAGCGCTTGCAGCGGCTGCAACAAGCGATCGACCGCAGCCAGGCGAGCTTCAATCGCAAATGTGTCGGCCGGACCGTTTCTGTGCTGTTCGAACGCCCCGGCCGGTACAGCGGACAGATCGTCGGGCGTTCGCCCTATCTGCAGCCGGTGCAAATCGAGGCCCCGTCTTCGCTGATCGGAGCAATTGCGCCTGTGACCATCACCGAAGTCGCCAGCAACAGCCTGTTCGGCGCACTGACACAAGAGCCGGCGCTCGCCGGCGCCGGAGCCTGAATGCGCACATCTGACCCTGCTGATCCAGTGGCGACGGATGTCGGATCGCTGGTTGCCGCGCCCGACAGTCCCGCGCAGATCGTTCTGACCTTCGACGATAACCGGCTCGCCTCAGTGCTCTTTGGCCAATACGGCCAGAACCTGGCACTGATCGAGCGGCGGCTGGGCGTCGTTGCGACCTCGCACGGCAATCATGTCACCCTGGAAGGCTCGCGCGAGGCCTGCGAGCAAGCCCGCCGGGTGCTGGAGAGCCTCTATGAGCGGCTCAAAAGCGGCGACGAATTGGTGCAGGGCGATGTCGACGGCACCATCCGGCTGACACTGTCGCAAGGCTCGCTGTTCGATTTCGATCCCGCCGCCGCGCGGGAGAATTTCGAGGAGATCAATCTGCGCAAGCGCCGCGTACGCGCCCGTACCGCCGCGCAGGACGCCTATATGCGCGCGCTCAAGCGCCACGCGCTGGTCTTCGCCACCGGCCCGGCCGGCACTGGCAAAACCTGGCTCGCGGTCGCCCAGGCCGTGCAGCTATTCGAGCGCAAGGACGTCGACCGCATCGTGCTGTCGCGCCCCGCTGTGGAAGCCGGCGAACGGCTCGGCTTCCTCCCCGGCGATATGCGCGAAAAGGTCGATCCCTATCTGCGGCCGATCTACGATGCGCTCTACGATCTGATGGACGCGCGCATTGTCGAGCGCGCGCTGCAAGCCACCGAAATCGAGATCGCGCCGCTTGCCTTTATGCGCGGCCGCACGCTCTCGAATGCGGCGATCATTCTCGACGAAGCGCAGAACACCACTTCGATGCAGATGAAGATGCTGCTGACGCGGCTCGGCGAGAACAGCCGCATGGTGGTCACCGGCGATCCGAGCCAGGTCGACTTGCCGCCCGGCCAGACCTCTGGCCTCGCCGAGGCGGTCCGTCTGCTCGATGGCGTCGAAGGGATCGCTCATGTCAGATTCAGCGCCGCCGACGTGATCCGCCATGAGCTCGTGGCGCGCATCGTCGAAGCCTATGACAGGGCGGCCGTTGGCAAGCGCGAGCGGACGTGATGGCGCCGGCAGCGCGCAAGCCGCGGACAGCGCCCAAAGTCACTCCAAGCGTCAAGATCGACATCCGGATCGAGTCGGATCTCTGGAAACAAAAGCGCGATATCGGATCCGTTGCCCGGCGCGCCATCGCCAAGGCCGCTTCCGCGCTGTCGACCGCCAGATCCGAACTTGCCATCGTGCTGACCGATGATCAGACCATCCGCCTGCTCAACCGCAACTGGCGCGGCGTCGACGCGCCGACCAATGTCTTATCGTTTCCGGCGCACCGCGCCGGGGACAGCCCGCCCTTCATCGGCGACATTGTTTTTGCCTACCAAACCATCGCCGCCGAAGCCCGCGCGGAACGCAAGCCGTTTGCCCATCACTTTGCCCATCTCGCCGTGCACGGTTTCCTGCATCTTTTGGGCTATGATCACGTCCGGAAAAAAGATGCCGAAGCCATGGAGGCGACGGAACGCGACATCCTGCGGCGGCTTCGGGTCCCGGATCCTTACCGGGACCAGCGCATGCTTTGACGACGCCGAAGGCTTATATTGCCGCGACCTCAAGGCGCGGTCCGCCAAAGCCAATGTCCCAATAAGCAAATGTCCCAATCCTCCCCCACCCGCAGCGAACAAAACGACACCGAGCGCCGGGGCCTGCCGATGGTCCTGCCCGAGCCCGGCGGCGACCTGCGCGACGGCTGGCTGACCCGCGTCATGCGCATCCTGTTCGGCTGGAGGGCGTCGGCGACGCGCGCCGATCTCGAACTGGTGCTGACCGCCGAGCAGCCCGAATCCGGCTTCTCGCCGACCGAAGCCGCGATGCTCAAGAATATTCTCGGGCTGCGCGAATGCCGGATCGAGAGCGTCATGGTGCCGCGCGCCGACATCGTCGCCGTGCAGCAGGACGTCACCATCGGCGAGCTCGTCAAGGTGTTCGCCGATGGCGGCCACTCGCGGCTCGTGGTTTATAACGACACGCTCGACGATCCGGTCGGCATGCTGCATATCCGCGATCTTCTGGCATTCATGGCGGCGCGGGCGGCGATCGATCCGGCGGCGGCCGGCGATAAAGAGCAAGGGCGGGAGACCGATCTCGATCTCGGCAAGATCGACCTGACCATGCCGTTGAAGACGACCAAGATCGTCCGCGACATTCTCTATGCGCCGCCGTCCATGCCGGCGCTCGATTTGCTCGCCAAGATGCAGGCCACGCGCATTCATCTCGCTTTGATCATCGATGAATATGGCGGTAGCGACGGTCTCGTATCGATCGAAGATCTTGTCGAACTCATCGTCGGCGACATTGCCGACGAGCACGACGAGGCGGAGACGGCGGCGGTGACGCGCCAGAGCGACGGCTCGTTCGTGGCCACCGGCCGCGCCAGCCTCGAAGACGTGCGTGCGGTGATCGGCGAAGAATTCGACGTCGGCGAAGCCGCGCAAGAGGTCGATACGCTCGGCGGATATCTGGTCATGCGGGCGGGTCACGTGCCGGTGCGCGGCGAATTGGTGCCGGGACCGGCGACCTTCGAGGCCGAAGTTCTCGATGCCGATCCCCGCCGGGTGAAACGGGTGAAGATCTATCGCAGCAAAGACCGCCGCACCGGCGGGTCGCGCGACCTGCCAACAGCAGTGCGGCCGCCGCAGTCGCGCTCCGCGCCGCCACGCGAGGAAGCGGGCAAGCCTGGTCCGAACGCTCCACCGCCGCCGTGAAGCCGACGGCTCTGATCCACATCGTCGTGTTGTCTTACGGGTGGCGGCGCTGGCTGATTGCCTTCGCTGCCGGCGCGTTTTCCGCCGCGGCGATGGCCCCGCTCAATTTCTGGCCGATCCTGTTTGTGACATTTCCCGTACTGGTCTGGCTGATCGACGGTGCCGGAGCCGGGCAGTGGCGCGGAATAACAGGGGCGGCGGCGACCGGCTGGTGGTTCGGCTTCGGCTATTTTCTCGCCGGCCTTTATTGGATCGGCTTTGCCTTCCTGGTCGACGCGCCGACCTTCGGCTGGCTGTTGCCGATCGCCGTCGGCGGCCTGCCTGCGGGGCTCGCGATCTTCACCGCCTTCGGCGTCGCGCTGGCGCGCCTGTTATGGACGCGCGGCCCTCTACGCATTCTGGCGTTGGCCATTGCGCTCACCGCGTCGGAATGGCTGCGCGGACATGTGCTGACCGGCTTTCCGTGGAACGCGTTCGGTTACGCCCTGACTTCGCCGCTCGTGCTGGCGCAAAGCGCGGCGCTCATCGGCATCTGGGGTCTGACCTTCATTGCGGTCGCGATCTTCGCCAGTCCGGCGACGCTCTTCGACGATCGGAGCGAAAGCCGGTGGCCGCGGCTGCCGCTGATGCTCGCGGTTGCCGTGCTCGTCGGACTCGGCGCATTTGGCACCGTGCGGCTCGCGCGCACACCGACCCGTCTGGTCGACGGCGTGCATCTGCGCATCATGCAGCCGAACCTGCAGCAGGACGTGCGCTTCAATTATTCCGCCAAACAGCAAGTCATGGACCGCTACATCGCACTTTCCGGGCGCGCCGCGGCGCAGTCATCGGGCACGGGCGATGTCACGCATCTGATCTGGCCTGAATCGGCGTTTCCGTTTTTTTTGGCGCGCGAGCCTGACGCGCTGGCGCAAATCGCCCGGCTGTTGCACGGGTCCATGGTGCTGATTACCGGCGCGGTAAGACTGGGCGAATCGGTCACGCCGCCGGAAATCGCGGCCTACAATTCGATCTATGTCATCGATCGCGACGGATCGCTCGCTTCGACCTACGACAAGATCCACCTTGTGCCGTTTGGCGAATACTTGCCGCTCCAACACTTTCTGGAAAGCCTCGGGCTGCAGCAGCTCACCAAACAGCGCGGCGGTTTTCTCGCCGGCGACCGCCGCAGATTGATCCCGGTGCCCGGTGCGCCGCCGGCGCTGCCTCTGATCTGCTACGAGATCATTTTTCCGGGCGCGGCGCCGGCGCAAAGCGAGGAACAAGGCGGACGGCCGGGCTGGATCATTAACGTTACCAACGACGGCTGGTTCGGCATCTCAAGCGGCCCGTATCAGCATTTCCAACAGGCGCGGGTGCGCGCTATCGAAGAAGGCCTGCCGCTGGTGCGCGCCGCGAATACCGGGATTTCCGCCGTTGTCGATCCGCTGGGCCGGATCATTGATGCGCTGCCGCTCGGCGCCGAAGGCGTCATCGATGCACCGCTGCCGCAGCCGATTACCGCCCCGATCTATACGCGTGTCGGCGACGTCCCTGCGGCGATGATGGTGGCGATTGCGCTGATGATGCTGATCCGACGGCGATTGCAGCCCAATATCGCGAAATTCGACCCCGGTTTGCTCACTTAGGACATAGCGCCCCAGCAAAAACCTGGCGTAAGGTACTCACCAGTAAATTAAGATACTGCTTGGTTAGCGCATCCCAGAAACGCGCTCAAAGTGCGGCGGCGGCCGACCCGCGGTTGCGTAACGCTCCAGTTATTCAACTAATTCGAGTAAAATAATGAAAGCAAGTCTACTCATCGTTTATTTTGGCAAATTTTTTTCCAAACATTTCCCAAGGGAAGAGCCCTGTTAAAGCGCGGGCTTGCACAATAATGACCCCGCTCATGTTTGATATTTAAAGCAATTACGGTACAAAGGGGATGGATAGGAGACCGGTTATATGATCGCCAAAAAGGCACCGAACCCAATTGACAAGCATGTCGGCAGTCGCGTGCGCATGCGCCGCATGATGTTGGCGATGAGTCAGGAGAAGCTCGGGAACAATCTCGGCCTGACATTCCAGCAGGTGCAGAAATACGAAAAGGGCACCAACCGTATCGGCGCCAGCCGCCTTCAGCAAATCTCCCATATCCTGCAAGTGCCGGTGTCATTTTTTTTCGAAGGCGCCCCGAGCGGCGCCAATACGGCGAAAGGGGACGGCGGCATGAGCGAAGCGCCCTCGCCGGCTTACGTGTCCGACTTTCTCGCCACCTCCGATGGCCTGGCGCTGACCAAGGCGTTCATGCGCATTTCGGATTCGAAGTTGCGCCGGCGCATCGTCGATCTCGTCGAGCAAATCGCGGTCAGCGATAAACTCTGACTGGCGCATCTCGCATCTCAACTCCGACGCTGGCAAGTATTTGCCGCAGGCTTTGATGCGAAGTTCGGAAGCAAGGGGACACATGAGCAACGTTGGTTTCTCGCGGGCTTGCATTTGAAGTTCCTATGCGCGTTGGCCGTCGAGGTGTAGAAACTTCAAATCCATCGCATCAGTGACCGGCGGGCACCCAACAATTCGCCCACATTTAGCCCACATCTTGACCGCGCAGAGCGACGCTGCAACAACTTTGTCACGGTCAGCGCGGGGTCTCGTCGGCGCCCGAACCGAACAACGCCCAAGGCGACGAGGCTAGGTTCATTAGGGGAGTGTTTCTCAGTGGAACGTGCAAACTACCTGTTCACAAGCGAGTCTGTGTCGGAAGGACATCCTGATAAAGTCTGCGACCAGATCTCCGATGCGATCCTCGATGCGTTTCTTGAAAACGACCTCAAGCTCGGGATCGCCGATGACAGCAAAGTAAATACCCGGCTCGGCTGCGAGACCCTGTGCACGACGAACAAGATCGTCATCGCCGGCGAAGGACGCGGCCAGGCGCCGCTGTTCCACAAGCACGGCGACAAAGCGGTCATCAATCGCGAGATGATCACCGAAATCGCGCGGGGGGTGGTCAAGGATATCGGCTACGACCAGGACGGCTTCTCCTATTATGGCGCTGACGTCGAAGTGCTGCTGCACGGCCAATCGCCGGATATTGCCATGGGCGTCGACGCCAAAAAGAAGAAAAGCGGCGAGGAAGAGGGCGCCGGCGATCAAGGCATGATGTTCGGCTATGCCTGCACCGAGAGCGAGGTCTATGAAAAGGGCTCGTTCATGCCGGCGCCGATCTATTTTGCGCACAAGATCCTCAAGGTGCTGTCTGATAAGCGCCGGTCTGGCGCGTTATTCGACCTGCAGCCTGACGCCAAAAGCCAGGTGACGGTGAAATACGTCGACGGTCAGCCGGTCGGCTGCACCAAGGTCGTGGTCTCGACGCAGCACAATGCGCAGACCCGCAACGGCAAAAAATACGCGCCGGGCATGGTCAAGGAGATGATCAGTGACGCGGTCGAGGAAGCTTTGCCGGAAGGCTGGATGCCCAGCCGGCCGAGCGACTTCCTGGTCAACCCGACGGGCAATTTCGTCATCGGCGGCCCGGACGGAGACTGCGGCCTGACCGGCCGTAAGATCATCGTCGACACTTACGGCGGCTATGCGCCGCATGGCGGCGGCGCCTTTTCCGGCAAAGACCCGACCAAGGTCGATCGCTCGGCCGCCTATGCCGCGCGTTATCTGGCCAAGAACGTCGTGGCGGCCGGTCTCGCTCAGAGCTGCACCATCCAAATCGCCTACGCGATCGGCGTTGCCGATCCGATGTCGGTCTATGTGGACACGCACGGAACCGGCGAGGTGGAAGAAGCGAAACTGCAGAAAATCCTGCCGGAGCTGTTCCCGCTGCGGCCGACCAATATCCGGCGCGCGCTCAAGCTCAATCGGCCGATCTATCGCCGCACCGCAGCCTACGGGCATTTTGGTCGCGCACCGGAAAAGGATGGCGGCTTCTCCTGGGAGCGGACCGACCTCGCCGACGCGCTCAAGCGCAGCCTGCGCTGAACGCTCGCCGTTTAGCGCGGCTCGATTTAGATTTTGGATGCGCCAAGGAGACGGCAGATCGCAACGATCCGCCGCCTCTTGCTTTGCCGGCGCGCCACCCCACATCGCTGGCGGGGCGCGGATTGCCCCCCTGGAGTCGGCATTCATGAAAGCCTTGGTCGTCGGCTGCGCATTGGCGCTGGGACTTGCAGCGACAACGATTCCGGCCGACGCCAAAGGCTGTATCAAGGGCGCCCTGGTCGGCGGCATTGCCGGACATTATGCCGGTCATCACGGCGTCTTGGGCGCGGCCGCCGGCTGTGTGGTCGGCCATCATATGGCGACGCAACAGCAACGGGCGACGCAAAATCCCTCGCCGGACCAAGCCCATTAAAGATAGTCTCCGATAAGCAATCGGGCTTTTGTTTGCTCGGGCCGCATTCGGCCACGATGACGATGGATTGCGATCCGCATCAGGCACGCGCTTTCTTCGGCCGGCGCAAGGGTCACAAGCTGCGCCGGCGGCAAGCCGAACTCATCGAGACGCTATTGCCGCGTCTCGCGATTGATATCGGCCATCCCCCGCCCGCCGCGCTCAGGGCATTGTTCCCCGTGCCGGTGGAAGAAATTCAGCTCGAGATCGGCTTTGGCGGCGGCGAAAACATGATCGCCCAGGCGACCGCACGGCCGCAGACCGGAATGATCGGCGTCGAGCCCTTCGTCAACGGCATGGCCAAGGCGCTCGCCGCCATCGAGGCGGCCGGACTGCGCAATATCCGCCTGCACTTCGATGACGCCGTCGGCCTGATCGCCTGGCTGCCGGACGCGTCATTGACGCGCATCGATTTGATCCATCCTGATCCATGGCCGAAGCGCCGGCATTGGAAGCGGCGCTTCGTTCAGGACGCGACCGTCGCGCAGTTCGCCCGCATCCTGCGGCACGGCGGCGAAGTGCGTTTCGTCACCGACGTCGCCGACTACGCCGCATGGACTCTGCGGCATTTCATCCAATCGGCGGATTTCTCGTGGACCGCGGAGCGCGCCGACGACTGGCGCAAAGGCTGGCCGGATTTCACCCCCACGCGCTACCACGCCAAGGCCGCGCGCGTGCAACGTCCGCCGTGCTTCCTGGTTTTCCGCCGTGTTTGAATGTCCACTTCAGGCGCTACTGGCTTGCCGGACTTGCCAGAAGCGGACGACGCGTCGCGCCGTTGACGCCGAGAGCCGTCCATAATTGGCGAAGGCGGCATCGAGCGCTTGCCCGGACATCGCGGTCGCGGCCGGACGCATCATGATCACCGCATGCACCGCCGGCCAGGTTAGATTGGCCGCCTTGCACAGGATGAGGACCGGATCGGGCCGGTCGCTTTCCATCAGCCGGTCGACAATTCTGATCGGCACTTTGGCGAGCGTGGCAAGCGCGACCACCGTCTCTTCGTATTTGCGTTCGCCGCAGAAGGCGACCAATGCGGCTTCGTTCAGCCGGTTGTCCCGGTCAAGGCTGAGCACGAGGCGCTGAGCGGGGCGATAATCGCGCGGACCGATGCGATCGCCGACTTCCTTGGAGACTTTGGCGAGCACGTCACCGATCGCCGCCCGCATTTCCGGCGTCGCCGAAGCCATGAGACGGCGATGCACGACTGCGGTCGCCTTGGCGAGCAACTCGCGGAACATCCGCGGCGGGATGTCCGGCCGCGACCCGATTTTCTCGGCCAGAATTCCATCTTCCTCGGCGCGCCTGACGAGATTGGAGAAGCCCCTTTCGGAGATGCGCGCACCGGGATTGTCGGCGACCCGCCGCGCGACATCGCGATTGCCGCGGCGGACGAGAACATCCGTCACCGCCTCGCCCAGCGCGCGGCGCGCCGAAATGGCGCGCAGGTGGTCTTGGCCTTTGTTGCTCGCGACATCGACCAGATCCGATTCCGGCAGGCGCGCTGCGAGCTTCAGGACCGGCCCGGCGACGGTAATGTCGTCGTCGTTGGCAAGCTTGCGCAGAACATTGACCGGCGCATTGCCGACCGGAGCGAGATGGTTCGAAAGTTCGGCGCGGGCCTTCGTCTCGATCTCTTCGATGAGCAGGCCGAAGATCTCGTCGAATAGATCGACGTGAGCGTCGTTGTAGCGGCTGGCGCCGTCGAGGAAGAGCGCGGTAATGCGCCGGAGCGTTTCGCGCCGCTTTTCACGCGAGCCGCGCTGAACGACTTCTTCAAGTTCCGGGATCAGTGAGAAGACGACGCCCATTGCGGTGATCAGGGACCGGTCGTTAAGCCTTTTTTGGCCCGTTTCTGATTACCGACGACCGATTACTGTTCCCTGAACGGCCCTTGCAACGTTTCGAGGAAGGGCTATATTCCGAGCGTCCGTCAATGGATACCTCATAACGGTCGGCTGATCCGAACGGTTTTGAGAGTGGGCCCCCCGGGACCCGCTCTTTTTTATTACCTGAGGCCCGACGGTTCCTTTGCCGGACACATGAGTGTGGTGGATTTAAAGTTCCTAAACGGTAGCGGCAAACGCCCATAGCAACTTCAAATCCGCCGCACTAACGCCATGGATTGCCAGTGTCCCTTTGATTCCGAAGTTCGCACAAGGGCATACCGCCAGCGTGTGCGGACTTCGATATCGGGACGCAGGTGCAGGACCCAAAGTTTCGAAGCATGGACCACAGGCCGACAGCCTTTGCCGAAGAGCCGCGGCTGATCACCGAGCCCGGCCGGGCGGCGCGCGTCGCGGCGCTGGCCGAGCCGGTCCTCGCCGACCTCGGCTATCGGCTGGTGCGGGTGCGCATTTCAGCCGCCGCCGGCTGTACCGTGCAGATCATGGCCGAGCGGCCGGACGGCAGCATGGCCATCGAGGATTGCGAGACAGCCTCGCGCGCGCTCTCGCCGGTCTTCGATGCGGGCGATCCGATCGAAGGCGCGTATCGGCTGGAAATCTCCTCGCCCGGCATCGACCGGCCGCTGGTACGGCATTCGGATTTCGATCGCTATGCCGGCCACATCGCGCATATCGAGATGCTGGCGCCGATCGACGGCCGCAAGCGCTTTCGCGGCGAACTCATTGGCACGCAAGGCGAGTGCGTGCGGCTACGCCGCAACGATCCGGCGGCAGGCGACAATCCCGAAGTCGTCCTGCCGATCAACGATATGGCCGAGGCGAGACTTGTTCTCACCGATGCGCTCATTTCCGAGTCGCTGCGGCGGAGCAAGCGCGGCGGCAAACTTGACGAACATGCTGGCCCTTCGCGCGCCAACGGCGCGCGGGAGAAACAGCACCGACGACAAGACGATCAACCAGGACATCACCAACCAGGACATGTGGGCGCCGCGCCCGGGCAAAACCGGCGCGTCAACCAACGCAAGGGAGACTGATCATGGCGACGGTAAGCGCCAACAAACTCGAACTTTTGCAGATCGCGGACGCGGTCGCGCGCGAAAAGGCGATCGATCGCAAGATCGTGCTCGGCGCCATGGAGGACGCGATCGCCAAGGCCGCCCGCTCGCGCTACGGCAGCGAGACCGAGGTGCGCGCGGAGATCGATCCGAAAAGCGGCGAGCTGCATCTGTCGCGCCACATGCTGGTGGTCGATGCGGTTGAAAACCCGTCGTTCCAGATCAGCCTCGAAGAGGCACGCCGGCGCCATCCGGCGGCGCAGATCGGCGACACCATCGCCGATCCGTTGCCGCCGCTCGAATATGGGCGCATCGCCGCACAGTCGGCGAAGCAGGTGATTGTGCAGAAGGTGCGCGAAGCCGAGCGCGACCGTCAATACGAAGAGTACAAGGATCGGATCGGCGACATCGTCAACGGCATCGTCAAGCGCGTGGAGTATGGCAACGTGGTGGTCGATCTGGGCCGCGGCGAAGCCATCGTGCGGCGCGACGAGATGCTGCCGCGCGAAGTGTTCCGCAACGGCGACCGCATCCGCGCCTATATCTACGACGTTCGCCGCGAGCAGCGCGGGCCGCAGATTTTCCTCTCCCGCACGCATCCGCAATTCATGTCCAAGCTATTCGCGCAGGAAGTGCCGGAAATCTACGACGGCATTGTTGAAGTCAAGGCGGTCGCCCGCGATCCCGGCTCGCGCGCCAAGATCGCCGTCGTGTCGCGCGATTCCTCGGTCGATCCGGTGGGCGCTTGCGTCGGCATGCGCGGCTCGCGCGTGCAGGCCGTGGTCAATGAGCTGCAAGGCGAGAAGATCGACATTATTCCGTGGTCGCATGACATCGCGACCTTCGTGGTCAACGCGCTGGCGCCCGCCGAAGTCGCCAAGGTGGTGCTCGACGAGGAGCGCGAGCGCATCGAGGTCGTGGTTCCGGATCAGCAGCTGTCGCTCGCCATCGGCCGCCGCGGTCAGAATGTGCGGCTGGCGTCGCAACTCACCGGCTGGGATATCGACATCATGACCGAGCAGGAAGAATCGGAACGCCGTCAGGCGGAATTCGAAAATCGCACCCGCATGTTCATCGACTCGCTCAATGTCGACGAGGTGATCGGACAATTGCTGGCCTCCGAAGGCTTCACCTCCGTCGAGGAGCTCGCGCTGGTGGACACCAAGGAAATCGCCGGCATCGAAGGCTTCGACGAAGGTACCGCGGCCGAATTGCAGACCCGCGCGCGCGACTATCTGGCCAAGATCGAGGCCGAGCTGGACGCGAAGCGAAAAGAAATGGGCGTCGCCGACGAACTCACGGAGGTGCCCGGCGTGACGACGGCGATGCTGGTCCGCTTCGGCGAGAACGGCATCAAGACCGTCGAAGACCTCGCCGGCTGCGCAACCGACGACCTCGCCGGCTGGACCGAGCGCAAGGACGGCGAGACCGTGCGAGAAGCCGGCATTCTCGACGGTTTCGATCTTTCGCGCGAGGAAGCCGAGTCCATGGTCATGCAGGCCCGCCTGAAGGCCGGCTGGGTCAGCGAAGCAGATTTGGCCCCGCCCGCGGCCGAAGAAGCTCCGGTCGCCGAGGCCCAAGCCTGACGAGTGCCCAAGCCTGACGAGGCCTGAAGCCAGAAAGCCTGAAACAATAAGGCCTGAAACAACCAAGCGAGCGTATGATCGCCGGAACGCAAGACCTAGAACGCGCTATCGAGCTTGACCGCGGTCCCCGAGCGGCCGAACGCACCCGGATGTGTGCCGCCACCCGGAGAACCCAGCCTGTATCCGAGCTGATCCGCTTTGTGATCGACCCCGACGGCGCGGCCGTTCCCGACCTTAAGAATAAGCTGCCCGGCCGCGGCCTCTGGATCAGCGCGACCCGGGAAGCGCTGGGCGAGGCGATCCGGCGCAAGGCCTTTACCCGCGGGTTCAAGCGGGAGGTCCGCCTGCCCTCAGACTTTGTCGAGCAGACGGAACGGCTCCTCGAACGAGCGGTTCTCGATGCCCTGGCCATGGCCGGCAAGGCCCGCTCGGTAGCGGCAGGCTTCGCCAAAGTGGAAGCCGCCCTGGAAAAAGAGGACGTTATTGCCCTCCTTCATGCCGCCGGAGCGTCTTCCGACGGGATCCGCAAGCTTCAGGCCGCCGCCCGCCGCCATCGGTCGGGCCCGCCGCCCGCGGAGATCGGATTTTTGACCACGGCGCAATTGGATTTGGCATTGAACCGCCCAAATGTGGTACATGCTGCGCTGCTCGCCGGACCTGCGAGCGAAACCTTTTTGGCGCGTTGCCGGCGCCTTGAGCGGTTTCGCACCGGCGATCAGTATCATCAGGCCGGAATGGCTGTGCCGACGTTATACCGGCCGGAGACATGACGCGTATGACTGAGACGAACAAAAATAGTGGCGAGAAGCTGAGCGTCAGTTCGACCAAGACGCTCACGCTCAAGCGTGGCGGGGTGGAGCAAGGCGTTGTGCGCCAAAGCTTCAGCCATGGCCGCAGCAAGGCTGTTGTTGTCGAGAAGGTTAAGCGCCGCGTTGCCGGTCCGGGTGAAGCGAGGCAGGAGCCCGCCGCGCCGCCTGATCGCAATGTCGCCGCGCCGAAGCGCGGCGTTGCGCCCGCCAAGGCGCCGTCGAGCGCCCCGACTGCTTCTTCGGCTGCCGCAGCCGGCGCGGCTCCCGCAAAACCTTCCGGCGTGGTGTTGCGCACGCTCACCGAGGAAGAGCGCAGCGCTCGCGCGCATGCGCTCGCCGACGCGCGTTTGCGCGAAGCGGAAGAGCGCAAAATCGCCGAAGAAGAAGCGCGCATCCGTCAGACACGCGAAGAAGCCGAAAAGACCGAGCGCGCGAAGGCGGAAGCCCGCAAGCGCGACGAAGAGGAGCGCCGCAAACACGACGAGGAAACCAAGCGCAAGGCCGACGAAGTCGCCAAAAAGCGGTTCGGTGCTGAGACTTCGCCGCTCAAGCCGAGCACGACGCCCCGGCCTGCGCTCGAAGCCGACGAAGAGGAGGCTCCTCGCCGCGCCGGGCGCGGCGGTGCAGCGGCGCGTCCGGCGCCGGCGCCGAAAACGCCGCGCAGTGACGGCGAGAAACGGCGCGGCCGGCTGACTCTCGTGACGGCGCTTTCGGCCGATGAAGTGCGCGAGCGTTCGGTCGCCTCCTTCCGGCGACGCGTTCAGCGCCGGACCGGCCATCGCGACGAACCCAAGGAAAAGATCGCACGCGAGGTGACGATCCCGGAGACCATCACGATCCAGGAACTGGCCAACCGCATGGCCGAGCGCGCGGTCGACGTGATCCGCATCCTCATGCAGCAGGGGCATATGGCGAAGATCACCGACACGATCGACGCCGATACCGCCCAGCTCATTGCCGAAGAGCTTGGTCACAGCGTCCGACGCGTCGCCGAGTTCGATGTCGAAGAAGGCATGTTCGACGCGCCCGACGATCCGGCGAACCTGCAGCCGCGCGCACCGGTGGTCACCATCATGGGCCATGTCGATCACGGCAAGACCTCGCTGCTCGACGCCATCCGCTCGACCGACGTTGCCGCCGCCGAGGCCGGCGGCATCACCCAGCATATCGGCGCCTATCAGGTGACGTCGCCGTCGGGCGGGCGCATCACCTTCATCGATACGCCCGGTCACGCGGCGTTCACCGCCATGCGCGCGCGCGGCGCCAAGATCACGGAACATCTGTCGTATTGGTGGTTGCCGCCGACGACGGCGTCATGCCGCAGACCGTCGAGGCGATCCACCACGCCAAAGCGGCGAAGGTGCCGATCATCGTTGCCATCAACAAAATCGACAAGCCGGACGCCAAGCCCGAGCGCGTGCGCACGGAGCTGCTGCAGCACGAAATTCAGGTGGAGTCGCTGGGCGGCGACGTGCTGGAAGTCGACGTGTCGGCGAAAGAGAAGACTAATCTCGACAAGCTGCTCGATGTGATCGCGCTGCAGGCGGAAGTGCTCGAGCTCAAAGCCAATCCGAATCGTCCGGCGGAAGGCACCGTGATCGAAGCGCGGCTCGACCGCGGCCGCGGCCCGGTCGCGACCGTGCTGGTGCAGCGCGGCACGCTTCGCCCCGGAGACATCGTCGTTGCCGGCTCGGAATGGGGCCGCGTGCGAGCGCTCATATCGGATACGGGACATTCGGTGGTGGCGGCCGGACCTTCCATGCCGGTCGAGGTGCTGGGCTTCAACGGCACGCCCGAAGCGAGCGATCGCTTCGGCGGCGGTCGCGGACGCGAAGCGCGCGCCCGCGAGATCGCCGACCACCGCGCGCGGCAAGCAGCGGCAGGTGAATCGCTCGCAAGGGCCGGCAAGTACCGCGCATGCGCGGCTCGCTTCGAGCACGATCGATGAATCGCTTGGTGACCTCCGGCCGCAAGGAACTCCCGCTGGTCATCAAGGGCGACGTGCAGGGCTCG
>CAWHPH010000067.1:0-34772 GCA_963831135.1 uncultured Alphaproteobacteria bacterium
GGAAGCTTTTGGGCACGACCGAAACCCGCAACACCTGTACCTACTGCGCGGTCGGTTGCGGAATTATCATGTACGCGAATGGCAATTTGGCGAAGGGCGAGAAAGCCGAGATCATTCATATCGAGGGTGACCCTGACAACCCGACCAATCGCGGAACGCTGTGCCCGAAGGGCGCGGGACTGCTCGAGTTCGTGCACTCAAAGACGCGTACGCTCTATCCGCAAATCCGCAAGCCCGGTTCCGACAAGTTCGAGCGCGTGTCCTGGGACTTCGCGCTTGATCGCGTCGCGCGGCTGATGAAGGACGACCGGGACAAGAATTTCATCGCCAAGAATGGCGACGGTGTCACCGTCAACCGTTGGCTGAGCACCGGCTTTCTCGCGGCCTCGGCGACAAGCAATGAAACGGCGTGGGTGACCTACAAGGTGGTCCGCGGCGCCGGAATGTTAGCATTCGACAATCAAGCACGCGTTTGACACGGCCCGACGGTGGCCAGTCTGGCCCCAACATTCGGCCGTGGTGCGATGACGAATTCCTGGACCGACATCCAGAACACGGATCTCGCCATCATCATGGGCGGCAACGCCGCGGAAGCGCACCCGTGCGGATTCAAATGGGTCACTGAGGCGAAGGCCAACCGTGGCGCCAAGCTGATCGTCGTCGATCCGCGCTATACGCGCTCGGCAGCGGTTGCAGATTACTACGCGCCGATCCGGCAGGGCACCGACATCGCGTTCCTATCTGGCGTAATCAATTACTGCATGCTGAACGGCAAGGTGCAGTGGGATTATGTGAAGGCGTTCACCAACGCGCCGTATCTGGTGAATGAGGCGTTCGGCTATTCCGACGGCTTGTTCACCGGCTATGAGGAGGCCCGGCGCAACTATGACCGCTCGACCTGGACCTACCAGATCGGAGCGGACGGATACGTGATCTCCGACGATACGTTGCAAAATCCACGCTGTGTGTGGCAATTGCTCAAGAAGCACGTCTCCGTCTACACGCCGGAGATGGTCGAGCGCATCTGCGGCACACCGAAAGACAAGTTCCTCAAGGTCTGCGAGATGATCGGCGAGTGTTCGTCTAAGACCAAGACGATGACATCGATGTACGCGCTTGGCTGGACCCAACACTCCAGCGGCTCGCAGAACATCCGCGGCATGGCCATGCTGCAGCTCATTCTCGGCAACATTGGCGTGCGCGGCGGCGGCATGAATGCGTTGCGCGGTCACTCTAACATCCAGGGACTGACCGACCTCGGGCTGATGTCGAACCTCATTCCGGGTTATCTGACGATTCCGACGGACAAGGAGCCGACATTCGACTCCTACATGTCGACGCGCGGCTTTAAGCCGCTGCGGCCCGGCCAGACGAGCTATTGGCAGAATTACAAGAAGTTTTTCGTCAGCTTCCAGAAGGCGATGTGGGGCACGGCGGCGACGGCCGAAAACGACTTCGCCTACGACTGGCTGCCGAAGCTTAACGTGTCAGGCTACGACATTCTGCGCGCCCTCGAGTTGATGCATGAAGGCAAGATGAACGGCTACTTCTGCCAGGGCTTCAATGTGCTGCTGTCCGCGCCCAATCGCGCCAAGGTCACCGCAGCCCTGTCGAAGCTGAAGTTCCTGGTCGTCATGGACCCGCTGCAGACTGAGACGGCGCGATTCTGGGAGAATCACGGCGAGCACAATCAGGTCGATCCTTCGACCATCAACACTGAAGTCATCGAGCTACCAACAACATGCTTTGCCGAGGAAACCGGATCGCTGACGAATTCCGGGCGGTGGCTGCAATGGCATTGGGCTGGTGCAACACCGCCCGGCGAGGCCAAGCATGACAGCTGGATCATGGGGCAGATTTTCCTGCGCCTGAAGGCGCTCTACCAAAAGGAAGGTGGAACTGTTCCCGAGCCGATCGTGAATCTCGATTGGCGCTACAGGGACCCCGGCGAGCCGACGCCCGAAGAGCTGGCGAAGGAACTCAATGGCTACGCGACCGAGGACGTCGTCGATCCGAACGATCCGACCAAGATCACGCTCGCCAAAGGCAAGCAAGTCGTCAGTTTTGCCGTCCTACGCGACGACGGCAAGACCGCGTGCGGCTGCTGGATCTATTCCGGCTGCTTCAATGAGGCGGGCAACAACATGGACCGCCGCGACAATGCCGATCCCGACAATGCCGGTATATTTGGCAGCTGGGCGTGGTCGTGGCCGGTCAATCGGCGTGTGCTCTACAATCGGGCCTCAGCCGACACCGACGGCAACCCATGGGATCCGAGCCGCAAGCTGTTGTGGTGGAACGGCAGCAAGTGGACGGGCTACGACATTCCAGACATTGCGCCCGACGCCAAACCAAACGTTGTCGGTCCATTCATCATGAACGCCGAAGGCACCGCGCGCCTGTTCGCGCTCGGGATGATGCGCGACGGGCCGTTCCCGGCTCACTACGAGCCGTTCGAATCGCCGGTCGTCAATGTCGTCGCGCCGAAGATCCGCGGCAATCCGGCGGCTCGCGTATTCCAGAATGACTGGGACCAACTCGGCGACGCCAAGGAGTTTCCCTACGCGGCGACGTCCTATCGGCTTACCGAGCATTTCCATTTCTGGACCAAACACGTGCGCTTCAACGCCGTGATGCAGCCGGAGTTTTTCGTCGAAATTTCCGAGCAACTCGCGAAAGGAAAAAGGCGTCAAATCCGGGCATTGGGTCAAGGTATGGTCGAAGCGCGGCTCGGTAAAAGCCAAGGCCGTGGTCACCAAGCGGATCGCCCCGCTGATGTGCAACGGCAAGCCGGTGCACGTCATCGGCATCCCGTTGCACTGGGCCTTTATCGGCGAGACCAAGGAGGGCTTCGGCCCGAACTCCCTGACGCCCTTTGTCGGCGATGCCAATACCAACACGCCGGAGTACAAGGCCTTCCTGGTCAACATGGAAGCGATCAGCGGCCCTGTGGTGACGGTCGCTGAGGGCACTGCCTGCGATCAGGGCGAGTTCGCTGCGCTGATTACCGATTCGATCGGCGACCACTCGCGAACCGACTTCTGAGCGGCGGAGAAGAAAGCGATGGCCTTCGAATTTGAACTGCCGCCGGCGCCAACTCAGAACATCAAGATTGGTCTGGGAGAAGGCGATCTCGTCCGCCGCTCGGCGTCGACCGTGCCGCAACCGCAAAAGCGGCTGACCGAGGTCGCCAAGCTGATCGACGTGTCGAAATGCATCGGCTGCAAGGCCTGTCAGGTCGCCTGCCTGGAATGGAATAACAGGACCGAGCAGGTCGGTTTCAACTACGGCGTTTACGATAATCCCGTGGATCTGACGCCGGACTCGTTCACGGTAATGCGGTTCACCGAGTGGGTGAATCCGGAGACCGACCGTCTGGAATGGCTGATCCGCAAAGACGGCTGCATGCACTGCGAAGACCCGGGCTGCCTGAAAGCCTGTCCGTCGCCGGGCGCTATCGTACAGTACTCGAACGGCATTGTTGATTTCGACCACGACAAGTGCATCGGCTGCGGCTACTGCATCAAGGGATGCCCATTCGACATTCCGCGCATCTCCCAGGTCGACAATACGGCCTACAAGTGCACGCTTTGCTCCGACCGCGTCGCCGTCGGCCAGGGGCCGGCCTGCGCCCGGACCTGCCCGACGCACGCGATTGTTTTCGGCACCAAGGAAGAGATGAAACAACACGCCGCCGATCGGATCAAAGATCTGCAGTCGCGTGGATTCAAGAACGCAGGTCTCTACGATCCGCCGGGCGTCGGCGGCACCCACGTCATGTATGTCCTGCAGCATGCCGACAAACCTGAAATCTACGCCGACCTGCCGAACAACCCGCGGATCAGTCCAGTCGTTGAGCTGTGGAAGGGGCTGACGAAATATGCCGGACTGGCCGCCATGGGCGCTTTCGCGGCGATCGGCGTTCTGCACTACATAGTGTCTGGCCCCAACAGCGTCCAACCCAAGGACGAGGACGAGGCCAAGCGCCTCGTGGGAGATCGCTGATCATGGCGGCCTATGATGTCGAGAAGGGTGATGCCGTTCATCCGGGCGATCCGGTGATTGTTGATCGATACACGCCGGTCGCGCGCGTGAACCATTGGATCACGGCGACTTGCCTGGTGTTGCTGGCGCTGTCGGGTCTGGCTTTATTCTACCCTAGTCTGTTTTTTCTCACCGCTTTGTTCGGCGGCGGTCAATGGACGCGGGCGATCCATCCCTGGATCGGCGTCGTGTTGTTTTTAAGCTTCGGCGGATTGTTTTTGCGTTTCTGGAGAGCGAACTTGTGGCGGGCGGTCGACGGAACGTGGCTGAAGCGCTTGCGCGATGTTCTGACCAACAACGAAGAAAGGCTGCCGGAAGTCGGCAAATACAATGCCGGGCAGAAGGTGGTGTTCTGGTCGATGTCCATTCTGATCATCATCTTGATCTGCACCGGCATCGTCATCTGGGACGAGTATTTCTATCCGTTGACGAGCATTGTTCAGAAGCGGATCGCCATCCTCGTCCACTCGCTGGCTGCGGTAACGATCATCTGCGTATGGATCGTCCATGTTTATGCGGCCATCTGGGTGCGCGGCACAATCGGCGCCATGACCCGCGGCCAGGTCACCGGCGGTTGGGCTTGGCGGCATCACCGCAAATGGCTTAAGGAACTTGTTACCGGCAAATCCGGAGATCGCGAGACCGGAGCGAAGCCCGCCAGTTGAGCGGCGCGCGTCGGCGTGTCACGTGGCCCGTGTGGTTCGTGAGGTTTGGGTATGACGCAAATCGGCACGCCGCAATTTGACCCGATTCCGATCGGGGACATCGCCAAACCCCCTTTCGCGCGGCTGCCCGATCCCTCAACGATGTTTGCGCGGCGCGCCGAGCGTTTCCGCTCGCTCGCCGACGGGAATGCGCTGCGATCCTATCTCATGTTTCTCGCCGATCTGGCCGACATTCAACATCGACTTCAGGTCGGTCTGCCTGAAGTGGACGTGACCGCCGATTCAATTGTCCGCGCCGGGCAATTTGGCATGCCGCCGCTCGACCGTTCCGGTTTTACGGGCGACGACGCCTTCTATGAGACGTGGCAACGGCTTTTGACGCTGGCCGACGAGATCGCGATGCCTGATAGCGCGCGGCTCGCGCTCGCGCGCGTCAAAGCGGCCGGTGCCGGCGGCGACGCGGAGCTTATCCGCGGCGTCCTGTCGAACGCGATTCCAGTCGACGCTTCGGCCGAGCACGTGTTCGTGGCGGCGGTTCTCGAGGTGCATTTTGCCCGGCTTGCGGCGCATTTCGACGTCAGTGCGCTCCGCCCGGTGGGCCAGGGAGCGTGTCCGGTCTGCGGAGCGCCGCCGGTTTCGTCACTGGTCGTCGGCTGGCGCGATGCCCATGCCACACGCTTCTGCGCCTGTTCGCTCTGCGGCGCGCTGTGGAATTACCCGCGCATCAAATGCACGCTGTGCGGCTCGACCAAGGACATCGCCTACCAAGAGATTGCCGGCGGACCCGCCACGGTCAAAGCCGAAACCTGCGGATCTTGCCGCCGTTACGTCAAGATATTGCAGCAGCGGGAAGAGGTTTCGCTCGATCCGGTCGCCGATGATGTCGCGACCCTCGGGCTCGATCTCCTGCTGCGCGATTCCGAATTCCGGCGCGGTGCCGTCAATCCGTTCCTCCTCGGATACTGAGAGGCCGCGATGACCGCCGAGTCCGATCTTCGGTTGCGCGCGTTGCCTTCGGTCGACGATGTGCTGCGCGCCGATGCGGGGGCACTCGCAATCGAGCGGTACGGGCGGGCTGCGGCCCTGGCGGCGGTGCGTCGGACGCTGGACGCCGAGCGCGCCACCTTGCGCGCCGGCAAAGCTCTACCCAGCCAACGCGACGCGCTGGCCGACGCCGCGCTCGCCAGGCTTGCGATGGACGCGCGATCAAGTTTGCGGCCGGTCTTCAATCTCACCGGCACGGTGCTGCATACGAATCTTGGCCGCGCACTTCTCGCCGACGCGGCGGTCGAAGCCGCGGTTGCCGCCATGCGCTCGGCGGTTGCGCTGGAATTCGACCTTGCCACCGGTAAGCGCGGCGAGCGCGACGACCACGTGCGCGGACTGCTCTGCGAACTCTCCGGTGCGGAAGACGCAACTGTCGTCAACAACAACGCCGCGGCCGTGCTTCTGACCCTCAACACGCTGGCCAAGGGCCGCGAAGCCGTGGTGTCGCGCGGCGAACTGATCGAGATCGGCGGCGCGTTTCGCATGCCCGATATCATGGCGCGTGCCGGCGCGCGGCTCGTGGAGGTCGGAACCACCAATCGCACGCACCTGAAGGACTACGCGGAGGCGATCGGTGTCCAGACCGGTCTCGTCCTCAAGGTCCACACCTCGAACTATCGCATCGCGGGTTTTACCAAAGAGGTCGGCGCGCGCGAGCTTGCCGGATTGACGCGCGAACGCGGCGTCCCATTGGTCAACGATCTGGGCTCCGGCACCATGCTCGACCTGTCGCGTTGGGGATTGGCGCACGAACCGACGGTTGCCGAGGCGATCGGCGACGGCGCTGACATTGTCACTTTTTCCGGCGACAAGCTTATGGGCGGACCGCAGGCCGGCTTCATTGTCGGGCGCAAGGATTTGATTGCGAAGATCAACCGCAATCCGATGAAGCGGGCATTGCGCGTCGACAAGATCAGGCTCGCCGCTTTGGCCGCGACCCTGCGCCTTTATCGCGATCCGGATCGGCTTGCCCAGCAGCTTCCGACCATCCGCATGCTGGCGCGCCCCCAAGCCGAGATCAAAGCTGCGGCAAGCCGGCTTGCTCCAGTCATCGCGTCGAAGCTCGGTGACGCTTTCACGGTTGAGGTCGTTGACTGTGCGAGCCAGATCGGTTCCGGCGCGCTGCCGCTGGAGACTATGCCCAGTGCCGGTTTGGCGATCCGGCCGCGGACGCGCCGCGGCGCCGGCCGCGCGCTCACGCGTCTCACGGTTGCGTTGCGCCGGTTGCCTGTTCCAGTGATCGGGCGAGTCGAGGATGGGACTCAGATGCTCGATCTGCGCTGCCTCGAGGATGAAGCAGCGTTCGCCGCAAATTTGACGACCCTTGACCTTGGAGACGACCGTGGAGCCGCTTGACGGTCCGAAGGCGCTCGCTCTCGTGGACGCCGAAGTGGATGTCGCCGCGCGCATGGCCGAGGCCTACGACGCGGCCCAGCGCGGCGATTATCCGGCGGCACTGAATATCTGGGCCCCGCTGGCGCATGCGGGCGTAGCGCGCGCGCAGAACAATGTCGGCGCCTGCTTCGCCGAAGGACTCGGTGTAGAGCGCGATCATGCACTGGCGTTACGCTGGCTGACGCTGGCGGCGGAAGCGGGCGACGCGGTGGGCACGCGAAATCTCGCCGCGCTCTATTTCAAGGGCGACGGCATCGAACAGGATCATGTGCGCGCCCTCGATCTCTATCGTGCGGCAGCGGAAGCCGGCGACGGTCCGGCGCAGGACATGCTGAGCTGGATGCTGCTCGAAGAGGGCGGCGTGTCTTTCGACCCGGTCGAGGCGCGCCGCTGGGCGCTGGCGGCCGCCGAGCAAGGCGTTGCGGCGGCGATGACGCGTGTTGGCATGATATACCATAATGCGCTCGGGGTCGGCCGCGACCCGGCCGCGGCGGCGCGTTGGTGGGCTAAAGCGGCCGCGCGCGGCGACGCCGACGGTCAGGCCATGCTCGGCGCTGCGCACATCCTCGGCGCCGGCGTGGCGCGCGACGGCGTGGCGGCACTGGCGTGGCTGCTGCGCGCGCGGCGCGCCGGCAGCGCTCTTGCCGAACCATTCCTCAACAACGCCCGCGCCGCATTGTCGTCCGAGGAAATCGTTGAGGCTGAACGCCGCGCCGCCGCTCCTGCCTCGGAGCCGTCGCCGTGATCATCGGCACCGCGGGCCATATCGATCACGGCAAGACGGCGTTGGTGCGCGCCCTTACCGGCGTGGATACTGATCGGCTCAAAGAGGAAAAGGCACGCGGCATCACCATTGACTTGGGCTTTGCCTATCTGCCGACCCCGGATGGGCCGCCGCTCGGCTTCGTGGACGTGCCCGGACACGAGAAGTTCATCCACACCATGGTGGCCGGGGCGGGGAGCATTGATTTCGCCCTGCTGGTTGTGGCCGCCGACGATGGTGTCATGCCACAGACCCGCGAGCATCTGGCCATCATCGATCTGCTTGGCGTTGCACACGGGATCGTCGCTCTGACCAAGGTCGATCTTGTTTCCAGCGAGCGCCGTAAGATTGTGGCGGCGGAGGTCACGCAGACGCTGGCCGAGACCGGCCTCGCCGGATCGAGCGTCGTACCGGTTTCGGTCGTCACCGGCCAAGGCGTCGACGCGCTGCGCGCCAAGCTTTTTGCGGCCGCGTCCGGTGTCGAGCGCCCCGCTTCGACGCGGCGCTTCCGCCTTGCCGTCGACCGGTCTTTCTCGCTGACTGGTGTCGGTACTGTCGTCACGGGTACGGTGCTCTCCGGCGCGGTCAAGGTTGGTGATCACGTCAAAATAAGTCCATCGGGCCTCTCTGCGCGTGTCCGCTCCATCCATGCGCAAAATCGCGCGACTGATCGCGGACAAGCGGGGGATCGGTGCGCGCTCAATCTCGCCGGCGACAGCGTCACCAAGGAAGCAATCCGGCGTGGCGACGCGGTGCTCGATCCCAAGCTGCACGCCCCGACCGAGCGGATCGACGCTACGTTGCGCGTACTCGCTTCCGAGCCAAAACCGATTGCGCAATGGATGCCGGTGCGGCTGCATCATGCAGCGGCCGATATCGGCGCTCGGATCGTCCTGCTGGAAGACAGACCGATCGCGCCGGGCGCACAGGCCCGCGTGCAACTCGTATTCGAGCGGGCGATCGCCGCTGCGGTGGGCGATCGCTACGTGCTGCGTGATACGTCGGCCCGGCGCACGATCGGCGGCGGCCGTTTTCTCGACCTGCGCGCACCGTCTCGAAAGCGTCGTTCGCCGGAGCGAATGGCGGTGCTCGACGCCTGCTCGATCGAAGAGCCCGCGCTTGCGCTTGCCGCGCTGGCGCGATGCCCATCCGGCTACGTTGACCTCGACGCGTTCGCTCGCGACCGAATGCTCGGTGTGAATGAGGCCGATGGTCTTGCCGATGACCTTGGGCTTGTCCGCATTGCGTTTGAAGACACACAAGCCGCTTTGGCGCGAGAAGTCTGGACGCAGACGCGTGACGGCATCCGCGACTGGCTTGCGGCGTATCACGGCGATAATCCCGATCTGGCCGGCATCGGCCGCGAGCGGTTGCGGCTTGCGCTGAAGCCGCGGCTGCCGGCGCCGCTTTTCACCGCGGTATTGCAGGAGTTGTCACGCCGCAAAGACGTTGCGCTGGACGGCGCCTGGGTCCGCCTGCCGGACCATGAAGCGCGCCTGACCGCGGCCGATGAAAGGATGTGGGGTGAGGTGAGACCGCTGATTGCCGGAAAGGAGCGATTTAGGCCACCGCGCGTCCGCGACATTGCCGGAATGATCGGCGCCGCGGAAGCCGACGTGAGGCGGCTGTTTAAGCTGCTCAGCCGTCTCGGCAAGGTCGATGAGGTGGCACGCGATCATTTCTTTCTTCGCGGCACGGTGGGCGAGATGGTAGAAACCGCGGTCGAACTTGCAGCAGCGGCGCCGGCCGGTCAATTCACAGCCGCCGAATTCCGCGATCGGCTCGACAACGGCCGCAAGGTGGCCATCCAAATCCTGGAATTCTTTGACCGTCACGGCGTGACACTGCGTCGTGGCGATCTGCGGCGCGTCAACAAACACCGGCTCGACCTGTTCCGCCGGCCTGCCGGTGAGATGCCGCAACTGCCGAACGATGGAAGGGAATCGCCTCCGGTGGGGCGTCCGGACTTCAAATCCGGGGGAGGCCGCGAGCCGGTCTTTGGTGGGTTCGACTCCCACTCTCTTCCGCCAAAATCGGGGAACGCCAAATGACCGTGACGTCTTTTCTGGAAAACCTTCATGTCGCGGCGCGCGACGCCGACCTTGCCGAAGCCGCCTTTCGCCGCGAGGTGGCAGCGCGCGTTGCTGAGCTTGAACGCGATCGCGCATTCGCGTACCGGCGCTTCAATCTGATGCGAGCAATCGCGGAAGCGGTGAGCCAAGCGCAAGAAGAGCAGCCGGCTGTTGCCTACGCACTGGCGGCGTTGCGCAACAGGCTTGACTGGGAAAGCGACAGCGACGCCCGCGCCGCGGTGCTGACGCAATTTGCACCGGTTGCGCAGGCGATGTTTGCCAGCCTTGTTCCGGACGAGCGGCAAGCTGACACGGATGTCGGCGCGGCGTTGACGCGATTCGAGACGTGGTATTCGGAAAACCACACCACGCCGTTTTGGACCCTGTTCGAAAACTACATGCCGGAGACGCCGCGGGTCGACTTCTAGGCGCATGCGGCCGTGGCGGCGCAGATCCGGGCCTTCAGCGGCTTCTGTTGCGTACGCCAAGGGCCTTAGGATTGACCTATGATGACAGCGTGAGCGATCAAAATGTGAGCCCGAAAACGGACGTGGCGGCGGACGCCGAGACGGACAAAGGGCGCATGGCCGGTCAACTTACCCACGACTGGGTCGGTGAGGACTTTTTGCCGTCGCAGCTCGTGCAAGCGGTGGGCCAGTCGTTCGGCCTTACCTCGCTGGTCTGGTTCGCCTTGAAACATTTGCAGCCCAGCGAGGTTTTCACCTTCGGCGCAATGTTGCAAACCGGGCGCCTATTCGGCGCCGAGCTCGGAGCCGCCTTCGTCCAAACATTCGTGCGGATGCGCGAGCAGACCTACTCCAACCTTATCGGCCTTCATATCAACACAGGCTCGCTCCTGACCGACCAGCGACTGGACGATTATGCGCAAGCCGTCGCTGGCCGCTCGGTCGGCCAACCCGAGGCGGCGGCGCGCGCAATTGCTCTCCTCGCGCGAACGGTGCAGAAGCAAGCTTACGTGCTCGCATACATTGACGGCTTCATGGTCCTCGGCTTCGCGGTCATCGGCGCCTTGCTGCTCATGTTGTTGTTGCGCGACCCGCCGGCAACTCTTGGTCCGCCGACGACTTAACTAATGCCGGCCGTCATGACGCCGCTCACGGCGTTTGTGACGCATACGCGACCTGCCATGGGGTAGTGCGATTTTTCTCGGCGACCTACCACTCAATCGGTCGCTCGGGCTGGTTCGGTCGTTCGGAGTAATATCCGTTACTCCCATCTCCGCTGCCGAAGAAGAATTTGGGATTGGTCTCAATGACAGGAGACGGCACAAATCTCAAAGTTACCGGCTCTGGGGTTGCGATGGGTTGGCTGACCCCGGCGTCAGCGGCTGCTTCTGGCTCTTTCGGAGTGTGGGAGAATGACTGGGCGATCAGCAGGGCTATCACCACGGCCGTCGCTGAGCCTCCGATCATAGCTGCCCGACGCAACGCGCGATGGGGACGAACGGTCGTATCATCCAAGTTCATCGTCATGGCTCGCTCCATGTAAAGAGAAACCGGTCGCGAGTTTGCCATTGTCGGGCATTGCGGACTGTGACCGACAGCACAGGTCTAAGCTTCCGCGATAACGTATCGTCACTATTGTATCTGAACGCGGGGAACTTCAGACGGTTTCGCAGCCGAACCAGAAGCATTGGAGCAGCAGTCGGAGCACGCTGGTATGGCAGCAGGCGCGGGCGTCGCGCCATGTATGGCGCGTACGATGCGAGGTTGATTGCTCCGGTTCCGCGGTGGCCTTTCGCCTGCGTCGAAATGGGGTGATGGTGCCTCGAAGCAGTTGACGTTGCTGGCCTCAGATTCAAGGAGCGGTCGTAGTAAGCCTCGAATTCGCCCCTCGAGATCGCGGCGCGTAGATCCAAGCTCCAGAAGTCGAGCCCTCACTTTTGCTGCGACTCTCCTTCTGACAACGCCTTTGTAAGCCGGTAAAGGTACTCGCTCCCAGTAAAGAACGATTTCACGAGAACGCGCTCGTCTTTGCCGTGAGCCCGGAACTCATGGATGTCGCCGGCGAGCCCCGAATGTCCGTATGTCGGTATGCCGGCGTTGCGCAAATAACTGCCATCGGTCGCTCCCGGGCTCATCGTCGGCAGCACGACAGCGCCCGGGAAGAACTCTGCTGACAACCTGGTAATCGGCCCGAGGATAGCGTCGCTGAGCGGCGAAGGTGAGCTCAGCGTCGGCACGCCGAGCTGCGTCACGGAAATCTGCTCGTCGGCCAAAACGCGCTCAAGCGTGGTCTTGATCTGATCGACATTTTCGCCGGGCATTATCCGACAATTGATTTTCGCGCTGGCGAGTTGGGGCAGGGCATTGATCGCCGTGCCGCCCTCAAGCATTGTCGCAACGCAAGTTGTCCGCAATAGCGCGTTGTAGACCGGGTCGTCGGCAAGACGAGCCGCGGCCGGCGCCGCTGACGGATCGGACGGCTCGGACAATACAGTGCGAATATCGGAGGCGATTTGTCCGCCTTCCATTTGCGCGGTCCGCTCGAAGTACAGGCGGGTCGTTTCATTGAGGTTTATGGGAAAGCTGAACTTTGATAACCGCGTCAGCCCCTCGGCCAAGCGATAGATGGCATTGTCTTTGATCGGGACGGCGCTGTGGCCGCCCTTGTTCCTAACGTCGAGCTGGTAACCAATCGATATTTTCTCGCTGGCTTGAACGCTATTGCGGATCGGTTTGCCGTCTTTGAGGCCTACCCCGCCACCCTCATTCAATGCGAATTCGGCGTCGATCAGGTCGCGGTGATTTTGCAGCAGCCACCGTATCCCCATGACATTGCGATCGAGGATTTCCTCATCGGTTTCGAGCACTACGATGATGTCGCGATCGGGTTTGAAACCTTCCTGCCGATATCGGATTAAATTGGCGACAAAGGCGGCCGCCATGAACTTGTCGTCTCCGGTCCCGCGGCCGTAAAAGTAGCCATCATGTTCCGTCAGTTTGAACGGATCGTACGACCAATCCTCCCGGCTTGCAGGCACAACGTCGATGTGAGCAAGCAGCAGAATAGGACGGCGCGCGCCCGTGCCGCGTAGGCGAGCCACGAGATTGCCTTTCTTCGGCGCCGGCGAGAACACTTGAACGTCGGCTTCGGGAAATCCAGCCTCGCGTAGTCGAGCGGCCATGGCGCCGGCCGCGCGCGCCGTGTCGCCAGTAGCCGTGGTGGTATCGATCTCGATCAGCTCTCTGTAGATGTCGAAAGTGAGTTGTTGACCTGGCGTCAATGTCTGAGCGGAATTCGCCGCGAACGGGGCAGCGACGATCAGAACGGCAAGACAAAGCGATACAAAGACGTCTTTGGCGCTGCGCAGCCGCCAGGTGATTTTAAAAATCATTATAGTCTCCGAAGCCATTCGCGTTTGCACAGAGCGGCGACTGCTGTCATTTGAACCATCCGTCGATGCATGCGCTGGTTATTTTGTGGCTGCTACCGCGATCACCTCAATCTCAACGAGAAATCCGGGATTTGCGAGAGCCGCTACGCCGATCACCGACCGCGCCGGCAAGTTTGGCTGATTGCCCCCGAAGAACTGAGTGTACCCTTCCATGAACCCCTTGAAATCCATGGCGCTCCGCGCGTCGTTCACCAGAAATACCTGCATCTTGACGATGTCGCCCATACCAAGACCGAGCCCTTCAAGGACACCTTTGATCTTGTTGAGCACGCCGACGGTCTGGGTCTTGGTGTCGCCATAGGCCTGCGGGCTCGTCGCGTCCACGGTCTTGTCGACGACCGGAGGGACCTGGCCGCTGACGAAGTAAGTCGTGACGTTCCCCGAAACTTCGACCGACTGAGAAATCGGGAACGACGAGTTGGGAATCGGACGCCGCACAACGTCCGCTTGAGCCGTACAGACGCCGACCAGCAGCGCCAACCCCAACCCTGTCACCATTGAATCGATTCTCATTTGCAACTCCGGTTGTCGACCCAGTTCGGCTGTTATCAGGCTCTTCGCTTCAAGGTCGAATTGCCTGAATGTCTCCAGGAGCAACTCTGTCTACGTAGTTGTTGCCAAAGTGGGTGCGCAAGTAGTTCACGACGGCAGCCACTTGGTCGTTGTTCATCATATCGCCAAACGGGGGCATCGCACGCTTTCCGAAAACGACGATGTAAACCGCATATCCGTTGTCGCCGAGCGCCGGATCGTTGGCGAGCGAAGGGTACGACCCCGCGCCAGTCGCTCCTTCGCCGGTCGGCATATGGCATGCTTGGCACACGCTTTTGAACAGGCTTTCACCACTTTGTTCGGCAAATTTGAAACCGGTGCTGAAAGTCGGGTCCGCTGAAATGTCCGCTGCGCTTTGCGCCGACGCTGCTTGTGACATGAGCGAGAGCAGGGCGCCCGCTGTCAAGCCCACGAACAGCCGGGTCGTATCGCGAGGCAATCGCGATTTTGCGCGGCCGCTCCGCGACGATATCGTTGTTCTATGCTTTTGTAACACGGACGTGCAACCGTTCGATGGCGTCCAGTGCAGAAAGAATTGCACCCTCCTGCCACGCGGGAATGTAGGACGCGTGTTCCCCCGCCAGCAGGATGCGGCCATCAATCTGGCATAGATCGTTGTAATGCTCTGCTCTGGTCTTTTCTGTCCAATATCCGGCACATCCCAGAACGAACGGCACGCGGTGCCACGCCACGGAAATCCCATTCTCAAACTCGGCGGGGTATTGCGGATGGATGATCGAGCCCAATTCGACCGCGCGGGCAATCCGTTCTGCCGGGGGCATGGAAGTGAATTCGAACGAATTCGCGCCGCCTACGACGTAGGCGCCTAAAAGCACGCCCGGGCCCGTGCGATTGAAATCGGCGTTGGGATAGGCGATCTGTTGGATCGGTAAATCGGTGTAACTTATCCCGCCATAAATCGCCTCATCCTCCTCCCAGAACCGCCGCTTGAACTGCAACCCGATCTTCACCGCCGGAGCGTAGGGAACGGCGTCGATCGCAGCCTTCATACGGCCGCTCACGCTGATCGGAATTTGGCTGAGAATTGAGAGCGGAATGGTACAAACGCACCAGGCCGCTCTGGCCATGTGCGTATTCGCCGGCGCTTTCGTGTCTTGGTAGGTCACCGTGACGCCGCTGTCATCCTGCTCGATGCGCGTGACCCTGGAATCGAAGCGAATGAGGGCGCCAACCTGTTTGGCAAACGCGCGGCCAATCGCATCCATGCCACCAACCGGTTGGAACATCGTAGATTGGAATTCATACCGCGCAAAACTTTGCAGGTATCGCCAAAGCCGCGATCGCAGGATTTCCGATAGATTGATCGGATCGCTGACCGCGGGGACAGCGTTCAGCCCGCCGCCGGGCCCCCGCGAATAGCCGCGCGAACTCGCCGACGTCAGGCTGGCCTTATAGGCATAATCTTTATCGAGTGCCCCCCACGACCGCAGCGCCTCCAAAAGGATCGCTTTGTCATCTGCGGAAATGGCTTCATCGAGCTTGGCTTGTTCGGTGACCTTGGCGAGCAGCTCAGCAATTTGTCCCTGGAAATCGGCTCTTATGTGCCGAATGCGTTGCGGCCTGCCGCTAAAGGCATTGGACGAATGAAGGAGCGCATTGTGATTGAGTTGAACGAAAGGCTGGAGCTCTACGTTCAGTCGCTTGCAGTAATCGAGGACTGCACGATGATGGTACGGGATCCGCCAGGGCCCGGGATTAAGATAGAGGCCGGGCGCGAAACCGCACGTCTGAGTAAAACCTCCGAGTTCTTCGAACGTGTCCCCACCGCGCAATGTCCAGTTGCGGCCGCCCGGACGACTGCTGAATTCGAGGACCTGAACCGCATAGCCGGCATTGCGCAACTCAAGCGCGGCGGTCATGCCGGCCAAGCCGGCGCCAAGTATCAAGACCGAGGTGCCTCTAACGTCGCCCTCGAGTTTGATGCGGCCCTTGTACGGCGACTCCGAAGCGAAGCCGAGGGCCGTCATCGCGTGGTACATCGCCGCACTTCCCGCGAGCGTGCCAACAAATGCGAGCAGATCGCGGCGGCTTAAGGCAGTTTCGGTCGCGCTTCGCATCGTGTTCAATCAATACTCGTTCGATACAGCGACGTTATTCTCGAAGCGATGTCGTACCCTAACCCGCGCAGCGGGTATTTTCTGGGAATCGGACAGCCCGATCATCGGCAAATTGACCATGTCGCGCCATGGTGGCGAATATTCGAGCAAATGACCATGCTGGCAACATGCCCTACTCGCGATGGAAGAGGTCGGCTTGGAGTGAATGCTGCAATCAATTCAAATGTCAACAAAAGCGGCTGCGTCTGGTGTAGGAGCGGGGCAGCGGGCACCGGCTAGCTCGCGCTAACGGATCCACCATCGGTCGGGAGCTTGGTGCGGAATGAGTGAAATCGGAGAAGAGATCAATTGGCGAAACCCCGCGCCGGCCATGAAGGAGACTGCCGGACGCCGATGGCTGCTGGCTGGCCCGGCCGGACATGCATGAACCGGTGATCATTGTCCCCTTGCCGGGGTCATGCCGACGTACGGTGTCGCCACCGTTCTTTCGATAGGCTATACGATCGCCCTGGTCGCTGATGCGCGGGGACGATCCGATGCGGCGCAAGTATCAAAACATTCTTGAGACCGTTGGCGATACGCCGGTCGTCAAGATCGGGAAGCTGGCGCCGGCGGGTGTCGATCTGTACGTCAAGATCGAAGCCTTCAATCCACTCGGCTCGGTCAAGGACCGCTTGGCGCTTGGCGTGATCGAGGAAGCCGAGCGATCAGGCAAGCTGCAGCCCGGACAAACCGTAATCGAGGCGACCAGCGGCAATACCGGTATCGGCCTCGCCATGGTGTGCGCGCAAAAAGGCTATCCCCTCGTGGTCACGATGGCCGAGACATTCAGCGTCGAACGGCGGAAGCTGATGCGCTTTCTCGGCGCGAAAGTCATTCTGACGCCTGCCGCCGAAAGGGCCGTCGGCATGGTCGACAAAGCGGTCGAATTGGCCGAAACCCACGGCTGGTTCCTGACCCGCCAATTCGAGAACGAAGCGAATGCCGACATGCATTCGCGCACGACTGCAAGAGAGATCATCGAAGCCTTCGCAGGCGAGCGGCTTGACTATTGGGTGACCGGGTTCGGCACCGGCGGTACGCTCAAGGGCGTGGCGCGCGTCCTCGCCAGGGAGAGGCCGGATACGAAAATCGTCGTGTGCGAGCCGGCGGAGGCGCCGATGCTGACAAGCGGCATTGCCCAGGAGAGAAAGCCAGATGGCTCGCCTGCTGCGGCCAACCCCGCCTGGAAGCCGCACCCGATGCAAGGTTGGAGCCCCGATTTCATCCCCAAATTGACTGGAGATGCGGTCGAGATGGGTCTGATCGGCCGTGTCCTCACGATTTCCGGCGCCGACGCGATGCATTGGAGCAAGCAGTTGGCGCGCAAGGAGGGTATCTTTGTCGGCATTACCGCGGGCGGAACATTTGCCGGGGCGCTTGAGGTTTGCAGCAATGCGCCCAAAGGTACGACGGTCCTTTGCATGCTGCCGGATACCGGCGAACGATATCTCAGCACGCCGCTGTTTGCGGACGTTCCCGTCGAGATGACGCAGGAAGAGCTGGAGATCTCCGAGTCGACGCCGAACTTTCGCCTTGCGGCGAAAGCGTAAAGTCGATCGAGCCGCACTCCGTCGAAAAGCTCTCGACGCCCGCCGCCGGCCCAAAGCCGACACGTGATAGCCGACGATCGATCTCTGCTTGTTAGGGTGAAGCAGACACCACGATTTTGACGGCGTCAGGATCGCTTCTGACCCGAAAGCGACCTTTCTCGGCGCCTAAAATATAAGCTGGAATGTCCATCGGTTGCCGCCCGGCTTAGTGGCAGCTCCGGCGCGCCGAACGCAGTAGCGGTCTTGTCGCCGAGGAGTTGATCACCTCAAAAGCTGGCCTCTATGCTCCATCGAGAACACGTTTGCATAGAGATTGGCAATCCACTGTTGGCCCTCTTGGGTGACGCGAAGGTAGCGCAAGGCATCTCCGATATAAGGTCGGACCGTCTTCCAGAAAAAATCCGGATAGTTCGCTCGCAGATCCGCAACGCTATTGTAATTCAGTTTGTTGCACATTCCTGTCTCGCGAAACTCGTTAAATAAGGCAGTCTGCTTTCGCAGATAATTGATGTCCGCGAGCTGCCCGATCAGATCCGCTGCGCGTACCAGGCCCGGAAAATCGTCAGTGGACTCGTGTTGCTCATCCTCGGGAACCGGGAAGCGGGTATGCTCTATGTTGGCTTCGATCTCCGGAGTGTCCAGGTGGACGAGGGCTTTGGCAGTACGTTCGCGTACAAAAAGTTTGGAGCGAGCGACATGATACGGCGCCATTGATGCATCGGTGGCTCCTTCCGTGAGGGTCACCTTATCACCGGCCAGGTTGGTGACATAGGAACCATCCCCGTCGCCTTGACAGATCCCACGCACGTAACCGATGTCATGACATAGTAGCGAGACGATGAAATGCAGCCAGTCGCGCGGGGTCACGCCGCCGACGCTAATATGCCGGCCGCGCAGAATTTCCTGCCCGACAAGCGTGACCATGATGGTGTGATTAACATCGTGGTAAGCTGCGTCGCTGGTCGCAATATTTTCGAGAGCAAGCTGCGCGACAAAGCTAATGACGCCGGGATAGCCCGGCTCTAACACCCCGTATGTTCGTTCGTACATCGTCCGAAGTTCGCGGATAAACGCTTCGATGACGATCAGCGTTGGATTGAACATCGAATTGGCCGAAAGATTTTGCAGAAGTGCCATTGAGAGCCTATGCCAATTGCACGCCATATTCCATCTGATTTCCGGCAACACACCGACAACCCAGCGGGCCGTTCGTCAATTGGATTGATCCTGTTGCATGAAGGCCGTTGCAGGAGCTTCGCAATCTCGTGTAGACCGGCGGCGCCGAGTTTGCAGACAAAAAAAGTAAAGTTTGACGGGCGAAATCGCGGGTACGGAGATCCAGCGGTGCGAACATACAGGATCGCCGCCATCCCCGGCGACGGCATCGGTAAGGAGGTTGTCGCCGCCGGCATCGATGTGCTGATGGCCTGCGCCGCGCGCGACGGCAGGTTCGCACTCGATGTCACGCATTTCGACTGGGGGTCCGAGCGCTACAAAAAAATGGGCGCGTTGATGCCCGAAGACGGCGTGGAGACGCTCAAGCACTACGACGCTATCCTGTTTGGTGCGGTGGGCGCGCCAGACGTTCCCGATCACATCACGCTCTGGGGTTTGCGCCTGGCCATATGTCAGTCTCTTGATCAATACGCCAACGTTCGGCCCGCGCGTATCCTGGACGGAATTCAAAGCCCGCTGCGAGGCGTCCGTCCGCAGGATATCGATTGGGTGATCATCCGCGAGAACTCGGAGGGAGAGTATTCAGGTCACGGCGGGCGGTCGCACCGTGGGTTGAGCATGGAGGTCGCCACCGAGGTGTCGATCTTCACCCGTGCGGGCGTCGAACGGATCATGCGTTTTGCTTTTGATATGGCGCGCTCGCGGCGGCGCAAGCAATTGACGGTCGTGACGAAATCCAACGCACAGCGTTTCGGCATGGTGCTCTGGGATGAAATAGCGCGGCAGGTCGCTGCCGAATATCCCGACATTTCCTGGGACAGGATGCTGGTCGACGCCATGACGGCTCGCATGGTGCTGCATCCGGACAGCCTCGACACCATCGTCGCCACCAATCTGCATGCCGACATTTTGTCCGATTTGGCGGCCGCGCTCACCGGTTCGATAGGGCTTTCGCCGACCGCCAATCTCAATCCCGAACGCAGGTTCCCATCGATGTTCGAACCGATTCATGGTTCCGCCTTCGACATTGCCGGCCAGGGCATCGCCAATCCGTTGGCGACCTTCTGGAGCGGAGTAATGATGTTTGATTTTTTGGGGGAAGCTGCCGCCTCCCAAAGATTGATGGCCGCGATCGAGCGAGTTGCTGCCAACTCCGCACTTCACACACCGGATCTCGGCGGTCGTGCAACCACCCGTGAGGTAACGGAAGCGGTGCTAAGGTTCATTCACGGCCAAAATGCCTGACGAATGCGTCGGCCGCCGCATTATGATACTTTGTCCTTTTGCTGCAAGCTGAGCCTTTTTCAATGCCGGACATAGATTGGCACTATGAACCTGTTGCTGGGTCGACGGCTCCCCTGGACGCTTCCATAAGGGCTCGCAATGGCCGGCATCGACGGAGCGAGGCAATGGATCAAGAGCTTCGTGCCTTATCGTTCGAGGGAGCCGCATGTCGGTGGGGGCCGCTGCGGCGGTACCGCCGATAGGCGACGGCAGCCCGACACTTGCCAAGCCTCTGAAGCATGCTGGCGCGGGGCGATGTGTGTTGCCCAGAGAAATGCCAAGCCGAGTGAGGGCTTGGCCGGTGCCTCATCGACACCAGATCAACAACAACCCTGTGGCCGTGTGCTACTGAGCAAAATAAGCAAGGCCGGATCGCGAATGAAATGAAAACAATGACCTGCATCGAGGACCTGCGGCAGGCGGCCTGCCGCAAGGTGCCGCGTGCGTTCTTCGATTTTGTGGAAGGCGGTTCCTATGCCGAACAAACCCTTCTCGCGAATTGCGCCGATTTCGAACGCATCAAATTACGCCAACGCGTCCTGACCGACGTCTCTAAGCGCAGCACGCGCAGCACAATTCTCGGCGAAACCGTATCGCTGCCGTTGGGGTTGGCTCCAATCGGGCTTTGCGGCATGCAGCGCGGCGACGGGGAGATTCTGGCCTGCCGCGCCGCGCAGGACGCCGAAGTCCCGTTCTGCCTGTCGACGATGTCCGTTTGCTCGATCGAGGACGTCGCGGCTGCCGTTGAGAAGCCGTTCTGGTTCCAGCTGTTTTTCATGAAGGATCGCGGTTTTGTTCGCTCGCTGGTCGAGCGCGCGGCGGCGGCAAAATGCAGCGCGCTGGTGATTACGCTTGATCTGCCGGCGATCGGTCAGCGCCACCGCGATATCCGAAACGGCATGGGCGTTCCGCCGAAGTTGCGCATCAAGAACATCGTCGACATGGCGACCAAGCCGGTTTGGGCCGTTGGCATCGCGCGCGGCAAGCGTAGGACCCTTGGCAATCTCGCTGGTCATGTCAGCGGCGCGAAGAACCTCGATTCACTGTCGCAATGGATAGGGAGCCAATTCAACGCCCCGCTGGGCTGGAAAGACGTCGAATGGCTTGCCGGACTGTGGCCGGGGAAGCTGATCCTCAAGGGAATCCTCGACGTTGAGGATGCGCGCATCGCAGCAAAAAGCGGCGTGGCGGCGCTGGTGGTATCGAATCACGGCGGCCGTCAACTCGACGGCGCACCGTCATCGATCTCCGTGCTGCCGGCGATCACTGACGCGGTCGGTTCGTCACTCGAAATCTTGTTCGACGGCGGCATCCGCTCTGGCCAGGATATTATGCGCGCCGTTGCGCTCGGAGCCCGCGCTTGCCTAAGCGGCCGCGCTTACGTTTACGGGCTCGGAGCCGGCGGACAAGCCGGCGTCAAACGCGCGATCGAGATATTGCGCAATGAGCTCGACGTCAGCATGGCGCTCGCCGGTGTCAGCAGCATCGACGATATCGACCGCCGGGTGATCGCGGCGACGTAGTTTGCCACGCGCTTGACTGAGCGCTGCCGCAACCGGTGGCTTCTAGAGATCCGGCAATACTTTGCCCGGGTTCATGATGTTGTCGGGATCGACGGCACGTTTGACGGCGCGCATCAGCCCTATGGCCGCCTCGTCGAACTCCTGCATCAAGTATTTCCGGTTTGACTGTCCGATGCCGTGCTCTCCGGTCGAGGTGCCGCCGAAAGCAAGCGCCCGCTTCACCAGCCGGTCGACAAAGGCGTGGCCTCGGTCGACCTCCGCTCGGTCCGAGAAATCAATCAACGGCAGGACATGAAAATTGCCGTCGCCGGCATGGCCGACGATGGGCGCCACGAGCCCGCTTGCGGCAATGTCAGATTTGGTCTCTGCGACGCAGGCGGCAAGTTGCGATATCGGGACGCAAACGTCGGTCGATATCCCCTTGGCCGTCGGGCGAAGCGCGCGACCGGCCCAATAGGCATCGTGGCGCGCCTGCCAAAGCCGGGAGCGATCTTCGGCCCGGGTCGCCCAATCGAACGGTCCGCCGCCAAACTCGGCAGCAATATCGTTGAAGCGCGTCGACTGCTCTCGCACGCCCGCGGCGGAGCCGTGGAACTCGAGAAAGAGCAGGGGCGTCTCGGGCAGATCGAGCCGCGAATAAGCGTTGCACGCTCGGACTTGAAGCTCATCCATCAGTTCGATGCGTGCGACCGGAATACCGGTCTGAATCGTTGCGATCACTGCGTTGCAAGCGGCCTCGATCGACGGAAATGGGCAGACGCCGCCGCTGATTTCTTCAGGAATGCCGCTGAGCCTGAGCGTGATCTCGGTGATGACGGCGAGCGTGCCTTCGGAGCCGACGATCAATCGCGTGAGATCGTAGCCGGCGGAGGATTTGCGCGCCCGGGTGCCGGTCCGGCTGACGCTGCCGTTCGGCAGGACGATGGTCAGCGCCAGGACATTGTCGCGCATTGTTCCGTATCGGACGGCATTGGTACCGGAAGCGCGGGTTGCGGCCATGCCGCCAATCGAGGCGTCGGCGCCGGGATCGATGGGAAAGAAAAGCCCGGTGTCGCGGAGATGCTGGTTGAGCTCGGTACGCGTGACGCCGGCCTCGACGGTGCAGTCGAGGTCGCTGGCGCGAACGCCGGTGATCCGCTTCATGCGCGCGGTATCGATCGAGAGGCCGCCAAAGGGCGCGTTGATATGGCCTTCGAAAGATGATCCGACGCCGAACGGGATGATCGGTATGCGATGCTTCGCGCTGATACGAACGGCATCGGCAACTTCCGCCGTCGACTCCGGGAAGACCACCGCGTCGGGCGGCTCGTTGGGCACTTCGGACAATTGATTGCCGTGTTGGCGGCGGATCGCTTCGCCCTCGGCCAACCGTTCGCCGAAGCGCGCACGCAACTGCGAGAGCGCGGCTGCAATCGCGTCAGGACCAGGTCGCGCTGCCGAAGCCATTCAGCCGCGCACCTTGCGGAAAAACATGTGCGGGAAGGGGTTCGGAAAACCTCCGATCTTTACTTCGATGAAGGCCGGCCGGCCGCTGGCGAGCGCAGCGTCGAGGGCAGGGGCCAGCGTCTCGGGACTGTCGGCTTGCCAATAATCCATGCCAAAACTGTCGGTGAATTTCGCAAAATCGGGATTGTACAGATCGGACGAGATCAGGCGGCCGCCGAACATCTCCCGCTGTCCGCGCCGGACGTTGCCGTAGGCGTGATCGTTGAAAACGATCGCCACCACGCCGATACCGAAACGCATCGCGGTGGAGAGTTCCTGGCAATTGAACATGAAACCGCCGTCGCCGCCGACATAGACGACCGGACGGTCAGGCAATGCGACCTTGGCGCCGAGCGCGGTCGGGTAACCGTAGCCGAGCGTTCCTTGATAGCCCGGCTGGATCACAGTCCGCGGGCGATACACCGGATAGCCCCACCACGAATAGAAGTGCAGTTGCGTTACGTCAAAACAGACGATCCCCTCTTCGGGCAATGCGTCGCGGATAACCTTTGTATAAGCGCGCTGCGGCGCCAAGATGTGGCCCAGCGTTTCTTCCTTCCGCGCCTTGATTTGCGCCAACTCTGTCTCGCGATTTTCGCGGCGCCCATTCGCGGCCGGCACCCGATCGATCAGGCCAGCGAGTGCGGCGCGGGCGTCGGCAACAATATGGACATCGGGCGGCCAGGCGGCGACCGATTGCGTCGGATCGATATCGATTCTAATCAGACGCACACCGTCGTCGCGGCCCCATTCCACGATCGGATGGAAAAAACGCGTGCCGACGGCAAGTGCGACGTCGATGCCGGGCCACAGGTCGTTGCCGACTTGCATCGTTTGCGCGAGCGGATGACGAATGTCGAGTGCGCCGAGGCCGTGCTCGCTCATGATCACGGGTGCTTGCAGCATTTCGGCGAGTTCACGCAACTCGCTCTCGGCGCCGAACACGCCGCTGCCGACGAAGATCGCCGGATTGCGGGCGCGGGCGAGCAAGGTGGCTGCGCGTGAGATGGCATCCGGATCAGGTTGCGGGGGAGCAGCTGGAACCGTCGGCGGCCTGGGCGGAAGCGGCGCCGAGCGAGCGGCCGCGACATCAGGCGGAATTTCGATCACCACCGGACGGCGGCGGCCGGAATTCAGCTGACAAAAAGCCTCGTCCACAATGCCCGCAATCTCAGCCGTTGATTTGATCAGGCCCTGCCACTTCGAGACCGAAGCGAGCATGGCGGTCTGATTCGGAATCTCGTGCAAAAAACCGAGCCCGCCGCCAATGTGCGCAGAGGGAATTTGTCCCGTGATGCAAAGCACTGGCGCATTGCACGCATAGGCTGTCGAAAGCGCCGCGGTCGCGTTGAGGACGCCCGGTCCGGGTACGACAAGGCTCGTTCCAACGCGGCCCGTCGCCTGCGCGTAACCGAAGGCCATGTAGGCGGTCGCCTGTTCGTGGCGCGTGTGGATGACGCGAATTGCGTCTCGGCGGCCGTAAAGCGCGTCGAAAATATAGTCGAGTTGAAGACCGGGCAGGCCGAAAATGGTATCGACGCCCTCGGCAGCCAACGCGTTGACAAGAATCTCGGCGCCGGTTGGGTCGACCTGTGTGCTCATGGCGGCAATCTTACCGTCGCCCTCGCAGCGTCCAATGCCAATCGCCGACCGCAACATACCTCTACGTCATGGTGCGCAGTCTTAATTGAGCGCGTAAACCGCGCGGCTATAGCCATAGAATTTAGGTATGGGGCCGTTTCGAGAAACAATTGGACCCCCTTTTTTGCCTTTCCTAAGCCTTTAGTTCGGAGGGATAACGCGGCGTTCGCGCTATTCCACCTTGTTACCGCCGGCGGCCCTTCACAAATCGCAGCTTCCGGCGATCGCGGGGCGCCAGTCTGACTGGCGCAAGATGCCAACAGCTTGCGCGGGGAACCGTCCGGTTGGCGAAGACAGGCTTGGCGCGGCGAACAGCAAAAATCGTCCGCCATAAAGGGAGGACATACGATGGAAGAAAACACGCTAGTCGGCACGCGACGCCGCAAATTGTTGAGGGCCAATCCGACCCGCCGCAGCGTGCTGAAGGCCGGGGCGGCGACGCTCGCTTCGACCACGGTCTTCGCTCCGGCAGTCCTGCGCGCCGACAATCTGGTGATCAAGGTCGGCCATGTCAGTCCCAAAACCGGCCCGATGGCCGGCTTCGCCGAAGCGCAAGACTGGACGCTCGCGGGCATTCGTCAGATTCTAGCGCCCGGCTTGCAGATCGGCGGCAAGACCTACAAGGTCGAGATCATCACCAAAGACAGCCAAACCGACGAAAGCCGCACGGCCGAAGTCGCCAGCGAACTCATCCTCAAGGACAAAGTCGACATCATCACCGCGTCGAGCGGTTCGATCGACTGCAACCCGGCGGCGAACGTCGCCGAGCTCAACGAGGTTCCTTGCATTACTACTGACGATCCATGGGAGTCCTATTATTACGGCCGCAATCCGCCGAAGAACGGCTTTACGTGGACCTATCACTTCTTCTGGGGCCTCGATCAGGTGCTCGCCTGCTTCATCGGCCTGTGGAAGGAACAGCAGACCAACAAAGTCGTCGGCACGCTGTTCAACACTGCGCAAGATGACAATTCCTGGCATGACGCGTTCATTCCGGCGATCAAGAATGCCGGCTTCACCGTGGTCGATCCTGGGCAATTCCCCGCCTTCGGCAACGACTTCACGCCTCAGATCACGGCGTTCAAGAAGGCCGGCGTCCAAATCGTCACCGGCAACCTATTCACGCCGGACTTTGCCGGCTTCTACAATCAATGCGCCCAGATGGGCTATCAGCCGAAAGTCATCACGCTGGGCAAAGCCTTCCTGTTTCCGTCCGACGTCGCCTCGCTCGGGCCCCGCGGCGTGGGCGTCACCAGTGAAGTGTGGTGGACGCCGGACCATCCCTTCAAATCGAGCCTGACCGGAATTTCCTGCAAGGATCTCGCGCAGGCTTACGAGAAGGATACCGGAAAGCATTGGACGCAGCCGATCCCCTTCAAGCACGCGCTGTTCGAGGTGGTCATCGACGTGCTCAAACGTAGCAAGGATCCGAAGGATCCGAAGTCCATCCTCGACGCCATCGTCGCCACCGACATTCACACCATCGTCGGTCCAGTGAAGTGGACCGGCCAGCCGGTGAAGAACGTCTGCACCACGCCGGTGGTGGCCGGGCAATGGCAGAAGCACGGCGACCGGCTCGACATCGCCATCGTCAATTCCGGCGCTTTCCCTGAAATCAAAACGACGTCCAAGCTGCTGCCGCTTGCTTGATCAAGGACCCAGAGTGCATGCTTGCAGCCGCTCACTCGTGAGCGGCTGCAGGCGCAATTGGGGGATGCGTGTCCGCAATCTTGGCGCTTGAGAGGATCAGTAAGAGTTTCGGCGCGGTCGTGATCGCCGACGAGCTTGATCTCGAACTAGCCGAGGGTGAGGCGCTCGGCATGCTCGGCCCTAACGGCGCGGGCAAAACGACTCTGTTCGGCATCATTACCGGCATGCTGGCGCCCAATTCGGGCCGCGTCCTGTTCGACGGCCGCGACATTACACACCTTTCGGCCGCCGAACGTTGCCGGTTGGGCGTCGCCCGCTCGTTTCAGATTCCGCAGCCCTTCGGCGGCATGACCGTGTTCGAGAATCTGGTTGTTGCCGGCGCTTTCGCCAAAGGTCGTCGCGAACGGGAGGTTTACGATCTCTGCGCGCAGATCCTGGAGGATTGTGAGCTGGCCGACAAAGCCAATGCGAAGGCCAATACGCTGACGCTGCTCGACCGCAAGCGGCTTGAGCTGGCACGAGCTCTGGCCACAAAGCCGAAGTTATTGCTGCTCGACGAGGTCGCAGGCGGTTTGAGCGAAATGGAATGTGAAACCCTGGTGGCGCTCATTCGCCGCATCCGCACCACCGGCGTCTCGGTGATCTGGATCGAGCACATCGTGCACGCGCTCTTGGCAACCGTCGATCGTATCGTCGTGCTGGCGGGCGGAAGCTTCATCGCCGATGATCGGCCGGCGGCGGCGATCCGTCATCCCAAGGTCGTCGAAATCTACATGGGCATTCCCGCCGGCGAATAGCAACCTGCCGGTCGTAAGCGCGAGACCAAAGTTCGGATACCGCAATGGCGCTGCTGGAAGTGAATTCGTTGACCGCTTTTTACGGCGACTTCCAGGCGCTTTACGGCGTTTCGCTGTCGATCGATGAAGGCCAGGCGGTTGCCGTGATCGGCGCTAACGGCGCCGGCAAGAGCACGCTGCTGAAATCCATCGTCGGCATGATCCGCGCCGCGCCCGACATGATCCGCTTCAACGGCGAGCCCATCGGCGGCATCCGGTCCCCGAAAATCGTCGGGCGCGGCGTCACCATGGTTCCGGAGGGGCGGCGGCTGTTTTCATCGCTGACGGTCGAGGAAAACCTGCGGATCGGGGGCCAGCTCGGCCGCCCGGGCCCCTGGTCGCTGCAGCGCGTGCTCGAGCTTTTTCCGATGTTGGCGGAGCGGCGCAGCCAACCCAGCACATCACTCTCGGGCGGTCAGCAACAAATGGTCGCGATCGGCCGCGCGCTGATGTCGAATCCGCGGCTGCTCTTATGTGACGAAATCAGCCTGGGACTGGCGCCGATCGTTGTGCGCGACATCTTCCAGCGGCTGCCGATGATCGTAGCCGAAGGCACCGCAGTCGTGGTCGTAGAGCAGGACGTCGTCCAGGCGCTTGCCGCGTGCGACTACCTTTATTGCTTACAGGAAGGGCGCGTTTTGCTGGAAGGCGCGTCGCGCAGCCTCAATCGCGAAGCGATCAAGGCCGCCTATTTCGGAGTGTAACGGCGATGGAGTTCATCCACGTCATCATTCAAGGCGTGCTGCTCGGCGGCCTGTATGCGCTGTTCGCCGCCGGCTTGTCGCTCATCTTCGGCGTCATGCGGCTGGTCAACATAGCGCACGGCGACCTGATCGTCGTCGCGGCGTATTTCGCCTATTTCACCATGCAGGCGCTCGGCGTCGGGCCATTCACCTCGCTGATTGTCGTGGTGCCGGCGATTGCAGCGCTGGGCTACGCGCTGCAGCGTGGACTTCTGAATTTCGCGCTCGGCGACGATCTGCCGCCGTTGCTCGTGACATTCGGCTTGTCGGTGATCATTCAGAACGTGCTCCTCATCTTGTTCACGCACGATAACCGCAAGCTCTATGCCGGGGCGATCGAGATGGCGAGCTGGAAGTTCACGCCCGATCTCGCCATCGGCGTGCTTCCCGTGATCCAGTTCGTGGTGGCGGTGGCGGTCATTGGCGGCTTGCAGCTTTTGTTCTACCGGACGACGCTCGGTCGCGCGTTTCGGGCAACTTCGGACGACCCGGATATCGCGCAACTCATGGGCATCGAGAACCGCCACATCTTTGCGCTCGCCATGGCGCTGTCGCTGGCCGTGGTGGCGGTGGCGGGTGTGTTCATCGCGGTGCGCACGACCTTCAATCCATTCTACGGTCCGCAGCTTCTCATCTTCGGCTTCGAGGCGGTCATCATGGGCGGGCTGGGCAGTCTGTGGGGCACGCTTGCGGGCGGCGTGCTGCTCGGATTGGCGCAATCCATTGGCGGCCAAATCAACGTCGGCTTGCCGTTCACAGCCGGGCACGTCGCCTTTCTGCTGGTGCTGATCGTGCGGCCGCAAGGTCTATTTCCGAAGGTGTCGACATGAGCACGAAGGATCGCCGCGCATCATCGGCGCGGGTCGTCCATGCGACCGTGTCGAGCCGTATCGGCATGACATTTTGGATTCTGCTGACGGCGGCGCTCATTGCTTTGCCCTATTGGGGCGACCGCCAGATGATGCGTCTTGCGACCGAAATCTATTCGTTCGTGGCGCTTGCCAGCCTCTGGAATTTTCTGGCGGGCTACGCCGGATTGGTCTCGGTCGGCCAGCAGACCTTCGTCGGGCTGGGCGGCTATACGCTTTATCTTTGCGCGCTGTGGGCGGGCCTTAATCCGATGGTAGGCCTGCCGCTCGCCGGCCTGATCGGCGCTCTGATCTCGATTCCGATCGTGTTGTTGCTGCTTAAGCTTCGCGGTGCCTATTTCACCATCGGCTCCTGGGTGGTTGCGGAAGTCTTCTTGCAGATCTTTCAGCTTGTGCCGGCGGTTGGCGGCGGATCCGGCATCAGCCTGCCGGCGGCCGTGGTCCAGTCGATTGCCAGTTCGCGCAGCGGGCGCGAATCCCTCATCTACTGGGTCTTTCTTGCCCTTGCCGTCGCCGTGATCGGCGTCATCGTACTTCTCCTTCGCACCCGCTATGGTCTTGCCCTGCAGGCGATCCGCGACAACGAGATGGCGGCCAAGTCCAATGGCATCGACGTCAATCGCACGCGCATGGTCGTGTTTGTCGTGGCGGCGGCCGCGACGGCCATGGTCGGCTCCATGGCGTTCCTGCAGAAGCTCAGCATCACGCCATTCTCCGCCTTCAGCATCAACGATTGGACGGTGAATATGATCTTCATCACCGTCATCGGCGGCATCGGCAGAGTCGAAGGGCCGATCCTCGGCACGGTGATCTTCTTCGTGCTGCGCGAGTTCCTCGCCGATCTCGCCAGCACATATCTGATCATTCTTGGCGTGGTCGCCATCGGCGTGATGCTCAAAGCGCCGAAGGGAATTTGGGGTTATGCCGCCGATCGGCTGGGCTGGCAGCTTTTTCCGTTGGCGCGTCACCTCGTGCGGGGAACCGCTGGGAAACCTGATAGCCAAGCTCTCGGCATTGCCGCCGCCCGGCGCTCAAGTGCCCCGTCGCCCACCTAGCCAGCCGGTGGTCCCAAACCTGGGGCTTGCCCATAACTCAAAGTTATGGTTTGCCGGCTTTTGGCACCATTTTATGCCGGGAAACCCATCCAGCCATGCATTCGCGGTTGCTTCGTCATTTTCTGGGCGTCGTCGAAAAGCGGAACATCACCGCTGCTGCCGAGGCCTTGCATATCAGTCAACCGGCACTCACGCGCAGCATCCGGCAACTGGAAAATACGATCGGCGTCCCGCTCTTCGAGCGCCTGCCAACCGGCGTGGTGCTGACCAAGCAAGGCGAGGTACTGGCTCGCCGGGTCAAGTTAATGGAGCTGGAGTACCGTCATGCTCTGTCCGAGATCAGCGCGCTCGAGCAGGGCGTCACAGGTACGCTACGCATCGGTGCCGGACCGATGTGGGTGTCGATGATCCTGCCAAGCATCATCACGGCCTTTTATCAGCAGTTTCCGAAGGTCAAAGTTCGCCTGACGGAGGGTGCCATCGACAGCATCGTTCCGGCGCTCCTGGCTGGCGAAATCGATCTCGCCTGCGTCACGCTCTCCTTCCCATCCCAGCCGGAACTGGTGAAAGAGCCGCTTGTCAGTGTCCGCCAAGCGCTGGTCGCGCGGGCGAGCCACCCGCTCGCCGGTAAGGGCATCGCCAAGGCGGAAGATCTGGCGCGCTATCCCTGGGTGGTGCTCGCCAACGACAGCGTCGGCACGAGCCGTGTCGGCTCCTACCTCGTCGCCAATGGGCTCGAGCCGCCGAAGATCGCCGTTGAGGCGACGCTGATCGGCATGCTGCGCGTGCTCGAGCACGGCGATTTCCTCGGCCTCTTCTCTACACTCATGGCCGATTATGCCAAACGCTTCGGTCTTGTGACGATCACGCACGAAGGCACATTCTGGGACGCGGAGGCTGGCCTTGCTTACATGCGCACCAGCCGGCCGGCCCGGATGATCGAGAGCTTCAAATCCATGGTGCGGGCGGCGGTCTCTCAATGAATTGGTCTCCTTCGGGGAACCGCCCGACCCCCGTCATACCGTTCGCTTATGTGGCCGCACTGACTATGAATTGGCCGGCTTTTCCGCCGGCGGACACATTGCAATGCTTACAGGTCGCGCCCGCCTCATGGAAAAGAGACAGATCGCGGTGATCGGTGCCGGCCTGATGGGCCACGGCATCGCTTACCTCTTTGCCGCCGCGGGCTATCAAGTTCGCGTGCAAGACCCGGCGCGCGAGGCGCTTGAAAAACTGCCGGAACGCATCGGCGACATCTGCGATCTTCTCGGCAGCGACCGCGCAGCGATTGAACGCGTGAGCGGCGGGCAATCGATTGAATGGGCCGCCGCGGACGCCGGCATTGTCATCGAGGCTGCGCCGGAAAGGCTTGCGCTCAAGCAAGAAATCTTCGCGGATCTGGAACGTCTGGCGCCGGCGGATGCGATCCTCGCCAGCAACACCTCGGCGCTCCCGATCACGCGTATTGCCGCCGGTCTGAAGAACAGAGATCGCGCGCTCGGCGCGCATTTCTGGAATCCGCCGCACCTCGTGCCGCTGGTGGAGATCGTGTTGATGAGCGAGGCGAATCGTCCGGCGGCCGATCGATTGGCGGCTGTCTTGCGGGCGATCGGCCGTCATCCGGTGTTCGTCTATCGCGATATTCCAGGCTTCATTGGCAACCGCTTGCAGCACGCGCTCAAGCGCGAAGCGATCGCGCTGGTCGCCGCCGGCGTGTGCGATGCGGAAACGATCGACGATGTGGTCAAGCAGGGCTTCGGCGCGCGGCTCGGCGTGCTTGGGCCGCTGGAGCAATCGGATCTGGTCGGGCTCGATCTCACCAAGAGCATACATGACACATTGATGCCGGATCTCGATGTAACGCCGCACACACATCCTTATCTTGAAGCGCTGGTCGACAAAGGCGAACTCGGCATGAAAACCGGTCAGGGATTCCGGCAGTGGACCCCGGAGGAGGCCGAGGCGGTGCGGCAACGGCTGCGGCGCGCCCTGGTCGAGTGCGCAATCCGGCGTTGACAGCATCCGCCGTCCGCCGCCGCGATGATCAGCGCGCCGTGCGAATGATGACGTTCTTGAGATCGGAATACTTGTTGACGGCGTGCAGCGAGCGATCGCGGCCGAAGCCCGATTCCTTGAAGCCGCCAAAAGGTAGCTCGACCACCGGGCCGGTACCGCCATTGACGTTGATGTTGCCGGCCACGAGCCGCTTGGCGATGTAGAGCACGTTTTCGAGATTGTTCGACCAGATCGAAGCGCCGAGGCCGTATTTGGTGCCGTTCGCGAGCGCGATCGCCTCGTCAATGCTGTCGAAGGTGAGCACGCTCAATACCGGCCCGAATATTTCCTCTTGTGCGAGCGCGTTCTTCGGATCGACATCGACGGCGACGCTGGGCGCCAGGTAGAAGCCGGCAGTCGGCGCCTCGGCGCCGCGGCCGTCGAGAGCGAAGCGAACGCCTTCTTTCTCCGCCCGCTCCATGCGGGCCAGGATCTGCCTGCGCTGGGCCGCATTGATAATGGGGCCGAGATCGGTGCGCAGATCGAGCGGATTACCCATCTTAAGCGCGCGGGTGCGCTTGACGACCTCTTCGGTGAAGCTGTCGCAAATGGCGCGCTGAACGAGAAGCCGGGTCGGCGCTTCGCAGACTTGGCCTTGATTGCCAAACATGAAGCCGACCGAAACGTCAGCGGCCATGGCCAAATTCGGCGCGTCGGCGAAGACGATGTTGGCGCTCTTGCCGCCCAACTCGAGGCTAACGCGCTTCAGATTCGAATTTGCCGCCGCGGTCATGATCTTGCGGCCGACCTCGCCAGAGCCGGTGAAGGTGATACAGTCGACATCGTGATGCTCGGCCAGCGCGGCGCCTGCCTTGTGGTCGCCGGTAACTACCTGCAACACGCCTTCCGGCATGCCGGCTTCGAGCGCAAGCTCGGCGATGCGCAGGCAAACGAGCGAGGCGTCTTCGGCAGGCTTGAGCACGACCGAATTTCCGGCCACAAGCGCCGGGCCCAGTTTCCAGGCGCCAATCATGGCCGGCGCATTCCAGGGCAGGATCGCGCCGACCACGCCGAGCGGCGCGCGCGAGATCATGGCGGTCACGTTGTCGTCCAGATGCGCCAATTCATCGTAGAGCTTGTCGGCCGCCTCGCCGTACCAGCGCAGGCTGTCGATCGCGAAATTGATCTCCAGCTCTTCCGCCAGCCGGATCGGCATGCCCATGTCGCGGCTTTCCAGCGCGGCCAGCCGCAGCGATTCAGCTGCGACGCGATCCGCCCAATCGAGCAGGATGCGCTTGCGCTGTTTGGGGCTGATGCCCTGCCAGCGGCGCGATTCGAATGCTTGGCGCGCGCCGGCAACGGCACGATCGACGTCGGTCGTCTCGCAATCGGGTATAGCGGCGATTGTCGCGCCATCGATCGGCGAGACGACGGCAAGTGTTTTGCCGGACATCGCGCCGCAAAGCTTGCCGTCGATAATGGCTTGCACGGTCGGGATCGGCAATTTTTCCGCGTCGGCGATTTGCCGCTGCTTGCTCTCGAGCATCGCGTTTTCTCCGGCGATAGGTGTATTCCGAGCGCTTCAGAAGCGAAGGATCGGCTTGACCACTTTGCCGCTAAGCGCATCGGCGATTGCTTCGTTGATGCGGGCGAAGGGATAGAAAGTCACGAGGCGATCGATCGGGAATTTTCCCTTCATGAAAAGATCGACCAGCTTCGGCAGGAAAATATCGGGATTCGCGTCACCCTCGATGATGCCGCGGATGGTGCGGCCACCGGTCAAAATGTGTTCGACGTCGAGCGGAAATTCGAGGCCTTTGGGCGCGCCGCCGACCATGCCGAGTGTGCCGCGCGGCGCCAAAAGCGCGACGGCATCGCGCAGTACGCCGGCATTGGCCGTCGTATCCACGATGAAGTCGACTCCCAACGGCGAGATACCACGGATTGCCTCCGGCGCCGATTGGTGTTGTGAATTGACGGCATGGGTGGCGCCAAGCTCGCACGCGAGCGCGAGCCGAGACTCGACGACGTCGACGGCGATGATCGTGCCGGCGCCTACCAGTTTCGCCGCCATGATCGCGCTTAATCCGACCGAGCCGGTGCCAAAGACCGCGATGGAGTCGTCGATATCAACGCCGAGCGAATTAATGACGGCGCCGGCGCCGGTCATGATACCGCAGCCGAGCGGCGCGAGCATCTCGAGAGGCGCACCCCTCGGCGCCCTGACAACGCTTCGTTCGCGGATCACGGCATGGGTCGCGAATGAAGACTGTCCTTGATAATAGTGAATGACCTCGTTTCCCTTCGACAGCGGGCTCGATCCGTCAATCCGGGCTCCGGCGAAATTTCGTTCGTTGAATTCGTAGCAATAGATCGGAAGTCCGGCGTCGCAACTTGGACAGTGGCCGCAGGATGCAGACGTTAGGATCACCGGGTCGCCGGGACTGAGGCGCGTAACGCCGGCACCGATTCGCTCCACGATGCCCGCGCCTTCGTGACCGAGCACGACGGGATGCGGTACCGGATAGATGATGTGGTCGCGCATCGAAATGTCGGTGTGGCAGATGCCGGTAGCGACCAGGCGGACGAGCACTTCATCGGATCGGGGCTCGCCGATTGAGATCTCCTCAAGGCTAAGTGGCGCCTCCTTCGCGCGGGCAACGGCCGCCGTGATCTGCATCGTCCGAGCTCCTCGCGGCAGCGGCTCGAGCCGCCCAGCATCGCCTCTTTTGAGGGCAGTCAAATGCCTACCGGTCAGTGCGGCAAATGACAATCGCTCGGAAGTAGATAACTTCTCTGCATGGAGTATCGATCGCTAGAAATGGATGCCGAGCGTGCTAGGTCATCGTCTCCGTGACAGCAATGCAGCAAGTCGCTGGTGGCCCTTTG
>CAWHPH010000068.1:0-90762 GCA_963831135.1 uncultured Alphaproteobacteria bacterium
TATTGCTTTTGGACATCCTCTTGGTGCGACGGGTGCGAGGTGTTTTCCCAAATATTGGACTCTTCTAATATTCCAGACAAGTCGCTACTGGACTTGCCCATCTCCGTCGAACGAAACAGAAGTCCGTTGTAACTTCGATGTGCGTTGGTATTTATCCTTTTTGACGTGACTAATGACTAGGAACGGGTATGGGTGCACCGCATTATTCATCAACGAAGTAAACTGAATTTGTAGATACTTATCATTGGACCTTAGTGAATATTAGTAGGCTAGTCATGAGCTTTATAAAAGTCGGTTGATGCGATCTTTCGTTTACAGTGGGGAAATTAAACTTTTCTGATTACCTCACCTCGCATCATAAATGAACACGGAGTGCTCGGGCCGTCAAGAACAATACAAATCCTTATAGTTATTACCGCAGATTGTTCCCCTTACCACCAGAACAATAGGGATTTTCTCCATGAATGGGCTGACAGCCATGTGTCACGCTCCTTTGTGACGAAACCAGCCCTCGACAACATCGCGACGAGTATTTAAACTGCATCATGTCTCCTCCTCCGTGAGGTCATCCGTCCGCAATGGTCTCGCTAAAACTCTCTCCTTTGAAAGCCTCCTTCACACCTTTGAAGAAATTTGGAGCTAGGAATAATGTTCGTAAACATTTCAATCATGTCAATTGTTCGGATGATGAGATCAGTCAATATTTTAAAGATGCAGCTGCCGCTCGTGTTGCAATGGCGGAACTCGGTCAGAGGAGTTGGGAGTATCAGGTCGAATTTGCGGCTGAAATGGCCAAGCGATGTAAGGCCATGATGGGTGATGATAAACGTATGCATGAAGCGCTGGACGTTTTTGAAGACTGGTACCTCTCTTCAAAGTTATCATATTGATTAAAAGGTTGGAGAAACATTATTATTCACCATCCCGTCGATTCCCACTTATTCGAGATCCAGTGTTCCTAGCAGATTTATATCCTCGCGCACAACGTCTCGTAGTATCCGACGAAGCACTTCAATTTGCCTTGACATACTCCATCGCAGCATCACAAAAGAAACCACTTCATCGGATTGCAGTAGATAAATCACACTCCCTCGGTCAGGATCTATTATCTCAGAGACAGAGGGTATTGGAGAGGATTGTTCCTGAGAATTTGCGTTCAGTGGAGTTATGGGATTATGAGTATGGTAAAGAGGGAAGGCCGTACAGAGTTCCTAGCCGTGTACATTTGGAATGGCTTTGCTGGGGATATACACCTGATGAAAGGGGGATTCAGGAATGTGGAGCTCGAGAGCTTGCAGAGCGTTTAAGCTGTGTACTTTAGCAATTGCATCAGGAAATTCAAGCATTGATTCATTAACTCAATCTCAGCCATTTGATTGTCCCCCGAAACCCCACGAAATAAATAGCAGTCTTCAATGAGACTGTCGTACAATCGGAGGGTAAGAAATTGGTTTCCGTGATGTAGTCTAAGCAAGTGATGCTAAAATCATGCTAAGAATTAGCGCATTGTTGATCCGATCTAATTGAGATGCGAAGAATGGAACCGATCTAAGGTTTCAAATAAATTAAATGAGTGTAACGGCCCGCCGTGCGGCCAGATAGTAACCTTGTCCAAACTTTCATTCTCCATAGAAAGTTAACTGTTATTGATACCATTAATGGTAGCGAAACAATGGCGAAGGATTTCAGGGATTGTCGCACTGACCACTCGGGAGGACATGACACGGCACACAACACGGCTCCCACGTGGCCAATCACTGCCACGTGAGAACAAAGAAACCCCAATTTCTTTAGAACGAGCTAAGACAATGGCGCCGCACAATGCAGCGAATAAAGAAGTCTACGTTTGCTAGATCCGTCTTTCATCTATTTCGTCGATGACAACTTCATCGGCAACCGCAAGGCGACCCGGGAGATGCTGCCGCACCTAATCGCGTGGCAGAAAAAGCGCGGACACCCGCTGCGCTTCGGCTGCGAAGCCACGCTCAATCTCGCCAAGCAGCCGGAAATCCTCGCGCTCATGCGCCAGGCGGAATTCCAGACGGTGTTTGTCGGCATCGAGACGCCGGAAGTCGATGCGCTCAAGCATATGCGCAAGGAGCAAAACGCGACGCTGCCGATGCTGGAAGCGATCGACACACTCAACTCTTATGGGCTTGAAGTCACCTCCGGCATCATCCTCGGGCTCGATACCGACACCGCCGATACCGAGGAGCGCCTCAAGGCTTTCATCGACAGCTCGAACGTGCCGATCCTGACCATCAATCTGCTGCAGGCTCTGCCGAGGACGCCGTTGTGGGACCGGCTCAAGCGCGAGGGTCGGGTGGTCGCCGACGATGCCGGGCTCGAAAGCAATGTACGCTTCTTGCGGCCCTATGACGAAGTCGTGGCGATGTGGCGCCGCTGTATCGACCATGCCTACGCGCCGGAGCGGCTGTTCAAGCGCTTCGCCCACCAGGTCAAGGCGACCTATGCCAATCGGCTGGCGGACGGCCCGGTGCGCGGCAAGCTCACCTGGAACAATATTAGTCTCGCACTGGTGCTGGCCTTCAATGTCGCCCGGCACATCGGACTGCGTGCCGACTATCGCCGCTGGTTCTGGAAGGCGGTATTGCCGGCGCTGCGCCGCGGCCAGATCGATGCCGCGCTCTCGATGGGGATCGTCGGGCATCACATGATTACGTTCTCCCGCGAAGCTTTGCGTGGCGAGCAGAATGCTTCGTTCTATTCCGCGCAAACGCGCCGCATGGCCGCCCAGAGTCCGCCGCGGCCGGAATTCGCGGAGCTGCGGAAATCCGGCTAGAGCATGATCCGGAAAAGTGGGAACCGGTTTTCCGAAAAGATCATGCTCCACCAAATGTTAGAGCGCCAATCGATTCAATCTGAAGCGATCGCGCTCTAAGGCCAATCCGGGCAGTTCTCCGAGCAGAGACGACGACCCTCAATCAGCAATTCAAAAGCTGTCCCGCGGTCATTTTGCGGGGAGCGGCCCACGGGTTTGGCGAGGAGGCAATTCGTGGCGCCGCTTGCGGGGCCGCCCGGGTGTGCTTGTCCGGATACAGCATTCAACGATCAAAGCCCGTAAGCTCCCTTTTTACGCGCCATTCAAAATCGGGGGGCCCATGAAAAATTTGTTCGGGTTGACTACGTTTCTTCTCATGTCGGCCGTGTCGGCCATGGCGGCCGACCTGCCGTTGCCTGCGAAACTGCCTGCCGCACCGGCGTTCAACTGGACAGGATTCTACGTTGGTGGGAACGCGGGGGGCGTCTTGGGAAGTGAGCGGGTCTCACAAACGCTGACCGCGCCGGCATTCTTTGCCGTAGACACCGCCGCGGTTTCCTCCGCAGCATCGCCGACATTTCAACCTGGCAACGCGACCGCCGGCGTGCAGGCGGGGTACAATTATCAATATGGCAATTGGGTCATCGGCGGCGAAGTAGACTTCGAATATCTCGGTCTGCGGGGCGCCAATAGCGGCACCTTCCCGTTCCCGAGCACCTTGCCGGGTGGTCCTGCCGGACCGCCGACGGCATTCTTCACGACGACAACATCGGTCTCAGCCGATTGGCTGTTTACGGCCCGCCCCCGGGTGGGCTGGGCGATGCATGAGTGGTTGGTCTACGTCACCGGCGGCCTCGCCGTCGGGCGGGAGAACTTCTCGCAGAGCATCGCGATATTGGCGCCCTTCGTCGAAACATCCGGCTTTGCCACAACCCGCGCCGGGTGGACGGTCGGCGGGGGTGTCGAGTACGCCATCGCCCGCAATTGGTCGATCCGCGGCGAGTACCTCCATGTCGACCTCGGCAGCATAAATACCACGGGAACGCTCACGCCCCCTTTTCCAGGGCTTACCCTTACCGGGTCTGTTCGCTTGACAACTGAAATAGCGCGCGGGGGACTCAACTATCGATTTTGAGAACCTGCCGCCGCCGCACGCAAACGCGCGTGTCATTTCACCGGAGCTCCAGCGGCCGACGCATCGTGGTTGACAGCGATTGGTTTTGCTTGCGTGTCTGCTGCGACCGCGTGGGCGATGCTGTAGCCGCGAATCTTCAGCTCGCGAAGCAGCATCGGAATGGCCGCCGCGGTCTGCGGCTGGACGTCGTGCAGCAACACGATGCCGGAGTGCCGCTTCTCCAATTGAGCCATGGTGCGCTCGACGACCTGGCCGGGCGTTTGCGGCCGCCAGTCTTCCGGGTCGACGTCGATGCTCCACAGCATGACGTCGCGCTGAATAAGATACTGTTCCAAGTCCGGTGTTATTTGCAGGTATGGCGCGCGGAAGAATGGAGCGGCGGTCATTTGTGGACCAAGTGCGGCGTTGGCAGCGTCGATGCCGTCGCTAATCTCCCTCTCGGCAGCGGCAAGCGTCAGCCGCGAGAGGTCGGCATGCGTTTCGGAGTGCGTGCCGATGGTGTGCCCTTCTTTGTAGGCACGTCGAACGAGATCCGGCCGCTCTTTCGCGTGTTCTCCGACGACGAAAAAGTTGGCTTTGACGCACTCCGCCGCGAGCGCGTCGAGCACTTTCTCTGTCGTCGGCGACGACGGTCCGTCGTCGAAGCTCAACACGATTTCGTGGTCCCTGAGCGGCAGCGTCTCGGAATATTGCGCCGTCCCAACCTGGCGGAGCGTGGTCGGATCGACCGAAATAACCCGGCTCGTACCGATCGCTTCAGGATTTCCCGGGCATTCCTGGGCGGAAGCGCAAAATGCCGACAGCGCAAGCGCGAGGCCGGAAAGGGCGCTGCCGACGAGGAGCAGCCTTGCGGCCGCTCCCATGGCCATCTTCGATTCCATCTTTTTCCCCAATGCTCGCGGGCCTTTCCCGGAGCCTTTTAAGGCCGCAGCATCGCGGCGTAATTGGGGTCGGATATCTGGGGCCCGGAACGCCCGGACGGGCGCCGTCGGGCAGGACGATCTTAGATTCGCTACGATCAGTCACTAATAGCTACGTTGCCACTGGGACTGCATTTGGAGCTGGCGAAATGCAGCGCGCGAGAACATACCAGCGTTTTGCGGCGCGATGCCTTGAGGAGGCGCGCGCAACGACCGATCCTCGCCTCAAAGCATTCTTGGCCGAGATGGCCCAGGAATGGCAAAGGCTCGTCGAAGAGGTCAAGGGTGCAAAGAGCCTGCCAAAATTTCGGGGTCCCCAGGTGGATCCCGGCGATTAAAGCGGCAAATCTGTGGTACCTTCCAGGCTGAGGCTTTGGAGCGCCAAAGCGGCGGACCGCCCATATCCGGTCATTCGCCGCAGCTGCGCCTCCAACCATTCCGCGCTTAGGAGGACGCCATGGCGAAAGACCAAAACCCGGCCGAAGAATTGAATGCGTTTGCTCAACAGACGAAGGACCAGGCGCTAGCGGCGGCGGATACTTACTTTAACTTCTTGAAGAAGACCATTTCTGCCTATCCTTCAGGCGGAACGCAGTTTGGCGACAGCCTGAAAAGCTATGCCGAGAAAAATATCGCCGCCGCTCATGAATACGTACAAAAATTGAGCCAGGCCAAGGACTTTCAGGACGTGCTCCGAATTCAGACCGAGTTCATGCAGTCTCAGTTCAGCGCCTTTGGCGAGCAAACAAAAAATCTGGGCGAAGCGTACACGCGATCGGCGGCGGACGCCGTCAATAAGCCGTTCAAAATGCCTTAGGGCATGTCCCGGAAAAGTGGAAACCGGTTTTCCGAAAAGGACATGCGGCCACGCTCTCGACGCGGGAATTCGCAATCGACGAGAGCTTAAGCTTGAGATATCGGAAGGGTGGCGCTCCAGAAGCGGCGGCGGCACCAGGTGCCGCCGAATTTCCATCTCACGAAGGTCGATCAAAAAGATCTCGTCGCAGATATTAGGCGGCCGCGGCTTTAGCGCCGGGCTTGGCTTCGGAGCTGTCGCCGTGTTCGAGCAGGACGGCGCGGCGGCTGGCAATGGCGAAGCGTGCCTGGTCGAGCGCAAGCCCGAACGAGGTCTGCAATGCCTCATCATATTCTTCATGCTGGGTCTGGTGAATGATGTCGACCACCAAATGGTCGACATCGATCTGTATCTGGTCGAGCGCCTCCAGCGTTGGCGCGTTGTTGGCCTTCTGCACGAGATCGAGCAGGCGTTGCAGCAGCCGCAAGCGCCGGGTGCGGCCGCTGCTGCGGAAATAGCTGGCCAGGCCCGCGATGGCCGATCCGAAGATCGGAAAGATCAACAGTCCGTAGAAGATGTCGTCGCCGTATTTGTCGAAAAACGATTTCTGGTCGTCGGTCAGATAGGCGAGCGCTCCCGGATGCACGACGACGCCGGCGTCTTTCTCCGTTCCGGGCGCCTTAATCTTGATTTCGCCGGGCATCGCCGCCGCCAGCGCCAATCGCGACGTGAAAATCAGCTTGGCCAAGGTCGCGATGGCGTCGTGGTTGAACGGCTTCTTCGCCACGAGATATTCGGCAAAGGAAAGACTTCTTGAGGTCCTCCGGCGGCGCCGGCGGATTGCCGCCGAAGGTTCCGGCATCGATGTCGACGGATTCGAAGGCGGGGCTGCGTTTGGCCATGCCTTCCGACTGATCGAGCGGGATGAAACTCGGCGCTTGTCCGTTGAGCGTGGCGGATGAGACCACGTCGTTGATGGCCTGCCCGGTCGCGGAGCCGGCGACGAAGAGCACATCGAGCTGCCGCGCCTTGACCGCCTCGGCGATGTTCTTCGGCTCGATCAGCGAGACCTGCACCTGGTTGAGCGGAACGCCGTAATGGCTGAGCACGACGTCCAAGAGCTCCCGCGTCGCCGCGTTGCCGGTGACGACGCCGATGTGCTTGCCGGCAAGCTTGGAGACGCTGTCGAGCTTGTTGGCGTCGGCAGTGTCGGTACTGGTTCCGGCTTTCTCATCTTTGCCGTCGGCCTCGTCGCTGTTGTCGGCGTCCTTGTCCGCGCTCTTGTCAGTAGTCTTGTCAGTAGTCTTGGCGGCGACTTTAGCGTTTTTTTCAGGCTTGGCGTTTTTTTCGGACTTGGCGTTATTGCCGCCGTCGTCGTTCTTCGCGGCTTTGGTCTTGTCGGCGCTCTTTTCCGGCTTTGCCGCCTTCTCTTTCTTTTCGGGCGCGCTTGCCTGTTGCGGCGCTAGCGGGGCAGCCTCCTTTTTCGCCGGAGCGGGCGGCTGCTGCGTGGGAACGATCAGCGCCATCACATTCTGCCGCAGAATGGCGACCACCGGCCAATCGGGCGAATTGCCGAGCGTGCTCGGCAAGATCGCGAGGTCGGCCTCGCCATTGTTGATCGCCGCTGCACTGGCTTTTGGTCCGTCGGTGGCAACGAGATGCAGCTGGACCTTGTCGTGTTCGGCGGCGAATTTCTGCGTCAGCATCTGCACGAATAAGACATCGGCGCTGCCGGCCGGACCTGCCGCAACGCGTATCTGGGTGGGCGCTAGCGTGATATGGACCGCGGCCCAGATCATGGCGCCGAGAACGATCATTCCCAAGATGGTCACGAGCCGGGTGTGCCGCAGGAAGGCCCTGACCCGGTTGCGCACGGTATGTTCAAACGCCCCGAGATTCATCGCTGCGCCCAATGCATGCGCCGGTGAGGCGGCGGACGGCTCCGATTCTTTTGTTCGGCGATATCGCTGCCAAAGCCATAGTTTCATGGCAAGGGGCGGACGACGTGACGGTCCCGCAGGCATGGCAAATCCTAGTACATAAGACCTACTATACCGCGCGCGCGGTATGCGCTGCGTAAAGATCGCTTAGTTCATTGCCGGTAGGGCGGAAGTTTGACCTCCGTTCAACGTGCAGGCGTATCGGCGCTGCGTCCCGAGGACGGGCCCCAGGGACCGAAACGGACGCCGCTTGGCAGCGCCTGATGCAGCATCAGCATTTCGCCAATGGTTTCGGACGTCACCAGGCCGACCAGCCGATCCGAAGCGTCAACGATTCCGACCGCCGGAGCCGCCTTTTCCTGGAGCAGGCGGAAAGCGTCTTCCAGGCAGCGGTTTTTGTTCACGGTCGGGATGCCGGTTGTCATCACGTCGGCAACGCGAGCGTCCGGGCCGCGCCCGCGCAGGGCGCGGATCAGGTCGCCGCGGCCGAGCACGCCGATCGGCCGGCCGGCGCCGTCCACCACCGGAAACTCGCTCTGGCTCGTGCGCAACAGCGTTTCGACCGCAGCGTCGACATGCTCCTCCGGTGTGAGCGTTGCAAATTGCGTCAGCATCGCGGAGGTTACCGGCACGCCACGCGACATGGCGCGGGTTGCCACCAGATGCGCCTCCGCCGACGCGGCGAGATAAACGAAAATGGCGATGAAGATCAAAAGCGGATTGCCGAACAGGCCGAGAAAGCCGAGCACGAATGCCACCCACTGGCCGATCATGGCGGCGATCTCGGTGGCGCGGACATAGCCGAAGCGGGCCGCGAGCAACGCGCGCAGCACGCGTCCGCCGTCCATCGGAAAGGCGGGAATCAGGTTGAACAGCGCCAGAAACAAATTAACCGCGGCCAAGCGGTCGATCATGCTGACATTGGTGCTTTCAAGCATGGAAAGGTGGCCGGCGGAGAGATTGGCGCCGCCGATCACGATCAGCAGCATCGCGATGACCACATTGACTGCCGGTCCGGCGATGGCGATGAGAAATTCCTCGCTCGGTTTTTCCGGAATGCGTTCGAGCCGCGCTACCCCGCCGATCGGGAGCAGAATGACGTCGGGAGTGCGAACGCCAAATCCCCGTGCGGTGAAGATGTGGCCGAATTCGTGCAGCAGTACGCATAGGAACAAAAGCACGATGAACAACAGGCCGCTCCAGGCGACCTGCGGCCCGCCGGAGATGTAGTTGACGCCGAAAATCCAGGCGAGGAACAAAAGAAACGTCACGTGGACGCGGATCGCCGTGCCGGCGACCGATCCGATGTTCAAAGACCAGGACATGGCATCCTCATGGCATCCTCTTGGCATCCTCTTGCGCCAAACCTTTGGCGGGTTCGCTGTCGGCGGACCTTGGACAAGTGCCGTTAGTTAGGTAGTCATTTGGCCGCCTGTTGACGAGAGCGGTACAAGACCAACATCATTGTCGGCCTGTGAGGTTTGACATGGCGCAAAAGCTTTCCAGTGAAGCCCGTTCCCGCGCGCTGGCCCCACTCCAGGGCTGGAGCGAGGTCGAAGGCCGCGACGCGATCAGCAAGACCTTCACGTTCGGGGATTTCAATGCCGCTTTCGGCTTCATGGCGCGCGTCGCCTGATTGCCGAAAAGCTCGACCATCATCCCGAATGGTTCAATGTCTACAAGACCGTCGCTGTCACGCTATCGACCCATGACGCCGGCGGTGTGACCGAATTCGACGTCAAGCTCGCCGAAGCGATGGATAAGTTCGCGTGCTGATGGACGTCATTGGCCCGCGACGATGCTGGGCCGCGGGCAGCTTCACCTTGCAGCTGCCGCCTTTGACGGCCATTTATCCGCTCAACGCGCGAGGGTGACGATGCGGTTCGGATATAAGGCAGCATGGTCCAATGCGGGATCTTGGGCGGAGGCCGAAGCGCTGGCAGGGCGCTTGGCGGAAGACGAACAGGCGCTCAAACGGCGCTTCTGGCAGAAGCTGCGCGCGCTCGCGGCGCGGCTGCCCTTCGCTGAGGATCTGGTTGCCGCGCATTACTGTGCGTTCGACCGGCAAACTCCGGCCCACGTAAAGGCTGCGCTGGTCGGCGCGCTCGCCTATTTCGTTTTGCCGGCAGACATGATCCCCGATGTGCTTCCGGTGATCGGGTATACCGACGATGCCGCCATGCTCGCGGCCGCCATCCGGCTGGTCGCGTCGCACATCACGCCGGACCACCGCGAGGCGGCGCGGCGCACCCTCACCCGCCTGCGCGAGGCGGCGTAATCTTGCGCATGATCCGGAAAGGTGGAAGCCGGTTTTCCGAAAAGATCGTGCTCCACCAAAAAGCTTAGAGCGCCGATCGATTCAATCTGAAACGATTGCGCCTAGGGCATGATCCGGAAAAAGCCTGCCCCGGATTTGATCCGGGGTGGAAGCCGGTTTTCCGAAAAGATCATGCTCCACCAGAAGCTTAGAGCGCCGATCAATTCAATCTGAAACGCTTGCGCTCTAAGGCCGCAGCACGATCTTGCCCATGGCCTTGCGGTCGGCGATGGCCTTGAGCGCGCTCGCCGTCTCGGCCAACGGATAGACGGCGTGCACGTGGGCGCTGAGCTTGCCCTCGGCGCACCAAGCCGCGATGTCTTTCATCAATGCGGCCTGGCCTTTCGGGTCGCGCAACGTCCAGGCGCCCCACAAAACGCCGCGAATGTCGCAGCTCTTGAGCAGCACCAGATTGAGCGGAATTTTCGGAATGTCGCCGGCGGCGAAGCCGACCACGAGATAGCGGCCTTCCCATCCGAGTGAGCGCAGCGCCGGTTCCGTATATTGGCCGCCGACCGGATCGTAGACCAGGTCGATGCCGCGGGCGCCGCCCAGGCGCTTGAGCGCTTCGCGCAGATCATCGCTGGCATAGTTGACGGTCTCGTCCGCGCCATGCGCCTTGGCAAAAGCCAGCTTTTCGTCGGACGAGGCGCAGGCGATCACGCGTGCGCCCATGATTTTGCCGATCTCGATCGCCGCAAGGCCGACGCCGCCGGTCGCGCCCAAGACCACCAGCGTCTCGCCCGGTTTGAGCTGGCCGCGTTCCCTTAAGCCATAAAGCGTCGTGGCGTAGGTGACGGTCAGGCCTGCCGCGCGTTCGAAATCGAGGTTGTCGGGAAGCTTCGCCAGTTGCGCCGCGCCGGCGGCGATGCGTTCGCGCGCTGCCCCCCAGCCGGTCCAACCAATGACGCGGTCGCCCGGTGCAAAGCCGGTCACGCCGGCGCCGACGCTCTCGACGACGCCGGCGAATTCCGCAGCCGGCGAGAAGGGAAAGGGTGGCTTGTACTGGTACTTGCCCGCGATGATCAGCAAATCGAAAAAATTGAGCGCAGCCGCCTTGATGCGAACGACCGCTTCACCCGGGCCCGCCTTCGGCTCCGGGATGTCGGCCAGTTCGAGTTCATCAGGCGTGCCGAAATGCGTGCAGAGGATGGCTTTCATGGTGATCCTTCATTCGGGGGGCTGAAGGTAGGCGCCCAGATTCATAAGCACGGAATAAGCCGGGATTGGAAGTAGGGCACTTGAGCCTTCCAGATCGGCATGCAGGCGGCTGCGCGCAGCGAACCAGCTGCTCACCTAGTCCTCGGCACTTAGGCCGGCGTCGGCCAACAGCCGCTGCAGACGAGTGCAGGCAAGCCGCAGCCGCGACTTCACCGTGCCGAGCGGCAGGTTGAGCCGCTCGGCAATGGCGCTGTGCGAGAGACCCTCGAAAAAAGCAAGCTTCACGAGCTCAAGCTGCTCACGCGGCAAAGCGCCAAGCGCGGCACGCACACACTCTTGCCGTCGCCGCGCGTCGAGATAGTCGTCGCAGCTATCGGCAGGATCTGGAATGGCGAAGAAATCTTCGGCGGGGAAGCAACATTCGCGACTTCTCCGTTTGACGTCGATGCGTCGGTTGCGCGCGATCTGAAACACCCAGGTGATGGCCGCCGACCGGCTACGGTCATAAAGATGGGCTTTCTGCCAGATCGTTTCCATAACGTCTTGTGTCAGATCCTCTGCCGCCGCCGGAGCCAGACCAAGACGCACAAGCTGCGCCTGGACGCGTGGCCGAAAGTGGTCGAACAGCAGTGTGAAAGCCTTTCCGTCGCGGCTTGCGCCGACGGCGGTGAGCAGGTCGTCAAGCTCGCTCTTTCGCGCGGTCGCACGACCGACGGCGTGATTATCGAAATGAGTGCAGAAGGCCAAATCCACGATATCCCCCAGTGCGCCCAAAAATGCTGGAGGTATTGAAGTCCCGCCGGCCGCCGGATGCTGTGCTGGCCGTCACGTTTGCCGCCGAAGACCGGCGCTGCGGCGCCGGCGCGCTAAGGCTTTGCCGCTCGATTGCCGAATTCGTTCCCTACTTTCTGAAAGTGGGTTAAACTTGAATGGTTTGGAATCAGCCCAAGCGCCATAACCGTGAGGTCTGATGTTCGCTGATCGACGATGGCGGCTTTTGTTGTCGCTGTTTGCTGCGGCAATTTGCGCTGTGCCGGCGCTCGCACAGCAGCCAGCTTCCGATCCGGCCGCGCCGGCCGCCGGCGCCCCCCCTGCCAAAAAGCCTCCCAAGCATAAGCCGGCGGCTGCGGCCGCCGCGACGGCGGATCCGGCCGCGGCTGCCATCGGCGGAGTTAAGCCGACGCTGCTGGGGCAATACGGCGATTGGGGAGCCTATACGGCGTCTCCGGGCGGCAAGAAGGTCTGCTTTGCCATTGCAAAGCCCGCGTCGTCGGAAACCAACCCGCCGGGTAAAACGCGCAATCCGTCCTATATGTTCATTGCCTCGCGTCCGGCGGAGAAAGTGACCGACGAGGTCTCGATCATCATCGGCTATCCGTTCAAGCCCAATTCCGAGGCGACGGTGGCGGTCGGTTCGTCTTCGTTTGCCCTCTACACGCAGCAGGACGGGGCCTGGATCAAAAACGCTGCCGAGGAGGCCCATCTGATCGAAGCCATGCGGTCCGGTCGGAATGCGGTGCTCAAGGGCATGTCGGCGAAAGGGACCCGCTCGACCGATATCTTTTCGCTCAAGGGGCTTGCCCAGGCGCTTGATCGCTCGGATCAGGATTGCAAGTAGAGGCCCTTTAGCATTGTGCCTCCCTGGAAGGCGGCGGCCGGCCGTGCAAAAACCGCTCCGCTCGTAACACGAGGCTGCCGGCTTTCTTTCGACTGCCGGGTCCTCGCCTCTTGCCGGCGGGGGGATTATGTATGCCCCGGAACGGTGCTGCCGTCGGATTGACCATGACGACTTCCCTTGCCGCTACTCACAGCGATACCGCCGCGACGGGCACGCCCATCGAGAAGCGGCCGCTCGAGCGTTACGTTGCGCCGGCAAAGCCGTCGCTGGTCGGGCTCGCGCGTGCCGCGCTCGCCGAAGCGCTCGGCGATATCGGCGTGCCGGAGCGGCAGCGCCGCATGCGCGTACAGCAGATCTGGCACTGGCTCTATGTGCGCGGGGTCCAGGACTTCGACGCGATGACGACCCTGTCGAAGGAGCTGCGTACGGAACTCGATCGGCATTTCACCTTGGCCCGGCCGGAGATCGTCGCCGAACAGATTTCGGTCGACGGCACCCGCAAGTGGCTGCTGAGGCTTCCGGGCGAAACGCCGGATCGGCCGCACGATGTCGAATGCGTCTACATCCCGGAGACCGATCGCGGCACGCTGTGCATTTCGAGCCAGGTCGGCTGCACGCTCAATTGCTCATTTTGCCATACCGGCACGCAGCGGCTGGTGCGTAATCTCACGCCGGGCGAAATCGTTGGGCAGGTCGTTCTGGCGCGCGACCGGCTCGGCGACTGGCAGCGCGCGGCCGCGCCGGCGGGAACCGACCCGGAGAAGCGCCTCGTCTCCAACGTCGTCATGATGGGCATGGGCGAGCCGCTCTACAATTTCGAGGCGGTGCGCGACGCGCTCAATGTCGTCGCCGACGGCGATGGGCTGAGCATCTCGAAGCGCCGGATCACGCTGTCGACCTCTGGCGTAGTGCCGAATATCGTCCGTGCCGGCGCGGAAATCGGTACCATGCTCGCCATCTCGCTGCATGCCGTGACCGATGAGCTGCGCAACGAGCTCGTGCCGCTCAACCGCAAATATCCCTTGCGCGAATTGCTCGAGGCTTGCCGCAACTATCCCGGGCTTTCCAACGCGCGGCGCATCACCTTCGAATATGTCATGCTCAAGGGCGTCAACGATTCGCTCGCCGAAGCTCGCGCGCTGGTTCGTCTCGTCAAAGGCATCCCGGCCAAGATCAATCTCATCCCGTTCAATCCATGGCCGGGCAGCACATACGAATGCTCGGACTGGGAGCAGATCGAGAAGTTTTCCGAAATCGTGTTCGACGCCGGCTATGCCTCTCCGGTGCGCACGCCGCGCGGACGCGACATTCTCGCCGCCTGCGGGCAGCTCAAAAGCGCGACGGAAAAGCTCTCGGCCCGCGAGCGCCTCGCTTTGCGCGCCATGGCGATGACGGATTAATGCGGCTTGTATGAGCGTCGTCGCCCGTCTCGTCGTGATGATCCTCGCTTATGTGCTGGCGTGTGTGGCGGCGTCCGCCGTATTCACGATTGGTTCGCTGACGCCGCACTGGGATGATCTGATGTCGTCGGGCCTGCCGCCGGCGGCGATCTGGGCGATCGTGGCGGTCGGCACGCCGATCATCGGTGCCGTCGCCGCACTACCCACGGCTCTGGTCGTTGCGCTCGCCGAAGGCTTTGCCTGGCGCTCGGTGATCCTCTATGCCGCACTCGGCGGCGTGCTGGCGCTGGCCTTATCCTACGGTTTTGACCTGCCCGGCGACATCACCCAGCCGGATGCTTATTTCGTGCACGAACGGCAGCTGCTCGCCGCGTCCGGCATTGCCGGCGGGCTCGTTTATTGGTTGTTCGCGGGCCGCAGCGCCGGTTCCTGGAAATGAGCGGATGAACCGGACGGGGCTCATCATCGCGCTCTCGGTCGCGCTTGTGGTCGGCGGCGTTTTCGCGGCCTATCCGCAGCTCGATGTCGACATCGCGGCTCTGTTCTACAATCCGACGACGCACGCCTTCGTCGCCTGGTATTCGGATCGGGTGGAATATGCGCGCGACGCGGCAACCCTGCTGATCACGCTCATCGTCGCGCCGGCCTTTCTCGCCGTTGCCGGTAAACTCATTTTTCCGCAACGGCGGATGCTGATCCCCGGCCGCGCCGCCTTGTTTCTGATCGTGACCTTAGCGCTGGGGCCGGGCATCCTCACCAACGGCATTTTGAAGGAGCATTCGGCGCGCATGCGGCCGGTCGACGTTGTTGCGCTCGGCGGCAAGGAGCGCTTCACGCCGTGGTGGGACCCGCGCGGGCCTTGTCCGGAAAACTGCTCGTTTGTTGCCGGCGAGGCCTCCGGCGCCTTCTGGACGCTGGCGCCTGCCGCGCTGGCGCCGCCGCAATGGCGGCCGCTTGCCTATGCCGCGGCGCTTGCCTTCGGCGCCGCGATGGGTGTGCTGCGCATGGCGGCCGGGGCGCATTTTTTCACTGATGTCGTGTTCGCCGGCGTGCTGATGTACGTTCTGATCTGGATCTTTCACGGCCTGATCTATCGCTGGCGGCCGACGCGGCTCACCGACGAGATGATCGAGCGGCCGCTCGAACAGGCGGGAAAGGCCATACGCGACGCGCTGGCGGCGCTTTTGCGGCGGGCTTCGGCGCGCCGCAGCGAGCGCTCCTAGGGTGTCATTCCGGGGCGCCGCAAAGCGGCGAGCCCGGAATCCATAACCCCAGGTCACACAGAATTGCTACGGAGTTTGGTCTGGCCCGATAGTGATTATGGATTCCGGGCTCCTCGCTGCGCTCGGCCCCGGAATGACGACACGAGGCGAAGCGGGCCGAACGGCTTGCGTCGCTGCCACGCCTGCCTATAGTCCGCGCGGCTTTTCGGGCGACGTCGGCGCTGCGTGCCGAGTTTCTTACGTGCAAGGTCTTCTTAGATGTCCAAAAGTGACGTGAAAAAAGTCGTTCTGGCCTATTCCGGCGGCCTCGACACATCGATCATCCTCAAGTGGCTGCAGACCACTTATGGCTGCGAGGTGGTCACCTTCACTGCCGATCTCGGTCAAGGCGAGGAGCTCGAGCCGGCCCGGCAGAAGGCGCTCATGCTCGGCATCAAGCCGGAGAATATCTTCATCGAGGATCTGCGCGAAGAATTCGTGCGCGACTATGTGTTTCCGATGTTCCGCGCCAATACGCTCTACGAAGGCCAATATCTGCTCGGCACGTCGATTGCGCGGCCGCTGATCGCCAAGAAGCAGATCGAGATCGCGGAGAAGGTCGGCGCCGAAGCGGTGGCGCATGGCGCGACCGGCAAAGGCAACGATCAGGTGCGTTTCGAGCTCGGCTATTATGCGCTCAAGCCGGACGTGAAGGTCATTGCACCGTGGCGCGAATGGGATTTTCGTTCGCGCGAAGCCTTGCTCGCCTTTGCCGAGCAGAATCAGATTCCGATCGCCAAGGACAAAAGAGGCGAAGCGCCGTTCTCGACCGACGCCAATCTGCTGCACACCTCGTCCGAGGGCAAGGTGCTGGAAAATCCGGGCGAGGAAGTGCCGGACTATGTCTATTCGCGCACGATCGATCCCGAGAAGGCGCCGGATGCGGCGGCCTATATCACCATCGATTTTGAGAAAGGCGATCCGGTCGCGATCGACGACAAGAAGCTCTCGCCGGCGGTCTTGCTCACCGAGCTCAATGCGCTTGGCCGCACGCACGGCATCGGCCGGCTCGATCTGGTGGAGAACCGCTTTGTCGGCATGAAGTCGCGCGGCATGTATGAGACGCCGGGCGGCACCATCCTGCTCGCCGCCCATCGCGGCATCGAATCGATAACGCTCGATCGCGGCGCCGCGCATCTCAAGGACGAGCTGATGCCGAAATACGCCGAGCTGGTTTATTACGGCTTCTGGTTCTCGCCCGAGCGCGACATGCTGCAGGCGGCGATCGATAAGAGCCAGGAATTCGTCACCGGCCGCGTGCGGCTCAAGCTCTATAAGGGCAATGTCGGCGTGGTCGGGCGCGAGAGCAAATATTCGCTCTATGACCAGGACCTCGTCACCTTCGAAGAAGGCGCGGTGGCTTACGATCAGCGCGACGCCGCCGGTTTCATCCGCCTCAACGCGCTGCGGCTGCGCACGCTCGGGCAGCGCAAACGGAAACTCAAGCTTTAGATTGTTCGTTGAGCATGATCTTATCGGAAAATTCCACTTTTCGTGATCATGCTCTGGCGCCAGGCCACTCTCAGCTTTAACGGTCCGAGATACTGGCAGGTACGCACGTAGGCACGCGAAGGCTACCCATGGCACAGGCACTGGCCGGCGCGGGCGGCGATGGCGGTGCGCGCGCCAAACTGATTGTGCGAAGCGTGGCGGTCGCGTTGTTGCTTGTCCTGATCGGACTAGACCTCCTGATCCCTGACCCGTTTGCCTTTGCCTGGCGCCAGTCTTTCGCCTTGACGCTTGCCGCCGGCGGATTGGCCGCTTGCATCGCCTTTCTTTTCGCGGGTTATCGCTGGCTGGCGGTTCTGTTCGCGGCTGCTGCCGGGTTCGCTCTTTGGCAAGACGCACAGCCTTGGATCGCGAGACAGCAGGTCCGTGCGCGCACCGGCACGGACGTCATCGACGTCGAGCGCCACTTCGTCGTCGGATACACTAATGTAGCGGCTGTCCGGGAGCTTATTCGGGACAGCCATATCGGCGGAATCTTCCTTGCCCGCCGCAACGTCGCTCGCCGTACTGCGGATGATGTGGCAGCGGAAATCGCCGGCCTGCAGGACTTGCGGCGCGCCTCAGGCTTGCCGCCGCTGGTCGTTGCCGCCGATCAGGAAGGCGGCCCGGTTTCGCATCTCTCGCCGCCGCTGCCACACCCGCCGGCTCTCTCTACGATTGCCGCGCTGCCTCCCGAGCAACAATTTGATGCCGCACGCCGAACCGGTTTCGATCAGGGGAAGGTGTTGCGGGCCATCGGCATCACCATGGACCTGGCTCCGGTTGTCGATCTGATGCCGGAGCGGAGAACCAATGTCGACTGGAACACGCGGATCGCGACGCGATCGATTTCGCGCGATCCGTCGGTGGTTGCGACCATCGCCGGTGGTTTTTCAAGGGGTCTGCTCGATGCCGGCATAACGCCTACGGCCAAGCACTTCCCGGGGCTGAGCCGCGTTGCCGTGGACACGCACCTTTTCAGTGCCTCGCTCGATGCTGCCGAGCCCGAACTTCAGACCGCGGATTGGGCGCCCTTTCGGGCGGTGCTCGGCATTCCGGGTACCGCGATCATGCTGTCTCATGTCGCGCTCACCGCTGCCGATGCCGGAATTCCCGTATCGCAATCGAAACGGGTCGTCAGCGGCTTGCTGCGCGATCAATGGGGTTTCGACGGCGTCGCCATCACCGACGACCTGACTATGGGAGCGGTGGAACATGCCGGTCTTTGCCGCGCCGTCGAGGGCGCACTGAATGCCGGGATCGACCTGCTGCTGGTGTCCTGGGACACCGACAAAGCATATCCGGCCTTACGATGCGCGCTCGACGCCTTGGCCGCAGGCCGCCTCAGCCGACAGATGTTGGAGCGGAGCGCCGCGCGGCTTGATCGTCTCGCGACAATCAAGCCTCGACCAACCGACGTGGATGGCGGCGGCGCTCATCGATGAGTTAGCGGAGAAGATTTGCGGAGCTCCGGGTACGGTCGTTCACGCCGGCGCGTGACAAACCGCCTCGATATTGTGTCCGTCCGGATCGAGCACGAAGGCGGCGTAATAGTTCGGATGGTAATGCGGCCGCAATCCGGGCGCGCCGTTATCCTTGCCGCCGGCCGCGATGGCGGCGCGATAAAAAGCATCGACGGCAGCGCGGTTGGGCGCGGCGATCGCAATGTGGATCGGACGCTGCAAGCCGCCCTCGCCGCCGATCCAAAGATCCGGCTTGCCGTTGGCGCCGAAGCCCGCCGCCGGGCTGTCGTGCTCGTGCTCACCGACTTCCATGATCAGGGCATAGCCGAGCGGCGCCAGAGCCTGCAGATAGAAGGCTTTCGATCGGGCGTAGTCGGAAACCGGAAAGCCGGTGTGGTCGAGCATCACGCGCTCTCAAGCTGAGCCGGCGCGGCTATGCGTTTGGGGTCTTTGGTCAGTGGAGGTCGCATGTCATGCGGCGCTGCGCTCGAGCGTTCGCAGGAGCTTGCGGAGCGCCAGTTTGACCTCGTCATCGAGGCGCTCGGGGTCGATTTGGCCGGGCGCCAGCGGTACGGTCCCCGGCATCATGCGCTCGCCCTTGACCCAGACCGGCTCGCGCCGCTCGGCCGCGGCTTTGCGCCGTCGCGCAAAGAGCCTTCCCACCATCCAGCGCAGCAGAATTCCAAAAAACGCCATGGCGATGGCCAGCGCCAAAATGGTGCTGCCCGATATCTCGCCGCCTTGAGAAGCTGCCGGTTGGTCGGGCCCGACGACCGGCGCAGCGGCTGGCGCGTCGTTTGCGCTGTCGGTGTTGACGCTGCCCGTGTCTTGGACGGCCGCAGGCGGTTCTTGCGGAGCATTTGTCGTCGCCGACTCGGGTCCCACGCTCATCGTCGGGCGCGGAGGATCGGGCCACGCCACGCTGCCACCGGCTGCTTGTGCGGGAGGATCGGGCCAAGGCGCCGGACCGTTGGCGGGCTGGGACGCTGGCTGCCCGTTATTCGGAGCAGCTTGATTTTGATTCTGCGGGCTGGCTTGCGCCGGCTTGCCGCTGGAAGCCGCGCGCGCCGTCTGGTGCGGCCGACGCTGATGTGTGTTGGAGCCAGCCTGATCGGCCGCGGGTTTCGGTTCGGCCGCGGGTTTCGCCGCCGCCGCGGCCGGCGGCTTGGCGGCCGCGCCCGCTGATTCAGACCCTTCCGTCGCGGCCGTCGTTTGCGCCGGTTCGCCTTCGGTACGCAAATACCAGCATTTGGTTTGTTTGACCGGATCGGTGCGGTAATGCCAATGGCTGCCCGCCGGTGCCCGCCCAGTCGGAGCGGCCAAGCAATTTTCTTCCGCGCGCGCGGAACGCCCGCTCACGCTGGCAGCCGTAAGAATGAGCAAAGCGCTCAGAATGGAAAGCGATGCAGCTTTCGCCAATTCCCCCTCGTCATCCCAGGCGACCGCTTCCCCAAGCAACCACCTACCACCGGCTCCCAACGCGCCGGCTCCCCTCCGAGTTCCGAAAGGGTAAGAAAATATTGCAGCGAAAACGTGTTATCTGGCTACTGTCAGCAGATTTTTTCCTGTGGGTTCGCGCTTGCCTAGACTAAATCGTGGCGACACGCCCCGGAGCGCCTAATTCGCCGGGGGAGACCGCCTCTCAATCGCGGGAAAGCCTGTTCCAGAGCTTGGACAAATCGCTCGCCGGCTTGCCGGAAATGTAATCAGGCTCGGAACCGGGCCGGTGGCCCGCAAGCCGTTGGCGGCCGCGCCGCGTCATTCCGGGGCGCGCCTGAAGGCGCGAGCCCCAAATCCATATTCACGATCAGCGAGGTTTCCGTTCAGCCGCAAAAAATCGGCCAGGGGCAGCGGCTATGGATTCCGGTCTCGCCGTTGACGCGGCGCTCCGGAATGACCGCTACACCTGCCGTTCGACCATCATGCGCTTGATCTCGGCGATCGCTTTCGCCGGATTAAGGTGCTTCGGGCAGGCCTTGGCGCAATTCATGATGGTGTGGCAGCGATAGAGCCGGAACGGGTCTTCCAGATCGTCCAACCGTTTGCCCGTCGCCTCATCGCGCGAGTCGACAATCCAGCGCTGCGCCTGCAAAAGCGCCGCCGGCCCGAGATAGCGCTCCGAATTCCACCAGTAGCTCGGGCAGGACGTGGAGCAGCAGGCGCACAGGATGCACTCGTAAAGCCCATCGAGCTTTTGCCGGTCGTCGTGGCTCTGCTTCCATTCCTTCTGCGGCGTCGGCGAGACGGTTTGCAGCCACGGCTCGATCGAGGCGTGCTGGGCGTAAAAATTCGTAAGGTCGGGCACGAGGTCCTTCACCACCGCCATGTGCGGCAGCGGGTAGATGCGCACGCTCCCGCTCATGTCGCTCATGGCCTTGGTGCAGGCGAGCGTATTGGTGCCGTCGATATTCATCGAGCAGGAGCCGCAAATGCCTTCGCGGCAGGAGCGGCGGAAGGTGAGCGTCGGATCGATATTGTTTTTGATCCAGATGAGCGCGTCGAGCACCATCGGCCCGCAATCGCCCGTATCGACATAATAGGTGTCGACGCGGGGATTGTGCCCGTCGTCCGGGTTCCAGCGATAGATGCGGAACTCCCGCTCCGCTTTTGCTTTGGCCGGATGCGGCCAGGTCTTGCCCTCGCCGATCTTGGAATTTTTTGGCAGCGTGAACTGGACCATCAGATCCTCAATAGACGCGCAGATCCTTAATAGACCCGCTTTTTGGGCTCGACGTAGGCCACGTCGTTGGTGAGCGTGTAGGTGTGCACCGGCCGGTAGTCGATCGTGACCTTGCCGGTATTGGTATCGAGCCACGACAGCGTGTGCTTCATCCAGTCCTTGTCGTCGCGCTCGGGGTAGTCCTCGCGCGCGTGGGCGCCACGGCTTTCGGTGCGATTGGCCGCGGAGTCCATTGTCACGACGGCCTGCTCGATCAGATTGGTGAATTCGAGCGTCTCGATCAGGTCCGAATTCCAGATCAGCGAGCGGTCGCTCACGCCGATATCGCGGACGCCATCGAATACCTCGTGAATGAGCTTTGAGCCCTCCTGCAGCACCTCGCCGGTGCGGAACACCGCGCAGTTCGCCTGCATCACGTGCTGCATCTTGGCGCGCAGCTGCGCGGTCGGTGTGCCGCCCGAAGCGTAGCGGTATTTGTCGAGCCGCGACAGCGCGCGCTCGGCCGAATCCTTCGGCAATTCCGGCTGCTTGTCGTCCGGCGTCAGGATGTCGGCGCAGCGCAATGCCGCGGCGCGGCCGAACACGACCAGATCGATCAGCGAATTCGATCCGAGCCGATTGGCGCCATGCACGGAGACGCAGGCGGCCTCGCCGAGCGCCATCATGCCGGGCACGACGTGATCGGTATTGCCGTCTTTCTTGATCAGCGCTTCGCCGTGATAGTTGGTGGCGATGCCGCCCATATTGTAATGCGCGGTCGGCACGATCGGCACCGGCTCGCGCGTCAGATCGACGCCGGCGAAGATGCGCGCCAACTCGGTGATGCCTGGCAGCCGCTCGGCGAGGACCTTCGGATCGAGATGGTCGAGGTGCAGGAAGATGTAGTCCTTCTTCGGTCCGACGCCGCGGCCTTCGCGGATCTCGATGGTCATCGCGCGCGAGACGACGTCGCGCGAGGCGAGGTCTTTGGCCGACGGCGCATAGCGCTCCATGAAGCGCTCGCCTTCCGAGTTGACCAGATAGGCGCCTTCGCCGCGCGCGCCCTCGGTGATGAGCACGCCGGCGCCGTACACGCCGGTCGGATGGAACTGCACGAATTCCATATCCTGGAGCGGCAGCCCGGCGCGCAGCACCATGGCATTGCCGTCGCCGGTCTGGGTGTGGGCGCCGGTGCATGAGGCATAGGCGCGCCCGTATCCCCCGGTTGCCAGCACGGTCATCTGCGCGGAAAAACGATGGATCGAGCCGTCGTCGAGATTGATGGCGACGACGCCGCGGCAGCGACCTTCTTCGTCCATGATGAGGTCGATGGCGAAGTATTCGATGAAGAACTCAGCCGAATGGCGCAGCGCCTGGCCATACATCGTGTGCAGCATGGCGTGGCCGGTACGGTCGGCGGCGGCGCAGGTACGCTGTGCGGTGCCCTTGCCGTAATGCGTGGTCATGCCGCCGAACGGCCGCTGATAGATCCTGCCGTCCTCGCGCCGCGAAAACGGCAGGCCCCAATGCTCGAGCTCGTAGACCGCCTCGGGCGCGTTGCGGCACAGATATTCGATCGCGTCTTGGTCGCCGAGCCAGTCGGAGCCCTTGACGGTGTCGTACATATGCCAGCGCCAGTCGTCTTCGCCCATATTGCCGAGGGCCGCCGCAATGCCGCCTTGCGCGGCCACCGTGTGCGAGCGTGTCGGGAAGACTTTGGTGATGCAGGCGGTGCGCAAGCCCGCTTCGCCGCAGCCGACGACGGCGCGCAAGCCGGCGCCGCCGGCCCCGACGATCACGACGTCATAAGCGTGATCCTCGATCGGATAGGCGCGGCCGTTGATGGCCGAAGCGGCGCTTCCTCCGTTTGCTCCATTCGTTGCCATGATCACAATCCGAAGGACAGCTTGAGAATGCCGTAAGCCGAGGTCAGCGCTATGGCGATGGTGAAGAACGAGTTGGCCATGATCAGTACGAGCTTGGCGATTTCATCGTGCACGTAATCCTCGATGATCACCTGCATGCCGATGCGCATGTGCATGGTGATCGAGGCGATGAACAAGAGCATGATGATCGCGACCGGCGCCGAGCCCAGAATCTGCGCTACCGCCGCCTGATTGCGGCCGAGCAGCATGATGAAAATCACGATCGCCGCGATGGTCAGCGGAATATTGGCGACGGCCGTCAGGCGCTGACGCCAGAAATGGCCGGTGCCGGAATGGGCGGCGCCGAGTCCGCGCACGCGCGAAAGCGGTGTACGGATATGCTTGACGGGGGTGTCGCTCATAGCGGGCCCCCCATCGCCAACAGACCGAAAATCCACAACAGCACGGTAATGGCGATTGAGCCGATCAGATTGGCGGCGGCAAGCCACTCGCGCTCGGACGGCCCGAAGCCGCGGCCGGTGTCCCAGATCAGATGCCGGATCCCGCCTAGCATGTGATGGATAAGCGCCCAGGTGTAACCGAACAAAATGAGCCGGCCGATGATGGAACCGGCGAACCATTCGAATCTGGCGTAGGAGCTGGGGGAAACGGCGGCGATCAGCCACCAGGCCAGCAGCAAGGTACCGAAATAGAGGCCAAAACCGGTGACGCGATGGACGATCGACATCATCATCGTCAGCATCGGCTTGTAGATTTGCAGGTGCGGCGATAGCGGCCGAGCGGCGGGGGCCTTGGTTGCGGCCATTGCTTTCATCCGGAATGAACTCAGCGCTTCCTACCCAATCCGGCAGCCCGCTGCAATCGAGACGAACGAGACGCTTGCACTGGCAGGGCCGAGACTTCGCACAACGCGAAAGATAGCCATTGAGCGATTCGCACGCAATTGGCATTATTATAAGTCTAGCTTCGTCTTTCGCGAAGGCAGCTTTCTGTGCGTTTCGATCTCGCCGATCTCAGTCTTTTCCGCCACGTGGTTGAAGCCGGCAGCATTACGCATGGGGCGCAACGTTCGAATCTCGCGCTCGCGGCCGCGTCCACACGTATCCGCAATATGGAGGAAACGCTCGGCATAGCGCTGCTCACGCGTGGTCGCGGCGGGGTCACGCCGACGCAGGCCGGCCGGACTTTGCTTCAGCACGCCCGCGCCATCCTGCGGCAGGCCGAGCGATTACACGAAGATCTCGGGGCCTATAGCGGCGGGCTGAGCGGCCAAATCCGCGTCCTATCCAACACCAATGCATTGACCGAGTTCCTGCCGGAAGCCTTAAGCTCCTTTCTTGCCGCTCATCCCAATGTCAGCGTCGACCTGGAGGAGCGGTTGAGCGACGAAATCGTCGGCCTGATTGCCGAAGGCGTGGCCGATCTCGGTATCGTCGCCGGAACCGTCGATGCGCGCACGCTCGAAACCTACCCCTATCGCCGCGACCGCTTTGTCCTTGTGGTGGCGCACGACCATCCGCTGGCCGGCCGCTCGAAGATCGGTTTTGACGACGTGCTCGAGCATGACTTTGTCGGGCTTGATCGCGCCAGCGCTTTGCAGCGGTTCCTCGCGAGCAAGGCTATGCGGATCGGGCGGCCGCTGCGATTGCGCGTTCAATTGCGCAGCTTTGACGCGGTTTGCCGGCTGGTGGAATGCAAGGTCGGCATCGGCATCGTGCCGGAAACAACCGCCCGCCGCGTCGCCAAGACGATGGCGATCACCGTCGTGCCGCTGACCAATTCATGGGCCGTGCGCGAGCTGACCATCTGCATCCGCAGCATGAGCGATCTGCCGCTCTACGCCCGGCAGCTGGTCGAGCACTTGCGCGCGCAGCGCTGAGGATCGGCCAGCCTTAAACCCGTCTCGGCGGGTTCAGTCGTTTCCTTGATAAGGAGGTGGCGCCCCGCTTGTGACAAGGGTCACATCGAGCGTGCCCCTTGCTCCGCTATTCCTCATACGGCGTGGAAGAGGGACGACGGCATGCGCATTCTGGCCTGGACCATGAGCTTCTTGCTGGTGGTCGCTGCAGCGCCGGCATTGGCGGCGAATGACCAAGACCGCAAGGATTGCGATGCGAGCGATCCGGATCGCAACATCGCCGGCTGCACCCGCATCGCCGAGGATCTGAGCGAGAGCGCAAGAATGCGCGGCGTCGCCTATGTCGCTCGCGGTCTCGCCTGGCAAAGCAAGGGCAACCTCGATCGCGCGTTGTCCGATTTCAACGAGGCGATCCGCGTCAATCCGAAGGATGCGCTCGCCTACAACAATCGCGGCCTGCTTTGGCGCGAGCGCGGCGATCCCGATCGCGCAATTGCCGATTTCACCGCTGCGATCGGCCTCGACCCGGTGCCTTACTCGGATGAGGCCTACACGCGGCGCGGTACCGCCATCGTCGCCAAGCCTGAGGTGAACGTTTACGAGAATCGCGGTCTGACGTTGCTGACAAAATCCGACTACGACGGAGCGATTGCCGATTTCGATCGGGCCATCCGCCTCGATCCCAACAGCGCCGACTCCTATAACGGGCGCGGCGCGGCGTGGCGTGCCAAGGGCGAACTCGATCGCGCTGTCGCCGACTTCACCGATGCGATCCGGCTCGACCCGTCCTACATGGGCGCCTATTACAATCGCGGGCTTGTCAGAGAAGCCAAGGCCCAGCTCGACGGCGCGATTGCCGATTTCACGAACGCGATCGGTGCAGATCCGGATTTCGCCGACGCGTATGACGCCCGCGGCCAGGCGTTCCTCGCCAAGCGCGATGCGGAGCACGCCATCGCCGATTTCGACGAGGCGATCCGCCGCGATCCGGCGCGGGCGGAAGATTATTATCTGCGCGGCAGTGTTCGCTACGACCGTTACATGGGTTTTCTGGGCGGCGGCTGGGTCGAGAAGGACGATCTTGACCGGGCGATCGCCGATTTCACCGAGGCGATCCGCCTGGACGCAAAAAGCGCCGCTTCCCGCTACGCTCGGGCGCTGGCTTGGAATACCAACGGCGATCGCGAACGCGCCGTCGCCGATCTCGCCGAGGCGGTTCGGCTTGCCCCCGACAACCCGCAGTTTGCCGCGGCGCTCAAACAGCTCAAGCCTGGACCGGCAACCCGATAAGGAAGCACGCTCTACGATCGCCGCAGACAGTCGATGGGTATCGGGTGGAGGGCCTACCAAGACCGACAGGCTTGAAATTTTCTCGCTCACGCGAACGCAACATCTCGAGTGAGAGCAAGTCAGCGCGGGATCAGCACCCAATAATCGAGGTCGAGCAGCACCGACGGATCGTATTCGTCGCCGGATTTGTAGGGAAAATCCGCGCATGGCCGGTCGCAGGTCGCGACGGTGCGCAGCCGCAAGGCGCCAACGTCTTGCCGGCCGGGTAGTTCGGACTTCGCCAGCACTTCCGACCACGCGAACACAGTACCGCCGGCAAAGAGCGGCGCGACATGGCGTCCGCCGTTGATAGCGGCGATATGAAAAGCATTGGCGAAGCCGTTGAAAGACAGCGCGCGGGCGAGTGAGATCAGGTGCCCGCCATAGATCAGCCGGCGTCCGAAGCGGCCAAGCTTGGCGCCGAACAGATCGAAATGGATGCGCGCCGTGTTCTGATAAAGCCGCGTCGCGATCATGTGCTCGGCTTCCTCGACGGTGATGCCATCCACATGATCGATCCGCTCGCCGACCTGGTAGTCGTCGAAGCGATAGCTGTTGCCGGAAATGGCGAAATCATACGCCGCCAGGTTGATCGGCGGACAGGCCTCGCTGAGCACCTTGGGGTCGAGCATCGTCGGCAATCGCGGCACGTGATCGCCGGGTGCCGGCGCCGCTTCATCGCGCTTCAGCACCATCACCCAGCGGACATATTCGAGCGCCGCGGTGCCGTCCTGCTTGTAGCCGGTGGTGCGCACATAGACGATGCCGGTCTTGCGGCTTGAATTTTCCTTCAGCCCGATGACCTCGGAGAGTGCGGACAGTGTGTCGCCGGGAAAGACCGGACTGCGGAAATAGCACCCGGCATAGCCGAGATTGGCGACGGCGTTGAGCGAAACGTCGGGAACGGTCTTGCCGAACACGATGTGAAAGACCAGCAGATCGTCAATCGGCGAGCGCGGATAGCCGATCGCCTTGGCGAATTCGTCCGACGATTGCACCGCAAAGCGCGGACCAAACAGGCCGTTATAGAGAGCGACATCGCCGGTGGTGACCGTGCGCGGCGTGGCGTGACGGATCACCTGTCCGATGCGGAAATCCTCAAAAAAATTGCCGGGACTTGTCTTCGACATCAGCACAACCTTTGGGTATCGGCCTTTTGTCTTCCCGGCATTTGCAGCGCGCTTCATACCCGAATGGCGGCCGCACGCAAGCGTTCACGCAGCCGTGAGACCGGCGCTGAAACCGGCTTTGTAGAGCGCCGTATCTCCATCGATGACGCGGGACTGCGCGTCCTCGCCGGTCGACCACCGGCTTTGCCCTAACAAGTCTCACAGCAAACACGGAGCTCCTCATGTCCAAGCGTTTCACGTTGATCGCCGCCGCGGCGGCTCTGGCGCTCGCCGCCGGCGCGGCCGCGCCGCTCGCGGCCGAAACTATGGCGGAGAAGACGGTCAATGTCGGCGGCGCGCCGATGTATCCGTCAAGGAACATCATCCAGAATGCGGTGAATTCGAAGGATCACACCACCCTGGTTGCCGCGGTGAAGGCGGCCGGCCTTGTCGACACGCTTTCCGGTGCCGGCCCGTTTACCGTATTCGCGCCGACCAACGAAGCTTTCGCCAAGCTGCCGGCCGGCACGGTCGACAACCTGCTCAAGCCCGAAAATAAAGCCACGCTCACCAAGGTTCTCACCTATCACGTCGTGCCCGGCCGCCTGAACGCGGCAAGCCTGATGAAAGCGGTGAAGGACGGCGAGGGCGAAGCCAAGCTGAAGACCGCTTCCGGCGACTGGCTGATCGTCAAACAGGCCGGTCCCGGCAAGCTTACCGTCACCGACGCCAAGGGCGATGTCGCCATGGTCACCATCGGCGACGTCATGCAGTCAAACGGCGTGATCCACGTGATCGACACCGTGTTGCTGCCGATGTGAAGAGCGGCTGCCTGCGGCGGGCCGGCGGCGACGCCGGCCCGCCGCTGTCGCGTAACCTTTTGCCCGCTTGCAACGAAAGATCAATAACGCGCGGTCTTCGCGTAAGCGGCGAGAAACCATATGCCCCGAGGGGTTCAACCGAACGTGATGGCGCTAGGCGGCAACGGCCAGTTGCTTCGATCGCGATTTCCCGGCAGAGCGGCGCTCGACTCCCGCGCCGGGACCCTTCGCATGATTCAAGCCGAGCCGCAAAACCGAAGCGCTGACGACCTGCGCCGCGCGGCCCAAATGGCGGCGGCGCAGGCCGGTGACCGCGCAGCCTACGAGGCGCTGCTGCGGGACTGCGTGCCCCTGATCAGGTCCGTCGCCCTGCGGCGGGGCGTCGGCGCCGACTATGTCGAGGATGTCGTCCAGGACGTGCTGCTGACCGTCCATCGCGCCCGCCAGACTTACGATCCCGCCCGCTCGTTCAACGCCTGGCTGCGCACGATCGCCGAGCGCAGGGCGATCGATCTTTTGCGCCGGATCGGGCGGCAGCGTGCGCGCGAGGTTTATTCGCCGCTCGATTTCGAAGCCTTTGCTGACGCGCCCGCGGATCCGGCCGACAATGGCGGCGCTCGCGCCGCTGCTGGCCGCGTGAACGAAGCGCTGGCGACTTTGCCGGAGCGCCAACGCGAGGCGGTTCAGGTTCTGGTTTTGGAAGAGCAATCGCTGTCTGAAGCGGCGGTCGCAACGCGCCGTACCAAGGGCGCGCTGAAGGTCAATCTCCACCGCGCGCTGCAAAAGCTGCGCGGCAAGTTCAATCGGGAACGCTGAGGACATCATGATTACGCAATCTCATGATCAGCTGATCAGCGGACTGGGGCGCAATCTGCGGCCGGTGCGGCGATTGCCGCCGCCGCTTTTGCGCGCGTTCGTCTGGCTTGCCGCGCTCGCTGCGGTCGCCATCGGACTTGCGGCTTTCGCCAACCTGGATGCCGTCTGGCAGCGGATAAGCGCGGCACCTGATCTGTGGCTCGCGGTCGTCGGCTCGACCTTGACCGCTATTCTTGCGGCCATCGCCGCCTTCGAGTTGAGCCTGCCGGACGCGCCGCGCGCTTGGGCCGCGCTGCCGGTGCCCGCCGCGTTATTGTGGGCGGCAGCGAGCGGTTTCGGTTGTCTGCGGGTCTGGATCGCGCCGCAGACGCATGTTGCGGCGATGAGCGAGGCTCGCGACTGCCTGATCTTCATTATTCTCTTATCGGTGCCGTTCTCGGCGCTGCTGCTGGCGATGCTGCGGCGCGCCTGCCCGCTCTATCCCGGGCTTACGGCCGCCGTCGGCGGTCTTGCGGTTGCGGCCGCGGCGGCCACGTTGTTGAATTTCTTTCATCCCTACGACGCGGCGGCGACCGATCTTGCCGTCCATGCCATTGCCGTCGCCATCGTGGTCGCGGCCAATCGCGCGCTCGGCGGGCGAATTTTTGGCCTCCCCGCCTCTGTGCCGATCGATGTAACCGCGGAGCGTGCCGCACCGAATTAGGAGGCGGTGGCGCCTTCAGGCGCCACGGATATCCTTAAGGAGGATCAAGCAATGACCCGTTCCAACGCGATCAAGGCTCTCGCTGCCGCAACGCTCGGTTTCGCCATAGCGTTCGCGCCCGCCGCCTTCGCCGCCGATGACATGAAAAAGGACACGATGACCAAGGACAATATGTCGAAGGACAGCATGTCGAAGGACAGCATGTCCAAGGACAACATGAAGAAAGACAGCATGTCCAAGGACAACATGAAGAAAGACGACATGAAACACTAAGTCACATTCGCGTGTGCCGGGTTCCCGTCAGCGAATTCGGCACACGCAAGTGTTAAATTGCCGAGTGGCGCAGCAAACTGCAATGTTGCAAACAGAATGCCGGACAACAAACAATGAGCAGCGTCGGAACCGCAGAACAGGCGCTCACGATCGGCGTTCCGCACAAGGTGATCCATCCGGCCTGGGTGCGAGTCACGCATTGGATCAACGCGCTGGCGATGCTGCTGATGATCGGCTCGGGCTGGCAGATCTATGACGCCTCGCCGCTGTTCGGTTTCGAATTTCCCAAGCAGATCGCGCTCGGCAATTGGCTCGGTGGCGCGCTGCTGTGGCATTTCGCGGCCATGTGGCTGCTGGTGATCAACGGCCTGGTTTATGTTTCGCTCGGCCTTCTCACCGGACGTTTCCGCCGCAAGCTTTTTCCGCTTCGCCCATCCGAGGTCCTGCGCGATCTCTTGGCCGCACTGCGCGGCAAACTCGCGCACGACGATCTGTCCGTCTACAACGCCGTGCAGAAACTGCTTTATCTCGGCATTCTGCTCACCGGCGTCGTGATCGTGCTGTCCGGATTGTCGATCTGGAAGCCGGTGCAGTTTCAGTGGCTGACGAGCTTTTTCGGCGGCTACAACACGGCGCGTTACGTCCATTTCGCCGCGATGACCGCGATCGTGGCCTTTCTTGTCGTGCATGTGAGCTTGGCAGTGCTGGTGCCCAAGAGCCTGCGTGCGATGATCATCGGCCGCTGAAGCCCCAAAGCAAGGAAGAAGAAAAATGGCCCGTCAGCGCAAAGTCTTACCTGGCGTCGATCCGAAGCTTCTGATCAAGGATGCCGGCAAGCTCTTGCCCGAGCCGTCGCGCCGGCTGTTCCTGCGCGGTGCGGCAAGCCTCGGCGCGCTCGCCGTGCTGAGCGGCTGCGACATCATCGACGGCGATACGTCCGAGAACGCGCTGCGCGTCGTTTCGAAATTCAATGACCGCGTCCAGGCGTTCCTGTTCAATCCGCATACGCTGGCGCCGGAATATCCGGAAAGCATGATCACGCGGCCATTCCCGTTCAACGCTTACTACAGCGAGGATGAAGCGCCCGAAGTCGATGCCGACCAATACCAGCTCGAGATCGGCGGGCTGGTCGATAACAAGAAGCCGTGGACGCTTTCCGAACTCTACAAGCTGCCGGAAGTGTCGCAGATCACGCGCCACGTCTGCGTCGAAGGCTGGAGTGCCATCGGCTCCTGGCAGGGCGTCAAGCTGTCCGATTTCCTCAAGCTCATCGGCGCGGACTTGAGCGCCAAATATGTCTGGTTCCAGTGCGCCGAAGGCTATTCGAACACCATCGACATGCCGACCGCATTGCATCCGCAAACCCAGCTGACGCTTAAATTCGATCATAAGGTTCTGCCGCGCGCCTACGGCTTTCCGATCAAGATCCGCATACCCACCAAGCTTGGCTTCAAAAATCCGAAATACGTCACGGCGATGTGGGTGCAGAATAACGACGCCGGCGGCTATTGGGAGAACCAGGGCTATAACTGGTTCAGCGGACTTTAATCGGTAGGCCCGTCACTTCCCGTAGCCGTGCTCGTTCAGGATTTTGCTGAACGCTTCCCCGGTTTGCCGCTGCATCTCCTGCAGGCGCGGCACCAAAAGTGCGGTCAGCTCGCCCATCACCTGCGGCACCTCATGCAGCGCCTTGGCGCCGGTCGGCGTGCGGTAGAAGTCCGCCAACTCGCGCAGCTCGGCGACGGTGAAATGCCGCGCATAAATCGGCGGCGCTTCCTTGATGGCGGCGCTGACGAAGGCGACTTGGATGCGCTCGAACTCCGTCCGCAAAGCCCCGATGGTCGCGTCGTCGATTTTTTCGGCGCGCGCCTTTTGCTCGACCACCGGCCAGAAAGTGGCGGCAATGCTGCTGGTCAGCTGCTTCATCATGTCGGGCGAAATCACCGCCATCAAATCCTGGGCAGCCGCAAGCGCCTCGGGGCTTGGAGAATCCTCGGCGCGGGCTTGCATGCCTGCCCCGCATAAAAAGAGCACCAGTGCGGCGACCCGCACCATTCGCGTAGCGACACCCTTCATGGCTGGTTTCCTGCCTGAGCCTCGTTTCCAGAGCCGCTAATCTAGCACTTTGGTCGAGGCTCCGCTCGGCTTGCCAAGCCGGGCGCAGCGTTTTAGCAATCCCGCGCTGTCCTTCGCGAGGCATCATTCGATGGCTACCCACAAACTCCTCCTTCTCCCCGGCGACGGCATCGGCCCGGAAGTCATGGCGGAGGTGAAACGCCTGCTCGGCTTTCTCGCCAAGGCGGGCATCGCCACGTTCGACACCGAGGAGGGGCTAGTCGGCGGCTGCTGCTACGATGCCCATAAGGTCTCGATCACCGAGGAGACCATGGCCAAGGCGCACGCCGCCGACGCGGTCATTTTTGGCGCCGTTGGCGGGCCGAAATGGGACAACGTGCCCTACGATGTGCGGCCGGAGGCCGGCCTGCTGCGCCTGCGCAAGGAATTGGGTCTGTTCGCCAACATCCGCCCTGCCATCTGCTATCCGGCGCTCGCCAATTCCTCGAGTCTCAAGCGCGACGTGGTCGAGGGACTCGATATCATCATCCTGCGCGAGCTGACCGGCGGCGTGTATTTCGGCGAACCCAAGACGATCACCGATCTCGGCAATGGGCAGAAACGCGCGATCGATACTCAGGTCTACGACACCTACGAGATCGAGCGCATCTCGCGCGTAGGGTTCGAATTGGCGCGCAAGCGGCGCAACAAAGTCACCTCCATGGAAAAGCGCAACGTCATGAAGACCGGCGTGCTCTGGCGCGAGGTGGTGGGCGACGTGCATGCGCGCGAATACAAGGATGTCGAGCTCGAGCACATGCTGGCCGATGCCGGCGGCATGCAGCTCGTGCGCTGGCCGAAGCAGTTCGACGTCATCGTCACCGACAATCTGTTCGGCGATATGCTGTCGGATATCGCGGCGATGCTGACCGGCTCGCTCGGCATGCTGCCGTCGGCTTCGCTCGGCGAGGTCGATGCCAAGACCAAGCGGCGCAAGGCGCTCTACGAGCCGGTACACGGCTCGGCGCCGGACATTGCCGGCAAAGGCATCGCCAACCCGATCGCCATGATCGCTTCGTTCGGGATGGCGCTCCGCTATTCGTTCAACATGGGCAAAGAGGCCGACCTGATCGATGCGGCGATCGCCGCCGCGCTCGCCAAAGGCTTGCGCACCGCCGACATCAAGTCGGAGGGCACGACGGTCGTCAGCACCTCGGAAATGGGCGAAGCCATCGTCGGCGAGCTGGAGCGGCTCGCCGCCTGATCGGTTGGGACAAATCGCTGAGCTGGCGGCCGGAATCTGTTCCGACCGCGATCAATCCGCCTCAGAATGTCAATCCGCCTCAGAATGATAGACCGCTCGCGTCCGCTCAGAATGGATTGTGCGGATTATATCCCGGTATCAGCCACGGTTGGGCGAGCGGCAGCCCGCCGATGCCAGCCTGGTCGGGCCCGTAGAACCAATAGGGCCGGCCGGGGTCCCCGCCGGGCGGGAAGGCGTAGTCAAGATGACTGCCATAGCCCACCGGCACTTCCGTTCCCGGATCGAGATAGGAGCGCCGCTGCACGGTAATGACCGTGGTGGTGCCGTCGGGATTGTGAATGATGGTGCGCGTCGGCTGAATGACGGTGCCGGCCGCCGAGCGATAAACCACCGGCTGATTCTTCTTATTGTTATTGGCAGCCTCGGCGGCCCCGGCCGTGGCTGCGATAGCCGTGGCGGTAAGCAAAAACGCAATGACGCGCATGACCCCTCGCTTTCACCCGCCGGTAGTTTATCCGGCTTTTCTGCGACATCCTAGCGGGTTGAAGACGAGCCTTTGTGACGCCCGGTTCCGTCGAACCGGGCGCGCAAGGCCTGGCGAATGCCCCTAAGAGACGCCTCCGACGTTGTGTTTACAGCTGTTCTCCCTTAGAAGCCGTTGCGCTCCGGCTTCCGCGGACAGCGGTTTGCGGCCAAATTTCGATGGAGAGTTGATGATGGGTTACAGCGTCGCCGTCGTCGGCGCGACCGGCAATGTGGGCCGCGAAATGCTCGACATCCTGGCCGAGCGGGAATTTCCCGCCGACGAGGTGGTCGCGCTCGCCTCCCGCAAGAGCCAGGGCGTCGAAGTCTCGTTTGGCGACCGGACGCTGAAGGTCAAGGCGCTCGAGCACTTCGACTTTTCGTCCACCGACATCTGCCTGATGTCGGCGGGCTCCGCGGTATCCAAGGAATGGTCGCCGAAGATCGCCGCCGCCGGCGCGGTGGTGATCGATAACTCCTCGTGCTGGCGCTACGATTCCGACGTCCCGCTCGTGGTACCGGAGGTCAATGCCGACGCGGTGGCGGGCTTCCGCAAGCGCGGTATCATCGCCAATCCCAACTGCTCGACGGCGCAGCTTGTCGTCGCGCTCAAGCCGTTGCACGACCGGGCGAAGATCAAGCGCGTGGTGGTGGCGACCTATCAGTCGGTGTCGGGCGCCGGCAAGGACGCCATGGACGAGCTGTTCGCGCAGACCAAGTCGGTCTTTCAGCTCGACGAGGTCGCGCCGAAGAAATTTCCCAAGCGGATCGCCTTCAATCTCATCCCCCAGATCGACGTGTTCATGGAGGACGGCTACACCAAGGAAGAGTGGAAGATGGTGGTCGAGACCAAAAAGATTCTCGACCGGAAGATCAAGCTCACCGCCACTTGCGTGCGTGTGCCGGTCTTCATCAGCCATTCGGAAGTGGTCAATATCGAGTTCGAGGATCCGATCACGCCCGATGAGGCGCGCGATATTCTGCGCAACGCTCCCGGCTGCATCGTCATCGATAAGCACGAGCCGGGCGGCTACGTCACGCCCTACGAGGCGGCAGGCGAGGACGCGACCTATATCAGCCGCATCCGCGAGGACGCGACGGTCGAGAACGGGCTGTCGATGTGGATCGTCTCCGACAATCTGCGCAAAGGCGCGGCGCTCAACGCCATTCAGATCGCCGAGTGCCTGATCAAGCGCAACTTGATCACCGCCAAGCGGAAGGCGGCGTAGCTACTGAGATCGTCACCCTGAGGTGCTCAGCCGAAGGCCGAGCCTCGAAGGGTGCAGCTCGAATGCCTCGCTAGAGCATGATCCTGAAAAGTGGAAACCGGTTTTCGGAAAAGATCATGCTTCACTGCAAATCTAGACCATGATCCGATTCAACTTGAGCGGATCATGGTCTAGCGTCCTTCGAGGCCCGCGCTGCGCGCGGGCACCTCAGGATGACGGGCGCGTTGCCAGCGGCTTCCTCACGTCACCGGCACAAACTCGCCGGTCGCGGCGTCGCGGACCGAAAGCTCGCCGGTAGCGACGCCGAAATAGGCGCCATGGATGGCGACCTGGCCGAACTCGATCAGTTTGCGCAGCTGCGGAAAGGTCTGGAGATTGTCGAGGCTGTTGGCGACATTGGCCTGCTCGAGCCGGGTGATGTAATCCGTCCAGGAAAGCTCGTCTTGCGGGCCGGCCTTTTCCACCGCCGGCGCCATCAGCCGCATCCAGTTGCCGATGAAGTCGCCGGGCGAGAGCGGCTCCGCCTTCTCCGCAAACGCTTTCACGCCGCCGCAGCGGGCATGCCCGAGCACGACGATATGCTTGACCTTCAGCGCGGCGACCCCGAATTCGAGCGCGGCGGAAACGCCGTGCGCATGCCAGTCGGGCTCATAAGGCGGCACGATATTCGCCACGTTGCGCACGACAAACAATTCGCCCGGGCGGGCATCGAAAATGACTTCGGGTGAAACGCGCGAGTCGCTGCAACCGATTACCATCACCTCGGGCGATTGCCCGGCTTCCGCGAGTTGGCGATAACGGTCCTGTTCGCTGCGCAAGCGGCCGTCGACAAAATGGCGATAGCCTTCGACGAGTCGGTGGGGAAACGGCATGGGGTGCGGAACTGTCCCTGAGCTCGGCCGCGACAGGCCTTAACGGAGCGCGGCGTCTTTGGAAAGGGGTGGCAGGAGCGGCGGATTTCTGCGATTTGGCAGGCTGCGCGCAAGGTAGCGACGGCAATTCTTGTTAGGTTACATCTTCATCTTCCGATCGCATGACAGGGGAGCCACCATGACCATCCGCCCGCGGCGCAGTATGCTTTACATGCCGGGATCGAATGCGCGCGCGATGGAAAAAGCGCGCGAGCTGCCGGCCGACGCCGTCATCTTCGACCTCGAAGATGCGGTGGCTCCCGACGCCAAGGCGACGGCGCGTGCGCTCATCATCGAGGCGCTCAAGAAAGGCGGCTTCGGTCATCGCCAAGTGCTGGTGCGCATCAACGGCCTCGACACCGCATGGTGGCGCGACGACCTTGCCGTCGCCGCCGCCGGCCCGGATGCCGTGCTGGTGCCGAAGGTGTCGACCCCCGAACAGCTTCGCGAGGTGGCGAAACATCTCATGGGCGTGCGCGCCGAGGCGAATGTGCGGCTCTGGGCGATGATGGAGACGCCGCTCGCCATGCTCAATGCGCGCGAGATCGCGGCCGCAGCCCTCGACAAGGACACCCGGCTCGCCGGCTTCGTCATGGGGACGAACGATCTCGCCAAGGACACCCGCGCGCGTATCCTGCCGGGCCGCGCGCCGATGCTGCCGTGGCTGATGAATTGCGTGGCGGCAGCGCGGGCCTACGGCATCGATATTCTCGATGGTGTCTATAACGAGCTCGGCAACGCCGAGGGCTTCGCGGCCGAATGCGCCCAGGCGCGCGATCTGGGCTTCGATGGCAAGACGCTGATTCACCCGCAGCAGATCGCGCCCTGCAACGCGGCCTTCTCGCCGACCGCGGAGGAGGTGACATGGGCGCGGAAAGTCATCGCGGCGTTCGATCAGCCGGAGAACGCCGACAAAGGCGTTCTCCAGATCGACGGCCGCATGGTCGAGCGGCTGCATGCCGATATGGCGCGGCGCACGGTGGCGATTGCCGATGCGATTGCGCAGAACCAAGCGGCGTGAGGCAAATCCGCTCATTCCCGCGAAAGCGGGAATCCACACGGGATTTTTCGCTTGCGGGCAGCACAGGGGCCCGCTTGCTCGGCGACGAGCGGCAACGGCGATCGGATTTACGTCTTCAGCCGGTAGCCGGTTTTGAAGATCCACCAGATGATAGCCATGCAGATCGCGAGAAACAGCACGATGGCTGCTACGCTGATCTCGATATTGACGTCGGCCAGCTCGAAAAAGCTCCAGCGAAACCCGCTGATCAGATAGACAATCGGATTGAACAGCGAAACCGTGCGCCAGAACGGCGGCAGTACACTGGTCGAGTAAAACGTGCCGCCGAGGAAGGTCAGCGGCGTGATGATCAGGAGCGGCGCCACCTGCAGCTTGTCGAAGCCGTCGGCCCAGACGCCGAGAATGAAACCGAACAAGCTGAAGCTGATTGACGTCAGAATCAGGAATGTGAGCATCCAGAACGGGTGCACGATCTTCATCGGCACGAACAGCGCCGAGGTCGCGAGGATAATCAACCCGAGCACGATCGACTTGGTCGCGGCGGCGCCGACATAGCCGATGACGATTTCGAGCGCGGATGTCGGCGACGACAGGATTTCATAGATCGTCCCGGTGAAGCGCGGAAAGTAAATGCCGATGGCGGCGTTGCTCACGCTTTGGGTAAGCAGCATCAGCATCATCAAGCCGGGCACGATAAACGCGCCGTAGCTCACGCCTTCGATGGTGCTGATGCGCGAGCCGATCGCGGCGCCGAACACCACGAAATAGAGCGACGTGGAAATCACCGGCGAGACCACGCTTTGCATCCAGGTGCGCCGGGTGCGCGCCATCTCGAACCGATAGATTGCGCTGATGGCGTAGAGATTCATGCGTCCTTGCTCACCAGGCTGACGAAGATGTCCTCGAGCGAGGTTTGCGTTGTCGACAGATCCTTAAAGTGCACGTTTGCGGCTCGCAGGTCATCGAGCAGTTCGGTAATGCCGGTATGCTGGCTCTGCGTGTCGTAGGTATAGACGAGCTTGCAGCCTTGATCGGCGAGCGCGAGATGATGCTTGGCGAGCGCCGGCGGCAGCGCCGCCAGCGGCGTACGCAGCTCCAGCGTCATTTGCTTTTTCCCGAGCTTGCGCATCAATTCGTCTTTGTTCTCGACCAGGATCAGCTCGCCCTTGTTGATCACGCCAACGCGGTCGGCCATCTGCTCGGCCTCTTCGATATAGTGCGTGGTCAGGATGATGGTGACGCCGGACGCGCGCAGCGCCCGCACCATCTCCCACATGTCCTTGCGCAGCTCGACGTCGACTCCGGCCGTCGGCTCATCGAGAAACAGGATCTGGGGCTCGTGCGAGAGCGCCTTGGCAATCATCACGCGGCGCTTCATGCCGCCGGAGAGGGTGGCGATCTTGGCGTCCTTCTTGTCCCAGAGCGAAAGATCCTTCAGCACTTTTTGGATGTAGGCGGAGTGGGCCGGTTTGCCGAACAAGCCGCGGCTGAAGGATACCGTCGCCCAGACCGACGAGAACATGTCATTCGCCAGCTCTTGCGGCACGAGGCCGATCAGCGAACGGGTGGTGCGGTATTCGCTGACGATGTCGTGGCCGGCCACCAGCACGCGGCCGCTCGACGGCCGCACGATGCCGCAGATGATGCTGATCAGCGTCGTTTTGCCGGCCCCGTTGGGCCCAAGCAAAGCGAAGATCTCGCCGCGGCGGATCTCAAGGTCGATGTCCTTGAGCGCCTGAAAGCCCGAGGCGTAGGTCTTGTTGAGATGCGAAACGGAAATGGCGGAGAGCATTTGTTTCTTCGGTCATTCCGGGGCGCCGCAAAGCGGCGAGCCCGGAATCCATATTCACGGTCGGTGGTTATGGATTCCGGGCTCCTCGCTTTGCTCGGACCCGGAATGACGGCGGCTCAGACCCAAGGCCGCGCCGCCTTGGCCTTTTCCTCGAAGCCCGCGATCTTCGCGCTCTTGGCCATGGTCGATCCGATATCGTCGATGCCTTCGAGCAGGCAGTGCTTGCGGTGCGGATCGATCTCAAACTTGATGACGCCGCCGTCGGGGCCGCGGATTTCCTGTTTTTCGAGATCGATCGTCAGCGTCGCATTGGCGCCGCGCTCGGCGTCGTCGAAAAGCTTATCGAGATCGTCCGGCGAAACCTGCACCGGCAGAATGCCGTTCTTGAAACAATTGTTGTAGAAAATATCGCCGAACGAGGTCGAGATCACGCAGGTGATGCCGAAATCCTTGAGCGCCCAGGGCGCATGCTCGCGCGAGGAGCCGCAGCCGAAATTATCGCCGGCGACGAGAATTTTCGCGTGGCGATAGGCCGGCTTGTTGAGCATGAAATCCGGATTCTCGCTGCCGTCGTCGCGATAGCGCTTCTCGGCAAACAGGCCCTTGCCCAGGCCGGTGCGCTTGACGGTCTTCAGATATTGCTTGGGGATGATCATGTCGGTGTCGACATTGATCATCTTCAGCGGCGCGGCGACGCCTTCGAGGGTCGTGAACTTTTCCATCTGAGCTTTTCCGGCGTGTTGGCTGTTCCGGCTTCCCGTTCGCGAGTGCCAATGGGCGGGGCACAAGGCTACATGGCGCGAGTGTGGGCGCGGGTCAACCCTGTGCCGTTATCGCTGGCTCTTTGGCTTTGAACTTCGACTCGCGTTCGAGCGTGCACACCTGGACATGATATTCAGTATAGTACTTCGTCCGCGCCAGCTTCTGCGCTGCAAGATGCTCGGGATTGGTGCGCCAGGCGCGCAATCCGTCCTCGTGCTCAAACTCGACGATGGTTACGCGCTCGCCGTCTTCGGCAAAGAACCCCTTATGCGAGATATAGCCGGGCATCGTTTCGGCGATGGCCGCGATCTTCTCGACCAACGCGACATATTCGTCTTTGACGCCCGGCCGCAGGCGCGAGCGAAACACAGTCACCAGCATGGCGAGGGCTCCCGGATCTTCATCGCAAGTCTCCTTTGGGATCGTCGGCGGCCGCTTCGATCGCCTCCATATCCGCGTCCGACAGGCCGAAATGATGGCCGATCTCGTGCACCAGCACGTGCTTGACGATGGCGCCAAGCGTCTCCTCGTGCTCGGCCCAGTAGTCAAGAATGGGCCGCCGGTAGAGCCAGATCATGTTCGGCATCTGCACCGGATCGCTCTCGGCGCGGAACGGCAGGCCGATGCCTTGGAACAATCCGAGCAGGTCGAATTCGCTTTCGGCGCCCATGTGGTCGAGCACCTCTTCGGTGGGGAAATCGTCGACCTGAATGACGATTCCGGAGCACAAGTCGCGAAATCGGCGCGGCAAACGGCGAAAAACGTCGCTTGCGAGAATTTCGAGCTCGGCAAGGGACGGCGCTTTCACCGGCCGCCAGGCCAGCGGATTGGGTGTAAGATTGGTCATGGCTCCAGTGTAGCGCGAATTGCGTGCCACCGCTCGGATTCCGGCTACGCGAGAATGCGCGGATGCGCTAAGATGCCGGCGATGTCACGCGTATGCCTGATCGCCATCGCTTGCGCTGCCGCCCTTTCGGTGCTCGGCTCGGCTTGGCCGGCCGCGGCGCAAATGCCGACGCCGACCGGAACAGGCCCCTCCGCGGTGATCCCGCCCGCGGGCCGGCCGCGCATCGACATCAACCCGCGCCCGGTCTACCGGCGCTGCGCCAGCTGGTACGTCATCCAATATCGGCCGAGCGGAACGGTGCTGTTCCCGGAAAAGCACTGCTGGTGGCAGCGGGGCTGAGGCGTCATTCCGGGCTGACACCTTCGGCGCGCCCTGGAATGACGAGTCGTCGTCAACGCCACTCGCGCACGTCGACGAAATGTCCGGCAATCGCGGCCGCGGCGGCCATGGCCGGCGACACGAGATGGGTGCGGCCTTTATAGCCCTGGCGGCCTTCGAAATTGCGGTTCGAGGTGGAGGCGCAGCGCTGGCCGGGCGCGAGCTTGTCGGGGTTCATCGCCAGGCACATGGAGCAACCCGGCTCGCGCCATTCGAAGCCGGCAGTGAGAAAGATCTTGTCGAGGCCCTCGGCCTCGGCCTGCTCTTTCACCAGGCCGGAGCCGGGCACGATCATCGCGCTGACACTCGCATTCACTTTTTTGCCGTCGACAACGCTTGCAGCCGCGCGCAAATCCTCAATCCGGCCGTTGGTGCAAGAGCCGATGAAGACGCGGTCGATGGCGATGTCGGCGATCTGCTCGCCGCCCTTTAATCCCATGTAAGCGAGCGAGCGCTCGGCCGCCTCGCGCTTATGTGCGTCGGCGATGTCCTCCAGACGCGGCACCCGCCCGGTCACCGCCACGACCTGTTCGGGGCTCGTGCCCCAGGTCACGAGCGGCGGCAGCTTGGCGGCATCGAGCCTGATCTCGCGGTCGAAATGCGCGCCATCGTCGGAGCGCAGCGTCTCCCAATAGCGTACGGCTTCGTCCCAGGCCTCGCCCTTGGGCGACTTCGGCCGGTCCTTCAGATACGCGTAGGCCTTCTCGTCCGGCGCGATGAAGCCGGCTTTGGCGCCGGCCTCGACCGACATGTTGCAGACGGTCATGCGGCCTTCCATCGACAGCGCGCGGATCGCTTCGCCGGCATATTCCAGCGCATAGCCGGTGCCGCCGGCGGTGCCGATCTCGCCGATGATGGCGAGGATGATGTCCTTGGCGGTGACGCCTTCCGGCAGCTTGCCGTCGACCACCGCGCGCATGTTCTTCGATTTCTTCTGGATCAGCGTTTGCGTCGCCAGCACATGCTCGACCTCGGAGGTGCCGATGCCATAGGCGAGCGCGCCGAAGGCGCCGTGCGTGCCGGTATGGCTGTCGCCGCAGACGATCGTCGTGCCGGGCAGGGTGAATCCCTGCTCGGGACCGATGATGTGAACGATGCCCTGCCGCTTATCGAATTCGTTGAAATATTCGAGGCCGAACACCTTGGCGTTCTCGGCGAGATAGGCGATCTGCTGCTCGCTCTCCGGGTCGGGATTCTTCTGGTGGCGATCGGTCGTCGGCACGTTGTGATCGACCACGCAGAGCGTCTTGTCCGGCGCATGCACCTTGCGGCCGGAGAGGCGCAGGCCTTCGAAAGCCTGCGGGCTCGTCACTTCGTGCACGAGATGCCGATCGATATAAATGAGGCAGGTGCCGTCCGCCGCCTCATCGACCAGATGGTCGGTCCAGATTTTGTCGTAGAGAGTGCGGGCGCTACCCATGCCGATGACTCCTCGCCGTTTCCCGTCGGCGCAGTTGTATATAATGATCAGGCCGTCCTTTAGCGCCTTGAGAGGTTGAGGAAAAGAGCGGGCATTCTGTCGCCGCCCTCAAGTTTGCGGTAGGGTCGGCAACACCAGGGAGGCGCTTATGGCAAAGGCAAGGGTCAAAGCCAAAATCAAGGTAAAGCCCAAATCTTCGACGCGGGCCGTGAACCCCTCACGGCCAGCAAGACGTCGCGCCTCGTCCACCGCAAAGGTCAAAGCAAAGGCGCGGCCGAGGCAGAGTTTCGTTGTCAGCCACTATCGCGAGGAGGACTATGAGGGTGGCCTGCGCAGCTACGCCAAGTATCGCGATCTCGGCATCAACAAAGCGACCGGCGGCATGGTGCAGGCGCACGTGATCCGCTTTGTTCCGCCGTGCCGCCCCGAGGAAGTGTCGAAGCTGCATTATCACGAGGTCGATTTCCAGATGGTCTACGTGCTCCAGGGCTGGATCAAGACCGAGTTCGAGGGACAGGGTGCCATCGTGATGCGGCAGGGAAGCTCCTGGATCCAGCCGCCGCGCATCGAGCACAAGGTGCTCGACTATTCGGACGATTGCGAGGTGCTCGAGATCGTGCTGCCGGCCGACTTCAAGACCGTGGAACTCGACTAGGCCTCAGCGGCGGAACGATTACTCGGCCGCTTTGGCTTTAGCTGCTTTACCGCCAGCCGGCGCCGCTCCGCCCTGCGCGCTGTGATCCTGCCGCTCGATGATGCGTGCCGACTTGCCGCGCCGGCCGCGCAGATAATAGAGCTTGGCGCGGCGCACCTGGCCGCGGCGCACCACCTTGATCGAGTCGATCATCGGCGAATAGAGCGGGAAGACACGCTCGACGCCTTCACCGTAGGAGATCTTGCGGACGGTGAAATTCTCGTTCAGGCCGGCGCCGGCGCGGCCGATGCACACGCCCTCATAGGCCTGCACGCGGCTGCGTTCGCCTTCGACGATCTTGACGTTGACGATAAGCGTATCGCCCGGCTGGAAATCGGGAATTTCCTTCCCGGCGGACAGCTTCGCCACTTGTTCGTCTTCGATTTGCTTGAGCAGGTTCATGGCGAATTCTCCAACGGCGGCGCGCTTTCGGGCGCGCTGGCCGGCCAGGGCTGATCGGGTTGGCGCAGCTTCTACGCTACCGGGCCGGATTTGTCACGCACCGGTCACGCATGGTTATTCCCCATTTCCGGAGCTGCCGCGCGCGCCGGAATGCCGTTCCCACAAGTCCGGCCGGCGCTCCCGGGTCAGCCGCTCGGCCTCGGATCGCCGCCAGGCGGCGATTTTGGCGTGGTCGCCGGAGAGAAGCACCTCCGGGATCGGCCGGCCCTCCCAGAGCTGTGGCCGGGTGTATTGGGGGTATTCCAAAAGCCCGCCGGCAAAACTCTCTTCGGCGCCCGAGGCGGCGGCGCCCATGACCCCGGGCAGGAGACGCACGCAGGCGTCGATCAGCACCATGGCGGCGATTTCGCCGCCGGACAGCACATAGTCGCCGATCGAGACTTCCTCCAGGTCGCGCCCGGCAATGACCCGCTCATCGATGCCTTCGAAGCGGCCGCAGACCAGGACCAGGCCCGCCCCGGCGGCGAGGTCTTCCACCCGTTTTTGGGTTAACGGATTGCCGCGCGGCGACAACAGGAGCCGGGGGCGCTGATCGGTCGGCATAGCGTCGATGGCGCGGCCGAGCACGTCGGCCTTCATCACCATGCCGGGGCCGCCGCCGGCAGGCGTGTCGTCGACGCTGCGATGCTTGTCGGTCGCGAAGGTCCGGATGTCCGTAACCTCAAGCGACCAGATCTCTGACGCCAGCGCCTTGCCGGCAAGACTGGCGCCTAAAGGGCCGGGAAAAACGTCGGGGAAGATGGTGAGGATGTTCGCCCGCCACATGGTCAGCTCGCGACCGCCCGCAATTCCTCACGGATGCGAACGATGATTTTGCCGAGCTTGTTGAGGCCCGTTCCGTCGCGGCCAACGCCCCAATAGGTGTCGGTCGGAGCGGCCTCGACGATGTCCTCGTCGCCGGTTGCGACCAGCATGGCCCTGAGCTCGGGATGCAACTCGAACTTGCGCCGCACCGCGCGGTACATGACCTCGTCCTTGATCGCATCCCAGTCAGGCCGGATGGCGGCTTTGTTCTCGTCGGCAAGGTTCTTGGCGATGATCGGCTTCTCAGCCTTGCGGATTGATTTCTGCAATTCAGCATCGGTGAATTTTTGCGCCTGATAATAATTTTCGACCGTCGGCCACCACCGATCGTCGAGCTCGATGCCGAACGGCGCGAAGTTCGAAAACTCGCGGTGGGTGTCGGATTGGGAAAAGAAGCGGATAGCCATGACAGCGGACAGCCATTGCGGCGATTAGTTCGCCTTGAATAATCCCTGTGGCGGATCGACGACGATCCTTCTCGAAGCGATGTCGACCTCGGGCACGTGCGTGGTGTCGAACGGCACCAATTCCGTGTTGCCGCCGGTATGCGGCCGCACTTCGATCAGGTCGCCGGCGCCGAAATTGTGGATCGCGACCACCGTCCCGAGCGCGTTTCCAGCGCGGTCGACCACGGCGAGGCCGACGAGATCCGCGTGATAAAACTCGTCGGGGTCTTGCGTTTGCGGCAGCCGCTCGCGCGGCACGTAGAGCTTCGCATTGGTGAGCGCGCTGGCCGCATCGCGGTCGCGAATGCCGGAAAGCCTCGCCACGAAATGATCCTTGGCCGGGCGCAGCGTCTCGATCTCGAGCACCCGCCCGTCTTCGGTTTCGAGCGGCCCATAGTCGGCGATCGCCGCCGGATCGGATGTGAACGAGCGCAGCCGCACTTCGCCGCGCACGCCATGCGCGGCGCCGATCTGGCCGAGACAAACGCGAGCTTCCAAGACGCGCGCGCCGCCCGTCATCGCTCGTTTCCTTATGCCGCGGGTGCAGCGCCTGCGGCAGGTGCGGCGCCGGCGGCCTTGGCGGCTTCGGCTTGCGCCTTGCGCTCTTTGCGCGGGATCGCCTTTTGCGGATTGTTGCGCTTCTCGCGCTTCGCCACGCCGGCGGCGTCGAGGAAACGCATGACGCGATCCGAAGGCTGCGCGCCTTTGGTCATCCAGGTCTTGACCTTGTCCAGATCGAGCTTGAGCCGCTCGGTTTTGTCCTTGGGCAGGAGCGGATTGAAATAGCCGAGACGCTCGATGAAACGTCCGTCGCGCGGCGCGCGGCTGTCGGCGACGACGATATGATAAAAGGGCCGCTTTTTCGTTCCGGCGCGGGCCATGCGGATCGTCAGCATTTAACTTCCTTTCGGTTGGTGTTTTGTCATTCCGGGCTCGCCGCTGCGCGGCGCCCCGGAATGACGATGTTGGTCGTTCGTCACGGTCACTTCTTCTTCCCGAAGCCGGGAAATCCCGGCGGCAGGCCGCCCGGCAGCTTCGGACCGAGACCTGGAAGCCCGCTTGGAAGCCCGCCCGGCAAGCCGGGGAGATTCGGCGGCAGGCCGGGCATGTTCGGCGGCAGGCCCCCCGGCATTTTCTCCGCAAGCTTCGCCATCTGCTCCGGGCTCGGCATGCCGCCGGCGAGACCGCCGAGTCCCAGCATGTTGGCGAGGCCGGCCATCGGTCCGCGCTTGGCGCCGCCCATCGCCTTCATCACGTCGCCCATGGTGCGATGCATTTTGAGGAGCCGGTTGATGTCCTCGGGCTTGGTGCCCGAGCCGGCGGCGATGCGCCGCTTGCGGCTGGCCTTGAGGATGTCGGGATTGCGCCGTTCGGCCGGCGTCATCGAATTGATGATCGCCATCTGCCGCGTGAGCACTTTTTCGTCGAGGTTGCGCTCGGCGAGCTGGTTCTTGATCTTGCCCATGCCGGGCAGCATGGTCATCAGCCCGCTCATGCCGCCGAGATTTTGCATTTGCGTGAGCTGCTCGCGCAGATCGGCAAGATCGAACGAGCCTTTGCGCATCTTCTCGGCGACGCGCGCGGCCTTCTCGGCGTCGAGGGTGGCGGCGGCTTTCTCCACCAGCGCGACGATGTCGCCCATGCCGAGAATGCGGCCGGCGATGCGAGCGGGGTCGAAATCCTCCAGGGCGTCGAGTTTTTCGCCGGTGCCGATCAGCTTGATCGGCTTGCCGGTCACCGAGCGCATCGACAGCGCGGCGCCGCCGCGGCCGTCGCCGTCGACGCGGGTGAGCACGATGCCGGTGAGCCCCACGCGCTCATTGAAGCTACGGGCGAGATTGACGGCGTCCTGGCCGGTCAGCGCGTCGGCGACCAGCAAGACTTCATGCGGTGAGGCGGCGCGGCGCACCTCCGCCGCCTCGTTCATCATCGCTTCGTCGAGCGTGATGCGGCCGGCGGTATCGAGCAGCACGACATCATAGCCGCCGAGCCGGCCGGCTTGCAGGGCGCGGGTCGCGATCTGCACCGGCGTCTGTCCGGCGACGATCGGCAAGGTGTCGATGCCGACCTGCTTGCCGAGCACCGCGAGCTGTTCCATCGCCGCCGGGCGGCGGGTGTCGAGCGAGGCCATCAGCGTCTTGCGCTTCATCGTCTCAGAAAGGCGCTTCGCCAGTTTCGCCGTCGTCGTGGTTTTGCCCGAGCCCTGCAGGCCGACCATCATGATGGCGACCGGCGGCGCCGCATTGAGGTCGATCGGCTGCGCGCTCGCGCCCAGGGTCTCGACCAATTGGTCGTGCACGATCTTCACGACCATCTGGCCGGGGGTGACCGACTTGATGACCTCAATCCCGACGGCGCGCTTCTTCACCTCGTCGGTGAAAGTGCGGGCGACGTCGAGCGCGACATCGGCTTCGATCAGGGCGCGGCGTACCTCTTGCAGCGCCGCCTCGACATCACCCTCCGACAGCGCGCCGCGCCGGGTCAGGCGGTCGAGGACGGCATTCAAACGCTCGGAAAGGCTGTCAAACATTATTACCTCTTACCTCTCCCCGCAGGCGGGGAGAGGTCGAGTGAGCGGAGCGAGCGAGGGTGAGGGGGCCTCTCCGCGATTCTGAGCCCGGCGGGTGGGCCCCCTCATCCCGACCTTCTCCCCGCAAGCGGGGGAGAAGGGGAAAAACACGTAAAACGCCCGAGGGCGCATCGCGCTGTCGGGCGGTTGCCTCCGGCCTCACGGGACCGGTCGGCGGTCAGCGATTCCAGTCTCTTGCGAGAGCGGCCGGAAAATAGGTGCAGAGGTGAGCGGCGTCAACCGTGGCGTTATGCCCGGCCGCGGGCGCCGGCAGTCGCTATAATACCCCGCCAATGTCGCGCTATTACACCGGTCCGGTCTCCGACCACTTCGACGGCGAGCGTTTTTTCGATCCGCAGGGCGTGCCGCCCAGGAGCCGGCGGGAACTGCATCGGTGGCTCATTGATCGCTACTGGCGCGGCACCAAGGCGAAATGGCCGGCCTGGGCGCCGTCGCCCTATGCCGACCGCCCGCCAGTGCGGGTCGTAGGCTCCGCCTGCCGCATTTCCTATGTCGGCCACGCGAGCTTTTTCCTTCAGACCGCCGGGCTGAACATGCTGCTCGATCCGGTCTGGTCGATGCGCGCCTCGCCCTCTCGCTTTGTGGGACCGAAGCGCGTCAATCATCCTGGCATCGCTTTTGCGGATTTGCCGCCGATCGATGTCGTTCTGGTCTCGCACGCGCATTACGATCATCTCGACGTCGCGACGCTGTCGCGGCTTGCGGCGGCGCATCGCCCGCGCGTCATCGCGCCGCTCGGCAACGATGCCATCATGCGCAACCATGATCCGGCGATCGCGGCCGAAGCCTACGACTGGCACGATCGCCTGGAGGTCGCCGCAAACGTAACGGTGACGCTCGTGCCGACGCGCCATTGGTCGGCGCGCAACTTGTCCGATCGCAACATGTCGCTGTGGGCTTCGTTTGTGATCGAGGCGCCGGCGGGCCGCATCTATTTCGTCGCCGATTCGAGCTATGGCGGCGGCGAGCATTTCCGCGATGCGCGGCAGGGATACGGTCCGTTCAAGCTCGCCATTCTGCCGATCGGGGCCTATGAACCGCGCTGGTTCATGGCCGACCAGCACATGAATCCGGCGGAGTTGGTCAAGGCCTTCATCGACTGCGGCGCTGAACGCGCGCTGGGCCATCACTACGGCACGTTTCAGCTCACCGACGAGCCGATTGATGCGCCGCTTCTTGCGCTTGCCGAAGCGCTGGAAGACGCGGGAATTCCGGCCGAGCAATTCGGCACGCTGCGGCCGGGCCAGGTATGGGAACTCTAGCTGTTTGCGTGTAAGGGCCGATCGACCGGCCGCCGGCCCCAATTCATTTGATCATTTTTTGATCAAGACATAAACGTTGACGACGAGATGATCTTCGTTGGTCGTGAGCGGATCGGTCAAATATTGCTCGATGAACATGTCCTTGGCTTCGAGCCGATGGTCGTCGAGATAGTTGGTGATGGCCTCGTAGGTATTGTCCAGGCCGTCATACGACCCGCGATGGACGAATTTCAGTGCATGCCCTTCCGGCGAAGTGCCGACGCTGATCTCGCCCTTGGGCGGAGTCTTCGGCGGCTGCGCGACCGGGATGGCCGCCTCGAACTGAAAGCCGGTGTCGTCGGTCGCGGTAAAGATCGTCATCGGCTCGCCGTCGATCTTAAGACCTTCTTTGCCGATGTAGGCCTTCAGCGTCTTGAAGGAGTTGGTGATCGTCTCGAAGGCATTGTCCCAGGTGCCGGTGCCCTTGAGATACACGATCGGCTTGGCGGTCAGTGTCGCATCCTCGCCGAACGGATCGCCGGTTGTAGCCGGCGCAGCCTGAGCCGGCGCGGCGGGTGCGGGTTGGGCGGCATCGGGCTTGGCCGGCGACGCGGGCGGTGCTTGCGCCGGGCTTTCGGCCCGGGATGGCTGCGGCTCGGCGGCGGCGAAAATGGCAGCGGCCAAGGCGGCAGCGAGCGCAAGGCGTAGGAACATCCGATTCTCCCTATGTAGGTTGCAGCACATCCGCTGATGGCCGCCGTCCCCCGTCAATCGTCCTACTCGTCGTGCGGCGGATTTGAAGTTCCTACACGGTAATGGCTAACTCGCGGAGGAACTTCAAATCCAAAAACCGCACTGGAAATCGTACACTGCCAGTGTCCCTTTGATTCCGAAGTTCGCATAAGAGTGTGCCGATAGCACTGGCGAACGTCGGAATCGGGACACTAGCGTAGACGACAGCAAGTCCTCATATAAGTTTGGCACATTCGGGCATTATCATGAGCGCGCTGGCCAATCGCGACTTCGTCAAGATGAACGGTCTCGGCAACGAGATCGTGATCGTCGATCTACGCCATGACGCGCAACCGATCGCTGCCGACGAGGCACGCGCGGCCGCCCGGCAGGAGCCCTACGACCAGCTCATGGCGCTTTATCCGGGGCGTGGCGGCAGCGATGCGTCGGTCAGAATTTACAACAACGACGGCTCGGAGGCCGGCGCCTGCGGCAACGGCATGCGCTGCGTGGCCTCTCTTGTCAGCGCCGAGACCGGCAAGACCCGGTTGAGCTTCGAAACCACTGCCGGCGCCATTGCCTGCTGGGGCGCCGCCGAAGGGCTGTTCACGGTCGATATGGGCGCACCGCGCTTTCGCTGGGATGAGATTCCGCTGTCCGCCGCGATGCCGGATACGCGCGCGATCGATCTGCAATTTGCGCCGCCCGGCGCGCCGATCTTGCGCTTGCCGTCGGTCGTGAACATGGGCAACCCGCACGCGATCTTCTGGGTCGATGATCCGCAAGCCTACGATCTGCGCCGGATCGGTCCGCAGCTCGAGCACCACACGTTATTTCCTGAGCGCGCCAATATCACGCTGGCGGCGACGCCCACGCGCGATCACGTCGTGATCCGCACCTGGGAGCGCGGCGCCGGCCTCACCAAGGCCTGCGGCTCGGCGGCTTGCGCGGCCGCCGTCGCGGCGGCGCGGCTCTCCCGCAGCGGACGGAATGTGACCGTCACACTGCCGGGCGGCGATCTTGCGATCGAATGGCGCGAGAGCGACGACCATGTGCTGATGACGGGGCCGGTCGCATACGAGCATCGCGGCCGATTCGATGCGGCGCTGTTTGCCGACGCAGGCGCAGCGTAATCGCATGGGCGTCGAGGTCGTCACCTTCGGTTGCCGGCTCAATGCCGCCGAGTCGGAAGTGATCCGCCGCGAGGCGGAGCGCGCCGGTTTGAGCGACACGGTGGTGGTCAATACCTGCGCAGTCACCGCAGAAGCAGTCCGCCAGGCGCGGCAAACAATCCGGGCGCTGCGCCGCGAGCGGCCTTCGGCAAAGATCGTGGTCACCGGCTGCGCGGCGCAGACCGAACCGCAAACCTTCGCGGCGATGACCGAAACCGATCGGGTGCTGGGGAATACGGAAAAACTCAGCGGTGCGGCGTGGGCGCAGACCTATGCCGACTTCGGCCTTGCCGATGCGCCAAAGACGCTCGTCAACGACATCATGGCCGTCAAGGAAACTGCCGCGCATCTGATCGAGGGTTTCGCCGGCCGCGCGCGGGCCTTCGTCCAGGTGCAAAACGGCTGTGACCATCGCTGCACCTTCTGCATCATTCCATTCGGCCGCGGCAATTCGCGCTCGGTGCCGATGGGCGCCGTGGTCGCCGATGTGCAACGCCTCGTTGCCAACGGCTATGGCGAGGTCGTGCTCACCGGCGTCGATATCACGAGCTATGGCGCCGATCTGCCCGGTGCGCCCAAGCTCGGCACGCTGGTCAAGCAAATCCTCAAGCATGTGCCGGAGCTCAAGCGGCTGCGCTTGTCGTCGATCGACTCAGTCGAGGCCGATCGCGATCTGATCGATGCCTTTGCCGGCGACCAGCGGCTGATGCCGCATCTGCATCTGTCGCTGCAAGCCGGCGACGATCTAATCCTCAAGCGCATGAAGCGCCGGCATTCGCGCGCGGACGCGATCGCGTTCTGCCATGATTTGCGCCGCTTGCGTCCAGACATCGTGTTCGGCGCCGACATCATCGCTGGCTTCCCCACCGAGACGGAGGCGATGTTCGCCAACTCGCTCGCGCTGGTCGAGGAATGCGGGCTGACGCATCTGCATGTCTTTCCGTTTTCCGCGCGGCCCGGCACGCCGGCGGCGCGCATGCCGCAGCTTGACCGTGCGATCGTGAAAGAGCGGGCCGCGCGTCTGCGCGCATGCGGCACACGCGCGTTGCAGCGGCACCTGGATTCCGAGGTCGGCGAAACACGGCGCGTGTTGATCGAGTCGGAGGCGCAGGGCCGCACCGAGCAATTCACGCCAATCCGGCTTGCGGCTCCCGGCGAGCCCGGCTCGATTGTCGAGCTGAAAATCGCCGCGCACGACGGCAGGCAATTACTGGCGGCTTGAGTCATTCCGGAAGCCGCGGAGCGGCTGTCCGGAATCCATCAGCCACGACTTGTGCAGAATTTTTCATCAACCGTGGTTATGGATTCCGGGTTCCTCGCTTCGCTCGGGCTCCGGAATGACGCCGTTTATGGATCGTCAGTTATTCCTTTCCATCTGCACTGTGACAAAGCGGCCTGCATGTGTTGCGGCACCGGCGCCGCAACACTTATCGCTGCGCGGTTCTTGTAGAGCGGCACGACCACCTCGCGGGCGTGCAGATGCAGAATCGGCCCGCCGCTGCGCGCCGCCTTGCCGTAAATCGCATCGCCCACGATCGGCCAGCCCATTTCCGCGCAATGCACGCGCAGTTGATGCGTCCTTCCGGTGACCGGTTCGAGCGCGAGCCAGGTCGATTTTTCCTCGGCGTCGCGCCCCAGCACCTTCCACTTCGTGATCGCCGGCTGGCCCTTGGGATCGTGCTTCATCCACCAGCCGCGCGTCTCATCGAGCCGGCCGAGCGGAAGCTCGATGACCCCTTCGTCGGTGGCGGGCGCACCCTCGACCACCGCCCAATAGGTCTTTTCGACAGCGCCGGACTTGAACAGCCGGCCGAGCTGGGCGAGCGCCTTGCGGTGGCGGCCGAGCACCAGGCAGCCCGAGGTGTCGCGATCGAGCCGGTGCGCCAGCGCCGGCGCGCGCGGCAGCCCGAACCGCAGCGCATCGAAGTGATCCTCCAGGCTTTCGCCGCCTTTGGGGCCGCGATGCACGGCGAAACCCGTCGGCTTGTCGATCACCAGCATGAGCCCGTCGCGGTAGAGCACCCGCGACACCATCTCTTCCGGAGTCATATTGCCTGCCTTCACGAAACCGCTATCACGGGCACGACAGAAGCGACAGCGTCGGGAAAATGAGCGAAAGCGCGACCGAAACGAAAGACAGTTTGTGGCGTCGCCTTGCCGGCGGGCTCAAGCGCACCTCCTCGGCGCTGGGCGGCGCCATTTCCGACCTTGTTTCCAAGCGCAAGCTCGATGCCGCAACGATCGCCGAGATCAAGGATGTCCTCGTGCGCGCCGATCTCGGCCTTAATACTGCGGACCGGATCGGCGATGCGCTGGCCGAAGGCCGCCATGACAAGACAATTTCGCCTGCCGAAGTGACCGCTGTGGTTGCCGCCGAGATCGAGAAGGTCCTGCTCCCGGTGGCGCAACCGCTCGTGATCGATACGGCGCAAAAGCCGTTCGTTATTCTGGTTGCCGGTGTCAACGGCTCCGGCAAGACCACCACAATCGGCAAGCTTGCGGCGAAGTTCCGCGCCGAAGGCCGCAGCGTGATGCTGGCGGCCGGAGACACGTTTCGCGCCGCCGCGATCGATCAGTTGAAGATTTGGGGCGAGCGCGCCGGTGCCGAAGTGATCGCTCGTCAAGCCGGGTCCGATGCCGCTGGCCTTGTATTCGATGCCGTGCGTGCGGCGAAGGATCGCGGCGTCGATGTGCTGCTGATCGATACCGCCGGCCGTTTGCAGAATCGCAGCGAATTGATGGAAGAGTTGCACAAGGTCGTGCGGGTGATGAAGAAGGTCGATGCGTCGGCGCCGCACTCGGTGCTGCTCGTGCTCGACGCGACGGTCGGGCAGAACGCGCTGTCGCAGGTGGAGATTTTCGGCAAGGTGGTCGGCGTCACCGGGCTTGTCATGACCAAGCTCGACGGCACCGCGCGCGGCGGCATCCTTGTCGCCATCGCCGAGAAATTTAAGGTTCCGGTGCATTTTATCGGCGTCGGCGAGAGCGTCGACGATCTGGCGCCGTTCTCGGCGCACGATTTTGCGCGCGCGATTGCCGGGGTTGAATAGTTGACCTCTCCCCGATGGGGAGAGGTCGCGAGCGACGCGAGCGGGTGAGGGGGTTCCAAGTTTGAGTTTCCAGCTCGGCCACCCTCCGCAGGGGAGAGGGTGAAGCGCGTCGTGGCTCGCATGACAAACTCAATCGCGCGCGCTACACACCCGTCCCATATGACCGAAACCACCAAGCCGCAGCTCAATCCCTTCCTCAAGCTCGCCTTCGACCTCGGGCCGCTGGTGCTGTTTTTCTTTGCCAATTCCCGCTACGGCATTTTTGTCGCCACCGGGACATTCATGGTCGCCGTGCTGGCGGCGCTGGCGGCGTCCTATGTGCTGACGCGGCATCTGCCGATCATGCCGGTGGTCACCGCCATCGTCGTGCTTGTTTTCGGCGGGTTGACGCTGATCCTGCACAACGATCTGTTCATCAAGATCAAGCCGACCATCATCTACGCGCTGTTCGGTGGCGTCCTGCTCGGCGGGCTGATCTTCGGCAAGTCGTTTCTCGGCATCGTGTTCGATTCGCTTTTTCATCTCACCGAAGAAGGCTGGCGCAGGTTGACGTTACGCTGGGCGCTGTTCTTTTTCGCCCTCGCCGTGCTCAATGAGATCATCTGGCGCAACACTTCGACCGACATGTGGGTGGACTTCAAGGTGTTCGGCGTTCTGCCGCTCACGCTTGTGTTCGGCGCTCTGCAATATCCGCTGTTGAAGAAATACGCCGCGGAGCCGGCGGAATAATTCGTCATTCCGGATCGCCGCGAAGCGGCGAGTCCGGAATCCATAACCACGATCAGTGCAGAATCGGCACAATCCGGGGTTATGGATTCCGGGCGCCTCGCTCCGCTCGGTCCCGGAATGACGAGGCGCTATGACCCCGCCGCTCCCAGCGCCTTCTCGATCTCCGGCTTGATCACCGTGTCGATATTCTCAGGCGTCATCGGTCCGACCAATTTGTAAGCGATGCGGCCGTCGCGGCCGACGATGAAGGTTTCCGGCACGCCATAGACGCCCCATTCGATCGCGGCCCGGCCGTTCGGATCGGCGCCGGCGGCAGCAAACGGATCGCCGTAGCGGCCGAGAAACCGGCGAGCGTTCTCCGGCTCGTCCTTGTAGTTGATGCCGACGATGCGCAGCCGCGGGTCTTGCGCGAGCTGCATCAGCAGCGGCGCCTCGTCATGGCAGGGCACGCACCATGACGCCCAGACATTGACCAGCGTCACCGCGCCTTTGAAGCTCGCCGGGTCGACGCCCGCTACCGGCTTGCCGTCGCGATCGAGGCCGGCGATGGGCGGCAATGTTGTTTGCGGCGCCGGATGTCCGATCAGCGCGGAAGGAATGCGCGAGGGATCGCCGGAGAAAAGGCGGATCAGAAAGAGCAGCACCAAGGCAAGGAACACGACCAGCGGCACCAGCACGATCAAGCGGCGCCGGCCGACGCCCGCGCGCTCCTTTTCAGTGGATGTCACGCCTTTTCCTTTGCCTGGTGTGGCGCCGGCTCCGGTGGCGGCGGCGCCGAGCGCCGGATGACGCCACGCCGCTCAAGGTCCGCCAGGTTACGGCGTTGCGCGCGATAATCGAGCATCACCCAGGCGCATAATCCGCCGACAACGATGACGGCGGCAGCGTAAGCCGCGATGATGAAGCCCGTGTGAGCGGCCACCGGCATCATCAGCTTGCCGCGCTCGCCTGCATCAGCCGCAATGTCCGCACGCGGCGCCGGAGGATCTCGTTGCGCATGGCCGCGAGCAGAAGCGTCGCGAATGCAAGCGTGAACGCAATCGTCATGATGAAGAGCGGAATGAGGATCGAGGCATCGATCGTCGGCGCGCCGAAGCGAAATACCGAGGCCGGCTGATGCAGCGTGTTCCACCAATCGACTGAGAATTTGATGATCGGCAGATCGATGGCGCCGACGAGCGTGAGAATGGCGGCGGCGCGCGCCGCGCGCGAAGGATCCTCGACCGTGCGCCACAGCGCGATGACGCCGAGATAGAGAAGGAACAGCAGCAGCACCGAGGTGAGCCGCGCATCCCATACCCAGTAGGTGCCCCACATCGGCCGTCCCCACAGTGAACCGGTCACGAGGCACATCAGGGTGAAGGCAGCCCCGATCGGTGCCGCCGCCTTGGCGGCGACATCGGCCAGCGGATGACGCCAGACCAGCGTGCCGAGTGCCGCGACCGTCATCACGCCCCAGCCGAGCATGCCGAGCCAGGCGCCCGGCACATGCAGAAACATGATCTTTACCGTAGCGCCCTGCTGATAATCATCCGGAGCGACGATCGCCTGGTTGATGCCGAATGCGAAGACGACCGCGGCCATGCCGCCGAGCCACGGAATGGTGCGGTTGGCGAAGGCGAGGAAACGCGTCGGGTTGGCAAGATCGGCTATGGCCATCGGGAATATCCAAATCCAACCGGCAGCTTATTCCATTTCCTGCCGCAGCGCTGCCGCCGCGGCGAACGGCCCCACCACAAGGCTCGCCAAGGTGACCGCGCACAAAATCGTAAACGGCGTGCCGAACGGTATCGGCCCGACCACGGCCGCATTGGCGGCGGCCACCCCGAAAATGAGGACCGGCACGGTCAGGGGCAAGACCAGCACCGCCACCAATAGCCCGCCGCGGCGCAACGTCACCGCAATGGCCGCGCCGATGAGCCCGATGAAGGTAAGGGCCGGCGTTCCGACCAGAAGGGTCAGCACAAGCGCGGCTGCGGCCGGTGCATCGAGATTGAGAAAAAGGCCGATCAGCGGCGCCGCAATGACGAGCGGCAAACCGGTTGTGAGCCAATGGGCCAGGCCCTTGGCGGCTACGACGATTTCGAGCGGTGCTCGGCCCATCAGGATGAGATCGAGCGAGCCATCGTCGTGATCGGCCGCAAATAGCCGATCGAGCGCCAGCAGGCTCGCGAGCAAGGCCGCGAGCCACAGGATTGCCGGCCCGATGCGTTTGAGGAGCGCGAGGTCGGGGCCAAGCGCGAAAGGCACGAGCGTCACGACGACCAGGAAGAACAACACGCCCATCAGCGCACCGCCGCCGACGCGTATGGCGATGCGCATGTCCCGCAGAAGAATCGCAGCTAGGGGAGTCATGATTTTTGCTGCTCCCCTCCCGCCTGTGGGGAGGGGTTGGGGGTGGGGGTCGTCGCGAGGTCATGGGCAGGCGTCGACGCTTGCGCGCTACCAGACGACCCCCCGCCCTGACCCTCCCCCACAAGGGGGGAGTGATAAGCGTGATCGAGCCGCAGCTCGCGTGCATCCTCAAGCCCCAGCGCGCTGTGCGTGGCGGCGAGGATGATGCCGCCGTCGGCCAGATGTGCCTGCATGATCTCGCCGAGCCGTATCTGTGCTGCGGCATCGAGCGTCGAGGTCGGCTCGTCGAGCAGCCACAGCGGGCGCTTGACCGCGAGCAGGCGCGCGATCGAAAGACGGCGCCGTTGCCCGGCGGACAGATAGGCCGCCGGCAGGTCGGAAAGCGCATCGAGGCCGACCGCCGCGAGCGGTCCGGCTAGCTCGACGGTTGTTGCACCAAGAAAGGCCGACCAGAACCGCAAGTTCTCCTCGACCGAGAGTGACGGCTTCAAGGCGTCCAGATGGCCGAGATAATGGGCCTGCTCGCCGACCGTCAGTTCCGGGTCGCCGCCTTCCAAGGCGAGGCTCCCCCCAGCGATTCGGACAAGGCCAACCACCATGCGCAGCAGGGAGGATTTGCCGGCGCCGTTGCGGCCGCGAATGGTCAGGCTTTCGCCTGCTGCGACGGAAAAGCTCACACCTGCGAATACGTCACGGCCGCCGCGCCGGCAGGCCAGATCAGAGGCGGAAAGCCGCATCAAAAACGTCCCTCAATACGAGGCAAAGGCCGAATCGAATACCAGGCAAAGGCCGAATCGGCCGCGCGGGAGAACGCCAGCAAGCTGCCGATGCGCCGCATGTTATCGATCATTTCTTGTCGATCTGGCACAAGTCTTGAAAAGCTCTTATAAGCCGAAGCGCGGTTGGCGGCGCATTGGCGACGCCTTCCGCGCCCGGCGCCAACGCTCCGTTGGAACCTGTTCCGGCAATCAATCGTCAGCGGTTTACGCCGGCGGGCGGCCGGCGGGATGGGAAAATAGTCATGACTTCGCTCGATAGTTTCAAATGCTTGAAGCCGCTCAAAGTCGGGTCCAAGACCTACGCCTATTACAGCCTGCCGGTGGCCGAGAAGAATGGCCTGAAGGGAATTTCGCGGCTGCCATTTTCGCTCAAGGTTCTGCTCGAGAACATGCTCCGCCATGAGGATGGCCGCACGGTCACCAAGGAAGACATCCAGGCGGTCGCGCAATGGCTCAAGACCAAGACCTCCGACCGCGAAATCGCGTTTCGGCCGGCACGCGTCCTGATGCAGGATTTCACCGGCGTTCCCGCCGTGGTCGATCTCGCCGCCATGCGCGATGCGATGAAGATGCTCGGCGGCGATCCGAAGAAGATCAATCCCCTGGTGCCGGTCGATCTCGTCATCGACCATTCGGTGGTGGTCAATTATTTCGGCAGCAACACCGCATTCAAAAAGAATGTCGACGAAGAGTACAAACAAAATCAGGAACGTTACCGGTTTCTCAAATGGGCGCAGCGCTCCTTTGAGGATTTCCGCGTCGTGCCGCCCGACACCGGCATCTGTCACCAAGTCAATCTCGAATACTTGTCGCAGACCGTTTGGACGGCAAAGAGCAAGACCAAGTTCACGGACAAGGTGGTGGCGACCGAGCTTGCCTATCCGGACACGCTGGTCGGCACCGACTCGCACACGACAATGGTGAACGGCCTCTCGGTGCTCGGCTGGGGCGTGGGCGGCATCGAGGCTGAGGCCGCCATGCTCGGCCAGCCTTATTCGATGCTGCTGCCGGAAGTGATCGGCGTGCGGTTTAACGGCAAGCTCAAGGAAGGCGTCACCGCCACCGATCTCGTGCTCACCGTGACGCAGATGCTGCGCAAGCGCGGCGTCGTGGGTAAGTTCGTCGAGTATTTCGGGCCGGGGCTGGCGAGCCTGTCGATCGCGGACCGCGCCACGCTCGGCAACATGGCGCCGGAATACGGCGCCACCTGCGGCTTCTTTCCGATCGACGAGGATACGATCCACTATCTGCGCGATACCGGCCGTGCGGCGGATCGCGTCGCGCTGGTGCTCGCCTATGCCAAGGCGCAGGGCATGTATCACACCAAGTCCGCGCAGGACCCGATCTTTACCGATGTCCTCAAGCTCGAGCTCGGCTCGGTCGAGCCGTCGCTCGCCGGCCCCAAGCGGCCGCAGGACCGTGTGCCGCTCAGAGCGGTAAAGAGCGGCTTTGCCGAGGCGATGGACAAGGAATTCGGCAAGGCGGGTGAAATGGACAAGCGCGTGGCGGTCGAAGACCGTAAGCATACGCTCGGCCATGGCGACGTCGTGATCGCGGCGATCACGTCCTGCACCAACACGTCCAACCCGTCGGTGATGATCGCGGCGGGGCTATTGGCCCGCAAGGCTGTCGCCAAGGGCCTTTCCGCCAAGCCGTGGGTGAAGACTTCGCTGGCGCCCGGGTCGCAGGTGGTCGGCGAATATCTGAGCAAATCCGGCTTGCAGAAGGATCTCGATAAGCTCGGCTTCAATCTGGTCGGCTTCGGCTGCACCACCTGCATCGGCAATTCCGGCCCGCTCCCGGCGGAGATTTCCAAGGCGATCAGCGATAACGATCTGGTCGCCGCGGCAGTGCTGTCCGGCAATCGCAACTTCGAGGGCCGCGTCAACGCCGACGTGCGCGCGAACTATCTGGCTTCGCCGCCGCTGGTGGTCGCCTACGCGATCGCCGGCTCGATGCAGATCGACATCGCCAAAGCTCCGCTCGGCACCGACGCGAAGGGCCGCAAGGTCTATTTGCGCGATATCTGGCCGTCGAGCCGCGAGGTCAACGCATTCATCCGCAAGAACATCAACAAGCAGATGTTCACCAGCAAATACGGAGATGTGTTCAAGGGCGACGCCCACTGGCGCAAGATCAGCGTCCAAGGCGCGTTGACCTATCCGTGGGACGGCAAATCGACCTACGTGCAGAATCCGCCCTATTTCGCCAGCATGTCGCGCCGGCCGGAAGCGCCGACCGACATCGTCGACGCGCGCGTGCTGGGGCTGTTCCTGGACTCGATCACCACCGATCACATCTCGCCCGCCGGCTCGATCAAGGTGGATTCGCCAGCCGGACAATATCTGATCGATCACAACGTGAAGCCGGTCGATTTCAACCAATACGGCACGCGGCGCGGCAATCACGAGGTGATGATGCGCGGCACCTTCGCCAACATCCGGCTCAAGAACCAAATGGTGCCGGGCGTCGAAGGCGGCTATACGGTGCATTATCCCTCGCGCGAGCGCATGACGATCTACGACGCGGCCATGCGCTACAAGAGCGAGCATGTGCCGCTGGTGGTATTCGCCGGTAAGGAATACGGCACCGGCTCCTCGCGCGACTGGGCGGCCAAGGGCACGGTTCTGCTCGGCGTGCACGCGGTGATCGCGCAATCCTTCGAGCGCATCCATCGCTCCAATCTGGTCGGCATGGGCGTGGTGCCGCTGGTGTTCGAGGAGGGCACCTCCTGGCAAACGCTCGGCTTGAAGGGCGACGAGCAGGTCACCATTCGTGGCCTGCACACCGATCTCAAGCCGCACCAGCGGATGATCGCCGAGATCGTCGCCGCCGATGGCGGATTGAAGCGCGTGCCGCTGATCTGCCGGATCGATACGGTCGACGAACTCGATTATTTCAGGAATGGCGGCATATTGCAGTACGTTCTTCGCCATCTGGCCGCCTAATGAGAGCATAATCGAAACACGACGAGTCTCACTGCGAAGTGAGTAGCGGGTGACTGGCGCCCTCGATATCAATGTGCTGGTCGCGGGGTCCGACTGTGGGGCAGTTGGTGGAGATCGGGATGCTGCGTTGCCGCCTCTCTTCGGTGCCTATCGTCGCCGGATTGCTCCTTGCCAGTTCGGCGCTCGCAAGCGCCGGCGAGCCGCGCGGGCTGCTTGAGCTCTTCACCAGTCAGGGATGTTCGTCCTGCCCCGCCGCCGACAAGTTGCTCGGCGAACTCGCCGACGATCCTTCCCTGGTCGCGCTCAGCGTGCCGATCGACTATTGGGATTATCTCGGCTGGAAGGACACGCTCGCCAGTTCGGTGCACTCGGCGCGGCAGCGGGCCTACGCCCGGGTCCGCGGTGATCGCGAGGTCTATACGCCGCAAATCGTGGTCAACGGCGCGACCCATGTTCTCGGCAGCGATCACGGCGCCGTCGAACGCGCGATTACCGTGACTGATCGCAACACGGCAGTCATGTCGGTACCGGTCGCCCTGTCGCTTGGCGGTAACGCTTTGAACATCAAGGTGACCGCCCTGAAGGATCACGGCGGCGGGGAAGTGTGGCTATGTCCGCTGACCCGTTCGGTGCCGGTCGCGATCGGCCGCGGTGAGAATCACGGACGCACCGTGACGTACCACAATGTCGTCCGGCGCTGGCTCAAGCTTGGGGATTTCGCCGGCACCGAGTTCGGCGTGGAACGTTGCTCTTTCCGAAGTCGTGACCGGTGGCGTCGATGCGGCCGCAGTGATTGTGCAGCAAGGCTCGCCTGATAGGCCTGGCATCGTCCTCGGTGCGGCCCTTGTGCCCGTGGCCCGGCAGACCACGGACGTCAGATAACGAAAGTCAGGTGACGGCGGCGCGCGCTCCGGCGACAGAGGCCGTTGGTGTTGGCGTCGCTGGCGCCCGCGATTTTGCTAAAACGTTAACAATCGCTCAAGCGTCAACAAACAAAAAGAAATAGGCCGGCGACGAGCCGGCCTTAAGCATACTGGGGATTGAACCGTACGCGGAAACTCTGGCCCGATCCGTCCACACCCCGGGGGGCTGGGGGGCTGAGGAATCCGGAATGCGATCCGGATCGGGCCCTGAGGCAACGATCCACTATTTCTCATTCCAGCTAGGCATGTGATTGACCGAAATAGGGCCGCTTTATGATTGGCCTAACAAATACGTGATTCTGCCGGTCGAAAATGCCGCACCTTCCGGTTTTTGCTGCCAACGCCGGCGAAGCGACAAGCCGGCGCGGAGCCTGGGGAGTAAACTGAAAGGCTCTTGCCGCCGCATTCGTCCGGCGCGATCATGAATAGACCGTGAAGCTTCCATGAAGGGGGCTTCGGCAAAGGAGGCGCCGCATGGCAATCGGCGAAGTTGAGCCGAGCACGTGGCGCGGGGGCGAGATGCGCGCGCCCGCCCCCGCAAGCAAGGTAACCTTTAACCGGCGCGAGCTCGACCGCATTCTCAGTCTCTACGGTCGCAAAGTCGCGGCGGGTGAATGGCGGGACTACGCGATTGATTTTCTGAAAGACCGTGCCGTCTTTTCGGTTTTCCGGCGCGCCACCGAGTTTCCCATTTACCGAATTGAAAAGAATCCGCGTCTCGGCCGCCGGCAGGGCGCTTACAGCGTCATTTCGGCAACCGGTCACATCCTGCGCCGCGGCCACGAGCTTGACCGCGTGCTCAGTGCGCTCGATCGGTCGGTTAGCTTGGTCGCGGGCTGAAGGATCGCCGGACGGCCGCCGGATCGACACGCCGCTGAGGCGCCGGCCGCGTCGGCTGGCGGGTCTTATAGACAAAGCGCTTGACTCAAGATCACCAGAATACGGCTCTGATCCGTTCACGCCCGCTCGTCGTCGGGGCGCTTGGGCTGGCGCAAACGCTGGCTTGGGGGTCGAGCTATTATCTCCCGGCCATTCTCGCCGATCCGATGAGCGCGGGTATCGGCATCCGCCGCTCATGGATCTTTGCGGCTCTCTCAGGCGCTCTGCTGATTGCGGCATTCGCCGGTCCCGCAGTTGGGCGGATCATCGATCGGCATGGCGGACGGAGCGTGCTGGCGCTGTCGAACGTCGTGCTTGCCGCCGGCCTTGTCGCGCTTGCAGCGGCTAACGGGCCTGTCCTGCTCTTTGCCGCATGGGCTGTTCTTGGCGTCGGAATGGCGCTCGGGCTTTACGATGCCGCCTTTGCCGCGCTCACCGCGCTCTATGGCCGCGAGGCGCGCGCGCCGATCACCGGCATTACGCTGATCGCAGGTTTTGCGTCGACGGTAAGCTGGCCATTGTCGACGTTTCTCAACGGCCTGTGGGGCTGGCGCGAGACGCTGTTGGTGTGGGCGGCGCTCAACCTCGTCCTTGGCTTGCCACTCAATCTGCTGCTGCCCGTCCGGAGACAGCCTCCGCAGCTTGTACAGCCGCGCGGTCGGTCGATCGGATGGAAGCCTTACAAGGAGATGTTTCTTCTCGCCTTCGTCTTTGCGGCGGCCTGGTTCGTGACCGGCGCGATGTCGGCGCACTTGCCGCGTTTGCTTGAACTCGCCGGGGCTTCACCGTTGCAGGCGATCGCGGCTGCGGCCCTGGTCGGGCCGGCGCAGGTGGCGGCGCGGCTCGGGGAGTTCTTTTTGCTGCGGCGGAGCCACCCGCTTGTGCCGGCGCGGCTGGCCGCGCTGCTGCATCCTCTGGGTGCCATCATTTTTGCTGCGATCGGCCCCTCGGCCGCTGCGGCTTTCGCCATCCTCTATGGTGCCGGCAACGGGCTATTGACCATCGCGCGTGGCACGGTTCCGCTCGCGGTCTTCGGGCCGCACGGATACGGCGAGCGCACCGGCCTTCTGGGCGCTCCGGCCCGCGCGGCGCAGGCGTTTGCCCCGCTGCTGTTCGGACTGTTGCTGGATGCCATGGGAACGTCGGTTATCATCGTGTCGTCGGCTCTGTGCCTTGCCGCATGCGCCGCGCTGTTCGGGTTGCGCGCCACCCGCGGGCCGGCGGACTGACGCGCAAACAAAAACGCCCCGGCCATGGCCGGGGCGTTGCTGTGTTCGTTAGCTGTGCGCGTCAGCGGCGGTCGCCGAACAAGCGCAGCAGCATGAGGAACAGGTTGATAAAGTCGAGATAGAGCCGCAGCGCGCCCATCACCGCCTTGCGGCCGGCGATGGTGCCGTCATCGTTGACGTCGTACATTTCCTTGATGCTCTGCGTGTCGTAGGCGGTCAGGCCGACGAAGACGAGAACGCCGACCACGGAGATGACCCAATAGAGCCCGCTCGATTGCAGGAAGATGTTGACCAAGCTGGCGATCACAATGCCGATCAGGCCCATGAACAGGAACGAGCCCATGCCGGTGAGGTCGCGCTGCGTGGTGTAGCCGTAAAGGCTCATGGCGCCGAAGGTTGCAGCCGAGATGAAGAATACGCGGGTGATCGACGCCCCGGTGTAAGCGAGGAAGATCGTCGCCAGCGAGAGCCCAAGCAGGCCAGAATAGACGAAGAACAGCGTGAGCGCGGTGCCCGCCGACAGCCGGTTGATGCCGAAGCTCAGCAGCATCACGAGCCCGAGCGGCGCGAGCACGAAGAGCCACATCAAGGGGCTCGCAAAGATGGCGTGCCCAAAAGCCGTCAAGCCGGTGACCGAGTGCCCGACGATCTGGATCTGATCGCCGCCGGCGCCTTGATAGGCGAACCAGGCGACCAAGCCGGTCAGCGCCACGCCGGCGGCCATGTAATTGTAAACGCGGATCATGTACGCGCGCAGGCCGGCATCGATCGCGACCTGAGCGGTGCGATAGCCGGTGCGAGCGGCCGCGATATTCCGGTCGAAGTCCGACATGGAGAATACCCCTGGGTTATCCCGGCTTACGCCGGGCAGTTCCGTCCGGAGAGCCGGACGCTTGCGTGGCAGAAATCTAATGCGAAAGGCCTAATCGCGCCAGATGGCGGCAATGCGATATTTGGTACAGGTTACCGTTCCTTCATAATCGCTGCAGACTACAGATTCCTTAAGACCTCCGCGGGTTTATGCCCGAGCGCGCTGAAAGTGCCGGTGAGCCCCAGCAGGACGGTGATCAAAAGCGCGGAAACCGCCGTTGCGACCGCCGGCAGCGCCATCCAAACGAACGAAAACTCCATGACGCGGGTGATCACCAGCTGGGCGGTCACCGAGCCGGCCGCCACCCCGAAGATCACGGCGGCAAGGCCGATGAGAAGATATTCGAGCGCGTAAGCCATCATGAGCCGAAGGCGCGTCGCCCCCAAAGTCTTCAGCACGACGGCATCGTAGATGCGGAATCGCTGGCCGGCCGCGAGCGCGCCGCCGAGCACGAGCGCCGCGGCGATCAAGGCGACCGAGCTTGCGCCGCGCAACCCGAGCACCAGGTTGCCGACGATGTGATCGACGGCATCGAGCGCGTCCTTGACGCGGATGGCGGAGACGGTGGGAAAGGCGTCGGCCAGCGTCTTGATAAGCGCCGCCTCCTCGGCTGGGGTGCCGCCGTCGGCGAAGGTCAGCGTAGCGATGTCGGTGTGCGGAGCTCCGGCGAATGTGCCGGGAGAGAATACGAGCACGAAGTTGATCCCCAGACTCTGCCAATCGACCGCGCGCAAATTGGCGATGCGGGCGGTCACGCTGCGGCCAAGCACGTTGACCGTGATTGCATCGCCGAGCTTGAGCTTGAGATCCTCGGCCGTCCGGTTCTCGAGCGAGACGAGCGGCGGGCCGGAATAATCGGCGGGCCACCAGTCGCCGGCGACCAGGCGAGAGCCCGCCGGCAGCGCCGCCGCGTAAGTGATGCCACGGTCGCCCCGCAGCACCCAGGCCGATCCCTCGCCCGGTTTGAGATTTTCGGCCTTAATTCCGGCGGCCGCGATGATGCGGCCGCGCAGCATCGGAACGCGCTCCAGCACCGAGCCCGGCGTCCGGCCGCGTACGAAGGCATCGAAGCGTTCGGCATCGGCGGAAGGAATATCGATGAAGAAAAACGAAGGCGCTTTTTCCGGCAGCGCCGCCGCAAATTGGCGATGCAGATTGCTGTCGATCTCGACCAGGGTGACCAGCAAGGAAAGACCAAGCCCAAGTGAGAGCACAACGCTCGGGGTGAGCGCGCCCGGCCGGTAGATATTGGTGACCGCGAGCCGCATGAGCGTCGAGCGCTGCCGGGGCAGCCGCCGCGCCAGCGCCATCGTCAGCATCGCCACCAGCCGCAGCGCCAGGAAGATCACCGCCGCGGAGACGACGAACATGATGGCCAGCCGTCGGTCATAGGCGGCGAGGATCGCGAGCGCCGCAAGCACGGCGATGATCAATGCCGTGGCGATAACGTAGCGGCGCCGGGGCCAAGCCCGTTCGGCGGCAACTTGGTCGCGAAACAGCATCGAGACCGAGATATCGTGCGCGCGCCCGAGCGGCCACATGGCAAAGGCCAGCGCCGTCAACAGGCCATAAGCGATCGAAAGAAAGAGCTCCGCCGGATAGAATGCGGGCGCCACCGGAAGCGGGATGACGCCGCCGAACAGCGCCACGATCGCGAATGGCAGCGCCGCGCCGCTGCCGGCGCCGATCAGCGTGGCGAATAACGCCACCAGCACGATTTGCGAGCAGTAGATGCCGAACACCTCGGCGCCGGTTGCGCCCAAGGCCTTCATGGTCGCGATCGCATCACGCTTGCGCGCGAGATGGCTGGCAACGGCGTTGGCCACCCCGACACCGCCGACCAGCAGTGCGGTCAAGGCGACGAGCGTGAGGAATTGGCTGAAGCGTTCCACATTGCGCTCGAGCTGCGGCGAGGCCTTTTTGCGCGTGCGGATGTCCCAGCCGGCATCGGGGAATTCGGTGCGGGCCTGCTGCTCGACCGCGCTGACCGCGCTGTCAGTCGAGCCTGCCGCGGGCAGGCGCAACCGATATCGCCAGCGCACCAGGCTGCCCGGCTGCAGCAAGGCGCTCGCGCGGAGCGCCTCCTGGCTCACCAGCAGGCGCGGTCCCAATCCGATCCCGCCGGATAATCTGTCCGGTTCGTTCTTGAGCACGGTGCGCAGCTCGATCGTCGCTTTGCCGATCGTGATGCGGTCGCCGAGTTTGAGATCAAGCCGCGTCAGCAGCGCCGGATCGGCGGCGGCGCCGAAGGCGTCGCCGTTGCGCGCGAGCAAGGTGGAAAACGGTATGTCCGGCTCGGTCGCGACCGTGCCGAACAATGGATAGCCGCCATCGACGGCTTTGATTTCGACCAGCGTCGTTCGTCCGTCGCCGGTGCGCGCCATGGTCGGCAGCGTGGCGACGGCCGCCACCGCGCCTTTGCGCTCGAGGAAACTCCGCTCGCCATCATTGGCCTCGCGCTGGACCAGCGAGAAGTTGAGGTCGCCGCCGAGGATTGCGCTGCCGGCGCGTGACAAACCGTCGGCCAAGCTTTGCGCTACCGAGCCGACGCCCGCGATTGCCATGACGCCAAGCGCGATACAGGCGACAAAAACAGCGAAGCCGCGCAACCCGCCGCGCAGCTCGCGCCAAGCGTAACGCAGCGCCAGCGGCGTCATAGGCTCTTCGCCACCGGTGACGACGGCTCCTCGAGCCGTCCCGAATGGATGTGCAGCACCCGATCGCAGCGCTGCGCCAGGGCCGCGTCATGGGTCACGAGCACCAGGGTGGTGGCATGCTGGCGATGGCCACGAAAGAGAAGTTCGATGATCTCGCCACCGGTTGCTTCGTCGAGATTGCCGGTCGGTTCGTCGGCAACCAGGATGGCGGGTTCAGGCGCGATCGCCCGCGCCAGCGCGACGCGCTGTTGCTCGCCGCCCGAAAGCTGCGCCGGATAATGCGACAGCCGGCCGCCGAGGCCGACCGCGATCAGCTCGCGCGCGGCGCGGGCGAAGGCGTCGTGTGCGCCGGCAAGCTCGAGCGGCACAGCGACATTCTCCTGCGCGGTCATGGTGGGAATGAGGTGGAAGGCCTGAAAGACGACGCCGATATTCTTGCCGCGGAAGCGCGCGAGACCGTCTTCGTCGAGCTTGCTCAAGTCTTCGCCGGCGACCAGGACGGAACCGCTGTCCGGGCGTTCCAGCCCGGTCATCACCATCAAAAGTGTCGATTTGCCCGAACCGGACGGACCAAGGAGTGCGACAGCTTCGCCGCGCCCTATATTGAGGCCGATGTCGCGGAGGATATGAACGCGGGCGGCGCCGCCGCCGAGCGAGAGATTGACTCCGCGCAGCGCAATGGCGGAGCCGCCGAAAGGATGCCCCAAGGTGTCATGCATGTTTTTGACTGAGCGCCCCGCGCCATGGATGCGTGGGAGATCATATGGGGACGGCGGAAAGCTGCGCCACGTGGTGCATGCGGCGGTTTGCAGCGTTGTGTTGGTTGTCGCGATGGCGCTTGCGCCCGCGCGAGCGGAGATGCCGGCCAAGCCGGTCAAGATCGTTGCGCTCGGCGACTCGCTGACCGCTGGGCTGGGGTTGCCCGAAAGCGAAGGTTTCGTGCCGCGCCTGCGGGCTGCGCTCGCCGCCAAGGGAATAGCAGTCGATGTCGTCAATGCCGGGGTTTCCGGCGATACCTCCTCGGATGCGATGGCGCGGCTCGATTGGTCGGTGCCGGACGATACCGACGCCGTCATCCTCGAGGTCGGCGCCAATGACATGCTGCGTGGCATCAGGCCGCAGTTCACGCGCACAGCGATTGACACAATTCTGCAACGTTTGCGGGAGCGCCATATCGCCGTGCTCTTATGCGGGATGCGTGCGGCACCAAATCTCGGCGCCGACTATGCCCGCTCCTTTGAAAGCATTTATCCAGAGCTTGCCGCCAAATACGACGTCCCGCTCTATCCGTTCTTCCTCGACGGCGTGGCCGCCGATCTCGGCCGCTTGCAGCGGGACGGCCTGCATCCAAACGCCACGGGCGTGGATGTGATGGTTGCCGGTATCCTGCCGAAGGTGGAACAGCTGGTCGCGCAGATTCGCGAGCGCCGTTCATCGTAAGGGTTGCATGCGGGAGGCGATCCCCGCATGCTGGCTCTGCTGCGATTCGTCGAGAGTTTTCCCGATCTTGGACCGCAGGTGTCATGCGCCGTCTGTTCACAGGTCTTGAAATACCGCGCCACGTCGCCGATTCGCTTTCGATGATGCGCGGCGGTTTGCCTGGGGCGCGCTGGATCGATCCCGAAAATTATCACCTGACGCTGCGCTTCATCGGCGACATCGATGATGCGCTGGCGCGCGACATTGCCGGCCTGCTTGGACGCGTCCATCGCCGGCCTTTCGAGCTGCGGCTCGACGGTCTCACGTCCTTCGGCGGCCGCAAGCCGCGCGCTTTGGTTGCGGCGGCCACGGCCATTACGCCGCTGCTTGAATTGCAGGCGGAGCAGGAGCGCCTGTTGCAGCGGCTCGGCCTCGAGCCCGAGGGGCGGAAATACATTCCGCACGTCACCCTGGCTCGCTTACGCGAAACCTCGAGCTGGCAGGTGGCCGATTATCTCTCGGCGCGCGGCCATTTCCGTTCGGCCTCGTTCGAGGTGTCGCGCTTCGTGCTGTTCTCCTCGCGCGCGTCGGTCGGCGGCGGACCCTATGTGGTCGAGGCGGCTTACCCGCTCGGCGTGTCCGAGCTCAGATACGCGCACAACTGACGCACGACATTACGCCCGCAGCATCCGCGATTGCAGGTCGAGCATCGCTGTCGCGAAGCCGTGCCCGTCCTCCATCAGTTCTTGCATCACCGACAGCGGGTTGGGCCGCCAGGATTCAACCTCGCCGACGACGCTGCCGAAGTCGAACGACAATTCGGCATCGAATTTACGCGCGAGTTGCTGCATGCGACGGTTCTCGGCAAGACAGGCCATGTGCAGCTGCCGATAGCCGCGATTGCGCGCGGCCAGCAACGTCCGGCGCAGCAGCGCCGAGCCGACGCCGTGACTCTGCCACGGCTTCTCCACGCTGATCGCCGCTTCAGCCTGGCCGGGGAAGCGCACGCCAAGCTGTCGCAGTTCGGCGGCGCCGCGCATCACGCCGTCAACAAAAAAGCCATGCACGACGGCGTCGAGCGAAAGCGACAGATCCACGAAGCCGCGGATAAAGTCGTCGGAAACGCCGCCGCCAAAGCGGCTATGCCGGCTCGCCGAGTCGAGCCGCAGCAGATGGTCGCGGTATTTATTATTTTCGCCGATCCACAGCTTGCGGATCACGCCGCCATCGGGAAGAACGTCTTGCATTTCAGAGGTCTCCTTGTCGAAGCCCTCTTGATCGGATCCTCCCAGTCGGGCGTGTCGCAGCAATGAATCCGCATGCGGACGCCCAGAATCACAACCAGAACACCATCATGTTGGGTGGCGCCAAATTTTGGCAAGGCAAAGCATTGAGCAACATGCCCGCATTCCGTATACGCATGGCTAATTATTAGGTTCGTGACCATTTAGCGACGCAGCAATGGCATGTGAGCTGCAACGTCGTTCAATGGTCGCTTTCCCGCCGCGTTTTCCTAGCCAGGTTTTCACCACACACGGTTAACAGGACTATGGCGAGTTCGATCACGGCGCGATACGCCGCCAGTGTCGCGGCCGGCGCAGTTGAGCGCGACGCAGCCCAGCTTACCGTCGTCGATCGTCTGGCACGGCTCGAAGAGCAGATCGTCGAGCATCGTCTCGCGCGCAAATCTTCGTCGCTCGGCTGGCTGTTTGCGGCGCGCGACAAAAAGCAGTCGGCCCTGAAGGGACTCTACATCTACGGCGAAGTCGGCCGCGGCAAAACCATGCTGATGGATTTGTTCTACGAGGCAAGCCCGGTACAGCGCAGACGCCGCGTCCATTTCCACGAATTCATGATCGACGTGCACGAGCGCGTTCATGGCTTCCGGCAAAACATGAAAGTCGGCGAATATGCCGACGAAGACCCGATCGAGCTTGTCGCCAAGGAACTGGCGCGGGAAGCGTGGCTGCTGTGTTTCGACGAATTCCATGTCACCGATATCGCCGACGCCATGATCCTTGGCCGGCTGTTCGCGCAATTGTTTGCCCGCGGCGTGGTGGTGGTCGCCACATCCAACGTGCCGCCGGAGGACCTTTATAAGGCGGGTCTCAATCGCGCCTTGTTCGTGCCCTTCATCCACATGCTGGAAGTGCATATGGAGATCGTGCTGCTTGCGTCGCGCACCGATTTTCGGCTGGAGAAGCTTGCCGGCATGCCGGTGTGGCATGTGCCGGCGGACGAAGCCGCAGATGCCGCGCTTGATGATGCGTGGCGGCGGCTGGCGCGCGGCCACGAGGGGGTGGCGCAGGAGCTTTCGTTAAAGGGCCGGGCGATCCATGTGCCGCGCGTCGCCATGGGTGTGGCGCGTTTTTCCTTCCACGATCTTTGCGAGCAACCGCTCGCCGCCGCGGACTATCTGCGGCTCGCGCACGAATATCATACGATCATTCTCGATCGCATACCGACCATGACCTTCGACAACCGCAACGCAGCCAAGCGCTTCATCATTCTCATCGATACGCTCTACGACATGAATGTGAAACTGATCGCGTCCGCGGCGTCGGAGCCCGACGCGCTTTATCGTGGCGATGAAGGTTACGAGGCACTGGAATTCAAGCGCACGGCCTCGCGCCTGATCGAGATGCGCTCGGAGGCTTATCTCGCACGGCCGCACGGCGCCGCGCATTCGCAACTGTCCGGCTCTTCCAGCGGCATTGTCGAGACCTGACCGGTCGAGGCGGCTGAAAGCCGGGGCGGCCGCGGGTCTTCGCCTCGGCCGCAGGCCGCTTCAGCCCCGGCCGGAAAAGTCGCCGGCTCCGACTGGTTCCCGCGGGGCGCCGCCTCGCGCTTTGGCGGCTTGAACGCGCCTGCCGAACGGGCTAAGGACCGCAGCGGCCGGGCTTCTTTGCCAATCAAGGAATTTTCTGCGATGGCGCGAAACAAAATTGCGTTGATCGGTGCGGGTCAAATCGGCGGGACGCTGGCGCATCTGGTGGCTCTCAAGGAGCTGGGTGACGTCATCCTCTTCGACATTATGGAGGGCATTCCGCACGGCAAGGCGCTCGATCTTGCGCAGTCCGCTCCGGTCGAAGGCTTCGACGCCCGCATCACCGGTACCAATTCCTATGAATCGATCGAGGGCGCGGCGGTCTGCATCGTCACCGCCGGCGTGCCGCGCAAGCCCGGCATGAGCCGCGACGACCTTCTCAGCATCAATCTGAAGGTGATGGAGCAAGTCGGCGCCGGCATCAAGAAATACGCGCCCAATGCCTTGGTCATCTGCATCACCAATCCGCTCGACGCCATGGTGTGGGCCCTGCAGCAATGCTGCGGGCTGCCGAAGAACATGGTCGTCGGCATGGCAGGTGTGCTCGACTCGGCCCGCTTCCGCTATTTTCTCGCCGACGAATTCAACGTGTCGGTCGAAGACGTCACCGCCTTCGTGCTCGGCGGGCACGGCGACACCATGGTGCCGCTCACGCGCTATTCGGCGGTCGCGGGCATTCCATTGCCTGATCTCGTCAAAATGGGCTGGACCACCGCCGCGCGGCTTGAGGCGATTGTCGAGCGGACCCGCAACGGTGGCGGCGAGATCGTCGGCCTGCTCAAGACCGGCTCGGCCTTCTACGCGCCGGCGACGTCGGCGATCGCGATGGCGGAAAGCTATTTGCGCGACAAAAAACGGGTGCTGCCGGCTGCGGCCTATCTCAGCGGCGAATATGGCGTGAAGGACCTTTATGTCGGAGTGCCGGTCGTCATCGGCAGCAAGGGGGTCGAGCGTGTGGTCGAGATCGAGCTCAACGGCGCCGAGCGCGGCATGTTCGAGAAATCGGTGCAGGCGGTCGAGGGCCTGGTCGAGGCCTGCAAGAAGATTGCCCCCAATCTCGGCAAATAATCCTGTCATTGCGCGGCGCGCCAGCGGCGCGAGCCGGCAATCCATAACCCCAGCACAAGAAGGCGCTTGCACTTCGATCGCGGCGGATGGGACTGTAGTTATGGATTCCGGCTCTTGTTCGTCTCACCCTCCCGGCCGGAATGACGCTGCGCGGGCTTCTCCATGAACATCCACGAATATCAGGCGAAGGCTGTGCTGCGCGAATTCGGCGTGCCGGTGCCGCGCGGCATTGCGGCGATGAGCGTGAACGACGCGGTGAAAGCCGCCAACGATCTCGGCGGTCCGGTGTGGGTGGTGAAGGCGCAGATCCATGCCGGCGGTCGCGGCAAGGCCGGCGGCGTCAAGGTGGTGAAATCGGTCGACGATGTGAAGCGCGAGGCCGAGCGTCTGCTCGGCTCGACGCTGGTGACGCATCAGACCGGGCCGCACGGCAAAGAAGTGCATCGCCTCTATATCGAGGAAGGCTCGGCGATCGACCGCGAATATTATCTGTCCGCCCTGGTCGATCGCGCCAGCTCGCGCGTGGCTTTCGTCGCCTCGACCGAAGGCGGCACCGAGATTGAAGAAGTCGCGCACAAGAGCCCCGAGAAAATTCTCTCATTCTCGGTCGATCCGGCGACCGGCTTCATGCCGCATCATGCGCACGCCGTCGCGCACGCGCTCGGCTTTAGCCGCGAAGTGACCAGGCAGGCGGAGAGCGTGCTGCCGAAGCTCTACCAGGCGTTTCTCGCCAAGGATATGAGCCTGCTCGAGATCAATCCGCTGGTCGTCACCAAATCGGGCGCGCTGATCTGTCTCGACGCCAAGATCGGTTTTGACGACAGCGCGCTCTACCGGCACCCCGACATTGCCGCGTTGCGCGATCCGAGCGAAGAAGACGCCAAGGAGATCGAGGCCTCGCGCTACGATCTCAATTATGTGGCGCTCGACGGCACCATCGGCTGCATGGTCAACGGCGCCGGTCTCGCCATGGCGACCATGGATATCATCAAGCTCTATGGCGAGACGCCGGCGAATTTTCTCGACGTTGGCGGCGGCGCCAGCAAGGACAAGGTGACGGCCGCGTTCAAGATCATCACCTCCGATCCGAACGTGAAGGGGATCTTGATCAACATCTTCGGCGGCATCATGCGCTGCGATGTGATCGCCGAGGGCGTGGTCGCCGCGGTGAAGGAAGTGGGCTTGCGCGTCCCGCTGGTGGTGCGGCTGGAAGGCACCAACGCCGCGCTCGGCAAGGAGATCATCAGCAAGTCCGGCCTCAACGTCGTTCCCGCCGACGATCTCGACGACGCCGCGCAGAAAATCGTCAAGGCGGTGCGGAAGGGCTCCTGACGTGCTCCGGACCGCCATTTTCGCCTGTCTGCTGGCTGTGAGCGCGGCGCACGCGAACGAGCGAAGCGCGGAGCTCGTGAATTCGTTTGTGGAATTTTGCACGCCCGGACCGCCGGATTTTGCAGCGCTTGAAGCCAAAGCCACGGCTTCTAGTCTTCCGGTCCGGAAGGATGTGAAGATGGGGCCGGTCGGTCGCACCAAATCCTGGCTCGTCACGCTCAAAGGCGGCGCCCACGAGCTCATTGCCGGTCAGGCGCAAGGACCCAATGGCAGTGTGACGGGCTGCACGATCGGCGCCGAAGACGCCGACGGCGAGGAAATGAAGCGAGATCTGATCAACACGATGAAGCTCGGTGCACCGGATCGGGTATCCAATTCAGCCGATGGCACGCAGCGCGTAACGTCCTGGAAATATGCCGACGACGTGACGCTCATGCTCGCCGACGGCAGTCCGATGAAAATACCGGGCATGATGCTGACATTGATGCGTCAAACAAAGTCGAGCCGCTGACTCATGCCCATACTCATCGACAAGAACACCAAAGTCATTTGCCAGGGTTTCACTGGCAAGAACGGCAGCTTCCATTCCGAGCAGGCGATCGCCTACGGCACCAAGATGGTCGGCGGCACCTCGCCCGGCAAAGGCGGCACCACTCATCTCAACCTGCCGGTCTTCGATACGGTTGCCGAAGCGAAAGAGAAAACCGGTTGCGACGCCAGCGTCATCTATGTGCCGCCGGCGGGCGCGGCGGACGCGATCTGCGAAGCGATCGATGCCGAAATTCCGCTGATCGTCTGCATCACCGAGGGCATCCCGGTGCTCGACATGGTGAAGGTCAAGCGCTCGCTGTCGGGCTCGCAATCGCGGCTGATCGGGCCGAATTGTCCGGGTGTGATGACCGCCGGCGAGTGCAAGATCGGCATCATGCCCGGCAACATTTTTCAGCGCGGCAAGGTCGGCATCGTCTCGCGCTCCGGCACGCTCACCTACGAGGCGGTATTCCAGACGACGCAGGTAGGGCTCGGCCAGACCAGCGCGGTCGGTATCGGCGGCGATCCGGTCAAGGGCACGGATTTCATCACCATTTTGGAGATGTTTCTGGCCGATCAGGAAACCGAGGCGATTGTCATGATCGGCGAGATCGGCGGCTCCTCGGAGGAGGACGCCGCTCAGTTTCTGGCCGATGAAGCCAAGCGCGGCCGCAGCAAGCCCATGGTCGGTTTTATCGCCGGACGCACCGCGCCTCCTGGCCGGCGCATGGGCCATGCCGGGGCGATCATTGCCGGCGGCAAAGGGGGAGCGGAGTCCAAGATCGCGGCCATGGAGGGCGCCGGCATCAAAGTGTCGCCCTCGCCCGCGCGGTTGGGGAAAACCCTGGCTGAAATATTGAAATCATGATTCATTTCTTGTGCCTTTTCGATGCCGCATCGAGCCATTAAATAAGCTACAAGACAAATCGCCCCGCGCCGGGCCGGGCTGATTCGCCGCCATCTGTAGTCGTGGGGCTTTTCGTTACCTACCCTCTCCCTCGCTCGGGATCCGCACATGTCTCGCCAGGACGCGAATGCCGCCTTCGCTCTTACGTCTTTCCTTTACGGCGCCAATGCCCCGTATATCGAAGACCTGTATGCGCGCTATGAAGCCGACCCAAAGTCGGTCGATGCCGAATGGCAGTCCTTCTTCCAAAGCCTGAAGGATGATCCGCGCGAGGTCGGCGAGAATGCGCGCGGTCCCTCGTGGCGGCGTCCCGGCTGGCCGCCGCCGGAGCGCAGCGAACTTGTTGCGGCGCTCGACGGCGATTGGGCCGAGGTCGGCAAAGCGCTCGGCACCAAGGTCAAGGCACAGGCGCAGAGCAGGGGCGTCGAGCTCTCCACCGCCGACGTCGAGCGCGCCACCCGCGACTCGATCCGGGCGCTCATGCTCATCCGCGCCTATCGCGCCCGCGGCCATTTCCACGCCAACCTCGATCCGCTCGGCCTGCAGCCGCCGAACGATGAGGAAGAGCTTAACCCGGGGACGTACGGTTTCGGCGAGGCCGATCTCGACCGGCCGATCTTCCTCGACAAGGTGCTCGGTCTCGAATTCGGCACCATCCGCGAAATCATCGGTATCCTGCGCCGCACTTATTGCCAGACGCTCGGCGTCGAGTTTCTGCACATCTCCGACGGCGCGCAGAAGGGCTGGATTCAGGAGCGCATCGAGGGGCCGCACAAGGAGATCACCTTCACCCGCCAAGGCAAGCGCGCGATCCTCAACAAGCTCGTGGAAGCCGAAGGCTTTGAGAAATTCTGCGACCTGAAATTCACCGGCACCAAGCGCTTCGGGCTCGATGGTGCCGAATCGATGATCCCGGCCCTTGAACAGATCATCAAGCGCGGCGGCGCCTTGGGCGTGCAGCAGATCGTGATCGGCATGGCGCATCGCGGCCGCCTGAACGTGCTTGCCCAAGTCATGGGCAAGCCGCACCGGGCGATCTTCCACGAATTCAAGGGCGGCTCATCGACGCCCAACGAGATCGAGGGCTCGGGCGACGTGAAGTACCATCTCGGCGCTTCGTCGGATCGCGAGTTCGACGACAACAACGTGCATCTGTCGCTCACCGCCAATCCATCGCATCTCGAAATCGTCGATCCAGTTGTGCTCGGCAAAGTGCGCGCCAAGCAGGATCAGCATGGCGCGACCCGCGATGATCGCACCATGGTGATGCCGCTCATCATCCACGGCGATGCGTCTTTTGCTGGCCAGGGCGTGGTGGCGGAATGTTTCGGGCTTTCCGGCTTGCGCGGCCATCGCACCGGCGGCTCGGTCCATTTCATCGTCAACAATCAGGTCGGCTTCACCACCAATCCGCGCTATTCGCGCTCGTCGCCGTATCCGTCCGACGTCGCCAAGATGATCGAGGCGCCGATCTTCCACGTCAACGGCGACGATCCGGAAGCCGTTGTCTTCGCCGCCAAGGTGGCGACCGAATTCCGCCAGAAGTTTCAGAAGCCGGTCGTCATCGACATGTTCTGCTACCGGCGGCACGGCCACAATGAAGGCGACGAGCCGTCGTTCACCCAGCCGCTGATGTACAAGGCGATCGCCAAGCATCCGACCACGCTTGAAATCTATGGCGAGAAGCTCGTCGGCGAAGGCGTGGTGACGGCGGGCGAAGTCGAGAAGATGAAGGCGGATTGGCGCAGCCGCCTCGACGCCGAACTCGAGGCCGCGCAGAGCTACCGCGCCAACAAAGCCGACTGGCTCGACGGCCGCTGGTCCGGCTTCAAGACCGCCGGCGACAGCGAGGATCCGCGCCGCGGCAAGACCGGCGTTGAGATCGCAAAGCTCAAGGAGATCGGCGACAAGATCACCACGCTCGAGCCGGGCTTGCATCTCCATCGCACGCTGCTGCGGTTTTTTGAGAACCGCCGCAAAGCGATCGATTCAGGGCTCAATATCGACTGGTCGACCGCCGAGGCGCTGGCGATCTGCTCCCTGCTGCTCGACGGTCACCGCGTGCGGCTGTCCGGCCAGGATTCCGAGCGCGGCACCTTCTCGCAGCGCCACTCGGTGCTGATCGATCAGCAGGACGAGCACCGCTACACGCCGTTCAATCACCTGGCGGAAGGCCAGGCGCGCTTCGAAGTCATCAACTCGATGCTGTCGGAAGAGGCGGTGCTCGGCTTCGAATACGGCTATTCGCTCGCCGAGCCCAATGCGCTCACCATGTGGGAGGCGCAATTCGGCGACTTCGCCAACGGCGCGCAGGTGGTGTTCGATCAATTCATCTCGTCGGGTGAGCGAAAATGGCTGCGCTTGTCGGGGCTCGTCTGCCTGTTGCCGCATGGCTACGAAGGGCAGGGCCCCGAGCACTCCTCCGCGCGGCTCGAGCGCTTCCTGCAGATGTGCGCCGAGGACAATATGCAGGTCGCCAACTGCACCACGCCGGCAAACTATTTCCACATCCTGCGCCGCCAGCTCAAACGCGATTTCCGCAAGCCGCTCATCCTGATGACGCCGAAATCGCTGCTTCGCCATAAACGCGCGGTGTCGCGGCTTGACGAAATGGGACCGGAGACATCGTTCCATCGGCTCTTGTGGGACGATGCGCAGCTTTCGCCGGACGAGCCCATCAAGCTCGTGCCGGACGCCAAGATCAGGCGCGTCGTCATGTGTTCCGGCAAAGTCTATTACGATCTCTACGACGAGCGCGAGAAACGCGGCGTCAACGATGTTTATCTGCTGCGCGTCGAGCAGCTCTACCCGTTCCCCACCAAGGCGCTGATGGCCGAGCTGTCGCGCTTTAAGGAGGCGGAGATCGTCTGGTGCCAGGAAGAGCCGCGCAACCAGGGCGCTTGGGTATTCGTCGATATCTTTCTGGAGTGGGTGCTCAACCAGATCGGCGCCAAACATCGGCGTGCGCGCTACGCCGGGCGTCCGGCTTCGGCCTCGACCGCGGTCGGGCAGATGTCGCTGCATCAGGCGCAGCTGAAGAATTTTCTGCAAGAAGCGCTGGGGTAATCTTACGCGCTGCCTGGTGGCGTGCCGGGCATCCGCGTCTTGACGGCGTGACCGAAGCGAAATCGTGGACGACCGGGACGAGCCCGGCCATGACGAAGGGATGCCAAGAGGATTGCCAAGAGGGATTGCAATGGCTGAGATTCGGGTGCCCACGCTCGGCGAGTTGGTAACCGAAGCGACAATCGGCAAGTGGTTCAAGAAGGCCGGCGATGTGGTCGCCGTCGACGAGCCGCTGGTCGAGTTGGAAACCGACAAGGTCACCATCGAGGTGCCGGCCCCGGCCGCGGGCGTGCTCACGGACGTTGCGGTCAAGGACGGCGATACGGTCGCCGTCGGGGCGCTGCTCGGTGCGATCAAGGAAGGCGCCGGCGGCGCTGCGGCGAAATCGCCCGCCAAGCCGGCTGAGGCAGCGCCGCAAGCTGCGCCGCCGCCGGCGCCGCCGAAACCCGCGCCGGCCGCGGCGCCCGCTGCCGCCAAGCCGGCCAGCGCCGACACAGGCGAGCGAAGCGACGCCGTTCTTCGAACGGCTATGCCGCTCGCGCCGTCGGTGCGCCGGATCGCGGCCGAAACGGGCGTGGATCCGTCCGCCGTGCCGGGCAGCGGCAAAGACGGTCGCGTCACCAAGGGCGACATGCTTGCCGCCATCGAGCGCGCCGCCGCCCAGCCGACACCGGTCACCTCCGCGCAGCTGCGCGCGCCGTCGGCTCCCGATGATGCGGCGCGCGAAGAGCGCGTGCGCATGACGCGGCTTCGTCAGACCATCGCGCGCCGGCTTAAGGATGCGCAGAACACCGCCGCGATGCTGACGACCTTCAACGAGGTCGACATGACGCACGTCATGGCGCTGCGCAGCCAATACCGCGAGCTGTTCGAGAAGAAGCACGGCATCAAGCTCGGCTTCATGGGCTTTTTCGTGCGCGCCTGCGTGCAGGCGCTCAAGGAAATCCCCGCGGTCAATGCCGAGATCGACGGCACCGACATCGTCTACAAGAATTACTACCACATCGGCATTGCGGTCGGCACCGAACGCGGCCTGGTCGTGCCGGTGGTGCGCGACTGCGACCAGAAGTCGATCGCCGAGATCGAGAAGGCGATCGCCGATTTCGGCCGCCGCGCCCGCGACGGCGCGCTCAAAATCGAGGAATTGCAGGGCGGTACTTTCAGCATCACCAACGGCGGCATCTACGGCTCTTTGATGTCGACGCCGATCCTCAATGCGCCGCAATCCGGCATCCTTGGCATGCACAAGATTCAGGAACGGCCGATGGTGGTGGCCGGCAAGATCGAGGCGCGGCCGATGATGTATCTGGCGCTCTCCTACGATCACCGCGTCGTCGATGGCCGAGAGGCGGTGACGTTCCTGGTGCGCGTGAAGGAATTGCTGGAAGAGCCGGCGCGGCTGGTGCTGGATTTGTGATCATGTCCGTCATGGCCGGACGCGTTCCGGCCATCTCGCTTAGGTTGGCAATGACTTGCCGATCTGTCGGGATTGCCGGGACAAGCCCGGCAATGGCAATCGATAGGTGATTTATGGATTCCTACGATCTCATTGTCATCGGTAGCGGACCCGGCGGCTATGTCTGCGCCATACGCGCCGCGCAACTCGGGTTGAAAACCGCGGTCGTCGAGAAAAACGCCACCTTCGGCGGCACCTGCCTCAATGTCGGCTGCATCCCCTCGAAGGCGCTGCTGCACGCATCGGAGCTCTACGAGGAAGCCGGCCACAGCTTCGCGCAAATGGGCATCAAGGTCGGCAAGCCGAGTGTCGAGCTTCCGGCTTTGCTCAAATACAAAGAGCAGAATGTCGAGAGCAACGTGAAAGGCGTCGAGTTCTTGTTCAAGAAGAACAAGATTGAAACGTTTCACGGCGCCGGGCGCATCGTCGCCCCCGGCCAGGTTGAGGTAAAAGACGACAACGGCAAGACGCAGACGCTCGCGACCAAAAATATCGTCATCGCCACCGGCTCGGATGTCGCTCGCCTCAACGGCATCGATATCGATGAAAAGCGCGTCGTGTCATCGACCGGCGCGCTCGATCTGACCAAGGTGCCGCAAAAGCTGCTCGTCGTCGGCGCCGGCATCATCGGGCTTGAGCTCGGCTCCGTTTGGCGGCGGCTCGGCGCGCAGGTGACCATCGTCGAATTCCTCGATCACATTCTGCCCGGCATCGACGCCGAGGTGGCGCGGCAATTCCACCGCATGCTGCAAAAGCAGGGCATTGCCTTCAAGCTTTCGTCCAAGGTCACGGCCGTCGACACATCCGCAAAGACGCTGAAAGTCAAAGTCGAGCCGGCCGCGGGCGGCGGTTCCGCCGAAACGATCGACGCCGACGTGGTGCTGGTCGCGATCGGCCGGGTGCCCGTCACGGAAGGGCTCGGGCTTGAGGCTGCCGGCGTCAAAAAAGACAATCGCGGCCGTGTGCTGGTCGATCAGCATCTTCGCACCAACGTCGCCGGCATCTACGCCATCGGGGACGTGGTCGCCGGCCCCATGCTGGCGCACAAGGCGGAAGACGAGGGCGTCGCGGCTGCGGAAATCATCGCTGGCCAGGCGGGGCACGTGAATTACGACGTGATCCCGAATGTGGTTTATACCGTCCCGGAGATCGCCTCGGTCGGGAAGACCGAGGAGGAGCTCAAGGCCGCCGGGATCGCTTATCAGGTCGGCAAATTTCCCTTCACCGCCAACGCCCGCGCGCGAGCCAACCTCGCGACCGAGGGCTTCGTCAAAATTCTTGCCGACGCCAAGACCGATCGCGTCCTTGGCGTCCACATTCTCGGGCCGGACGCGGAGGCGATGATCGCGGAAGCCGCCATCGCCATGGAGTTCGGCGCCTCATCGGAGGATATCGCGCGCACCTGCCATGCCCATCCGACGCTGAGCGAAGCGGTGAAGGAAGCGGCACTGGCGGTCAGCAAGCGGGCGATCAATTTTTGATTTGTCTTCGTCGTCATTGCGAGCCAAGCGAAGCAATCCAGCCGGTTTTGCGGGCTGGATCGCTTCACCGCTTTCGCTTCTCGCAATGACCGGCGTAGGTGCGATCGTTACTCCACCACGATCTTGACTTCGCTGCCCGACCTCACCCGCTCGCCCGGCTCGAGCCCGTTGAGCACGCGGAAGCGCTCGACCTGACGGTCGGCAACCGCCATGCGGGTGGCGAGCTTCTCGACCGTGTCGCCCGGGCCGACCGTCACCACTTGCACGCGAAGCGGCTTGGCTTCCTCGATTTCTGCCAGGCTCATGCGGCGGAAGGTGCCGACCGACTCGCGGAAGACGCGGTCGGTTTCCGGCGAGTTATGCTTGGTGGCGAAGATGAAGCGATAGACGTCGCTGCCGAACCGAATGGCATAGAGGCGGAAGTCCCATTGATCGCCTTTCGCGGAAGCGGTCGCGGCCGGAAAGCCGTTGACGGTGACGTCTTCCACCGTCCTCGGATCGATATTCTCGATCCAGCCGGAGGTCAGGTAAGCAGCGAGCGTTTGCTCGGCCGGCACGCGGACGACGTCGAGCCGCAGCGCCTGACCGCCGCCATGTTTGACGCCGAGCACCGCCTGCGCGGTGTTTTCCAGATTGAACCCTTCCGGCGCGGTAAAAGTGAAGCCCAGACGCGGGTGCAGGAACCGGCGGCCGCGGACAAATCCTTCGCTCGGATCTTCGCCGAAAACGATGCCGTCGATGTCCGTGAGATAGGCGTTCTTGTCCCGCCCGGCGATGCTGCCGGTCGTGGTGGGCTCGCTATATTGGCGCGCATTGGCGACGGCGTTGGAAATCCGCTCGGGCGTTGCCGGATGCGATGACAGGAAATCGGGCGCGCGCGGGTCGATGGCGCCGCCGCTTTGCTGCGGCTTGAGCTCGGAATTGTGCTCCATCGAGGTGAGGAAGCGTACGGCGCCGTACGGATCGTAGCCGGCGCGCGAGGCGATGCCGATGCCGATGCCATCAGCCTCGAATTCCTGGGCGCGCGAGAAGCTCGCCAGCGCGAGTTTCGATTTGGCGAGCGCCAGCGCTCCCACTTCCGGATCGCTGATCACATCGCTGACCACGCGGCCGACCAGCGCCGCCTGTTTCGCCTGCTCTTCGCGAATGGCGGCATGGCGCGCGACGACATGGCCCATCTCGTGGGCGAGCACCGAGGCAAGCTCGGATTCGTCGTTGGCGAGCGCCACCAGTCCGCGCGTGACGTAAAGCTGCCCGGTCGGCAGCGCGAACGCGTTGATCGACTGGGAATTGAGCATGGTGACCTTGTAGTGCAGGTCCGGCCGGTCCGACGCTGCCACCAGCCGTTCCACCGTACGCTCGATCATGCTTTGCAGCTTGGGATCGGTGTAGACGCCGCCATAAGCCCCGAGGATGCGCTGGTGCTCGCGCAAAGCAGCAGGCGACATATCGGCCGTGTCGGCCGGTTTGGCCGGCGCCGGCGCTACCGCCTGAGGCCCGAGGGAGGGCGGCGACGCGGTACAGGCGGCGAGCGCGAGCGCCAGCACGGCAAAGCCCGCGTAGGCAAGCCGAAGCCTTGCGGTCCCCGGGCGCCGCCAATGAATGCGCCACGAATGAATGGGTCCCGAATTGATGGGTCCCGATTTGCTCACTACCACATCCCAGTTGGTTACCCGCCGCCCCCGCGGCGTACTCATTCGCGATCGGCGAATTCTATCTGCTCCGGTCGCGTCGCTTCGATCCAAGGGCCGCCGCGCTCTTCGATCCAGCCGCGCACCCGTATATGTCGGCCGGCGAGCTTCTTGGGTTCGAGACCTGCAGCCATGAAATTACGCTCATTTCGCTTCAAGATCGTAACGGTAAAGTCCTCGGTCCAACGCCGCCCAAAGTTAACATAGATGGTGGCGCCGCTCTCGCGCACCGAGAGCACCTTGCCCTCCACCAGCGCAAAACGGCCCTGTTCGGCCAGCACATCGGTGGGGTTGTCGGCGTTAAGCAAGTCATAATACGAACTGCCCCAAAGGCCAAGCTTGGCCTTTCGCGCCATATTTTCGCGGCTCAAAAGTTCCGCCGCGCAGGCGCGGCTGCCCACGCGCGCCGCGACGCGGGCAAGGCCGGCTGCAACCATGTCCGCCTGCACGGCGTGCTCGATTCCGTCGCGCGACACGAAGGCGTAAGCAAGAATCCGTCCATAGCGGTCGTTTTTCTGCGGTTCGGCTTGCTTGAGGGTGACTTGTGCGCCGGACAAGAGAGCGGCCAGCGCCTCCCTTGCGGCAGTGCCGCCGGGGGCGGGGTTGTTTTCCTGCAGCAACGGAAGGGGTGGTACTTCGATCCCGGCCAGTCGCACTCCCCGGCGGCCATCGTCCAGCACGAAGGTGCGGCCATCGACGATATCGCTCGCAATGCCCTGGGCGATCATGTCGCCGCTACAGCCAACGGCGGCGTGCGGCCGCTCCTGCGCGCTAGCGCTCCAGCAGCCACATGTCCCTGCAATTCCGGCCGCGAAAGCCGCAGCCATGACAATCCTACCCCGACACCTGCGCATCGATTGCCAGCGAAGGGCCGGATTACGGCATCACTGCGGCGCAAGCCAGACGTTCGCGGCTGGAATTTTGGGCAGCGCCGGTGGCTATCCGGCCTTCCGTTGCCGGGCGTGCGGTCGCGCCTTCCCAGTCTCGGCAGGAGCGGCCTTTTTGCCGGCAATCGGCAACAGCATTTCCTTTTGCCCGGTGCTCTTGCGGCCTTTCTTGGCGCGCGCCGGGCGCGCGGTCGCCTTCTCGGCCTGCACCGAGCGACGCAACGCGTCCATCAGATTGATGACCTTGCCCGTCGGCTGCTCTTTCGGCACCTCGATCTTTTCGCCCTTGGCCTTCTTCTCGATCAATTCCTTGAGCGCGTGCTCATAATGGTCTTCGAACTTTTCCGGTTCGAAGTGTCCGCTCTTGGTCTCGACGATATGGCGCGCCAGATCCATCATGTCCTTGGTGAGCTTGACGTTCGGGATGTCGTCGAAATATTCGGCCGGGTCCCGCACCTCGTAGGGGAAGCGCAGCAGCGTGCCCATCAGGCCCTTGTCGCGCGGCGTGATGGCGATCACGTGCTCGCGGCTGGTCAGCACAACGCGGCCGATCGCCACCATCTTCATCTGCTCGATGATGTTGCGGATCACCACGAAGGCGTCCTGACCGACTTTGCCGTCCGGCGCGATGTAATAAGGACGGATATTGTAGAGCTCGTCGATTTCGTCGCGGGGGACGAACTCGTCGATGTCAATGGTCTTGGTGCTCTCAAGCGCGACCGATTCGAGCTCTTCGTCGGTGATCTCGACGTATTCGCCTTTGGCGACCTCGTAGCCCTTGATGATATTCTCGGCCGGTACTTCCTCACCGCTTTCGGCATCCACTTTACGATAGCGGATGCGATGACCGGTCTCCTTGTTGATCTGATTGAAGCTGACCTTTTCGCGTTCCGACGTTGCCGGAAAGAGCGCGATGGGGCACGAGACCAGCGAAAGCCGCAAGTAGCCTTTCCAATACGCGCGCGGGGCCACGATCCACTCCTGCCAGCCGACGTTTTACAACAAACCAAATTATAGCGCGTTCCGCCTCTTAAGGGGAGCCGGGCGGGAGCTTCCGTTTCTGATTTGTTCCGCGAGCGCCGCTTTTACGGTAAAGTATTCGCACTCTTGATTCGTGCCGGAACTGAAAATGTCAGCCGTTCGCAAGCTCCAACCGAAGCCGCAGCCCAAGATCTTCGACGCCAAGATCTTCGACGCCAAGATCTTCGACGCCAAGATCTTCCGCGCCAAGATTTTTCACGCCAAGATGCTGGTCACGCGGGCCGAGGAATGGTGGGTGGAGGCCGAGACCGCCGAGGAAGCGCAGGCGCTGCTCGCGTCCGGTCAGGGCCACCATTCCGCGCTGGGCGAGCGCGTCCATGTCGAGCTGGAAGAGCTGCTCGAGGACTGACGGCGAGCGCTTGGTCCGGACCATGCCCTGCGGCTGGTCTTGAGCGGCACCTGGTCACGCTCCTGTTCTTCGGATGGAACGCAATCATTGCGACGCTGAGCTATTCGCCGGTTAAGCCCAGCCTTGCAATTTCCTCATACGCCAGCGGCAAAAGCCGCGCCAGGCGCGCGGACCATTGCTGTTGCCCGCTCTCCTCCGCGATCAGATCCTGGCGGATTTCAATCAAGGCATGCGGCAGGCCGCGGCGTTCACCGTGAACCGGAATGGTGTAGTCGGTGGTGTCGCTGACGAAATATGGCTCGTTGTCGCCGACAACGAAACCAGCCTCCTGCCTAAGCAAGTCGAGGAGGTTACGCGCCAGACGCGGATCGCGATTGTAGAGAAGCGCGACGTGCCATGCGCGCGCCATACCTTTGAACATGGGCGTGAAACTGTGCAGGGCAATCAGCGCGCTGGCTCGGCCGGCTCGGCGCCGGCGCTCGAGCTCGGCTTCGATGCGTTCGTGATAGGGCCGGAAGATCGCGTGGGCGCGCGCAGCCTTTTCAGCCTCGCTCAAACCGACATTGCCGGGAACAGGCGTGAGCTCGCTGATTTCCGGGATTGAGCTCGGCGTGTCGAGCGGCCGGTTGCAGTCGATGACAAGTCGCGAATAGTTTTGCCGGATGAGCGTGGCGTCGAGCGCGTCGGCGAGCATTCGGCCGAGCCCGCCGATGCCGATGTCCCAAGCGATATGGCGCACACATTCCGATTCCGCCACCCCGAGCCTTGCGAGCGCGCGCGGCATCATGTTGCCGGCATGATCGGCGACGAGCAGCAGAGGAGACGCACCGCCGGCGTTGTAAACGGAGACGGGCGGCGGCTCGTCCGCCGCCAGGAGGGCCTGCGTCATGTCATTTATCGGCGATCAAGGTCGAACAGAAAACCAACATGCGCGTTAGTGGCCCGAGAAATGCATGGAAATTTCAGCATATCGGCATTTGCCGGTGAAATCACGCCACCGGCGAACCCGATCCTCCCTATGAGCCTAAGAGGTGCGGACGACGATGAGTTCCCGATGAAATTGGGTTCACGACTGACATCGAGTTTCTGATGAAGATTCGTGCCGGCTACGAAATCGCCTACCAATGCCCGCAGCCGACGCCTATGATCTTGATGCTGAGCGTGCATCCTTCGCGCGCGCCGGATCTGATCACGCCGGACCGGCTTCGCCTCGATCCGGAGATTCCCGTAAACTGCTACCACGACGGCTTCGGCAATGTCTGCCATGTCATCCATGCCCCTGCTGGCCGCATCAGGCTGTCCACCGATTTTCTGATCAACGATTCGGGCGCGCCGGACGATGTCGCGCCGTCCGCCGCGCAGCATCCCCTGGAGGAGCTTCCGGTCGAGACTTTGGTTTATCTGCTCGGCAGCCGCTATTGCGAGACCGATCGCTTCATTCAACTCGCCTGGTCGAAATTCGGCACGACCGCGAAAGGCTGGCCGCTCGTTCAGGCCATTTGCGACTACGTCCACGACCGCGTGGAATTCGGCTATCGGCATGCGAATCCGACCAAGACCGCCTGGGACGCGCACGCTGAACGCCGCGGCGTGTGCCGCGACTTCGCCCATCTCGCCATCACGCTGTGCCGCTGCATGAACATTCCGGCGCGCTATTGCAGTGGCTATCTGGGCGACATCGGCGTGCCGCCTGATCCGGAGCCGATGGACTTTTCCGCCTGGTTCGAGGTTTATCTCGGCGACCGCTGGTACACCTTCGATGCGCGCCACAACACGCCGCGTATCGGCCGCATCCTGATGGCGCGCGGGCGCGACGCGACCGATGTCGCGATCTCGACATTGTTTGGGCCATGCACGCTGGCCGGGTTCAAGGTCGTCACTGACGAAGCACCGGCTGCTGCCGCGCCGGCGCCGCGGTGACTATTCCCTGTAGGCGCCGCAAGGCGAGGCCGGTGCGCCGAGATTTCGGCAAGCCTTGAGCGGGGGCATCCGGGCGCATATTGTTGCCGGCGCACGCATACCTCGCTGGTCCCGTAGCTCAGCCGGATAGAGCAGCGGTTTCCTAAACCGAAGGTCGCAAGTTCGAGTCTTGCCGGGACCGCCATCAATAAAATCAACGACTTAGCCGCAACGTTGGCCACAGTGGCTACAGTCATTGGTTACAGGTCGATGACCCTCAAAACCGGAAATCCGGTGCACGCGAGGTCGTGAAAAAGCTTCGGGAGTCGTGACCGTCGCTATCGGCCTCCGTCCGACTTGACCGGCTCCGGCGCACCACGTTTGAGGCCGTTTCTCGTTGAGCCATCGGCATTACTACGTCGTCGAGACGAGGGTACAACGGTAGTATTGCTCGCCGCGCCAATCCGGGTCTATGCTTGAAGCCAGTTTCGGCGAGCGCGTGACGCAATCGCATCAGGGCGTGATGCCCTCCTAAAACGAAATCAAAGTCCCCCCAGACATAGCGAGGCGCACCATGCCGCGAGCACGGCGTGTGCGCAGGCTCTTTCCCATCGCTTTGACGATGACGGAGCTTGCGTACGCTTTGGGAATACCGCACCGCGCGGTGCGTGATGCGGTGAAACAAGGCCAGCTTGAATGCTGGCAAGTCGGCGTGCGGAAACTGATTTTTGTTCAGAGCGCCGTCGATTGGATACGAGCAACACGAAAACGAGTCACATGACGGAGAAGTCCCCATGACGCAAGAACTGACAGACGATGCCAAGCTCAAACTGCTCGCGCTCGATAAAGAGGCGCGAGTTCGCAGATTTGTTTGAAGGCTTCGGTAGCGACGAGCGGCAACGCCTGCTCGCGTCGAAATCCTTTTCGGACAACTTCATCTGGAACGGCGCGAGACTATCCTTCAAGCTCAACGGCGAAGAGATTACCGCGACCGACCCGCGCGTGCGCGAGCACTTTCAGAAGCAATGGGAGTTCTTGCTCCCGCCGTACAAGACCGCCGACAGTGGCAATGGCACCGACAACGGCGACGCCATCACCGTTGACCCGACGCTTGTCGAGAACGCGCTCACGTCTACGAATATGACGCTGCGCGGCAAGCTTGTCGTCTCGTTGAACAACAACACCGACGAGGCCAATCAACTCGCACGTAGCTATGGCCTCCGAGACATTCACGACCGGCGCGTTGGCACCAAGCCCGCGGACGGATCGAACGGGAAGGCCAATGACGACAACAAATCGTCTGCGGCCGGTGGGACGAAACACAAAAGCTCGAACCCTTGGTCGAAAGAGGCATGGAGCGAAGAGAGGCAGGCGAGCGTCATTCGCACGCTTGGGACCAAAAAGGCCGCTGAGATTGCGGCCGCAGCCGGTCGCACCATCAGCGGCCGCGAACTTCCTGGAGCCGCCGCATGAAAGTTCGTCCCGAACATCTTCACCCGACGACTCGCGTGCATCACGTCGAGGACCGCGAGCACGAGACGGTCAACGCGCAATTGCATCATACGCTCGACCGCAAGACGGGCAAGGTCGTCGAGCAGCCGAACATCGCGCGCACGCCGGGGCCGAAATCCGCGAAGGGCCAAGGAATCGTTCCGGTGCACTCTTCGATGCGCAGCCGCACGGGCATCGACTCGCACAATCCGAACTGGCGCGAGCTTAGTGATGCGTCCTCGCCGATGCCGCTCGACCCGGTGATAACAGGCAAGCGGCTCGACTCAGCCGCTCCCGCATTCGGCATGCGCAGTCGCACGCGTGACGCGGTAGGCGCGGCTCCGCCCGGCGCGATGCACGCGATGAACAAAGGTCACGGCGTGAACAACGACCTTGGAAAGGCAATGATGGATGAAGCAATTCACAACGGCGGCATTCCAGAAATGCCGAACTTTTCGCGGAGCAAATAATCGAATTTTGTTCTGCGAAACCGAAGAGGAAGAGACGGAACAACTCGACGCTTGGTTGATACGCAACAAGGACGTGATGAAGCGATGGCACTTAGCGCACGATATTCCGACAAGCAATCCGCCGCTTTTTTCCAGCGGAAACGGAGCAAAGCTCGTCGCGTGATTCAAGCTCTCACGCCTTGGTCGCAGGGCTTGGTCGTGAGTGCAGGGCAGTACGTCAGCAATGCGAACAACGGATATCAGGCTTTGAACAGCGGCACCACGGGTTCGAGTGCGCCGACGCAGATACAGGGGCAGCACAGCGATGGTGCAGTGACGTGGCAATTCGTGGACCCGACTTTTTTCGGGACGCTCTTGTTCGACACGTCGTTGCCGACGCCAGCGTGAGGACAAAGCAAATGGCAAAGCGTCGTAGCAAGCCGCTCGTATTTGATGGCGAGTCATCCTGTTTTTCAGATGCTCGCTGGTCGAACGGTGTTTGCTACCTCACGTTCGCAAGAGACAACGCACAAGACACGATACCGATGTCAAGAAAGGAAGCGAAAGAGTTCTTCAACTCGGGCAGTCTCGGAGAGACTTACAACGAGGAGTATCGCTGAATGAAGCTCACGGCTGACGATATCGCCGCCATTGATTGGCTCGCCAAGCGCCGAGCGCAGGAAGCTCTTGCCGAGCGCGGCGGCTACGAGGCCGGACGTGGGAAACGTCCGACGCCGGTCACGCGCAGCACATGGGACATGCGAGGCGCTTCGACCGAGCTTGCATCCGGCGGGCCATCAATGGCGACCGGAAAATCATTCGATCCGCAACTCGGCTCGAAAATCTTGAACGAAGCTCTAAAGGACTAAGGAGGCTGCAATGGTTTTTCCAATCAGCGCACAACGCGCCCACGATGACGAGCCGGTTGCTTCGCAGACGCGAGCTATCGACTGGAATCATCAGCCCGGCAAAACGGTTGACGGGCACACCGCTGTCGGCGGCGGGTTGAAGCCGCTCGAACATGGTCGCGAGGTCGTTGTAGCCCATGACGGGCTCCAAGCACCGGGCCATTCCGGCGGACATAAAGCGCCGCGCATTCATAATTCCGAGCGACACGCGCCCGCAGCGAAGGCCAATGCACAGTTCAATCAAGAATCGTGCTGCGGCCCGATAGAGACGCACGACCCGGCGGCTCTAGCGGGAGCCGGTGTTGTCAAAAGCAACTGAGTGGACATGCGTCCACTGATAGGAGGGGCAGATGGCCTACCAAGTGAATCGCTCTAATAGCAAAGGCGGAGTCGAGTTGAGCGTGGGCCGAAACCCTGCCGCTCAAATCAATCGCACCGAGCCGCCGGATGAAGTGAGTCGCGTGCGTTCGCCGACGAACGCGGGTTATGGCGAAAATGGCCCGCAGAACGGCATCGCTCAAAGCGTGCGCCCCGGCAATCGCGTTGTGTCCCGCCTTGGACAGAAATGGAGAACGACGAAGTGCTCGCCGGGGTGATTGCCGGCGCACGCCGCGGCGATAAGCCGGTGAACGATTGGCAAACCCGCTCGACCGATGGACTTGGAAAGCCGGGCGGCTACGAGGTCGGCGTGCACCCGAACATGGTGCGCAACCAAGACCCTTCGATCCTCGCGCGCAAAGATCAACTTCCGAAGAACCTCGACGAGGCGGCGGAAGAAAATCCCGTGCGCCAACCGGGAGGCTAAGGGGATGGCCCGCAATATACCGCCGCCTCTCACTTATCCGCAGAAAGGCTCGCATGCGGCGTCGAGCAAGCGGAACGGTTCGTCGTTCGCTGATCGCTACGGCGCTGGCTGTGCTCGTGCGGGAGGTTCGTCGCAGACGTTGGGCGACCTAAGTGCAAGGGGCACGGCGCAAGGTGCGCCGCAGCCGATGCCGCCAAAGATCAAAGGCACCTGAAACACGAGCCGGGAGGTCCCCCATGAACGCCAAACGTTATGAGCCGTTCGACACGAGAGGCATGCCCGTCATGCCAACCGACGAACAACTCGCGCTGATGGACGAGCCGGAGCGGCAACGTGTGCAAGCCGTGCTCGACGCTGATGCGGCCGTGCGCAGAAATCGAATCCATCGGCAACGATATCAAGACCCGCATCGAGAAACTCTCAGCACCGAAATCGCTGACGCTGAGAATTTGCTCAAGACGGTCGCGCCGCCGGTCACGTTTATGGACCTGCACCGCGCGGCGTTTCCGGTGCCGCAGGTGAGGCCGAAACGTTGACGGTGCGGTCATGGACGCCAGGGTTCTGCACAAAAGCTGCGGCCACTGCGGCAAGCCGTTTGTCACGTCAAGCAGCGGGCGAAAGTATTGTTCGCGAGAATGCCGTGCGGCGGCGATATGG